>CAZQJC010000175.1:0-3604 GCA_964593795.1 uncultured Myxococcales bacterium | reverse complement strand
GTACGGCCACCGACGTCTGCTCTGCCGTTCCGTGCTCCGTGTTGCCTGTTGTTCTACTGTTCTATTTCGTCGTTTCCGAGGCTGCCCGTCATCGCAGCGGATTCAAATTCGGATCGGCGAATGTGTAGAATCATGAGAGCCGCCGGCTACGCTCCCTGCGCCATGCCGTGCTTGCGCATCAGCCGGTAGATGTAGACGCGGTCGACCTTGCCCTCGCGCGCGGCGCGCGTGACGTTGCCGTTGGCGCGCCGGAGCAGCGTGGCGACGAAGAGGCGCTCCCACTCGGAGACGATGCGGCGCTTGGCCCGGCGGAAGCCCTCGGCGGGGTCGCCGATGACGTCGCGGGTCGAGGCCGCGAGCGGCAGCATGCCGTCGTCGGGCAGGAAGAGCTCGGGCGCGAGGACGCGGCTCGGGCCGCAGAGCGAGGCGGCGCGCTCGAGCGCGTTGCGCAGCTCGCGCACGTTGCCCGGCCATTGCCGCTCGACGAGGAGCGCCATCGTCTCCGCCGGCACCACGAACGGCTCGGGCAGGAGCTCCCGCACGATGAGCGGGATGTCCTCGGGCCGCGCGCGCAGGGGCGGCAGCTCGATGCGCACGACGTTGAGCCGGTAGTAGAGGTCGGCGCGGAAGCGCCCGCGCTTGACGTCCGCGGACAGGTCGCGGTGCGTGGCGGCGATGACGCGCAGGTCCACGCGCTGGTAGCGGCCCGCGCCCACCGGCTTGATCTGCCCCTGATCGATCGCGCGCAGGAGGCGCGGCTGGCAGTCCGCGGGCAGCTCGCCCACCTCGTTGACGAAGAGCGTGCCGCCGTCGGCGTCGACGAAGGCGCCCGTCCGGTCGCGGTCGGCGCCCGTGAACGCGCCGCGCACGTGGCCGAATAGGTCGCTCTCGATGAGCGTCGGCGACAGCGCCGACACGTCGCACTCGACGTAGGGCCGGTGGGCGCGCGGGCCCGCGCGGTGCAGCGCTTCGGCGCAGAGGTCCTTGCCCGTGCCGGTCTCGCCGCAGATCAGGACGGGGGTCCGGGTGGCGGCCACGCGATCGAGCAGCGCGAAGACCTCGCGCATCCCGAGCGAGCGGCCCACGAGCCCGCCGAAGCGCTCGGCGCGGCTCGGCGGCAGGCCTCCGTACGCGCTCGCCGTGGCGACGCGGATCGCGCTCGAGCCGAGCTGGATGACCGCACCCGCGCCCACGAGCAGCTCGGAGAAGCGCCCGCCCTGGAAGAAGGAGCCGTTGCGCGAGGAGAGATCGCGCAGCAGCACGCCGCCTGGCTGGAGCTGGACGCGGAGGTGCCGGCGCGACACGCCCGCGTCGTGCAGGACGAGGGCGCAGTCGGGCGCGTGGCCCACGACGGCGGGCTCGGGGCCGAGGTCGAGCGTGGCGCCGACGTCGGGGCCATCGACCACGGCCAGGCGCACCTGGCGGGGCAGGGGGGCGCGACGGGGCGGCTCGAGGGCGTCGGTGCGGGGATCGGAGGGGTCGATGCGGCTGTCCATGCAAGACACTCCCCGCCCGCGGCGCGGCTGATGACGACGGGCGCAAGAAAAGCAACGACTGTGGGGTGCGTCCCCAGGTCACCCCCGAGAAGGCCGCGTTCTTGCGGCCTGCGACGGGGATCGCGCGGGGGTCCGCATCTTGCGACCTGCAGCGGGCGTGTGCCCCGACGTCTTCCGCGTGTGTCCTTCTACGATGCTCGCCACCTCGCTCGTCGTGCTCGCCGGTTGCGGGGGCGGGCGCGCCCACCCGGCATGGGACGGCCCGGTCGAGGCGCCGCCCGACGCCGCGCTGCCGGCGGGCCTCGATCCGTCCCACCGCCTGTCCGATCGCGGGCTCTACCGGGACCTTCCGGGCAGGGTGCCCGTGGAGGGCGCGGAGGCGTACACGCCGGCGTATGCGCTGTGGTCGGACGGCGCGGACAAGCGCCGCTTCCTCGCGCTGCCTCCGGGTGGTCGCGTCGACAAGGCCGACCCGGCGCACTGGCGGTTCCCCGCCGGGACGCGCTTCGTCAAGGAGTTCGCGCGCGACGGGGTCGTCTGCGAGACGCGCGTCATCGAGATCCAGGCCGACGGCACGGCGGAGTTCGCGGCCTACGTCTGGCTCGCCGACGACAGAGACGCGCTCCTCGCGCGCAATGGCGCGACCGACGTGCGCGGCACCGGGCACGACGTCCCCTCGCAGAAGGAGTGCCTGAAGTGTCACCAGGGTGAGCCGGGCTGGATCCTCGGCTACTCGGCGGTGCAGCGCGCGGGCGCGCCCGGCGACGGGGCTGCGGCGGCCGCGCTCGGCTACCTGCACGCGAACTGCGGGCACTGCCACGCCGAGGGCGCGTTCGCGTGGCGCGGCGGGACGCACCTCGTCCTGCGCGTCGAGCCGGGGGAGACGCGAGTCGAGGACACGCGCCTCTACCGGAGCAACGTCGGCGTCGCGCTCGAGGTCTATCGGCAGGACGACGTCGGCCTGCGCATCGAGCCGGGCCGCGCGGCGGCGAGCGCGATCGTCTCGCGCATGCGCCTGCGAGATCGCGTCCGGCAGATGCCGCCGCTCGCGTCCGAGCTGGTGGACGACGCGGGCATCGCCGCGGTCTCCGCGTGGATCGACGCGCTGCCCGCCCGGCCGGGGGAGCATTCCGGCAACGGTCGAGGCGGCGGCTCCCTCGTCGATGCCCCGAGGCCCCCGGAATCCCAGGCGGGCGCGGCGGAGCGCGCATTGCAATGAGCGACATCGGGCTCGGAGAAGGAGCGTCGCAATGCGTTCTCGAAGGCTGCTGATTGCACTGATCAGGTCCCTTGGACTCTGCTTCGTCGCCGGCTGCAATGCGCCGGCGTCGGACGGAGAGCCCGCGTCGGGCACGCTGTCGATCCAGTTCCCGACGATGTACTCGGCGTACGACGGGCTGCACACGTTCCAGGTGCCGGCCACCGTGGGCGGCGTGCAGGGCGTGACGTGGGAGGCGTCCGACCCGTCGATGGTGGAGCTCGCGCCGGGTGCGATGGGCGACGTGCTCGTCACGACGCGCAAGGCGGGCACGGTGACGCTGACGGCGCGCGCGGGGAGCCTGCGCGGCAGCGCGCAGCTCACCATCGCGGCGGCCACGCCCGACCAGTACGACAGCGGCGCCGCGCGCTACGCCAATGGCGTGGTGCCCATGCGGGGCATGCGCGGGATGCCGAACCCCACGCTCGCCTGCACGAACTGCCACAGCGACGATCCCGGGCACCGCCTCGACGTCGAGCACACGCCCATGCAGACGGCCGGCTACTCCGACGCGGACCTCGTGATGATCTTCTCGCAGGGTGTCAAGCCCGCGGGCGTGCCGCAGCGCCTCATGGACTTCGCGCGCTGGCACATGATCCACCAGTGGACGATGACCGACGAGGAGAAGGCGGGCCTCATCGTCTACCTGCGGTCACTGCCGCCCAAGCCCCAGGGGCCCACCATCGACTTCGGCGGCCGCGGCAATGGCGGGCCGCGTGGTGACGGCGGATCGCGTCGGCCGCGCGACGGCGGAGCGGCCGGCAACGGTGGGGGCAGCGGGGGCAGCGGGGGCAGCGGGGGCAGCGGGGGCAGCGGCGTCGGCGGAGCTGGCGGCGAGGGCGGCGCGGGG
>CAZQJC010000174.1:0-38643 GCA_964593795.1 uncultured Myxococcales bacterium | reverse complement strand
CGACGGGAGAGGGGCGGTTGCGCGACCCGAACGCTCTGCGGGGGTGAGGCCGGGCGTGGTGTAAGGGGCCAGAAGTTCTGGGGTGCTGGACTCCCAGAAGGACATTCCATCTGCCTAGGCAGATGTGACGAATCATGAGAGGGCGGACTAGGGCGCGGTCTGCTGCCCGAGCTTCTTGCGCTCGGCGGGGTGCTCGTCGAGGAAGGCCTGGCGGCTCTCGCGCGTGATCTCCACGACCAGGACCGCCTCGCCGTCCTCGATGATCGCCTGGCAGCCGAGGCGCGAGGCCGGCCGCGGATCGAACGCCATGTCGAGGCGATCCTCCTCGCGGTCGTCCTTCTCCGACAGCGCCTGCGCGCCCTCGCGCACGTACAGGTGACACGTCGAGCACGCGCACTTGCGACCGCACGCGCTGCCGACGAACGCGCCGCACGCGTCGGCCGCGTCGAGCAGCGTCGATCCCCCCGGGACCTCGGCCTCGAGACCCTCGGGGAGGAAACGCACCTTAGCCATGATCGCCTGTCCTGCCCTCGCCCACCTGCGAGGCCACGTCGCCCACGCGCTTGCCGACCATGGCGCGGTCGATCGCGCGGTTCATGCGGCGCGACGCGAACTCCTTGGAGGTCGCGTCGAGCGCCTCGATGCCCGCCTTGATGGCGTTGTGATCCGTCCCGGCCGCGAGCTTCTCCAGCGCGGCCATCGCCGCCTCGATGCGCGGCAGGTCGTCGCCCTCGAGGAGCTCCGGCGTCTCCGCGAGCGCCACGCGCGTGGCCGACACGATGCGCTCGGCCTCCACGCGCTGCTCGGTCAGGAGGCGCAGCCTCACGTCCTCGTCGGCGTGCGCGTACGAATCGAGGAGCATCTGCTCGACCTCGTCGTCGGTCAGGCCATACGACGGCTTGACGTCCACGTGCGCCTCCGTCCCGGTCGTCTCCTCTCGCGCCGTCACGTGCAGGATGCCGTCGGCGTCCACCACGAACAGGATCTCGGCGCGCGCCATGCCCGCCGGCAGCGGCGGGATCCCCTTGAGCTGGAAGCGCGCGAGCGACCGGCACTGCGACGCCAGCTCGCGCTCGCCCTGGACCACGTGCAGGTCGAACCCCGTCTGCTTGTCGGCGAACGTCGTGAACGTCTGCTTCGCACCGGCCGGGATCGTCGTGTTGCGGTGGATGAGCTTCTCCACCACGCCGCCCATCATCTCGAGGCCGAGCGAGAGCGGGATGACGTCGAGCAGGAGCACGTCGGCGTTCGCGCCCGAGCCGGCGAGCACGTCCGCCTGCACCGCGGCGCCGAGCGCCACGACCTGATCGGGGTCGAGATCGCAAAGGGGCTCGGAGCGGAAGAGGTCCGCGACGAAGCGCCGCACCGCCGGGGTGCGCGTCGCGCCGCCCACGAGCACCACCCCGTCGAGCTCGTCGGGCGCGAGCCCCGCGTCCTTGAGCGCGCGGCGACACGCCCCCGCAGTCCGCTGGATGACCGGCGCGATCGCTGCCTCGAGATCTGCGCGAGAGAACGGCCGGCCCTCGAGCGTGACCTCGGATGCCGTGCTGAGCTGCTCACGCGCCGCGCGGACGGCCGAGAGCAACGTGCGCAGCGCCGTCGGCTCGAGGTGCGCGTCGGCGCCCACCAGCCGGTCGACGATCGCCCGGTCGAAGTCGTCGCCGCCGAGCGCGGTGTCGCCCGCCGTGGACTTCACCTCGAAGACCCCGTCCTCGAGCTTGAGGATCGAGATGTCGAACGTGCCCCCGCCTAGATCGTACACGGCGAACGTGCCCTGCTTCTTGCGATCGAGGCCGTACGCGAGCGCCGCCGCCGTCGGCTCGTTGAGCAGGCGCAGCACCTCGAGGCCCGCGAGACGCGCGGCGTCCTTGGTCGCCTGCCGTTGCGCGTCGTCGAAGTACGCCGGCACCGTGATGACCGCGCCGTCGATCGGTCCGCCGAGCTGCTCCTCGGCCCGCATGCGCAGGCGGAACAGGATCTCGGCCGACACCTCGATGGGTGTGACCACGCGATCGCCCGCGACCTGGAAGCGCACCATGCGGCCGCTCGCGTCGTCGGCGAAGCTGTACGGAGACCGGGAGCGCAGCGCGTCGAGGTCCTTCGGTCCGCGGCCGATGAAGCGCTTGACCGACACGATCGTGTCGCGCGGGTGCGCCGCCGCCAGCGCCTGCGCGTCCTGGCCGACCACCGTGTCGCCGCCGGCCTCGTAGTGCACCACCGACGGCAGGAGCGCCCTGCCCTCGTCGTCGGGCAGGCACACCGGCGTCGCGTCGCGCACCGTCGCCACGAGGCTGTTCGTCGTGCCGAGGTCGATGCCGATCGCGCGCCCGGCGCACTTCTCCTTGGCACGCTGGCCCGGCTCGGCGATCTGCAGGAGCGCGGTCATGGCTCGCCCTGCGGGTCCGCGGCCGTGGTGGAACGTCGAGGGTCGAGGGTTCGGGACATCATCAGCCGTGGCTCGCCTGGAGGTCGTCCTCCCACACGGAGACCTCCTCGAGCAAGCGATCGTGATAGCGAACGCGCAGAAACGCCTCGGCGGCGACCTTCGGGTCACCGGCCGAGAACGCCCGGGCCATCTCGTCGAGGGCCGAGCGCTTGGCGGCCTCCGTGGCCGCGGCCAGCGCGCGCACCTTGGCGGCGTCGCCGGCGGCGCGCGCCTCGGCGAGCGCCTCGCGCTCCTCCATCGCGCGCATCAGGAACGATGGCGGGAGCTTGGGCCCGCCCGCGTCCTCGCGCCCGACGTCGACGCCGAGGCGCTTGAGCAAATATGCGGCTCTCCGCATGGGATCCTTGAGCGTGCGGAAGCCGTCGTTGATGGCCGTCGAGCGAGAGAGAGAGATCTTCCGCGCCCGTGCGTCCGCCGTGGCGAAGCGATCCGGGTGGAAGCGCCTCGAGAGATCCTTGAACGACTTCTCGAGCGCCACGAGATCGACGTCGAACTGCTCCGGCACGCCGAGGACCGCGAAGTAGCTCACCCCGGCAGGCAGCGGCTGCACCGCGCCGCAGGGCGGACACGTGGGCAGGTCGGCCTCCACTGAGCGGTTGCACTCCCAGCAGACCACACTGAGCGCGTTCAACTTCGAGTCTCGACGCATCACTGGCCGGGCGCGTGGCGCGCTAGAACTGGACGGACTCGCCGCAGCCGCACTGTCCCTTGACCTGCGGGTTCTCGAACTTGAAGCCGTGGCCCATCAGGCCCGTGAAGTAGTCGAGCTTCGTGCCGTCGAGGAACTTGTGGCTCTTCGGATCGACGAACACCTTGACGCCGTCCTTCTCGAAGACCAGGTCCTCGGGGCGCGGCTCGGTGTCGGCCCACTCGAAAAGATACGCGAAGCCGGTGCACCCGCCGCCGCGTATGCCCACGCGCAGACCGACCGGGGTCGGGGTGCGCTTCGCTGCCTGCTTCCTGATGGCGTCCGCGGCCTTGTCCGTGATCTCGATGGCCATGACTGCCCTGCTCCTCGCGGCTACTTCGCCGCTGCGCGCTTGGCTGCCGGCTTGCTCGCCTGCTTGCGCTTGTAGTCCTCGATCGCCGCCTTGATCGCGTCCTCCGCGAGCACCGAGCAGTGGATCTTCACCGGCGGGAGGTTCAGCTCCTCGACGATGGTCTGGTTCTTGATGCCGAGCGCCTGCTCGATGGTCATGCCGCGCACCCACTCGGTGATGAGCGAGGACGACGCGATCGCCGAGCCGCAGCCGAACGTCTTGAACTTGGCGTCCTCGATGACGCCGTCGTCGCTGACGCGGATCTGGAGCTTCATCACGTCACCGCAGGCGGGCGCGCCCACCAGGCCCGTGCCGACGTCCTCGTCCGCGGCGTCGAGCGAGCCGACGTTCCGGGGGTTCTCGTAGTGGTCGATGACCTTCTCTGAATACGCCATGTTCTCCCTCGATCCGGTATCAGTGGTGAGCCGTCCACTCGATGCTCTTGAGGTCGACGCCTGCCTGCTTCATCTCCCACAGGGGGCTCATGTCGCGCAGCTTGCCGACCTTCTCGATCACCAGAGCGGCCACGTAGTCGATCTCTTCTTCGGTGTTGAACCGGCCGATGCCGAAGCGCAGCGACGAGTGCGCGAGCTCCTCGTCGACCCCGAGCGCCCGCAGCACGTACGACGGCTCGAGCGACGCGGAGGTGCACGCCGATCCGGACGACACCGCCACGTCCTTGAGCGCCATCAGCATGGCCTCACCCTCGACGTAGCCCATCGAGATGTTGAGGTTGCCCGGCAGGCGGTGCTCCATCGAGCCGTTGACGAACGTGTCCGTCACGCTCTCCTGGAGCTTGCGGCGCAGGCGCTCGCGCAGGGCCAAGAGGCGCTTCGACTCCTCGGGCATCTCGCTCACGGCCAGCTCGGCCGCGCGGCCGAAGCCGACGATGCCCGGCACGTTGAGCGTGCCCGAGCGCATGCCGCGCTCGTGACCGCCGCCGTCGATCTGCGCCGTCAGGCGCGTGCGCGGCTTGCGCCGCACCCACAGGGCGCCGACGCCCTTCGGCCCGTACATCTTGTGCGCCGAGAGCGACACGAGATCCGCGTGCGCCGCATCGACGTGGAACGGGATCTTGCCGACGCCCTGCACCGCGTCGATGTGGAAGAACGCGCCCTTGGCCTTGACCAGCTCGCCGATCTGCGCGACCGGCTGCACCACGCCGATCTCGTTGTTGGCCAGCATGATGGAGACCAGGATGGTCTTGTCGGTGATGGTCCGCGCGAGCAGGTCGAGGTCGATGAGCCCGTCGGGCCGCACGCCGAGGTACGTGACCTCGTAGCCGTGCTTCTCGAGCCGCTTGCACGAGTCGAGCGTCGCCTTGTGCTCGGTCTTGACCGTGATGATGTGGTTGCCGCGGTCGCCGCCCGACGGCGTGCCGTAGAAGTCCGCGACGCCCTTGATGGCGAGGTTGATCGCCTCGGTCGCACCGGACGTCCAGACCAGCTCCTTGCCGCTGCCGCCGATGGCGGCGGCGACCTGGTCGCGCGCGAGGTCGGTCGCCTTCTCCGCCACCCAGCCGAAGGCGTGGTTGCGAGAGGCGGCGTTCCCGAAGTTCGTCGTGAAGTACGGCAGCATGGTCTCGAGCACGCGCGGGTCCACCGGCGTGGTCGAGTGGTTGTCCATGAAGATCGGCAGCTTGATCATCGTCATCTCATCCGTGAATGCCCGCCACGAGCGGCGGTGCCTTCGTGTCCTCGGGGTGCACCGAGCAGCACTGGCAGTCGTGGTGCGTGTGGCCCGGCGCGCAGGTGCGGCAGGTCTCGAGGTAGCTCAGGCTCTGCGACAGGTCGCGCTCGAGCTCCTGGAGCCGCCCGAGCGTCGCCCGCGTCTCCTCGAGCTTCTGCGTGAACACCGCCCGGACCCGCTCCATCGCGGCCGGCGCGCTCGCGCTGGCCTCCCAGTTGCGGAGAAAGTCCTGGATCTCGCCCAGCGCAAAGCCCATCGACTGCAGCTTGCTGATCCAGGAGATGCGCTCCTTGGCCTCGGGTGCGTACAGGCGGAAGCCGCCGACGCTGCGCTCCACGGGCTTGAGAAGGCCGAGCTCTTCGTACAGGTGCATGGTCCGCACGGTCTTGCCGGTCGCCTTGGCCAGCTCCCCGACCCGCATCAGGCGGCCGGGCCTGCGCAGCGATACCGGCGCCGAGCCGAGCGGCCCTGCGGCCTCCAGCGCGTGCGGTTCGTCCAACCCCAGCTTGGCTTCGCTCATGGTCCGTCTCCCACCCTCACGCGAACGTCAGAGTGTGGATGCCCTATTGGTGCTCCCAACGCTGCCCTGCGTCAAGCCCAAATCTGACCCCTACGTGAGGGTTCGCTGCGCGGCGATCCAAGTAGCTGATTGTTCTAGGGCTGTGCCTCGAATCAGAACCTGATCAGGCCTCTCGAGGTGGCGATCAGGAACGCGCCGGAGACGACGAAGGCGATGCCGGCGATGAGGTGGTGCCGGCGCTGCTTGGTGTTGGGGCGGGTGGACAGCCAGATGCGGAGGCCGCCGAACGGAATGAGCGCGATGCCGAGGACGAGCGTGACGGTCTGCGGGGTCACGACGCGACTTCGACGGCCCGGAACTCCCTGATGACCGTCACCTTGATCTGCCCCGGGAACACCATCTCGTCGGAGATGCGCTTGGCCAGCTCGCCGCACATCTCGACGCAGCGCGCGTCGTCCACGCGCCCCTCCTGCACGTAGACCCGGACCTCGCGGCCGCCCTGCACCGGGTGCACCGCGTCCACGCCGCGCAGCGAGCCCGCGATGCGCTCGAGCTCCATGAGGCGCTTGCCGTAGGACTCGACCATCGCGCTCTCGCGGCGGGCCCCGGGACGCGCACCCGAGAGGGCGTCACACGCGGCCACGATCTCCGCGTAGGCGCTCTGGAAGGGCTCGTCGAGGTGGTGCGCGCCGATGGCGTTGGCGACGCGCTCGTCCTCGCCCAGGCGGCGCGCGATGTCCGCGCCGATGACCGCGTGCGAGCCGTCGATGGCGTGCGTCAGCGACTTGCCGATGTCGTGCATGATCGCCGCGCGCTTGGCGAGCTTGGCGTCGAGGCCCATCTCCTCGGCGATGATGCCGCACAGGATCGCCGCCTCGCACGCGTGCTTCCACTGGTTCTGCGTGTAGCTCGTGCGCCAGTTGAGCTTGCCCACGAGCTCGACGATCTCGGGGTGGGGCTTGGGGATGCGGAGCTCGGTGAAGGCGCGGCGGCCGTACTCGACGATCTCGCGATCGAGCTTCTCGCGCGTCTGCTGCGCGAGCTGCGTCGTGTCCTTCTCGAGCAGGCGCGGCTCCTTCTCCCAGCGGCGGATCATGCGGCGGACGATCTCGCGGCCGATGCCGTCCTGGCCGTCGAGGCGGACGCTGTCGCGGTGCTCGGAGACGAGGAGCTTGATGCCGGTCGCGGCCTCGAGCGCGAGGAAGCGCTCGCCATCCGTGCCCGCCATCCGCTCGAGGATCGGCGGCGGCAGCGGCATCGTGGACACGAGGCGCTCGGTCAGGAAGTGGCCGTCGTAGCGCTGCATCGCGAGGTCCATGAGGCGCTTGGAGTCGCGCACGACCTCCGGCCCCTGGGCGTTGACGTCCACGGCGCGGACGATGGAGGCCGCGTGGGCGCGCACCTCCTCGAGGAGCTGCTCGACCATGCGGCGCCTGACGTCCTCGGCCTTCTCGCCCGCGGCACGCTCGAGCACGCCACGGGACTCACCGCCGAGCCTGGCCGCCTCGCGCTCCTGGGCGCGGGCGTCGCCGTCCCGGGACTTCACGTCGCCCTCGCGCTTGGTCAGGCCCTCGGCGCGCTCGCCGACGACGCGCGCGGTCTCCTCGACCTTGCGCTCCGCTGCCGCGAGCTGATCGCGCCGGCCGTCGAGCTTGCGCAGCTCGGCCGCGAGCATCGCCTCGGCCTCGACGCGCGCGCGGTGCACCTCTTCCTTGGCCGCGACCTCGGCGTCCTTGAGCTGGAGCTCCGCGTCGCTCTTGGCGATCCGCAGGAGATCCGCGGCGCGTCCGGCCGCGCCCCCGCGGATGCGCGCGAGGCGCTGGGCCAGCGCGGAGCGGCCGGCGGTGATGCCGACGAAGACGCCCACTGCGAGGCCCACGGCGGCGAAGAGGAGCCACATGTTCGTCCATCTTGCCGGATGCGCGGGGAAAACGCCAAGCCGGACGCCTACGGAGCCTTGAAGCCGGCCTCTCTGAGCAGCGCCTTGTCGAACGTCGTGACGGTGGTGCAGCCCACTTGCCTGGCCAGCTCGCGAATCAGGTAGTCCGCGAAGTCGCCTTTGCCCGACTGGTAGGCGGCGAGCGCTCGCTCGAGCAGATCGGGATCGCGGTATCGAAGGTGCCTCGCCTGGAGCAGCTTGCGCAGGGTCTCCACGACCTGCGGACGCTGCACGCTGTAGCTCGCGTGCAACACCCAGACGACCTCGCACAGCACCACGTCGGCGATGAAGAGGTCTTCACCTCGTTCGATGGCATCGCGAACGAGCACCTTCACCCTGGCGGTCTGCGCCTTGTCATCCTCGACGAGGAAGCGCACGAGGACGTTGGTATCGAGCGCGATCATCGCTTCGTGGCGTGCCGTCGGATCGCTTCGTCCATCTGCTCGACGGTCACGCCGCGCTTCGCGGGGCGGATCACCCCGCAGAGCTCCATCAGATCGACGGTCTCGGCCTCGACGACGATCGCGCCGTCCGCCCGCTCGCGGAAGCGCACGCGATCCCCGGTCCGAACCCCCAGGCGATCCCGGATGGCCTTGGGCAGGGTTATCTGCCCCTTCGACGTGATGGCGGCGCTCGGCATCGCCTTACCCTAGCATGAGTTCCTTACCCTCGGTAAGGCCCCCTACCCGAACTTCACCGGCGCCGCCGTCGCCTTCTTCACGTCCTCTTCGCTGACACCGGGGGCGCGCTCGACGCAGACGAAGTGGTCGCCGGCGCAGTCGAAGACGCCGAGCTCGGTGATGACGCGGTCCACGCAGTCGAGGGCGGTCGCGGGCAAGGTCAGCTTCGGGACCAGCTTCGAGGTGCCGTCCTTGGACGCGTGCGTCTGCAGGACCACGAGACGCTTGGCGCCGTTGGCGAGGTCCATCGCGCCGCCCATCCCGGTCACCATCTTGCCGGGGACGAGCCAGTTGGCGAGGTCGCCGGTGGACGCGACCTCGAGGCCGCCGAGGACCGCGACGTCGACGTGGCCGCCGCGGATCATCGCGAAGGACATGGCGGAGTCGAAGATGCTCGCGCCCTCGACCATCGTGACCGTCTGCTTGCCGGCGTTGATGATCTGCGGATCGACCGCGTCCTCGAACGGGAACGCGCCCATGCCGAGCAGGCCATTTTCCGAGTGAAAATAGATGCCTCGCTCGGGGCCCACGTAGTTGGCGACGTCGGTCGGAAGGCCGATGCCGAGGTTGACGAACGCGCCGTCGGGGAGCTCGGCCGCGCAGCGCTTCGCGATCTCTTCACGCGACCACATGGTCAGGCCCTCTTTCGGACGGTGAGGTTCTCGATCGGGTTTCTGTGCTCGCGCACCTCGACGATGCGGTGCACGAAGATGCCTGGCAGGTGGATGTCGTCGGGATCGAGCTCGCCGACCTCGACCAGACGATCGACCTCCGCGACCGTGACGCGCGCGGCCATCGCCATGAGCGGGTTGAAGTTGCGGCTCGTCCTGTAGAAGCGGAGGTTCCCGAGCTTGTCGCCGACGGCGGCGCGCACGATGGCGAAGTCGGCGCGCAGGGGCTTCTCGAAGAGGTAGCGCTTGCCGTCGATCTCGCGCACCTCCTTGCCCTTCTCGACCTCGGTGCCGACGCCCGTCGGCGTGAAGAAACCGCCGATGCCGGCTCCGCCCGCGCGGATGCGCTCGGCGAGCGTGCCCTGCGGGTTGAGCTGCACCTCGACCTCGCCGGCCAGGTACTGGTCCTGGAGGTCGGGGTTGCCGCCGATGAAGCTGCAGATGACCGTCTTGACCTGGCGGTTCTTGAGCAGCGCCGCGAGGCCCTGGCCCTTGTTGCCGCAGTTGTTCGAGATGACCGTGAGGTCCTTGAGACCCGCGGCGGCGATGGCGGCGATGCAGGCCTCGGCGTTGCCGCAGAGGCCGAAGCCCCCGGACATCACGCTCATGCCGTCCTTCAGATCGGAGAGCGCCTCGGCGGGCGTCGCGCAGATGCGGATTCGTCGTTTCATGGGCAGAGCGCCTCCTCGAGCGCCGCGGCGACGCGCGTCAGGCCCTCGTCGAGCTCGGCCTCGGTGGAGACCAGCGGCGGAGCCAGGTAGATGAGGTTGTCGCGCTTGAACAGGTGCACGTGGCGCGCGCGCAGCGCCGCGTAGACGCGGTTCATCGCGTCCGCGGGCTGCGGCTCGCGCGTGCCTGGGCGGACCAGCTCGAGCGCGAAGAGCAGGCCGAGGCCCCGCACCTCGCCGACGAACGCATGCGCCTTGGCGAATGCTTCGAGCTTCGGCCGCCACCACGCGCCCAGCGTGGCCGCGCGCTCGACCAGCTTCTCGTCGCGCAGCGTCTCGATGGCGCCCACGATGGCCGCGCACGTCACCGGGTGCGCGTAGGTCGTCAGGCCGCACCAGAGGACGTGGTCGTCGAAGTGCCGCGCGATGCGCTCGTGCACGAGGACCGCGCCGCCGGGCGCGTAGCCGCCGGTCAGGCCCTTGGCGCAGGTGAGCAGGTCGGGCACCACGCCCTCGTGATCCACCGCGAACCAGCGGCCCGTGCGGCCGAAGCCGGAGAGCACCTCGTCCGCGATGAGCAGCACGCCGTGGCGATCGCAGAGCTCGCGCAGCCGGCGCAGGTAGCCCTCGCGCGGCACGAAGACGCCGTTCGCGCCCACGATGCCCTCGACGATGACCGCGGCCACCGTGTCGGGGCCCTCGCCGAGGAGCACCGCGTCGAGGTCATCGGCGCACTCGAGGGCGCACGACTCGCGCGCCTTGCCCATCGGGCAGCGATAGCAGTAGGGGTCCGCGAGGCGCACGATGCCCGGAAGCCCGGGCTCGAAGGCCTCCCGGCGCGAGTCGCCCGAGAGCGAGAGCATCGCGAGCGTGGCGCCGTGGTAGCTGCGATTGCGCGCGACGATCTTGCGGCGGCCCGTGACGAGCCGCGCCATCTTGATGGCGTTCTCGTTGGCCTCGGCGCCGCCGAGGCAGATGAAGCTCTTCGTCAGGCCGCGTGGCGCGATCTCCGCGAGGAGCTCGCCGGCGCGGAGCTTGTCGGGATACGCGGCGGTCGGGCCCGCGACGAACCCGAGGTCCGCGGCGCGCAGGAGCGCCTCGCGCATGCGGGGGTGGCCGTGGCCGAGCGCGGCGTTCCAGGTGGTGCTGCAGAGGTCGAGCCACCGCGCGCCGTCGGCGGTCCAGAACGTGGCGCCCTGCCCGCGCACGATCTCGAGCGGCTGCGCCGTCGCCTGCGCGGCCCAGGTGGCAAAGACGCGCGCGCGCTGGCGCTCGGCGAGCTCGCTCATTGGTATTCGGGGGGAGCAAGCTCCCCCCGCCTCGGCCTCGCCCCGGCTCGGCCTCCCCCCTCACCGGCGTCGATGACGCCGTCCGGATCGGGCACGCGAGCGTGGAACGCGCGAGCCTCTGCCCCGATGGAGCGACGGCGGCGCTTCGATGATTTCCGCTTGCGAACGCGGCCAACAGCCGCGGGGAGGGGGAGGCGAGCCTGTGGGCGAGCCGACGCGGGGGAGGGTTGACCCTCCCCCGCCAACCAACACCTGAGAGCCTGTGGTCTTTTCACAGGCTCTCAGGCGGCCTTGGCGCTGCGCGCGACGTCGACGCAGGTCTTCGCGAAGAGCTCGGCGCAGACGTCCGCCTGCTCGGCGGTGATCGTGAGCGGCGGCGCGATGCGGATGGTCTTCTTGCCGCATTCGAGGACCAGCAGGCCCCGCTCGTAGCAGAGGTTGGCCACGCGCTCGGAGTGAGCGTGCGTGGCGAACTCCACGCCGATCATCAGGCCGAGGCCCCGCACGTCGATGACGCCCGAGGCGGCCTTGTCGGAGAGGAGCAGCTTGCCGAGCCGGCCCTGCAGGTGAGCGCCGACCCTGGCGGCGTTCTCGATGAGGCCGCCCTCGAGGAGGTCCATCGTCGCGAGCGCGGCGGCGATGCACACCGGATTCCCACCCGTGGTCGAGCCGTGCGTGCCCGCGCCCCAGGTCATGAACTTCTTGCGCGCCATCATCGCGCCGAGCGGCATACCGGACGCGATGCCCTTGGCGAGCACGATGACGTCGGGGACGACACCGAAGTGCTCGGCGGCGAACATCTTGCCCGTGCGTCCCATGCCCGACTGCACCTCGTCGAAGACGAGCAGGATGCCGTGCTGATCGCAGAGCTCGCGCAGGCGTGCGAGGAACTCGCGGGGCGGCACGACGTAGCCGCCCTCGCCCTGGATGGGCTCGAGGACGATGGCGGCGACTTCCTTGGGCGGCACGGTGCACTCGAGGAGGTCGTGGACGAGCGACTTCTCGAGCAGGTCGAGCGAATAGGCGGCGTAGGTCTGGCCGGCAGGCACCTCTGTCGGGCGCGGGTAGTCGGCGTGGTGCACGCCGGGCAGGAGCGGCCCGAACCCGGCCTTGTACTTGGGCTTCGAGGCCGTCAGCGTCAGCGAGCCGGTGCTGCGGCCGTGGAACGCGCCGCGGAACGCGATGATCTGCCCGCGGCCGGTGTGGTTGCGCGCGAGCTTGATGGCCGCCTCGACGCCCTCGGTGCCGCTGTTCGTGAGGAACGTCTGCCAGTCGTCGGTGCCGCCCGGCGCGTGCTTCGACAGGCGCCGGCAGAGCTCGCCGTAGCCGGGGTAGTGGAAGTCCGTGCCGCAGATGTGGATGAGGGTCTCGGCCTGCTTCTGGATGGCGGCCACCACCGTCGGGTGGCAGTGGCCGGTCGAGCAGGTCGCGATGCCGGCCTGGCAGTCGAGCAGGATGTTGCCGTCGACGTCCTCGACCATGCAGCCCGCCGCGCGCTTGACGTAGAGCGGGTAGCAATGGATGAGCGACGGTGACCAGTACGGCCGGTCCGCCTCGATGAGCGCCCGGGCCTTGGGGCCGGGCAGCGGGGTCACGAGCTTGATGGGCGAGGTGGCGAGGTCCTGCGACATGGACCGTGATCTACTACGACGGTCGCCGGACGCCCAGGGTCTGCATGCGGCGGTAGAGCGCCTGGCGCGAGATGCCGAGGTCCGACGCGGTGCGCAATACGTTGCCGCCGTGACGGTCGAGCGCCGCCTCGATGTCCTCGCGCGACGGCTCGGGCCGGACCGCGGGGACGGGGGTCGCGCTGCGGCGCGGCAAGGAGGGCGGCAGCGACTGCTCGAGGGCGAGCCGCCCGCCCCGCGCCAGGATGAGCGCACGCTGCAGGACGTTCTCGAGCTCGCGCACGTTGCCGGGCCAGTCGTGCGCCTCGAGCCGGGCCACGTCCTCCTGCGACAGCATCGGCGGGGGCAGGCCCATCTCGGCGGCCAGGCGGCGGAGCAGGTGGCGCGCGATGGCCTCGAGGTCGCTCTTGCGGTCGCGCAGCGCCGGCAGGCGGATCGGGAACGCGCTCAGCCGGAAGTAAAGGTCGGCGCGGAAGCGCCCCTCGCGGACCTCCTCGGCGAGGTCGCGGTTCGTGGCGGCGACGACGCGGACGTCCACGATCTCCGGATTGGCGTCGCCGATGCGTAGGTTCTCCCGCTCCTGCAGCGTGCGCAGGAGCTTGCCCTGGAGCTCGAGCGGGATCTCCCCGACCTCGTCGAGGAACAGGGTGCCGCCGTGGGCGAGCTGGAAGCGCCCCTGCCGCGCCGCGGTCGCCCCCGTGAACGCGCCCTTGGCGTGGCCGAAGAACTCGCTCTCGAACAGCTCGCGCGGGACGGCGGCGCAGTTCACCGTCACGAGCGGGCCGCGCGCGCGCCCGCTGTGCTCGTGGAGCGCGCGGGCGAAGAGCTCCTTGCCGACGCCGGACTCGCCGAGCAGGAGCACCGTCGCGTCGGTGGGCGCGACCGCCACCACCTGCTCGATGGCCTCGCGAAGGACCTGGCTCGAGCCGATGACCTCGCCGCCGCTCCGCGCGGCGCGGAGCTCGTCGCGCTCCAGCTCGATCGCGTGGCGGAGGCGGTCGCGCTCCTCCTCGGCGCGCTTGCGGTCGGTGATGTCCACCTGCATGCCCCAGGCGCCTAGCAGCTTGCCCCCCTGGAGGTCGCCCACGAGCCACATCTGCATCCAGCGCGACGGCGCGCCCACGACCGGGCGCTCGCGCTCGAGGCCCTCGAGCAGGTAGCCGCCCCGCACGAACGCGGTCGCCACCTCGATGGTGCCCTGGATGTCGCGGTTGGGCTGGTCCGCCAGGCGCAGGCCCCGGAGCTGCGACAGCGGCACCCCCATCATGCGCGCGGCCGATTCGTTGGCGTCGGTGATGCGCGTGTGCTGGACCATGTGGCGCATCTGCGCCTCGAGGGGCAGCGTCGTGTCGACCGGGACGTCGAAGTCGATGCGGTGGATGGCGACGGGGCTCTTCTCGACGAAGACGCGATAGCGCATCTCGGACGCGAAGAGCTCGCGCTCGAGCTGGCGGCGTTGCCGCTCGAGGGCCAGCCGCGCCACCCGCTCCGCGAAGGCGCTCGCGCAGGCGATCTCGTCGTCCCCCCAGTGCCGCGGCGGTCCGACGTGCTCGTGGCAGAGGATGCCGACGAGCTGGCCGCTCACCCGCACGGCGACGTCGAGCATCCCGGTCACCCCGCGCGGCGCGAGGTAGTCCGCGCGCAGCTCGGCGGTGCGCTCGTCACGGTGGACGTCGTCGACCGCCAGCGCCAGACCCTCGCGGAGCGCGGCGAAGTAGCGCGGCACCTCGCGCTCGGCGATCGGTCGTTCGCGCCGGTGCTCTGCGGCGACGGCGTCGTAGAGCTCGTCGCACACGAGCGTGCAGCCGTCCTGCTCGAGCGACCACACGCCCACGCGCGCCACCTGGAGCGCCGTCGCCGCCGCCTGCGTCAGGGCCCGGAGGGCCTCGTCCCAGCGGGCCTCGACGAACGCGGGATGGGTCGTGATCGCCCACAGGGCCTCGAGGTGTCGCGCCGTCCGGCCCGCCTGGTCCACCCACGGATTATCGTGTCCGGACACTGTCCGCGCCACTGTCCGCGTGTCCGGTCGGACGCCGCCCGACAGCTCAACATATGAATATTACGAGCCAGGAGGTATGGCACGCTTCTTCCTATAGCCCTTCAGCATCGATGGAACGGGAGGGCAAGATGGTGCTCGTGGTGGATGACTCACCGGTGGTGCGAGAGGTGATCCGGGACGTCCTGGAGTCGTGCGGCTACCAGGTCTGGCTGGACGACGACGCGGAGTCGGCGCTCCGTACGCTCCGCGCGCGCAGGGACATCGCCTGCGTGGTGTCGGATCTCGAGATGCCGGGGCTCGGCGGGCTCGAGCTCCTGCGGCAGATGCGCGCGGACCAGTCGCTCAAGACCGTCCCCGTCGTGATGGTGTCCGGGCACCGCGATCCGGCGCTCATGCGGCGCTCGGTGCTGCGCATCGGCGCGTCGTGCTATCTGGCCAAGCCGGTGCACGCGGCCGAGCTCGAGCGCGCGGTGCGCGAGGCGATCGCCCCCGAGGCCGAGACCGAAGGCGCACAGGCCTCCTCGACCGAGGCGTAGTCACTCGCAGCAGTGCTGCGACCGCGCGCGGCCCCCGTCGACGCCGAGCCGAGCGCAGCGAGCCGCAAGGGCGTAGCGAGCGCAGCGAGCGAAGACGCAGGTTGGGGGGCCCGACCGGGTCGCGCCGAAGGCGCGCATCAGGCACTTGCCCGGGCGGGGGAAGGGCAGCGTGCCCTTCCTGGCAGGCGCCTTCCGAGGCGCCCGCTCGTCAACAGGTGATCGTGCGGCTCTGCTCGCGCAGGTAGCACTGCAGCGTGTAGTGGCCACCGATGTTCTTGCCGGTGGAGCCCGAGCCCTTCCAGCCGCCGAACGGCTGCACGCCGGGCCAGGCGCCGGTGGTCGCGCCGGCCGCGCGGTTGACGTAGGTGACGCCGGCCTCGATGCGATCGAGGAACTGATCGACCTCGTGCTGCTTGGCGCTGAAGAAGCCCGCAGTCAGGCCGAGGTCGGTGTCGTTGGCCTGCGCGAGCGCGTCGTCCAGGCTCCGGAACGGCTGCACGCAGAGGTACGGCAGGAACAGCTCCTCGCGCATGAGCTCGTGGTCGCGCGGCAGGCCCGCGACGAACGTGGGCACCACGAAGTAGCCGCGGCCGAGCGCGCCCTCGGTCAGCACCTCGCAGCCGTGCAGGACGCGGCCGTCGCGCCGGCCGAGCTCGGCGAAGCGCTGGAAGTCCTCGTAGGAGGAGCGCGTGCCGACGGGGCCGAGGAACGTCTTGCGATCGAGCGGATCGCCGATGACGGTCTTCTCGAGGTGCCCGACGATGCGCGCGCACAGGTCGTCGATGATCGACTCGTGCGCGTAGAGGCGCGAGCAGGCGGAGCACTTCTGGCCGCCCATGCCGAAGGCGGAGCGGTAGACCCCCATCGCGGCGCGCTCGAGGTCGGCGCTGTCCATGACGATCGCGGGGTTCTTGCCGCCCATCTCGACGATGCACGGCTTCGGGTAGCGCTCCGAGAAGCGCTTGTAGAGCTTGTGAAAGCCCACGTCGAACGAGCCGGTGAAGGTGACGCCCGCGACGTCGGGGTGCAGGACGAGCGCGTCGCCGGCCACGCGGCCCGAGCCGGTGACGAGGTTGCACACGCCGGCCGGCACGCCCGCGCGGCGGAAGATGTCGACGAGCTTCCAGCCCGAGAGCGGCGTATCGCTCGAGGGCTTGCCGACCACCGTGTTGCCCGCGATGAGCGCGGCCGCGATGGGCGCGCCGAAGAGCGCGTACGGGAAGTTCCACGGCGCGACCACGGCCCAGACGCCGTAGGGGCGCAGCACGCTCGTGTTGGTGTCGGAGGGCGAGAGCTTGTTCATCGGCACGACGTAGCCGTCGTTCCGGCGCATCTCGGCGACGTAGTAGTCGTAGAGGTCGGCGGTCTCCTCGATCTCGCCGAGCGCCTCCGTGCGGTTCTTGCCGTTCTCGAGGATGAGCCACGCGGTGAGCTCGGCGAGCTCCTCACGGATGAGCTGCGCGGCGCGCGCGACGATGTCGCAGCGCTTCTGCCAGGGCGTGGCGCGCCAGCCGGGATAGGCCGCCTTGGCCGCGGCGATCGCGTCCTTGACGTCGTCGGGCGTGGCGGCGGCGTGGCGCGACACGACGACCTCGGTGTCGGCGGGGCTGCGGCTCTCGCTCGACTGCGCCGTGGTTCGGTCCTGCCCGCCGATGATGAGCGGGTGCGTCTTGCCGAGCTGCGCCCGCACGCGCTCGATGCCACCGTCGAGCGTGCCGTGCAGCTCCGCGTTGTCGGCGGTCAGGGTCGCGTAGGTCACCTTGAAGTGCTGGCTCATCTAACTCTCCTTGGTCGTCGCGCGCGGGACCGTCGGCTGGATGCCTAGCCGGTCGAGCTCCTTCATCACCATCTGCAGATCGTCCCAGACGACCTTCTTCTGCCGCGGATCGCGCAGCAGGTACGCCGGGTGGAACGTGGGCATCAGGCGCACGCCCTGGTACTCGTGCCAGCGCCCGCGGAGCGCGCTGATGGGCGCGTCGCTGCGCAGCAAGCACTGCGCGGCGAACTTGCCGAGGGCGACCAGCACGCGCGGCCGGATCGCGTCGATCTGCGCGCGCAGGAACGGCTCGCACTGCTCGATCTCGTCGGGCTCGGGGTTGCGGTTGCCGGGCGGGCGGCACTTGAGGATGTTCGCGATCATCACGTCCTCGCGGCGAAAGCCCATCGCGAGGATCATCTTCGTCAGGAGCTCGCCGGCGCGGCCGACGAAGGGCTCGCCGAGGCGATCCTCGTCGGCGCCCGGGGCCTCGCCCACGAACATGAGGTCGGCGTCCTGCCGGCCCACGCCGAAGACGAGGTTCGTGCGCAGAGGCGCGAGCTTGCATCGCTGACAGTCGCCGAGCTCGGCGCGCACCGCCGCGAGGGAGAGTCGGTTCGTCACGGGCTCCTCGGAGGCGTCGGCGAGGTCGGAGTGGGCGTCGATCTCCGCGGTCTCGACCGGTGGCCGCGGCGGCCGAGGCGAGCGACCGGCGCGCACGCCGAGGCTGCCCTTGGCTTCGAGGTGCTGCAGGTGGGTGCGGAACTGCCGCACCAGGGCGCCGAGCTCGTCGCGGTCACTCATCGAGCGCGCTTTGTAGCATGCGCCCACGGATCAGGGCTTCTCGAGCGGCTCCACGAGGCTGGACGTGTCCCAGCGACGGCCGCCCCGGGCCTGCACGCGGGCGTAGAGCTGATCGACGAGCGCGCTGAGCGGGAGCTGGGCGCCGTTGCGACGCGCCTCGTCGAGGCAGATGCCGAGGTCCTTGCGCATCCAGTCGACCGCGAAGCCGAAGTCGAACCTGCCCTCGACCATCGTCTTCCAGCGGTTGTCCATCTGCCAGCTCTGCGCGGCGCCCTTCGAGATCACGCCGATGGCGCGCTCCAGGTCGAGCCCGGCGTGGAGGCCGAAGCTGATGGCCTCCGCGAGGCCCTGCACCACGCCCGCGATGCAGATCTGGTTCATCATCTTGGTGAGCTGGCCGGCGCCCGCGGGGCCGATGCGCGTGCAGGCCTTCGCGTAGCTCTCGATGACGGGGCGCGCACGGTCGAACACGGCCTCGTCGCCGCCGCACATGACGGCCAGCGTGCCGCCCACCGCGCCGGCCTGACCGCCCGACACGGGCGCGTCGAGGAACGCGAGGCCGCGCGCGCCGGCCTCGGCGTGGAGCTCGCGCGCGAGCTGCGCGGAGGTGGTGGTGTGGTCGACGAGGATCGCGCCACGCGCCATGCCCGCGAACGCGCCCTCGGTGCCGAGCACGACGGAGCGCACGTCCTCGTCGTTGCCGACGCACACGAACACGAGCTCGCAGCCCAAGGCGGCCTCGCGAGCCGTCCGGCGCGACGCGCCGCGGTGCTCGTCGAGCCACGCCGCGGCCTTCGTCGCGGTGCGGTTGTAGACGGTGACGTCGTGGCCCTTGTCCGCGAGATGCCCCGCCATCGGAGCGCCCATCACGCCGAGCCCGAGGAATGCGACCTTCGCCATGCGCGCGAAGGTACCCCAAGTGGGCCTCGGACCCTCTAGCGGCGACTCTCGTCGAGGAGCGCCTTGACGTCGTCGTAGGAGATCCCCGCGACCTCGCCGAGGGGCTCGCCCTGCGGGAGCCACAGGAAGTCCGGGTGCAACCGGCGCGTGTCGCCCACGTACTCCCCGCCGATGATGGTGCCGTCGGCCGCGAGCTCGAGGACGTAGTGGTAGTGATCGGTGCGCGTGTAGCCGTCGATCTCCGCGACGTTCGAGGCGCGCGACGGCGGCGCCTCCGAGATGTACTTGAGGTCCATCTCCACCTCGACGAAGCGCTTGGCGTCCGGGTTGAAGGCGTACGCCGCGCTGGCCTGCGGCGCCGTCATCGTGAGGGTCGCCTTGCTCGCCTCGGCGTAGCCGAGCAGCATCCAGCTGACCTTGGTGCCCGCGGCCTCGCGCACGGTGCAGCTCTCCTTGGCGTCGCCGCCCGTGGACTTGCACGTGTACTTGGTCTCGCTCGCGGGGCCGCCGACATTGACGTAGAGGTCCACGTCGCCCTCACCCGTGGTGTTCAGGTAGAGGATGCCGCTCGCGGGCACCGTGGCCTCGCCGGTCTGCCTGGCGTCCTTGGCGAACGCCGTCTCGGCGAGCAGCGTCGTCGTGGTGCCGCCCGAGGTGTCGCCGCCGGTCAGCGCGTTGGCCTCGCCCTTCGAGATCTCACGCTGCGCGGTGATCTCGTAGCCACGCACCGGCTGGTTCCAGACCTCCGCGTCGAAGGTGCGGTCCTCGACGAAGGCCTCGCGCTTGATGCCCAGGTAGTTGGTCGCGATGATGTGCAGCGTCCCGGGGTTGGTGTCGCGGCAGCCGGAGTCGATGGCGCGGCCGGCGGCGTCGAAGCGCGCGCTGGCGTCGTTGCAGCGGCGCGACAGGAACTTCGAGTCGGAGTTGCCGCGGGCGTAGAGGAGCGTGATGAGGCCGTGCAGGTCGCCGGGGTAGAAGGTCACGCCGTTCTTCTCGACCGGCTTGAGCGGCGGCAGCTCGCGGATGGCCGCGGCCGACCAGCCCTCGCAGATGCCGACCCAGCCCGGGATCTCCTCGGTGCTCGACTTCTTGCCGACGTAGCGCGAGACCGCCTCGGGCACGTCCGCCTTGCCGAAGGCCTTGGCGTACTTCTCGGCGGGCGACGGCTCGGCGCCGTCCCAGCGGATGTTGATGCTGTCGCGGGCGCTCGACCAGTAGTCGCCGGCCCACGGGATGTTGCGCGCCTCGCCCTTGGCGGGCAGGCGATCGAAGCGTCGCTCGAGGTTGCGGTCGAAGCGCGCCGGGTCGTTCGCGTAGTCGATGGCGTCGGCCTTGCCGCCCTGCCCCTTCGTCCCCGGTGCGACGGGCGCCTCCTCGACCGGGCCGGCTCCGCAGCCGCCCGTGCCGATCGCCCCAGCCAACACAATCGCCTTGCCGAATCTGTTCCCGCGAATCGTACGCATGATCGTTCCTCCTGATAGCCAGTGGACGCCCGGCGAATGCCGCGCATCGGCGCCGCCGCATCGAGCGCGACGGCGTGCCTTCGAGGGGACGCCTCAGCAACCTCCGGGCCAGCGCGCCGATCGCGCGGATCGCCGGGAATTCGTGCGATCGCGGGGTGCGGGGCGGCTCCGGTGGCCACTCGAGGAGGTGGCGACTCGAAGCCCGAGTGGCCTGGGACGGCGCTCTCCGCTGGGTGGGAGAGTCCGCAAGGTGCGCGCGGGCTACTTGCCGACCTTGCGCCAGTCGATGAAGAGCGCCCGCGTGGCGGGCTGGCAGCTCGGGCAGAAGCACGCGTCGCCGGCCCCCACGCGCACGGCGCGCAGGGTCGTCCCGCAGCGGCGACAGGGCTCTCCGTCGCGCCCGCGCACGGCGAGGAAGTCGCGCACCTTCTCGTCGATCGGGCCGCCCCGGCGCGCGATCTCCGCGCAGGCGGCCTCGAGGACGCTCCGGATGGCGTCGAAGAGGCGCCCACGGTCCTCGCCCGTGAGCTTGCCGCAGAAGGTCTTCGGGTGCAGGCGCGCCTCGAAGAGGATCTCGTCGGCGTAGGCGTTGCCGATCGACGCCAGCGCGGTCTTGTCCAGGAGGAGCTGCCGCACCTGATCGCGGCGGCGCGCGGCGATTCGCTCGAAGGCCTCGCGGGTGAACGCTGGCGACAGCACGTCGAGGCCGAGCCCGCCGTACGCCGGGATGCGCGGCTCGTCCGCGGGGCGAGCGACGTAGACCTTGCCCATGCGCCGATCGTCCACGTAGGAGAGGCGCTGGCCGTCGTCGAGCTCCAGCACCAGGGCCGTGCTGGCGCGCTTCTTCGCCTTGCCCGCCTCCAGGAAGAAGCGCCCGACGAGCATGGCGTTGACGACGAGGACGAGGTCCTCGCCGAGGCCGAACCGCAGGAAGTGTCCGCGCCGCGCCACCGACTCGAGGCGCCGGCCCACCAGCAGCTCGGGGAGCGCGGCCTCGATCATCAGGCGCAGGACCGTCGGGTCGCCGACCGTGGCGGCGCGGACGGTGCGGCCCACCGCGCGCTCGCGCAGGACCCCCGCGACGTACTCGAGGTCGGGCAGCTCGGGCACGGCCTGAGCCTACCCGAACCGCCGAGGCGGCCGATCGTCGACGAGGTAGGATGGGCGCGATGCCCACCCGCCGCGCGGCTCTCTTCGGGGTCCTGCTCGCGAGCGGGCTCGCGCACGCCGAGCCGGCGCCCCGGCCGATCGGCCTGCGCGAGGCGGTGCAGCTCGCGGTGCAGCGCAACCTGAACATCGTGCTCAAGCGCGAGACGGCGCTCGGCGTGCGGAAGGGCATCGACGTCGCCGCGCTGCGCTTCGAGCCGACGCTCACCGCGAGCTTCCTGCACAGCGAGGCCGACTCGCCGCCCACGACCACGCTCGACGGCAGCGCCGGACAGATCTTCCACCTGCAGAGCGACACCTGGAACCTCGGCGTGCAGCAACAGCTCCGCACGGGCACGCAGCTCGGCCTTTCGTTCTCGAACGCGCGCACGCAGTCGAGCCTGGGCAGCGCGCCGCAGCCGCTGCTCTACCGCAGCGGCGTCGAGCTCCGCCTGACGCAGCCGCTCCTGCGGGGTTTCGCCTTCGACCTCGACCTGCCGCAGGTCGAGGTGCTCCGCGCGGAGCTCACGGCGCAGCGCGCGAGCGAGGAGGTGCGCCTCGGCGTCATGATCATCGTCAAGGCCACGGAGGACGCCTACTGGGACCTCGCGCAGGCGATCGACGCGCACGGCGTGCAGCAGGGCTCGCTCGGGCTCGCCGAGCAGCAGCTCGTCCTGACGCGCCGGCAGATCGACGCCGGCGTGCTCTCGCCGTCGGAGCTCATCAACGCCGAGAGCACGCTCGCGCAGCGCGAGCTGCAGCTCGTGCAAGCCGAGGCGCTGATCGCGGATGCGGCGGATCGGCTCCGGCGCGTCCTCGCCTTGCCGCGCGAGGACTGGGATCGCCCCCTGCAGCCCACCGACCGGCCGCAGTTCGAGCCCCTCGCCGTGGACGGCGAGCAGGCGCTGGTCCGCGCGACGCGCTTCCGCGCCGAGCTCCTGCAGCGGCGCCTCGACCTCGACCGGGCCAGGCTCGACACGCGCGCCGCGTCCGCCGATCGGCTGCCCCAGCTCGACGTCGGCGCCTCCGTGGGCTTGCTCGGCCAGAAGCCCGGCTACGCCGATGCGCTCGGCCAGATCGGGTCGGGCGACGCCCGGAGCTGGGGCGTGTTCGCGAACCTGGCGTGGACCCCGCTCGGCCGCGCCTCGCGCGCGCAGCTCGAGGCCCTGCAGGCGACCGAGCGCGGCGCGCGGGCGCAGCTCGATCAGCAGCTCCTCGACATCTCCGCCGAGGTGCGCCTCGCCCTGCGCGCCGTCGACACGTCGGGCCGCGAGGTCAAGGCCGCGCAGCGCTTCCGCTCCCTGGCCGAGCGCAGCCTCGACGCCGAGCAGCGCAAGTTCCTCAACGGCACGGTCAGCAACTTCTTCGTGGCGCAGCGCCAGGCCGACGTCGCCCAGGCCCGCCTCTCCGAGCTCCTCGCCGCCATCCGCCACCAGCGCGCCAAGAGCGACCTCGAGGTCGCGATGGGCACCCTGCTCGATTCCAGGGGTATCAAGCTCGATCGCTGATCATTCGTAGCGGAGGATCGCCAGGGGTCAGGCTCAAGTTTTCAAGTATCTGCCTTCGCAGATAAATTCGCGTCAGAAGCGTCCAATGCGGTCCGCCAGAGGCCGGCGAGATCCCTTGGGTATCAGCGAAACTTGAAAACTTGAGCCTGACCCCTATTCGACTATTCGTAGCGGAGGGCTTCGATGGGATCGAGGGCGGCGGCGCGAGCGGCGGGGTAGAGGCCGGAGACGAGGCCGGCTGATCACTCGTAGCGCAGGGCTTCGATGGGATCGAGGGCGGCGGCGCGAGCGGCGGGGTAGAGGCCGGAGACGAGGCCGACGACCGTGGAGACGCCGGACGACAGGGCGACCGAGCCGAGGGTCACCACCGTCGGCCAGCCGGCGTACGCGGCGACGACGCGCGCGATGCCCACGCCGAGCGCGACGCCGCACAGGCCCCCCAGCAACGACAGCGAGAAGGCCGTCACGAGGAACTGGAAGCGGATGTCCCAGCGCCTCGCTCCGACCGCACGCCGGACGCCGATCTCGCGGGTCTGCTCCAGCACCGAGGCCAGCATGATGTTCATGATGCCGATGCCCCCGACGAGCAGCGAGATCCCCGCGATGCAGCCCATCACCAGGTTGAAGAGCCGCTGCGTCTGCCGGCTCTGCTCGAGCAGCGCCTCCGGGACCACGATCTCGTAGTCCGACGCTCCGCCGTGCAGGCGCGCCAGCAGGCCGCTCACGGCCGCCGCGGTCTCGCGGGCCGACGCGCCGTCACCGAGGCGCACCACGATCTCGTCGAGCGGGCTCTTGAGCGGATCGCGGTCGAGCTTGCGGATCGCCGTCGACACCGGCAGGTAGATCTCGCGCGCCGTCGAGCCCACGGTCAGGCCCTGCATGCCGCTCTTGCCGGCCGGCTCCGGCCGCAGCACCCCCACCACCTCGAGCCACAGATCGTTCACCTTGACCGCGCGACCGACCGCGCGATCGGCGCCGAACAGCTCGCGCCGCAGCGTGCCGCCGAGCACGCACACCTGCGCGTGCGTGCGCTCCTCGAGCGCGTCGAAGAAGCGCCCCTCGTCCACCACGAGGTTCGTCAGCTCCGCGTGGCGGTGCGAGACGCCGTGCACCTTGCCCTCGGTCTTGCCCGGCGGCGCGAGGATCTTGTAGGCCTCGACCTCGACGCGCGGCGCGGCGAGCGACACGCCCGGGACCGCCTCGCCGATGGCCTCCGCGTCGCGCAGCGAGACCCCCAGCGACTTCTTGCGCACCTCCGCCAGCTCCGTCGGCTTGAGGTCGCGGCTCTTGACCACCACGTTGCGAAGGCCCATCCGGTCGATGAGCGCGAGCGCGCTCCGCTCCGCCCCGGCGCCGATCGACAGCATGGAGATGACCGCGCCGACGCCGAACATCATCCCGAGCATCGTCAGCCCCGAGCGCAGCTTGTGCGCCGAGAGGTGCATGCCCGCCAGCCGGAACGCGTCGGTCGCTCGCATCGTCAGGGCCCCGCCCCAGGCTTCGGGCCGGACTCCTGCCCACCCGCCCCCGTCCAGCTCTCCTCCGGTCGAGTCGGATCCCGCAGCGCGACGCGGTCGCCCTCGCGGACGCCCTCGTCCACCGCCACACGCCCCGGGCTCGACGCCCCGAGCTTGACCGGCACCGCGTCGAAGCGCTCGCCCGCCAGCCGGTACACGACGGGCCGCCCGTCCTTCTCGAACACGCACTGCCGGGGCACCGTGATCACCTTGCCGGCGTCGATCGACAGGCGCGCGTGCACGCGCTGGCCAGGCTTCATGACCTCGGGATCCGTGCGCTCGAGCTCGAGCGTGAGGCCGAAGTACTGCACGGGCACGTCGCGCACGCGCGGCTTGGCCAGCGCGTCGATGCGCTTGATCTTCGCCTTCCACGCGCGCTCCGGGTGGGCCTCGAGGGTGACCTCGGCGGTGCCACCCACCGCGAGCCCCCCCGCGTCCGCCTCGAGCACCCACACCTCCGCCTCCATCGTGTCGAGGAGCGGCAGCTCGGCGATGCGCATGCCGGGCCAGACGGAGTCCCCGACGTTGTACGGCGTCCCGCGCCAGTCGCGATCGACCACCACGATGCCGTCGTGCGGCGCCGCCACGGCGAGCGAGCGCAGGGTCTTCCTGGCCGAGCCCACCGCGAGCTCCGCCTTGCGCCGCTCGACCTCGAGGATCTCGATCTTGCTCCGCGACAGCCGCCCCTCGATCCGCTGCGCCGCCGACGCGTGGTCGACGCGCGACGACGACAGCCCCTCGTCGATCTGGGCCGCGACGATCTGCGAGCGCGAGAACACGAGCGGATCCTTCTCCGCGAAGGCCCGCGTCTTCTTGAGCTCCTCGCCCGCGAGCTCGGCCGTCCGGTCGCGCCCGCGCAGCGCGGTCGCCGACTGCATCCTCTCCTTGTCGATCTTCGCGTTCGCGCTCGACCGGTCGGCCTCGCCGTCCGCGAGCTGCTTCTCGAAGTCCGTCGGATCGAAGCGCACGAGGACGTCGTCCTTCTTGACCGGCGAGCCGTCCTTCGCGAGCCAGGCGATCTTGAGCTGCGTCTGCACGTCGGGGGGCGCCGTGATGGGCGTCGCCTTGGTCGCCCGCAGGTTGCCCTCGGCCGTTACGCTGCGGATGAACGCCGCCCGCGCGAGCTTCACCGTCGGCACGCGCGGGCCCCCGCCGCGGCCCACCGTGACCACCGCGGCCCCTGCCCCACCGACGAGCACCAGCAGCGCGATCCCCCAGCGCCTCATGGCCGGCGCACCTGCTCCGGCTCCCGCCGCGACACGACGTCCCCCTCGGCCAGCCCCGCGACGACCTCCACGCGCTCGCGGCTGCGGCGCCCCACCTTGATGGCCACCGCGTCGAGACCGCCGGTTCGCCGCCGGTAGGCGATCGGGCCCGCCGGCCCGAGGAACACGGCCTCCGACGGCACGACCAGCACCGAGGTCGCGCGCCCCGTCTCCACCTGGCCGCGGAAGCGCATGCCGGGCCGCATCCGCACCGGATCGCCCTTGTCGAGCGCCAGCTCGAGCCGCATCACCTTGAGCGGGTTCTTCGCGCTCGCGCGCTGCACGGTCTGCACGAGGGACTTCACCTTCCCCGTCCACTCCTGGTCCGGATGGGCGTCGAGGCGCAGCCGCACGCGCTGGCCCACGGTGACGCGGCTCGAGTCGGCCTCGTCCACCTCGCCCGCGCCCTCCATCTCGCCGAGGCCCGCCACCTCGAGGACCACGTCGCCGCGCCAGGTGGAGCCGCCGACCTTCTTCTTCTCGCCGTCCCAGCTCGTCCGGTAGATGACCGTCCCCGGCCGCGTGGTCTTGACCTGCATCTCGCCGATCTGCGCCTTGAGCTCGGTGACGCGCTGCCGCGCGCGATCACGCCGCTCGCGCAGGCCCGCGAGCTCCACGCCGTCCTGGTGCGCCGCGTGCTCGTTGCGCTCGCGCACCGCCCGGTCCTCCTTGCGCGCGAGCTCGAGATCGAGGCGCGCCGTGCGCAGCTCGATCGCGTTCTGCAGGTCCGGCGGCACGGCGACCGCGAGCTCCGCCTTGCGCACCTTGGCCGCGACCTCGGCGAGCCGCAGCTCCGCGTCACGCCTCGCCAGCTCCGCGTCGGAGGCGCGTTTTTCGAGCTCCTTTTCGACCGCCTTGAGCTCGTTGAGCTTCTCGTCGAGCTTGTGCTCGAGGTCCCCCGTGTCGAAGCGCAGCACGACCGAGCCGGCCTTGGCGTCCACGCCCTCGGGCGCCATGAACGTGATCTTGAAGTCCCACACGTCACCGAGCACCGGCGCCCCGTAGGAGCGCGTCTCGACCGCCTTGAGCGTGCCCGTCACGTCGACGCCGAGAACGAGGTCCTCGCGCTTGACCGCGACGGTGTCGTCGGGCTCCCCCGCTGCGCACGAGAGCGCCACGAGGCACACCCCCAGCCGGGCCTTCACCGCGCCCCCTCGAGCCGCATGCCCTCGGTCAGGCCGCGCTCGATCACGCACACCTCCCCGTTGCACCCGCCGAGCTCCACGTCGACGAGGCCGCCGGGCAGCCTCGCGCGGGGCTTGCCCCCGGACACGTCGATCGCCGCGCGCGACGCGAGCAGGACGCCCGTGCGCCGCGCCGCCTGCACGTCGACGCGCACCGACATGCCCGGCCGCAGCCGCGCGGGATCGGTCCGCGCGAGATCCACGGTCACGCCGAACGCGCGCCGCAACGACTCGCGCGCCGGCTCCCGGGCGATCGGCAGGATCTGGCTGATCTTCCCTGGTAGCGGCTCGTCGGGATAGGCGTCGAGGGTACACGCCACCGGCATCCCGACGCGGACGCGCCCCTCGTCCACGTCCGACAGCCACGCGCGCACCTGCATCGCGCCGAGGTCCGGCAGCTTGACCACCGGCATGCCCACCCACGGCGCGTCGCCGACCTGGAGCTTGCGCCCCTCCCACCAGTGGTCCCCGACCATCAGGATGCCGTCGCGCGGGGCGCGCAGCGTCAGCGAGCGCAGCGCCTCCTCGGCCTGCTTGACCTCGCGCTCCGACTTCTCGAGCGCGATCCGCCGCAGATCGAGCTCGAGCCCCGCGCCTCGCTCGTGCGCCGCGAGCTCGTCTCTGGCCCGCGCGAGCTCCACCTCCGCGCGTCGCAGCTCGAGCTGCCGCTCCTGGTGCACGCGCCGCGGGAAGCTCTCCTCGGGCACGCTCGCCTGCACGCGGGCCTTCTCCACCTCGATCTGCCGCTTGGCGACCTCGAAGCGCTTGTCCGCCGTCACGACCGCGTTCTGCGCCACCTGCTTGTCGATGTCGCGCCGCGCCTGCGACACCGCGAGCCGCTTCTCCTCGAGCGTCGCGGTGAACGACGTGCTGTCGAACTCGAGGACCTTGTCGCCCGCCTTGACCGCGGCGCCGTCCTCGGCCATCCAGCGGATCGTCACGCGCCAGGTCGGGGTCCGCGGCACCACGAGCTTGTCCGCGCGCACGGCGTCGAGCTCCCCCGTGAGCAGGACATGCTCCTCGAAGTCCCCGCGGCGCGTCTCGAGCGCGGGGCCCGGTCCGCCGCGGGCCGGCGGGCCCGCCGGCGAGCACGCCAGCACCAGCACCCACGCCCACGGCGCGCGCCACCTTCGCAGCACGCGCTCACTCTTGCCCATTTGACCGGGGCGCACAACCGCGCCCGCCGCGCCGGCGCGCCGAGGGGCTATCCTCGGGCGACGCATGGCGCTCTCTCGACGCGACTTCCTCCGGTGGAGCGCACTCGTCGCCGCGGCCCCCGCCTGCGCGCGCCTGCGCGGCAAGCCGACCCGGCCGTCAGGCCGCGTGGTCGTGCTCGGGGCCGGCCTCGCCGGCCTCTCCGCCGCCGATGCGCTCGTTCGAGCGGGCCACGACGTGGTGGTCCTCGAGGCCCAGGCGCAGGCCGGCGGACGCGTCCGCACGCTGCGCGCGCCCTTCTACGACGGGCAGTACGCGGAGCTCGGCGCGACCCGCATCCCGGATCACCACGACCTCACGCTGCGCTTCGCGCGCGAGCTGCGACTGCCGCTCGTCGAGCTCGCCGTGACCGGCCCGCGCGTCCTCTACCACGTGCGCGGAAGGCGTTTCGTGCACGAGGAGGGCAAGCCCCTCGCCCTGCCGCTCTCCGGGCGCGAGGAAGGGGCAGACGGACCCGCGCTGTGGGAGGAGTACGTCGAGCCGGTCCTCGCCGAGGTCGGCGATCCGCGGCGCCCCGGCTGGCCCGGCCCGGGAGCGCGCCGGCGCGACAGCCAGACCTTCGTCGAGTTCCTGCGCAGCCGCGGCGCATCCGACGACGCGCTCGCGGTGTTCATCGCCGAAAACGGCACGGAGACCCGCGCGTTCGGCGCCGCGCAGTGGCTCGGCTGCGAGCACATCGACACCGCGTGGAAGCGCACCTTCGCGATCGCCGGCGGCAACGACCGCCTGCCCCGGGCGCTCGCGGCGCGGCTCGGCGCCGCCGTCCGCTACGGCCACGAGGTCGTGCGCCTCGAGCAGCGCCTCGGGCGCGTCACGGTGATCGCTCGCCAGGGCCGCGACACGGTGCGCATCGAGGCCGACCGCGTGGTGTGCGCCCTGCCCTTCTCCGCCCTGCGGCGCGTGGACGTGCAGGCGCCATGGTCGCCCGACAAGGCGCGCGCGATCCGCGAGCTCGCGTACATGCCCGTGTGCCGCACGAGCCTCCAGACCCGCACGCGCTTCTGGCAGCGCGAGGGTCTCGGCGGACTCGCGATGGTGCGCACCGACCTGCCCATCGAGCGCGTCTGGGACCTCTCGTGCGTGCAGCCGGGGCGTCGAGGGATGCTCGCGTCGTACGTGCACCACGATCACGCGCGCGCGCTGTGCGAGGTCGGGGGCGAGGCGGCGCGCGCGACGCATGCGCTCGAGCAGATGCGTGCGCTGTGGCCCGACATCGCCGAGCACGTCGAGGTCGCGACGAGCCACGCGTGGCAGGAGGATCCCTGGGCCGGCGGCGGCTGGGGCTACCACCAGCCGGGGCAGACGCGCTGGATGGGTGAAGCGGCGATGTCCGCGGACGGCCTCGTCCACTTCGCGGGCGAGCACACGTCGGTCTTCCCGGGCTGGATGCAGGGTGCCCTCGCGTCCGGCCTCCGCGCCGCCGACGAGGTGATGCGGGCGCTGCGCGCCGCCGCCGCCTGAGCAACACCCGCGCGACCGCTGTGCCAGGACGCACGGGCCTGCACGCCGGTGAAGCCTCAGCCAGACCGCGCGAGGACCGCCGCGAAGAAGCCGTCCGAGCCGTGCGTGTGCGGCGCCATCGACAGCACCGCGCCGTCGCCGACCGCGTGCGCCCGCGCCTCACCCCACAGGGTCGAGACCGGCACGAGCGCGAAGTCCGCGTGCGCCGCCAGGAAGGCCTCCACGACGTCCTGGTTCTCCGCGCGCAGCAGCGAGCACGTCGCGTAGACGAGGCGGCCGCCCGGCCGCACGTGCGCGGCATAGCGATCCAGCACCGCGCGCTGCACCAGCGGGTGCGCGTCGAGCGCCGCGTCTTCGAGCGCGTGCCGCAGCCCCGGATCGCGGCGCAGCGTGCCCGAGCCGCTGCACGGCGCGTCGATGAGCACGACGTCGGCGACGAGCCCCGCGAGCGCCTCCGGCGAGCGCACCTCGACCTTCGCGCCTGCCCGCGCTGCGCGACGCGACAGCTCCGCCAGCCGCCCCGGGTCGACATCGCATGCGATGAGGCGAATGTGTCCGCGCGCGCGCGACGCCAGCGCGAGCGTCTTGCCGCCCGCTCCGGCGCACGCGTCGAGCGCCACGGCCCCTGCAGGCGCGTCGCACAGCGCCGCCACGAGCTGGCTCGCCTCGTCCTGCGCCTCGAACCACCCGGCGTCGAAGGCGCCGGTGCCCTCGACGTTCGGATGTCCCTCCACCACGAGCGCGTCCTCGGCGAGCGGCGCGGGCGTCGCGCGGATGCTCTCGGCGCCGAGGCGCGTCGCGAGCTCCGACGCACTGCAGCGCAGACGATTGGCGCGCAGCACGAGCGGCGCTCGCAGGTTCGACGCCGCGAGGAGCGCCTCCGCGTCCGGCCGCTCGGCCAGCAGCCGGCGCGCGAGCGCATCGCCGACGCCGTGGCGGGTCGCCGTTCGCGTGGGCTCCGGCAGTCGCCCGAGGGCTGCCTCCATCGCCGCGCCATCCCAGGCCGGTTCGCCCTCCGCCAGCGCGAGCGCCACTGGAGCCAGCGCGCCCGCGATCACGCCGGCTTGCCGTGCGCACGCGATCGCCCGCTGGAACCGGACCACCGCCGCGAGGGCATCGGAGACCCCCCGCCGCTCCCGCGCGCCCAGCCACCGCTCGCGCCGCAGCCGCGGGCCGAGGCGCCGGAGGGCGAACCGGGGGTCCGCCATCGCGCCCCCCGCGACCTCCTCCAGAAGCGCCATCGCGCGCGCACCAAGCCGCCCCTTCATGCCCTCACCCGGCTGACGCGGCGCGTCGTAACCCCGCTAGGAGACACGGTTTTCCGAGATCCGGCAGCGCCTTGACGCCCATGTTTCGGCATTGTATCTAGCCGCCACCGTGGGCCACCAACAGGTCCAGGGCAACAGGAGATCCATCCATGAGCGCCGCACCGAAGATCCTCGAGACCAAGCTGGCCGAGCGCGCGAACCTCTACGAGGTCGCCCTGCGCCAGACGCACAAGGCCGCCAAGGCGATCAACCTCAGCCCCGAGGTCGCCACGATCCTCTCGCAGCCCAAGAACGAGATCATCACCAACTTCCCCGTGAAGATGGACGACGGCTCGACCAGGCTCTTCAAGGGCTATCGCGTCCAGCACAACAACATCCTCGGCCCGTACAAGGGCGGCCTCCGCTTCCACGAGGAAGCGTCGCTCGACGAGGTCAAGGCGCTCGCCTCCTGGATGACGTACAAGTGTGCGCTCGCCGAGATCCCCTTCGGCGGCGCCAAGGGCGGCATCAAGTTCAACCCGCGCTTGCATTCGCAGGCCGAGCTGCAGCGCATCACGCGCCGCTTCACGCACGCGCTCGGCGCGAACATCGGCCCCGAGTGGGACATCCCGGCCCCCGACGTGGGCACGAACGCCCAGACGATGGTCTGGCTCATGGACACGTACATGAACGTCGTCGGGATGAACGACAAGAACGCGGTCAAGCACGTGGTGACCGGCAAGACGGTGGCCTCGGGCGGCTCGCTCGGGCGCGAGAGCGCGACCGGCCAGGGCGTCGTGCACTGCATCACCGAGTGGGCGCGCGATCAGCGCTTCCGCCTCGACGGCTGCACGTTCTCCGTGCAGGGCTTCGGCAACGTCGGCTCGCACACGGCGCGGATCCTGTCGAAGCTCGGCGCGTCGCTCGTGGCCGTCGGTGACTACCGCGGGTACATCACGAACCCCGAGGGCATCAACACGCACAAGCTCGTCGAGCACGTGCAGAAGACCGGCTCTGTCGCCGAGTACCGCGGCGCCAAGTCGATCTCGCGCGAGGAGTTCTTCCACGTCGAGTCGGACGTGTTCGTGCCGGCGGCCCTCGAGCTCGAGATCGGCCTCGAGGAGGCCAAGGCGCTGCGCTGCAAGCTGGTGGTCGAGGGCGCGAACGGCCCGACGCTGCCCGAGGCGGAGGAGGTGCTGCTCGAGCGCGGGATCCACGTGATCCCCGACATCATGGCGAACTCCGGCGGCGTCGTCGTCAGCTACTACGAGTGGCTGCAGAACAAGCGCTCCGAGCAGTGGGAGGCCGATGAGGTCGAGGGCCGGCTCGAGAAGCGCATGAAGCGCACCTACGAGCAGGTGAAGACCTTCGCCGAGAACCGCAACGTCGACTGGCGCGTCGCGAGCTACGGCCTCGCCCTCGAGCGTATCGCGCGCGTCTACGAGGAGCGCGGCATCTTCCCCTGATGCGAGTGGCCGCCTCGGAAGGCGGCCACCGCCGACCCCCTACTGCATCGTGCCGTGCGCACGTCGTGCCGTCGCAGGCCCCTTGCCTGGAGGTCTGCGCAGCGGGCGCGCCGCCCCTCCCCCAGTCGGGCAAGTGCTGCGTTGCGCGCCTTCGGCGCGACCCGACTGGGCCCCCCTCCCTGCGTCTTCGCTCGCTGCGCTCGCTACGCCCTTGCGGCTCGCTGCGCTCGCCTCCCAGATCGACGATCAGCCGGCCTCGCTGCGCTCGCCTCCCAGATCGACGATCTGCCGGCCTCGCTGCTGCTGGCCTCCCCGGATCGACCATCGGCCGGGCTGCTGCGCTCAGCCTCCCGGAGGCGATAGCCCGCTGTCTACTCGCCGCGTAGCGTGGCGAGGATCCGCTTCTGCTGGGGATCCATCGGTTCGAGCAGCTCCTCCACACGACCTCTCATCGCACGGAAGCCGGCCAGCGCGGCCGGGCCGGGATCGATCACGCGCACGCCACGGCCCATGAGGAACGCGAGCAGCTCCTCGTCGAGCTCCGCGGCACGGACGGCCGTGCGCTCGGTCGCGCGATCCACGCGCGCCCGGATGCGCTCGCGCTGCGCGGGCGTCAGCGACGACCAGGCGCGCCGGCTCGCGAGCAACACGATGAGCTGCGGCGCGTGGCGCGTGCGCGTGATGGCGCGGACGCGCTCGTGCGCGGAGGTGCCGATGAGGAACGTGATCGGCACGTCGAGGGCCTGGAGGTCGAACGTCTGGAGCGCCGCGAGGAGCTCCTGCAGGGAGGTGTCGGTCGGCGTCGCGCCGACGCTGCGCCACATCGCGCGATGGATGGGACCGGGCTGCGAGCGCGCGCGGAGGCCCCGCAGGTCCGCCACCGTCTCGATCGGCTTTCCCACGGACGAGAGATCGCGCCAGCCCACGCCGCCGATCGCCACTAGCTCGAGGCGCTCCTTCTCGCAGGGCGCCTGCAGCACCGCGGCGCGCCCGCGGCCGAGGCGGCCGAGCCCCGCCTTGAGCGCCGTGGCATCAGGGAACAGGTACGGGATCTCGAGGACGCCCAGGACGGGCACGCGATCGACCAGCGCGCCGAGGCTCCCCGCGTAGAGCTCGAGGCGATCCTGCGCGACGAGGTCGACCGTCTCGGTCTCCGTTCCGAGGATCCCGCCGAGCCGGCGCCTGATCCGGATCCCGGGAGCCTCTTCCTCGATGATCTGGGCGACCTGGGCGGTCAGGTCCGCGTAGACCGAGCCCTCGGGCGCGACCGTGCCGAGGGTCCACTGCCGCGCATCCGCGTGCGCGAGGGGCGACGAGAACAGCAGGGAGAGGGCACCGACCGCGAGCTTCGTCGAGTACAGCATTCACGCATTCTTACAGAAATCTCGTAAACATCATGTTAATTGCGCGGAAATATTGGTAATTTATCTTTCATTCTATTCACGACCGAGGCGCTCCAGGACGAGCCTGGCCTCCGTGTCGGTCGGATCCAGGGCGAGCGCTCGCGTCGCGTGCTGCCGCGCCTGAGAGGCGTTTCCCCGGCGAGCCGCGACGAGCGCGAGCCCGGCCCAGGCGCCGGCGCTGCCAGGGTCGAGGGCGCTGGCCCGTGCGTAGCTGCGCTCCGCCGCGGCGTCCTCGTTCCGTGCGAGGCGGAAGCGGCCCTGGTTGACGAGGGCGACGGGCCGGTCGGGCTCGAGATCGAGCGACCGCCCGACGAGCTCGAGCGCGCGCCCGGTGTCGCCGCGCCGGCCCGCGGCCACCGCCGCGTTGACGAGCGCGGCCGCGCTGTCCGGCGCGAGCGCCGCGGCCTTGTCCCACAGGGCATCGGCGGCCGCGGGGCGCCGGCTGGCCAGCATCAGGCGCGCGAGCGCGTCGAGCGTGCGGACGGCCACGCGGCGGGTGTGCACGTCGAAGGGCAGGTCCTCCGCGAGAGGCTGCAGCATGCCGCGCGCGAGCTCGCCGACCGCGCCCTCGCGGGCCTGCCTCGCCACGGGCCAGAGCGGCGCCGCGACGGGCACCAGCGTGCGCCCCGGAGGACGCGTGTCGCCCGCAGCCTCCCAGCGCGCGCCGGAACCCGCGTGGACGAGCGCGGCCTCGAGCGCGCTCGCAGTCGTCTGCTGGATGACGACCACGGCGACGTCGGGGCGCTGACCGGCGGCCTGGAAGTAGCGAAGCCCCGCGGCGACGTCGTCGCTCGTGACGAAGGCCGTGCCTCTCGGCGGAACCTCGTCGAGGGCTGCCTGCGTCCAGCGGTCGGGGGCGTTGTTCGCACCGAGCGCGAGGGCGGAGCTCGCCACCACGGGCCAGGCGGCCACGAGCGTGACGACTGCCGCCGCCGCGGCCGCGGCACGCCCCGCGCGGATGGCGAGGACGGCGATCCCGACGCCGGCCAGACAGGCGAGCGCGATCCGCGTGGCGCCGCCGTTCTGGAGATCGGAGAGGCCCATCGGGTTGATCCACGCTGCGTAGACGAAGTCGAACGAGAGCGCGAAGAGGAGCCAGCCGCAGAGCGCGCGCGGCGTGCCGCGACGGCGCCCGAGCGCCACCGCCCCCGCGAGCGCGAGGAGCAGGACGATGACGCCGAGCTCGCCTTCGATCATCCCGGCCGTGCGCGTGGCCTGCGACAGCGCGCGTGCGACGTTGCGCGTGGCGATCTCGCCCTCGAAGGCGCGGCGGATGCGACCGGCGCTGAGGTGATCCCAGAGGCGGCCCGCCGTGCGTGGATCGCCCCAGTTGGCAAACGGCGTGGTGGCCGCGCGCACGGGCAGGTACACGAGGACGGCGCAGCCGAGCGCGAGCGTGAGCGGCGCGAGCCGGATCGCCGCGGCGCGCCGGAGCGCGGCGCGCCCCACGGCCCAGAGCGCAGGCGCGAGGGCGATGCCGCGCAGGACCGCGTGCAGGCCGGCCGCGCCGAGCCCACCGGCGAACGTGGCGAGCGGCGCGAGGGCCGGGCGCGACCGCGCGGCGAGCGCGAGGTGCAGGACGCCGAGCCAGAGCGCGAGCGAGGGCGCGTAGGCCTCGACGCTGACGGACTGCGCGAGCAGCGTCCGGCTCGAGCCCGCGAGCGCGGCGGCGGCGCAGCCGGCGACGAGGGCGAGGGCCTCGCGGTGATCCCCGACGAGCGCGCGCACGCCGCGGGCGACGAGCGCCCCGAGCGCCCCGAGCGCGAGGGCGGCCGCGACGGCGTTGCCGACGTGGAGGCGGAAGGCGAGCTCTCCGACGGGCAGCAGCGAGAACGCCTTGCCCCAGAGGACGAGCAGCGGGAACCCCGTGGGGTGCGTGATCCCGAGGCCGAGGACGGCGGCGGAGAGCTCGCCGCCGTCGAGCCACGGCAGGCCCGCGGGCAGGAGCGCCGCGTAGATCGCGAGAGCCGCGCAGAAAGGGAGCCAGAACGACACCGGTGCCCGAGGGTATCCCGCCCGCGGCCGGACGCGAACTTCAGGCCGCGGTGCGCGTGGCGGCGGGCGGGGCGGCGAAGCCTAGTGCCGCTCGTCAAAAGTTCGACCGGTCTTGCACCTGGAGGGCGACATGGGACCGTGGTGGAGGCGGCATTCGCGAGCGCGGAGCGCGAGCCAACGAGACACCTGGTGCTGCCCGTCCGGGATTCCCCAGGCTTCCAGCTGGTCCGACGAGCGGCCCTAGGTGCTGGTCTTGCGCACGCGCCGCGTGCGCGAGTACTGCCCCCACCCGGCGTGCACAGAGCTCACAGTGTCTGAATGCCGGTCCACTTCTGACGGGCAGCACTAGATGCCGCGCATCCTCCTGGTCGACGACGAGCCGGGCGTCCTCTACACGCTGCGCGAGGTCTTCGCCGACCGCGGGCACGAGGCCGTCACGGCCACGAGCGGCGCGGACGCGCTCGGCAAGCTCGAGGGAATCGACGCCGTGGTCACGGACCTCGCCATGCCGGGCATGGACGGCCTCGCGCTCCTCGGCGCGATCCGCGAGCGCGATCCGGCGCTCCCAGTCGTGCTCCTGACCGCGCACGGCAGCGAGCGCGTGGCCGTCAGCGCCGTCAAGCAGGGCGCCTACGACTACCTGCGCAAGCCCTTCGACATCGACGAGCTGGTGCTCGTCATCGAGCGCGCCCTCGAGGCGCGCAGGCTGCGCGTCGAGAACCGCAAGCTGTCGGCGGAGCGCGCGCTCGGCCGCCGCATCATCGGCTCGAGCCCGCCGATGCAGCGCCTCCTCGACGCGATCGGCCGCGTCTCCAAGCGCCCGGTCACCGTGCTCGTGCGTGGCGAGACCGGCACCGGCAAGGAGCTCGTCGCCTCGCTGCTCCACCTCGAGTCAGACCGCGCGGCGCGCCCGATCGTGCGCTTCAACTGCGCGGCCATCCCCGGCGAGCTCGCCGAGGCCGAGCTCTTCGGCCACAGCAAGGGGGCCTTCACCGGCGCGGCGTCCGCCCGGCGCGGCTTCTTCGCCGAGGCCGACGGCGGGACGCTGGTGCTCGACGAGATCGGCGAGCTGCCCCTCGGCGTGCAGGCCAAGATCCTGCGCGCCCTTCAGGAGGGCGAGATCCAGCCGGTCGGCTCGGGGAAGATCGAGCGCGTGGACGTCCGCGTCGTCGCGTGCACGAACCGCGACCTGCAGGCCGAGGCGCGCGCCGGCCGCTTCCGCGAGGATCTCTACTACCGGCTCGCGGTGGTCGAGCTCGTGGTGCCGCCCCTGCGCGAGCGCCGCGCCGACATCCCCGAGCTCGCCAGCGAGTTCGCCCGCCGCTGCGCCGATCGCTTCGGCCTCTCGGACCTGCGCCTCGCGCCCGACCTCGTGCGCCGCCTCGCGGGCGCCGAGTGGCCGGGCAACGTGCGCCAGCTCGAGAACGCCGTCTTCCGCATGGCCGCGCTGTCCGCCGGCGGCGAGCTCGGCCCCGAGCTCTTCGAGGGCGCCCCCGCCGCCGACGCGCCCGCCGACGCCGACGCGCTCCCGCTCCGCGATCAGCTCGACGCCCTCGAGCGCACGCTCATCGCGCGCGCCCTGCAGGCGGCCGGCGGCAACCAGAGCGAGGCCGCGCGCCGCCTCGGCATGAGCCGCGTGACGCTCATCGACCGCCTCAAGAAGTACGGGCTCTGACGGTCAGCGACAGTCGCGGGCGTCGTAGAAGTACGCGAGCCCGAACACGCGGCCCTCGCGCGTGCCGTGCAGCGTGACCGCGCGCGAGGCCTTCGGCCCCGACCACAGCGTGAGCTCCGCGGGCTGCGCGGACTGGTGCGAGACGGCCGAGGCCAGGTCCGACAGCACGAGCGAAAAGGGCTGATCCATCGTGCCCAGCCGGTCGAGGAGCGCCTTGCCGCACGCGCCCACGCACGCCTCCTTGCCCTTGACGACCTCGGCGTGCGCGTGGCCGACCATGGCCGAGACCGCGTCGCGCGCCGACGCCGCCGGATCCGCGGGAGACACGCCCACCGGGACGATCGCGGTCACGCAGCCGGTGGCGCCGAGCTTCTTGCCGAGGTCGTTGATCCCGCGGACCTTGCCCGAGAAGCCGGCGAAGTCGTAGCCGAAGGCGAGCGCGTCGGGGGCGTCGTCCCCCGTCACGATCGGGGCCCCTTCGCCCCTCGGCGAGAGCGCCTGAGGGTCGGCTGCCGGGTCGTACGAGTCGTCGGCCTCGCCGCCGCAGCCAGAAACGAGCAATCCGAGGGTGCCGAAGAGAGCCATCGCGTAGCGCATGAGGATTCCTCCAGGAAGTACCGCCTGACGATGCACCTCCCGGGCCACCTCACGAGGCCAGGCTGAGCGCACAAGCGCCCTGGAAATCCAGGACTTTCGCTGGACGGGCGCCCGAACCCCTCGGCGAATGCGTGCCTACGCGACCGTGCCATGGCACGGGACTGGGCCACGAAAGTGACACCGGCCCTGGGCCGTGAGAGGAGTAAGAGGTGATCGGAAGCGGCTACGAGGTCCTCGCGGACGAGCAGGAAGGCAGCGCGGCCACCGTGCGGGTGCGCGTGCCGGACGGCCTTCCGAACGAGCGCCTCATCGAGGCCCTCAAGGGCGCGGCGCTCGCGGTGCACTGCGAGCGCGGAACGCGCCAGGTCACCGTGCTCGGCTATCGCGCAGGCGGCCCGGAGGCCGGCGCCTACACCGCCGGTCGCTGCGTCCTCGCGCCCTCGCCGGATCGCGCGCGCGTCGTGCTCACGGTCGATCTCGCCCCCGGCTACTTCCAGGACTTCGACGAGGCCCTGGCCGTCCTGCGCGTCTGCCCCGACGCGCTCGTCGTTCGCTCGCGCAGCGAGCCCCCGGGCCCGGTGCGGGTCTCGCGCGACCCCGATCGCTGGGACGACGACACGATCGTCGGCCAGCTCGCGTCGGGCACGCCGGTCGAGCTCGCGGGCGAGCGCCCATATCGCGTCTCCACCTACGAGATCGCGCGCCTGAAGATCCGCAGCCGGGACGGCCTCGAGGGCTGGGTCCACCTCGACGAGGTCGCCTTCTCCATCGTCTCCTGACGCGCGGGGGCCTAGAGCCAATGCCGGTCACTTTGCGCCGGCCTGGTCCTGGCCCTGGTCCTGGTCCTGGTCGAAGCCCCCAGAACCACGCAGGCGAAGACCAGGACCAAGACCAAGACCAGGTGGTCAGCGGACGGATTCCGTCATTATCCGACCG
>CAZQJC010000173.1:0-5517 GCA_964593795.1 uncultured Myxococcales bacterium | reverse complement strand
GACCACTCCTCCAGTCGCTCGCGCTCACTCGGAGCCACCACCAAGTGCTCCTTCGGCCTTCCCACGCGCATCGCTCCCCCCTATACCTGGGGGGTGATGCGAACTCCAGATAGTTATCGCATTACCGGAACGGGACACTAGCGCGCAGCCGGCGACAGACGTACAGGCAAGCGCACCGGAAGATACCTGCGCTGCACCGCCGATGAGAGCAGAGCCTTGGAGGAACGCATCGATCGGACTGTCGGGAACGGAGAAGAATCCCGCCTGTTGCCCTTGGGACCGCGTCAAGTCGACCGGCGGCCGGATCGCACCGCCCACGGGCTGCATTCCACCACCGATCCCGCCCGAGCCCATCGACCCGAACGTCGATCCCCCCGCGCTCGAAGGCGACCCGAGCTGCACGCCGTACGAGCTCCCGCCCGAGCTTCTGGGTACAAGGCCGCTCGGCATGAGCCCCATCGGATCGCGGTACACGTACGGGTTGCTGGCCGCGTAGGCGTAGAGCTGATCCGTATCGATGCCGATGGGATCGGGCTCGAGGAAGCGGCCCGTGGCCGGCTCGTAGTAGCGCGCGCGAAGGTTGACGAGCCCGCTCGTGCCCTCGAGAGGCCGCCCCGCGAAGCCGCGCTCCGTGAGCCCTGCCGTGCCGCTCGAGGCCCGCACCGCCCCGAAGGCCTCGTAGCGCCGCGTGGCCGTCACCGCCGCGCCCTGCGCCGCGTGCACCACGCTCCCGCCCGCGTCCGCGAGCAGCGCCGTGGCCGCCGTGCCCGTGACCTCGGCCAGCACGTTGTCCACGCCCGGCCCGTGGACGAGCCGCGTGCTCTGCGCCCCGCGCCGGTGTGCCCACTCGCCGAAGTACAGCGCGGGGGCGCCCCCCTCCTGCGAGTCGAGCCGCGAGAAGCGCGTCCCGAAGGCGTCGTAGGCGAGCGCGAGCGTGTAGCCCGGGCGGCTCACCGATCGCAGCCGGCCGAGCGGATCGTGGCCGTAGGCCGTCGTCATGCCCCCCGCCGTGCGGCTGCTGCGCCGGCCCGCGCCGTCGTACGTGAAGCTCTCGACCACGGCGCCATTCTCCACGATCGCCGTCACCTGGTCGCCCGCATCGAGCTCATAGCCGCGCGTGGTGCCGCTGCGCGTGTGCGAGATCCGATTGCCCGCACGGTCGTAGCCAAAGCTCTCGCTGCCGCCGGCTCCCGGGTACGTGACCGCGGTCACGCGTGAGAGCGCGTCGTAGGCGATGGTCGTCGCCGCCGTGGGGCTCGCCGTGCAGCTCGCAAGACCCTCGCACGTCCGTACCTCGTGCGGGTTGCCGAGCGCGTCGTACGCCGCGTAGTCGATCACGTCGAGGTACGCGCCCGCGGCGGTGCGCATCTCGATCCGGCCCACGAAGCCCTCGGCCGTGTAGGCCACGCTGCGCTCCACGCCCGCCGGGCTCGTCTGGCGCACCGGACGGCCGGCCGCGTCGTAGTCGAGCTGCCAGGTGCCGGCCACCGGGTCCGAGACCTTCACGACCGCGCCCCGCGCGTCGTAGCGGTAGCTCGCCACCACGCCCTCGGGAAAGCCGCTCGTCGCGCTGTCCGGGTACACCGCCTGCACCACCCGGCCCTCGGCGTCGTAGCGGCGCCGGGCCGTCCCGAACGTCGAGTCGTAGATCGCCGTCGCGCGGTCGAGCGCGTCGTACTCGACCGTGCGCGCCACCGCGTCGCTCTGCCCGAGCACCACGCGACCGAGAGCGTCGTAACCGAAGCGATCGTCGACCGCGAGCTGCCCCGCCGCCGTGTAGCCCCGGCGCCGCAGCAGCAGGCCCCGCGCGTCGTGCTCCTGCGACACGCGCTCGCCCGCACCGTTGGTGCGCTCGGCGAGGCTTCCGAGCTCGTCGTAGCCGAAGGTCGTGCTGCGCCCGAGGGCGTCGGTCGCCTCGATCACGCGCCCCAGCACGTCGTAGCGCACGCGCAGCGTGTGCCCCTCGCCGTCCGTGCGCGCCAAAAGCCGGCCCTGCAGGTCGTACTCGAGGGCCGGCTCATGCCACCACCCGGCGAGTCCTTGCGTCGTGCGGATCATCGCACTCGCGCATGCAGACGAGCACGTCGTCGCGTTCGCACTTCCGCACTGCGCCCCCCCACTCTTCCTCCAGGGCCGTTGCCGATCGCCTTCTCGATTCCCCCGGGCAGCCCCTTGCGGCAAGGGAGGACTGGTCTCCGATGCTCACTATGGGCATCGCGGGCGCAACCATGGCGATGCTGCCCAGAAAGAGAACAAGGGCAACGAAGGCCCGCCGTACCCACGAACTCGCAGGTCCCGATCCTCACAGCTGCGCGAGCGCCTCCAAAATGGGCCGATCGTAGAAGGGTCTGAACGCCTCTCCGTCGCGGACATCATCGAGAAGATCCGCGATTTCACCCCGCAACTCGGTAAGCCGGTGCTTGGCAGCGAGGTCCACAGCCAGCATCGTCTTCGGTTCGGATCGGAGCTTGAGCCAACCTGACAGGGCTTCGACGAGTGACGCCCGGTCCGTTTCGGCCACGCCGGCTGTGCGTCGGGTGATGTAGGCGTACAGCTCTTCCCCGGAAGTCCGTTCGGGGAAGTTCGCAAGCTCATCATCGAGCCAGGCTCTGATCTCATCGCCCGTCATCGGATCCGCCGGAGCGCTTCAGCCGGGATTCGGCTTGGGATCGGAACCTCGAGGCCGCCGCCCGGCATGTTGTACGAGCGGCCGACCGGCGTCGATGCTGGGATGTCGATCCCGAGCCTTCGCATCGCACCGACATCGACCTCGAACAGCGCGTTCGCCGCTCGGTTCGGAGGCAACGCGAGATCGATATGCGCCTGCAGCGGGCTGAGTCCGCCCTGGGGCGTGAGGAATACGTTTCCGCTCGCACCTGGTCTCAATCCCTGCTTGGCGATTGCTTCCGCAGCCTCGGTCGTCGTGTAGTGGAATAACCGCTCTGTTCCAGCCGCTGCTCCCCTTGCGGCGATGGTTCATCGCTATCCCCTCAGTTCCAGACCACCGTCGGCTCTCCAGGCACTGTCAAGACCATCGCCTCGGGTCCGTTGAAGGCTTCATCGCGTAGATCCACATGTACCACGCGGCCTTCCGTGAATCGGATCTGCGCAGCCTCCTTCGACTCGCTAATGCGCTCCACGCTGGCCCCCGCCAGCTCTTCGATCCGGTCCTCCGACAGCCCCGAGACCGTGCACGCGTTGAACACCGACAACCCCACTCCTCGTTCGAACTCAATCTCAAGAGCTCCCGGAGCGCGACGGATGCTCCGTACCGTGCAGCCTTCCAGTACGCCGAGGCGAGACGACATTTCAGTAGTCGATCGGGAAGTGTGCCTGATCCGGAGGAACAGTTCTTCCCGTGTAGGGGTTGACGGCTTGGGGCGGAGTTCGCGCATTCTGATAGGTGATATACCCGTTCGGGTAGCCAGAGCTCGCGCCTCGTGGCGGCGTGGGGTCCATGATTCGGATCGCATCGACCTGACTGTTCGCGCCACCCTTCCCGCCCGTGAACGCGGTTCCAATCCTGTTGCCGGATGTGGGGCTGATGACTGGCACTGGGCCCGTCGCGCCTCTCGGCACCGGGAACGCCGTCCCTCCCGGTGATACGACGAAGTCGGGCGCAGCTCGGCTGACACCACCAGTCAGCCCCCTTGCGGCGATGGCTAGGGCTGGCGCACGAACCTGTTGACCTCAGCTCCACTGGGTGCCTTCTGAATGATCTCGTTTCCGTCCCAGTACCAGTCGAATCGACCGATCCCGAAGACAGCGTCTGCAGACCTCACAGGATGCGGTTGGATTCGGCCATCTGGCAAGACAGTGTAGCTGTACGACCTGTCGAACACTCGCTGCTGCCCATCCTCGGTGATGGTCAAGACGAAATGCAGGTCTTCATCCTGGGCCGAAATCCTGTCCTCACCGGACCGCGCGATGTAGGTCCCGTTCTCGATCGGATGGCTATCGCTCGCGCAGGCTGTGGTTGACAGCAACATGTGAAGGGTTGCTGCCACGATCATTAGCGCTCTCCTCGATCGCGCCCTCACGGGTACTGACCCCATGCATCGAGTGGATTCCCGTTGTAGGGCCCCCCGCCTCCAAACGCTGGATCTGGCTCGCCGGGCCCCGGTATGTAGTTCCCCCATCGAGTTGCCCGATCGACTCCGCCACCGAGATATCCCATGCCCAGTCCAAAGACGTTGGCGCCAATGTCGGTCACCGAGTCCAAGACGTGGTTGACTGTCCCCTGCCAGTGCTGCTCACCTTTGAATGATTCCCAGTCCAACGGGCTCTCATGATAAATTCCGCCAAGTAGGATCAGCGGAGCGCCGACCACCCCGAGTTCCTCCGCAAGGAATGCGTTCGAACCTGCGTGCCATGCGTGCATTCCATTCGCAGCGGCGTTGCTTGGCACCGAGCGCCCAACATCCCTCAACCCGTTTGCAAGGCGCTCGGGTAGGACGCCGCCAGTCGGCCCGCGCACCCAACTGTCGGTGAACGCGCTGCGCCACGCTGCGCCGCTGTCCCTTCCGACCACCCAGTCGACGATTCCACCGAATCCTGCCTGCTGAACACCACTCTGGGACTACTCCTCAGCCCGACGCCTTCCCGTCGTACGCTCGGGACTTTCCCAGGCGCGATCCACAGCTTACCACCGGAGCTTCCAGTCGAGGCCCTCGATCTGGAAGTCCAAAGCCCAGACGCGAGTTTTCAGCTGCAAGCGAGGTGTTGGAGACGCGGGGTTGCCGTCCACTCGCAGCGCGGCGGGCAGCTAAAGGAAGAGCCTCCGGCTTGCCGCATCAGAGGGTCGGGGGCAGACTCGTGGCCATGACGAACGCCCTTCGAGAGGAGCTCTTCAAGCTCTCCGCTGCCGAGCGGCTGGAGCTGGTCGAGGAGCTCTGGGACAGCATCGCGGATGAAGACGAGGCGCTCGCGCTCACCGATGAGCAGCGCGAAGACCTCGAGCGACGTCTGGCCGAAGCCGACGCCGATCCCACGGGCGGCTCGCCCTGGGAAGAGGTTCGCGAGCGCATCCGGCAGCGCTCGCGGTGACGCTCCCCGTTCGGGTTCGGCGGCGCGCCGAGCTCGACGTCGACGAAGCCTACGCGTGGTACGAGGCGCGCGCCGAGGGACTGGGCGAGGCCTTCCTCCGCGCCGTGGAGGCTTGCCTCGGGCGGATCGCGCGCCATCCCGAGGCGCGCGTGGTTGCGCACGGCCGTGTGCGCCGTGCCCGCCTCCACCGCTTCCCCTACGGCGTCTACTACGTGATCCGCGAGGACTTCATCGACGTCCTGGCCGTCTATCACGGCCGCCGTCGCCCACGTCGCTTCGATCTTTAGCGGTGGGGCGGCGGAGGCGGCCGTCAGGCCGGCGGAGCCGCCCTCTTCGCGCGGCGCGCGCGGCGCGCGCGGAGCGCGGGCCTTCTTCTCTCTGGGGAGCCCCCCCTTCAGGGGGGCGGACGGGCGGCCGGCGCCGGCCGCCGCATAGCAACGCGCTTCGATCATGCTCAAGGTCCGGAGGCGG
>CAZQJC010000172.1:0-26714 GCA_964593795.1 uncultured Myxococcales bacterium | reverse complement strand
GCCGCCAGATCATGAGGAGGCGAGCGCAGCGAGCCGCAAGGGCGTAGCGAAGCGCAGCGGAGCGAAGACGCAGGGAGGGGGGCCCGGTTGGGCTCTGCCCAACTGGGGGAGGGGCGGCGCGCCCCTCCTGCGGCGGCCTACCGAGGCCGCCGATCGCAAGCTAGCGCATCATCGCGTTCTGCGGGTTGCCCGCGAGCGCCTGCTCGATCGCCTCGCGCACCGTGCCCGGTTGCCAAGGCGACGGCAGGACCGCGTGCGCGCTCGTGATCGCCGACAGGCCCGTCATCGTCGCCCCGCCCTTGATCTCGGGGTTTCCCGACACGATGATGCGCACCGCGCCAGGCACGCGCTCCCAGAGCGCCATCGGCCGCTGGAAGCCGGCCCGCGCGCCAGGACCGACCTTGGCCTCGGCGGACATCTGCAACAGCGTGTCCGAGACGATCGCGCAGACGTCGGCGTCGCGCTCGTCGAGCAGCGACCACGCCTCGCCGAGCGTCCGCGCGAACAGCACCTCGTACACGCCCGACAGCTCCTGCTCGAGGTCGAAGCCGACCATGTCGTCGCGCTCCACCACGAGCACGCAGCGCCGCCCCGGCATGCGCGAGGCGCGCATGCTCTGGAACTCGATCAGCGCCGCGCCGATGGTGCGCAGGTTCGCCAGCGACCGCTCCGCCATCCCCTGGGCCCGCCCCTGCTCGAGGGCGGCCTCCACGTGCGCCTGGGTCACCGGACTTCCGGCGCCCGCGAGGGCCTGCAGGTGCTCGGCGCCGCGCCGGTAGAGCTCGTGGAAGCTCTCACCGATGCCGCGCGTGCGGAGCCACGCCAGAAACGCGTCCAAGCCTTACCTCCCGAGCAGCTCGTCGAGCAGGGTCATGAGCTGTCCTTCCAGCTCGTCACCGCCGTCGTCGAGCGCGGCGAACTCGCGCGCGAGCGAGAGCACCGCCTCCCGGTGCAGGCGCAGCATGCCGAGATCGGGCGCGGGCGGCGGCGCCTTGCCCGTCAGGGCCGCCTCGAGGAGCGCGACCTCGGCGGCGGGCACGCCCCGCTCCCGCGCCGTGCCCAGGATGGCCCTCGACTCGGCCGGCGAGACCTCGTCGTTGGCGAAGGCGACCTGCACGAGCAGGCGCAGTACCTCCACCTGGAAGCGCGGATCCGCAGGGATCGTCACGGCGGGATCATACCATCCGCGGGCGCATCCAACGCGAGCGCCTCGCACGCCGCCGTGAGCGCGGGCACGTCGAGCGGACGCCCGATGAACACGATGCGGCTCCTCGCGGGCGGCCGCGCGGGGGTGACGGCGCGGATGTCGTAGCGGCTCCCGACCGCGTGCACGAGGACCCACGGGCGCTCGTCCGTGCGCACGAGGGCCTTGGCGCGCACGACGGAGGGAGGCAACGACGAGAAGAGGTCCTCGATGCCGGCGTCCGACACGAGGCGCTCGGTCTCGAAGGCCCAGGCGTCGAGCGACGGGTGGTGGTGGTAGCCGGGATCTTCGGGGATCGCGGCCGCGCGGCTCGGCCCCGTCGCGCCGAGGAGCGCGGTGAAGTCGCACTCGCCGTGGGCGGCGCGCAGGAGCGGCGCGTGCGCGTTGTGCCGGCGCACCGCGGCGGTGGCGGCAGCGCCGTCGTCGGCCACGAGGTCGGCCTTGGAGAGGACCACCAGATCGGCGCGCTCGAGCTGCATGCGCGCCTCGAAGCTCTCCTCGAAGCGCGCGGGCGACGTCGCGTCCACCACGGTGACGATGGCGTCCACGCGGTAGAAGTCGTCGAGCCCCGGCCGGCCGAACGTCCAGCTCACGGGCAGCGGGTCGGCCAGGCCCGTCGTCTCGAGGACGAGTTGCGTGAAGCCCCCTCGCTCGGCCAGGCGGCGGAGCTGCGCCTCGAGGTCGGCGTTGACCGCGCAGCACAGGCAGCCGTTGTCGAGCTCGACGAACTCCGCGCCGCCCTCCACGAGCGCGCCGTCGATGCCGACCTGGCCGAACTCGTTGACGATGACGGCGAGACGATGCCCGGCGCGATTGCGCAGGAGCGCATTGAGGAGCGTCGTCTTGCCGCTGCCGAGGTAGCCGGTGATGACCGTGACCGGCACGGGCTCGGAGGCGGCCATGCGCCAAGGGTAGCGCGGCCCGGCGGGGTGCGTCAGTCCTCGCGCGTCATGAACACGAACGGGTAGGTGACGTGCACGGCGCCCCCGCCCTTCGGGACCGGGAAGCGCGCCTCGGCGAGCGCCTGCACGATGCACTGCGCGGTGAGCGGCGCGTTCATGAAGTCGTGATCGTCCTCGCCGGGCTGCACCTCGGCGGAGGTGATGCGTCCCTCGCCGTCCTTGTCCGCGATGTCGAACTCGACCACGAGGCGGCCCTGCAGCGACGGGTCGCGCTCGAGGCCCTTTTCGTAGCAGCCGCGGACGGCCGGGATGATCTCGCGGATCCCCGTGCGGATGGCGTTCTTGTCGAGCTCGCCCGGCGGGAGCGCGGCCGCGGTCGGCGCGGCGGGGGCTCCTGCGAGGGGGGCAGCCGGGGTCGGTGCACGCTTGGCCAGGTCCGGGCCGGGGGCGGGCACACCTGCACCTGCGCCCGCCTTGGCGGCCGCGCGCACGAGGAGCGACGGCCCGCGCGACGGCACGAGCTGGCGGTCGCCCGGTCCGAGGACGAGCGCGCCGGCCGAGGTCTCGACGCGCACGTGGCCCGCCGAGACGTGGACCGAGAGCAGCGTCGCGGCCGCGACGAGCGTGAGCGCGGCGGGGCTCTTCATCGCGGCGTCCTTTCCGCCGAGGGTCACCTCGGCCTGCGACGCGGGCTCGAGCCCGATCAGCGTCGCGAGCTCGCTGCCGAGGCGCGCGGGGCCGCGCAGCTCGGCCGCGCCGCGCTCGAGCCGCACCTGATTCATCTGGATCTCCGCATGGGTTGCGCCGGCCAGCGACACCACGCGCCCGGCGTCGGCCTCGAGCACGATGCGCCCGCCCGCCGACGTCTCGACGCGCGTGCCGGGGGGCACCGCCGCCGGGGCGAGCGGCTCGAGGCCCGCGGGGGTCACCTGCGAGGCGCCCTCGGCGAGGCGCACCAGGTACGGGCTCGTGGCGGGCGCGGTGGGCGCGGTGGGCGCGGTGGGCGCGGCGCCGTGCAGGACCATCACCGCGGCGGCCGCCGCGGCCAGGCCCACCGTGCCCGCGGCGGCCCACGCGCGGGCGCGGCGGCGACGCGACGCGGCCTCGACGCGCGCGATGGTGCGCAGGGCGAGGTCCGGGCGCGGCTCGGGGCGCAGCGCGGCGATCATGGGGGAGAGCTCTTCATCGGTCACGGGTGGCCTCCGGGGCGAGCGCGGCGCGGAGGGCGTCGCGGGCGCGGGCGATGCGCGAGCGAACGGTGCCGACCGGCACGCCCTCGATCGTCGCGATCTCGTCGTAGGGCACGCCCTCCCACTCGAAGAGGGCGAGCGCGGCGCGCTGCTCGGCGGGCAGCGCCTCGAACGCGCGGCGCAGGCGCGCCTCGAGGTCGCGCGCCTCGAGCGTGCGCGCGGGGTCGTCGGACGCGGCGGACTCCGGCGGCGGCCCCACGACCTCGAGGCGCACGCGGGCGCCGCGGGCGCGGTCGGTGCAGAGGCGCCGCGCGATCGTCAGGATCCACGCGCCGAGCGGCGGCCCCTCGGGATCGAAGCGGACGAGCGCCTGGTGCACGCGCACGAAGGTCTCCTGGACCAGGTCCTCCGCGTCCGCGCCCGCGAGCGCCGCGCAGAGCGCGTGGACACGCCGGTGGTAGACGTCGACGAGGCGCCGGAAGGCCGCCGCGTCGCCGCGCCGCGCGCTCGCGAGAGCGCCCCGGTCCAGCTCAGTCATTCGGACGCCGACCCGAGGGGCCGGCAAGACGGCGGCAAGCATCACCCGGGATCACGAGCGTCCCCCTCGAAAGTTCCACGCCATCGCCTCCTCGTCCCGAGCCCGTGCGCTCACCGCCCCCTTCGTCCCGCCATCTCCTCGAGCATCTCCGCGAGATCGCTGGCCGGCAGCGCCGCGCGGGCGGCAGGGAACAGCTCGTCCTCCTCCGCCCGCACGTGCGCCGCGTACGAGCGAAACAGCGCCCGCGCCGCCTTGCCCAGCGCCGCCGCGTCCACCGCCGGCGCCTGCACGAGCCGTAGCACCTCGGCCCACAGCTCCGCCTGCGCCTCGTGCTCGCGGCGGAGGCGCTCGCACAGCTCGACCGCCACGCCGCGCACGGTCAGGCGCGGGAACAGCGACGCCTCCTCGTCCGCCTCGTGGCGCGCCCCCGCGCGGCCGAACCACGCGGCCACCCCGCGCACCGTGTCGAGCGCCCCGGCGACGTCGCGGCCCGCCTCGATCGCGTCGGCCGCCTCCTCGAGCTCGAGCAGGCGCTCCTCGAGCCGGCGGTGCGACCGCTCGAGCTGGTCGAACGCGTCCTGCTCGCGCATCAGGCCTGCTCCGACATCAGAAGGGCATCCGGATGCGCGCGCTCGCCTCGATGCGCACGACGATCTCGGCCTTCCAGGTGGCACCCGCCGCGAGCTCGACCGGGATGCGCAGAAAGCCCGTCACCTCGTCGAGCGTACCGCCCGCGGCCTTGTCGACGCGCACCGTGAGGTCCTCGAGCTCGCTCCGCGGTACGCGCTCGACCACCTCGAGCGAGCGCGGCGAGCCCGACAGGTTGGACAGCGTCAGCGTGACGGTGCGCTCGAGCTTCTGCGTGCCGACGATCGCGGTCGTCTCGCGCGAGTCGGCCACCGCACGGCGGATGCGCAGGCCGTCATCGGCGCCGAAGCCGAGCTCGAAGGCCTCGCCGGGCGCGACGAAGCCGACGCGCCCGCGGCCGATCGCCTCGCCCCTGCGCAGGAGGCGCACCGGGCCGGCCAGGAGCGGCATCGCGCCCGCCCAGCTCGCGCGGGCCACGTGGTGCACCGACGGCGCCCGCTCCGGCAGCGCGCGCAGGACGACGTCGCAATCGAGGGTGCGGTCGGCGACCTGCACGCGGACGGGCGCGCCGCCCGACGGGATCGTCACCGCGCCGTGCGCCTCGAACACGCGCGGCTCGCCGCCGTCGTCCACGCCCGGCATCTCGTCGACCTTGCGCGCGCCCTCCTCGGGTCCGAGCGTGTGCACCTCCTCGTCGCGCGCCTCGACCGCGATCTCGCGCTCGAGCCGCTTCTGCAGCGCGAGCACCTCGTCCTCGAGCTCCGGCGGCGACGCGGCGCGCGCGGGGCGCGCGGTCGAGAAGCGCGCCTGCACGCCCTCCCACACCTCTCCGGTGTGCTGCCACGCCGTGGCGAACGTCTGGACCTCGAGCCGCGCCTCGCCGCCCGGCGACAGCGCCGCCACGTGCTCGGGCCGCCACAGGGCGCACGGCGTGCGGTAGCGCGCCTCGAGCGCGACCTCCGCGGGCTCCGGAAGCGCGACCTCCACCTCGAGCGCCGCCTCGAAGCGAGGCGTCACCGCCCGCGCGAGGCCGAGCCGCAGCGCCGTCCGCTCCGCCTCGAGGTTCGCCGCGTCGAGCGCCGCCTCGGCCGCCTCGGCCTCGTCGAGCGCGGCCAGGAGCTCGCCGTCGAGCGCGTCGTGCGCCTCGGCGAGGCCCGCCACCACGCCGCCGAGGCCGCGGCTGCTGGCTGCCAGCTCCGCGCCGAACGCGCCGAGGAGCGCCTCGACGCGCGCGCGCCTCGCCGCGGCCCGCGCGATCGCCCGCTCGGCCTCCGCGCGCTCCGACGCCGCGCGCTTCTGGGCCTCCTCGAGCGCGGCGAGCTCCTCGTGCGTCGCGCCCACGAGCTCGCGCTTGCGACGCCCCACCCGCGCGCCGAGCAGCACCCCGCCCTCGACCTCGACGGCGAGGCTCGCGTCGTCCACCACGGGCGTCACGCCGCCGAGCGCGAGTGCGTGCGTGCCCGCGGGAAGCGACACGCGCGCCACGCGGATGACCTCCGCGCGGTCCTCGAACAGCGTCACGCGCACCGCCCGGCTCTCCACCTCGTGTCTCTCACTCACGGCGGTTGCCTCCCACGACCTCGAGCTTGGCCGGCAACTCGAGCTTGTACGCGTAGCGCACCACGCCCCGCGCGCCGGGGCCGAGCGGCACGCGGAAGCTCCAGCCGCCGCGCAGGGGCTGCCCGTCGTCGCGCTTCTCGACCCGCGTGGGCCGCGGCGACGGATCGAGGAGCTCGATCTCGAGCTTCTTGTCGTCGGTGACCGGCACGCGCTCGCGCACCTCGACCTCGCACGCGTGCCCGAGCGCGCTCTCGAGCTCGATGGTCACGCGGTGCGTGACCGCGACGGAGCCGCCGAGCAGGCCCGCGCTCTCCTCGGCCACCTCGACGTTGCGCACGACGCGCACGCGCTCCTCGACGCCCGTGCCGACGCGCAGCGTGCCGCCCCTGTCGACGTGGTCGACCTCCGTCGTCGAAAGGAGCGTGCCCTCGACGTACACGTCCACCGGTCCACCGAGGAGCGGCGCGTCGAACGGCGAGACCAGCTCGACCGCGCGGAACACGTCGCTCACCTCGCGCGGCACCGTGCGCAGCACCGTCCTCGAGCGCGCCTCCGCCTCGCCGACGCGCACGCGCACCGCCCGCGCGTCCGAGGGCAGGTCCACCGTGCCCGCGACCTCGTGGCGCGAGTCGAACGCGCCGCGCGTGTCGCGCGGATCGCGCAGCTTCGGCGATGCCGCCGCGTCGACCGCGCGCTCCGCCGCCCCGCGCGCGTCCGCGCCCTGCGGCACCGACGTGCGCCCGAGGCGTCCGCGCCGCGCCACCTGCGGCCCGCCGAGGACGAGCGCGTCGAAGTCGAGCCAGTCGTCCTCGGGCTCGATCGCCGCGGGCTCGGCCAGCTCCGGCGGCGCCTCCATCGGCGCGTCCGCGACGGCGTGGGCCCTGGCGCTCTCGGGCGCGGCCGCCTGGCGCGCGCGCCCACCCCGCGCGGCCTGCGGCATCGGCGGCCCGCCGGGCACCGCACCGAACGTCGTCTGCTCGAGGCGCGGAGGCGCCGCCGCGCCCGTGGGCGGGATCATCATCGGAGCCGCCATCACCGGCATCGGCGCCATCGCCGGCGGCGGCATCGGCTGGAACGCGGGCATGGGCGGCTGCATCGGCGGGGGAGGTGGCGGCGGCGCGGCGGGGAACGCGGCGTCATACCCCGCGAACATCGCGTCGAGGTCCCCGGGGGCCGGCCGGTAGCCGCGCTTCGGCTCGGGCTTGCGCCGGCCGAGGCGCAGGGACGCCAGCTCGGGCAGGCGCGCGTCGGACACCAGCTCCGCGGTGGACAGCGCGAGCCGCACGCCGCGCCAGTCCTCGCCGCTCCGCTGCGCCACGTGCGCCTCGAGCGCCCAGCGCGCGCGCCGTCCGCCCTCGGTGATGCGGAGCGCATACGCCGGCCACCAGCGCGCGGCCGGCACCGTGTAGCGGACGCGCAGCGCCTCGAGCGCCGCGCCTGCGGAGAGACGCACGCGCACGAGGCGCTCCGGGTGCCCCGTGCCGCGCCTTGCGCCGCTCGTGGCCTGTGCGAGGCGCACCTGCGCGACCGCGAGCGCCTCCTCGAGCTCCGCCGCGCGCCGCGCGAGCGCCACGAGGCGCGCGTCCGCCTCCTCGAGCAACCGGCCGCCGAGCGCGCCCGCCGCGAGCGCATCGGCCAGCCGCGGCCCCATCGGCTCTCCTCCACCGGGCGGCCTGAGCACGGGCGCGAGCGCGAGCAGCGCCGCACGCCGCGCCTCGAGCGAACGGCGCTCCTCGTCGAGCCGGCGCTTCTGCCGCGCGAGCGTGCGCACCTCGACCACCGGATCTCCCGGGATCGCCGGCACGTCCGGCACCTCGACGGCGGTCGTCACCGCGAGCACCTGCCGCCCTTCGGCCACCCCGCGCAGGCTGCCCGGCTCGAGCAGGAGCGGCAGCCCCCGCAGGACCACCTCGAGCTCGCCCCCATCCGTCGGCCCCGCCACGTCCGCGACGCGGACCACCTCCGCCCCCCGCGCGAACACCGTCACGGCCTCGACGCGGCTCGACCACACGAGCTCTGGCACGTGCGCATCGTACCCTGCCCGCCGCGCCGCGCCGCGCGCTATCCTGGATCGTCGATGCGCCCTGCTGCCCTCGCGCTCGCCCTCGTCGTCGGTTGCAGCGAGAGCCCGCGTCCCGCGCCCGTGGCGCCGCCGGCCTCGGCCGTCGCCGGCACCACCGTCGACTTCGCGCTCGACGCCGACCTCGCCGATCCGGCGCGCTTCTGGGCCATGCCGTACCCCTCGGATCTGCGCCTCGGTCCGCCTGGCGCGTGGTCGCGGCCGGGGCCGGACCTGCGCGGCTTCCCGAACCCTCGCGACAACGACTACGTGCGCCACGCCAAGGAGATCGCCGGCGACCGCGCGGGCTTCCCCGTCGTGCCGATCGGCTATTTCCACTTCGACGCGCCGCTCGCCAAGCGTGATCCCACCGCGGTCGTCGCCGCCGAGCCCGCCTCGCCGCTCCTGCTCGTCGACGTCGATCCCGCGTCGCCCGAGCGCGGCCGGCTCGTGCCGACCGTCGCCGACGTGCCGCTCGACGATGACTTCATCCCGAAGAACTTCCTCACCGTCGCCGCGCGCCCGGGGCACGTCCTTCCCGCGAACCGCACCTACGCGTTCGTCGTCAAGCGCGCCCTCGGCGACGCCGCGGGGCAGCCGCTCGGCGTGCCCGCCGCGCTCGCGCAGCTCGCGGCGGGGCAGACGCCCCCGGGTGGCGAGCGCGCCCGCGCCGTCTACGCCCCGCTCTGGGACACGCTGCGCGCGCTCGGCGTCGAGCCGAAGGACGTCGCAGCCGCCACCGTGTTCACGACCGGCGACGTGGTCGCCGACCTCGCCGCGCTGGCGAGCCGCGTGGTCGAGCGCGAGCGCGGCAGCGTCACGATCACCGACCTCGCCGTCGAGCCGTCGCGCACCGGCCAGGCGCGCTACTGCACGCTCACCGCGCGCGTCTCGCTGCCGGTCCTGCAGCGCGGACGCCCGCCCTTCGACGATCCCACCGAGGGCCTCTTCGACGCCGCCGCCGACGGCACGCCGCGCACGCTCGGCACGACCACGGCGCCGCTCGTCCTGACGCTGCCGCGCACGGTGATGCCGGCGGCCGGCTATCCCCTGATGCTCTACTTCCACGGCTCGGGCAGCGAGTCGACGGAGCTCGTCGATCGCGGCAAGATCACGGTCCGCGGCGGCGAGCCCACGCGCGGCGAGGGTCCCGCGTTCGTCGTCGCGCCCTTCGGCATCGCGGGCGCGGCGACGGGCCTGCCGGTCTCGCCCGAGCGCCTGCCGCCCGCGTCGAGCGCCTGCCTCAACATCTACGGCTACCTCAACTTCTGCAACCTGTCGGCGATGCGCGACACCTTCCGCGGCGGCGTGATCGAGCAGCACCTCGTCCTCGAGGCGCTGCGCACGCTCGCGATCCCCGCGGCCGTCGCCGCCACGTGCCGCCTGCCGACCCCGGAAGGCGGCGCGTTCCGCTTCGATCCCGACCGCACCGTGGCGATGGGCTGGTCGATGGGCGGCATGTACGCGAACATGGTCTCGGCGACCTCGCCGCGCATCCGGGCGCTCGCGCCCGTCGGCGCCGGCGGCTTCTGGACGTACTTCATCCTGCACACGACGCTCGTGCCCGGCGCGTCCCCCGTGCTCGCCGCGACCATCGGCGCGAGCGACGAGTGGACGTTCATGCACCCCGCGCTGCACCTCGTGCACACCGGCTGGGAGTGGATCGATCCGATGGTGTTCATGCCGCGGCTCGCCAGGCGGCCCCTCGACGGCCACCCCGTGCGCCCCATCTACGAGCCGCTCGGTCAAGGCGACCGCTTCTTCCCCATCGAGCTCTACGACGCGATCGCGCTGGCCTATGGCCATCCGCAGGCGGGCGACGCCGTCTGGCCGAGCCTGCAGGCGGCGCTCTCGACCGCGGGCCTCGGGGGCCTGCGCGCCTACCCGGTCTCGCAGAACCTCGAGAGCGCGAGCGGTGAGCCGTACACCGGCGTCGCCGTGCAGTACGCGGGCGACGGCCTCTACGATCCCCACGGGATCGCGTTCCAGCTCGACGCCGTCAAGCACCAGTATGGCTGCTTCCTCGACTCCTTCCTCAGGAGCGGCACCGCCACCATCCCCGCCCCAGGAACCCCCTGCCCATGAAATCGTGCTCGTGCTCGTGCTCGTGCTCGTGCTCGAGTCCGAGCGCGTCCCTCTGCCTCTGCCTCCTCCTCGCCCTCGGCTGCGGCGAGCGCGCCTCGCTGCCCGCCCCCGACGGCGGTGCCCCCGCCGCCGACGGCGCGGCCGGCACGACGGCCGGCACCCAGGCCCTCTTCGACCTCGACGCCGACCTCACCCAGCCGGCCCACTTCTTCTCGTTCCCGTATCCGTCCGACCTGCGCGTCCTCCCGGCCGCCGGCCCCTTCTCGCGCCCCGGCCCCGATCTGCGCGGCTTCCCGAACCCACGCGACAACGACTACGTCCGCGCGTTCCTGCGCACGCCCGGCGAGCGCCCGGGGTTCCCCGTGCTCCCGGTCGCCTATTTCCGCTTCTCCGCCCCGCTCGCGAAGCGCGCCCCCGACGCGGTCGTGCCCGCCACGGCCGGCTCACCCCTCCTGCTCATCGACGTGGATCCCTCCTCGCCGGAGCGCGGCCGGCTGCACCCCGTCGTCAGCGACACCCCGATCGCCGACGACATCGTGCCGCCGAACCTCCTCGCCATCGCGCCCCGGCCCGGCATCGTCCTCGCCCCCGATCGCACCTACGCCTTCGTCGTCCTGCGCTCGCTCGGTGACGCCACCGGCCGCCCGCTCGAGCCCGCCCCCGCGCTCGCCGAGCTCACGAGGGGCCGCGTGCCGCCCGGCGCCCGCGGCTCCGGCGCCGCGCGGCTCTACGCGCCGCTCTGGGAGACGCTCGCCACCGTCGGCATCCCCGCCACCGACGTCGCCGCCGCGACCGTCTTCACCACCGGCGACGTCGTCGCCGAGCTCGCCAGGATGTCCGCCAAGGTCCGCGAGCGCTACCCCGTCACGATCGCCGAGCTCCACGTCGATCCGGACGACGGCGCCGCGCACGAGCGCTACTGCGAGCTCGTCGGCCACGCGCGCCTGCCGCAGTTCCAGCCCGGCGTCTCGCCCTTCTACGACGCGACGACCGGCTACTTCACGATCGGCGCCGACGGCCTGCCCGAGAAGACCGGCGAGCTCGACGTGCCCATCGTGCTCACGCTGCCGAAGCAGGCGATGCCCGCGCAGGGCTTTCCGCTCGCGGCCTACTTCCACGGCTCGGATGGCCTCTCGGGTCAGGTCGTCGACCGTGGCCTCGTCACCGTGGCCGGCGGCACGCCGGCAAAGGGCGAGGGTCCCGCGCACACCTACGCGCCCTTCGGCCTCGCGATGTTCGGCGCGGGCCTCCCGGTGTCGCCCGAGCGCATCGACCGGAGCCAGCCGGCGGGCGGCTGCATCGACGTCTCCGGCTACATCAACCTCTGCAACTTCCCCGTGCTGCGCGACGACTTCCGCCAAGGCGTGCTCGAGCAGCACCTCCTGTTCGATGCGCTCTTCTCGCTGCGCATCCCCCCGGCGACGGTGGCCGCGTGCACGGGCCTTGCGCTGCCGCCGGGAGAGCCCGCCTTCAAGCTCGATCCCGCGCAGCTCGTCGCGACCGGCCAGTCGATGGGCGGCATGTACACGAACATCGTCGCCGCGACCGACGCGCGTGTGCGCGCCGTGGTGCCGACCGGCGCCGGCGGCTTCTGGACCTACTTCATCCTCAACACCGACCTCATCCCGGGCCTCTCGCCGCTCCTCTCCTCGCTCGTCGGCGCCGACGACACGTGGACGTTCATGCACCCGCTCACGCACCTCGCGGAGACGGGCCTCGAGTGGAGCGATCCCATCGTGTACGTGCCGCGCCTGGCGCGGCGTCCGCTGCCGGGCCACCCTGCCCGCGCGATCTACGAGCCCGTCGCGCCGGGCGACGAGTACTTCCGCACCACCATCTACGACGCGATGGCGCTCGCCTACGGCAACCAGCAGGCGGGCGAGGAGGTGTGGCCGACGCTGCAGCCCACGCTCGCGCTCGAGGCGCGCGACGGGCTCGCGCCCTATCCGATCTCGCAGAACCGCCGCTCCGAGGACGGCCGACCCTACACGGGCGTGGTCGTGCAGTACCGCGGCGACGGCATCGAGGACCCGCACGTCATCGCCTTCCAGCTCGACGCCGTGAAGTTCCAGATCGGCTGCTTCTTCTCGACGTTCCTCGCGACGGGCGTGGCGACCGTGCCGGCCCCCGCGCCGCTCGGCAGCCCATGCCCGCGCTGACGATCCTCGCGCTGGCCCTCGCCCAGGCGAGCGCCGGCGCGCCCATCACCGTGCGCCTGCGCTACGAGCGCGGACCGGGCGCGGAGCGCTGCGCCGACGAGGCCGCCATGCGCGCGCAGGTCGAGCGCCACCTCGGCCGAGATCCGTTCGACGCCGGGGCACGACGCGTCGTCATCGCGCGCATCGAGCGCGAGCGCGACCGCCTGCGCGGGATCATCGAGGTGCGCGAGGAGGTCGCCGTGCTCGGCGTGCGTCGCCTGTCGGGCGCTCCACGCGACTGCGTCGAGCTCCAGCGCTCGCTCGCGCTGGCCCTGGCGATCTCGATCGATCCCCTCGCGATGTCTCGCGCGCCCTCGAGCCCGACCCCCGCGCCGGCGCCCGCACCCGCGCCGGTCGCGCCCACGCCCGCGCCCCCTGCTCCCGCCGAGCCTCCCGCGGCGTCCGTCACCGCGACCCCGCCCCCGCCCGCGCGCGCCCCCGACCCGGGCTACGGCGTCGAGCTCGCGCTCGGGATGGACGCCGCGTTCGGCACCCTCGCAGAGGTCGAGCCCGCCCTGCGGGGTGCTGCGCGCCTCCGCTTCACCCACGCCTCCGTGGGGGTGGAGGCGCGCGTCGATCTGCCCGCCTACGCGTCGGTCGGCGCTGGCGGCGAGGTCGCGATCCTGTGGACGGCGGGGAGCGTCTTCGGCTGCGGCCACCTCCGCGGCTTCGGCGCCTGCGGCCTCGGCACGGCGGGCCTGCTGCGCTCGGCCGGCCAGAACCTCGAGGACGGCCACACCGAGGTGACCCCGGTGGCGGCGCTCGGCGCCCGCGTCGAGTGGCAGACGCCGCTCTTCGGCTTCTTCTCCCTCGAGCTCCACGCAGACGGCTTCGTCCAGCTCGTCACGAGCCGCGTCCGCGCCGGCCCCTTCCTGGTCTTCGAGACGCCCCGCCTCTCGAGCGCGGTCGGCGCCGCCCTCGCCGCCCGCTTCTGACGCCCCGGCCCCTGCGCGCTACAATTCCTGCCGGGAAGCGCAACGTGCCGTCATCCTTCGTATTCCGCACCTGCCCGGCAGCCCGGGACGCCTTTTCGTGACGGATTCTCCGGGTGGCCCCAATCCCAGGGGTGTGAGCTATGAGGGCGCAGTGGCCCTGCCCGGCCTGGAGGATCGCCCCCGGGAGAGCGCCGGCCAGGCCGCGGACGCCTTCCGGCTCCTTTACGAGCGTGAATTCGAATATGTGCTCCGGACGCTACGTCGACTCGGGATCCGCCAGGCAGACGTCGAGGACCTCGTCCACGACGTGTTCGTCGTCGTGCACCGCCGCCTCGGCGACTACGACGCCAGCCGGCCCATCCGGCCGTGGCTCTTCGGCATCGCCTACCGCGTCGCGAGCGATCACCGCCGCCGCGCCCACGTGCAGCGCGAGGTCGGCGTGGACGCGCCCGACGCCGCGTGTCCGGCCCCCGGCCCCGAGGCGCTCGCGCAGAGCGCCCAGGCCCGCGAGCTGGTCCTCGCCGCGCTCGAGGAGCTCGATCTTCCGTTCCGCGCGGCGCTCGTGCTGCACGATCTCGACGGCTGTACGGCCCCCGAGATCGCGCGCGTGCTCGAGATCCCGCTCAACACCGTCTACTCGCGCGTGCGCCTGGCGCGGGAGAAGTTCGCCGCCGCGGTCTCGCGCCGCAGCGCCAGAGGCAAGGCACGATGAGCGCTGATCAGCTCCCGCCGCTCGATCGTGGCCTCGACGACCTGCTGTCCGCGGAGCGCGCCCTGCCGGCCGATCCCGCGGCGAAGGTGCGCGTGCTCGCGCGGATCGAGTCGACGCTCGCGCTGCCGCCGCCCGGTGGGGTGGCGGCGCCCGTCGCCGCGTCCGGCGTGGGCAAGCTCGCGCTGCTCGTCGGCGCGCTGGTGGTTGGAGCGGGCGCGATCCTGTTCGTGACGACGCGCCCGTCGGAAATTCCGCCGCCGGTGCGCGCGGAGCTGCCCTTCTCCGCGCCGCTGCCGGAGCCGACGGCCGTCCCCGTCCGCCCCGCGCCGGTCGTGGCACCGCCCCCTGCGCCCGTCGCCCCCGCGCCCGCCGTGGCCGCGCCCGCACCGCGTCCCCAGCCGCACCCGCCGCGCGTCAGCGACGAGGGTGACCTCGCGGCCGAGCGCGCGCTCGTCGAGTCCGCGCGTCAGGCGATGATCGGCGGGCACCCGCTCGACTCGCTCTCGCTGCTCGGCAAGCACCAGCGGCGCTTCCCGCACGGCCGCCTGGTCGAGGAGCGCGAGGTGCTCGCCATCCAGAGCATGGCGCGCACGGGCGATCTCGACGGCGCACGCACCCGCGCGGCCCGCTTCCGCACGCGCTTCCCGAACAGCATCCAGCGCGCCGTCATCGACGCCACCGTCGGCAAGTAGCCGCGCCGGGGGCCGAGCGAGTAGTAGGATCGTGCGGCGTGCGCGCGATCCCGCTGTGGCTCCTGCTCTCCGTCGGCTGCGACGAGGAGGTCGACGTGGGTCGCCCGCGCCTCCTCGACGCCGCCCCGCGCCCGGACGCCGCCCCCGACGCACCCGGGCGCCCCGATGGCGCGAGCGCACCCGACGCCCCGCGCGCGGACGCCGCACCGATTCCGCCCGTCGGCGCGCTCAAGCCGCGCGGCTGCACCGCCGCGCCGGGGGCGCGATGAGCGCGTTCTGGCTCCTCCTGCTGCTCGCCGATCCCGCGCAGCCCGCGCTCGTCACGCTCGGCGCCCCGCTGCGCACGGAGGTGCGCTACGCGACCGCCGACAACTTCACCGGCGCGCCGCTGCCCGGCTACTGCAAGCCCATCGCGCTCCTGCACCCGACCGTCGCCGCGGCGCTCGGCCGCGCGGCCGCGGCCCTCGGCAAGCAGGGCCTGGGCCTGCTCGTCTACGACGCCTACCGCCCCGTGCGCGCCACGCGCGCGATGGTCGAGTGGGCGCGGCGCACGAACAAGCTCTGGGTGATCGAGCAGGGCTACGTCGCCGAGCGCTCCGGCCACAACCTCGGCACCACGGTCGACCTCACGCTCGTCGAGCTCTCGACCGGCAAGCCCCTCGACATGGGCACGCCGTGGGACCACTTCGGCACCGCCGCGCACACGCGAAACGCCAGGGGCGAGGTGCTCGAGCGGCGCCTCCTGCTCGAGCGCACGATGAAGGACGCCGGCTTCAAGCCGCTCACCAACGAGTGGTGGCACTTCTCGTACCCGCTGCCCGGCGCCCGCCCACGCGACGAGCCCATCGGCTGCGCGGAGAAGAAGGGAGAAACTGGGAACTAGTTCTCCGTCAGAACGAATCGATGGTGACGGTCCCGCCCGACGGCACGTCCACCGTCTTGACCGTCGAGGCGCCGTCCTTGTTGGACAGCGTCACCTTCGCCGGGCCGGCCGGGAACATCGCCTCCTTGAGGTCCTGTCCCTCGGCGCCGAGCGCCCGGATGACGACGTCGGCCGCGCCCACCTTGACCGTGCCGAAGACGAGGCTCCGCGAGAGCGACTCGTTCTTCTTCATCGGCACGCGGAAGTCGTAGCGCAGGTAGGGGTCCTTGGCGCGCAGCGAGATCGTGTGCACGCCGGCCGAGAGGCCGAGGTCCGAGATCGGCGTCTTGCCCACCATGCGGTTGTCCACGAACACCCGTGCCTCGACGTTCGACGAGATGTCGATCCTGCCGCCCGCGCTGAACTCGTGCGTGACGTCGGTGGTCTTGCCGCCGCCCACGGTCACGCGGTCCGAGTGCGGGATGTAGCCGGACAGGCGCACCGTCACGTCGTAGGTGCCCGACTTGAGGACGACGCCGTCCGCCGACGGCGGCTGCTCGATGTCGTTGATGAACAGGACCGCGCCCGGCGGCTTGGTCGCGACCTTGACGACACCGTACCCGGGCGCCAGCTTGAGCTGGTAGTTGGCCGAGGTCTCCTGGCCCGGCTGCGGCGAGGTCACCGACTCCTCCACCGTCGTGTACCCGATCAGCTTGAGCGCCACCTTGCGCTGCTCGCCGGTCGGGATCCCGGTCAGGGTCGTGGGCGTCACGCCCATGTCCTTGTCCCCGATGAAGACGCGCGCGCCGGAGGGGTTCGACGTGATGCGCACGACGCCGGTCTGCCGCACGAGGTCGGCCTTGACCGGGGTCGGCGCCTTGCCCTCGCTGACCTGCACCGGTTGGTTCCAGTCCTGGTAGCCGTCGAGGTGCACGCGCACCGCGTACGTCTTGGCCGGGATGTCGTCCACCTTGAGCGGCGTGCGCCCCTTCGACACGTTGTCGACGAACACCTCGGCCGCAGGCGGGTTCGAGCTCACGGTGAGCGCCCCCGAGCCCGCCATCGTCGCGAGGTTGTAGACGACGACGCCCACGGCCAGCAGGAACATCACGATCGACGCCATGAGCGTCGCGCGCATCCAGCCCGGCTGCGGCGCGGGCCGCCCGCCCTGCGCGACCGAGATCTTCGTCATGCCGGTGCCCGCGAGGCGCCCGACCGCGTCGATCTTCTCGGTGTAGAACGCGAGCGTCTTGCACTGCACCTTGGCGACCGACAGGTCGAAGATGCAGACCATCTCGGTCGCGACGCCCGGGTAGAGGTTGATGTGCACCTCGCTCGAGGCGTTCGCGATGATGTAGAGGCCGAGGCCCGCGCCGCCGACCTTGCGGTCGATCTGCTCGGCGGAGTGCAGGCACTTGTCGATGAACTTGACGACGGTCTCCTTGGTCAGCGCGCCGAAGGCGTCGCGCACGCTGACCGCGAAGCGATCGCCGTCGCACGCGTACTGGATGACCGCCTTCTGCTCCATGCGGAGCTGGATGCGGCTCTTGGTCGGCACGTCGGCGAACATCGGCTTGCCCTGCCGGTCCACGGGCGCGTCGTAGAGCGCGTTCATGAGGAGCTCGTCGATGACCTGCTCGATCGACTCGCGGTACTTGCGGCGGACGCCCATCGCGGTCGCGAAGTCGGACACCTGGGCGATGGCGACCGACTTCTCCTGGTAGTCGCCGACCAGCATCGAGTAGATGCGGACGCCCCAGGGCATGTACTTCTCGAGGCCGAAGACGTCGCCGTAGAGGAGCTTCGTGACCACCGCCGACAGGCGCTCGTTGCGCAGGTCGTCGGCGACCATGACGTTGTTGATCCGCGGCTCCTTGAGCAGCGTCACCATGTACTCGAGATCGCTGGTGGGGATGAGCGTGATGAGCGGCGTCTCGGGCTTGGTCTTCGCGAGCAGCTCCGAGACCTTCTTCTCGCGGCCCTCGGCGTTCGCCGCGTCGCCGTGGAAGACGACGAGGTCGCACTCCGGCTTGGCTGCCAGCTCGGAGGTCGACGCCACCGTCTCGACGGCCGCGCCGGCCGCCATCAGCCCAGCGGACAGCTTCTTCTGGAAGTTCCGCTCGGGAGTGATGGCGATGATCCGCTTCGAGAGCATGCTCCTCCTTGGGCACGAAGCCCGGGCGCTGCCGGAGATCTTAGCTTTCGGGCTTGAAACTTGTAAAGTTTGCAGCCCACAAAGTCCGGCCGGGGACCGCGATTCCAGTCGAGCTGCACGGCGAGGCGCTCATTTGGCGCGAACGAGGCGGCGCTCACTCGGCCGGGAAGAAGCCGTCGTAATAGAACTGCCAGTAGCGACCGAAGGTCACGGCCCCGAAGGCGTTGACGAGGACGCCGGCCACGATGAGGGCCTTGGTGCCGCGCCCGATCGGGCGTCCGCCGACCGCCAGGAGGGCGACGAGCAGCACCAGGTAATCGTTGATGAATCGATAGCCGAACTGGACCCAGCCGTCGTTCTGGTAGAAGAACGTCTGCGCGGCGACGAGCAGCACCGTCCCCCAGAGCGCGCGGTGGAGCGGCCCACGCACGCGCGGCCACGCGAGGAGCACGAGCGCGGGAGTGGTCAGGAAGACGCTCATGCCGTGCCAGCTCACCTGAACGTACGGGGAGTAGGACAGGAGCTTGGGCGTCAGCACCAGCATCGCGGCCAGGTTGCGCGGCAGGAAGTTGTAGTTGAAGAGGCCGTACTTCTGGATCCGCCCGGCCCAGCGGACGGTGAGGTACGTGTGCCCGAACTCGGTGATGCGGTCGAAGCGGGCGTAGTTGAAGGCCGCGAGCGCCGCGCCGACGATCCCCGCGGGAACGGCGAACCGGACGAGGACCCGGACGAGCGCCTCTCGGCGGCACCGCCAGGCCTCGAGGAGGAAGAACGGCGCGAGGAACAGGAGCGGCGTGCGCGTGGCGGTCGCGAGGCCGAGGCAGAGCCCCGCCAGCGCCGGGTGGCGCGCCTCGAGGGACGCCCCGAGAAAGCCGATCGCGAAGGTCGTCGCGACGACGTGGGCCGTGTACCAGACCTGCCCGATGACGCTCGAGTAGAAGTAGACGGTGCCGAAGGCGAACAGGCCCGTCAGCCACAGGTCGTCGGCCTCGCTGCGCTCCGAGTAGCCGAGGCGGCGCAGGCGGCGCAGCAGCCAGAACAACAGCGGCACGTTGAACGCCGACCACGCGAGCGTGAAGGCGACGTCGTTCGTCAGCGGCCCCGAGATCGCGACGAGGGGCAGCATGAGGACGGCCGGCAGCGGCGGGAACGACACGTACCACTCGGCGGTGCGCTTCCGGATGTCGGCCGCCGGCGCGCGCACGCGCTCGCCGCGCGTCGTGCGAAAGACGTCGGCCTCGCCCACGAGGTAGGCGCCCCGGACCGTGCGCCCCCCCGCGAGCTCGAGCGTCTCGACCTTGGCCCAGTCGTTGTCGTTCGGCGGCGGGACGGCCAGCGACGCCCGCCCCTTGAGGAGCGACTGCGCGAGGTAGACGAAGTGCGTGTCGGAGGAGTGGCCGGCGAGGCGCGACCCCGAGGCCGCGGAGAAGCCCGCGAGCGCGACGAGGAGGAGCTGGAGGTAGCGATTGCGGAGGAACCTCATCTCGGACGCCCGTAGACGGTGACGAGCGGGACGCCCTCGACGGCCAGCACGCGCAGCGGGCGCGTGGTGCCGAAGGCCTCCCAGATGACGTACTCGTAGCGGTTGAAGTGCTTCTCGTGGATGACGAGCGCGACGTCGGCCGACTGGATGCCGGGCTCCTCCATGCCGCTGTCCACGAGCGTCTTCTTGAGCAGCCCCGTGCGCTGGTACATGGCCAGCATGTCCGGGTTGACGTCGTGGAAGTAGACGCGCGTCCCGTCCGGCAGGCCATTCAAGAACGGCAGGAGCGCGCGGACGCTGCCCGCCCAGAACTGCCGGTTCATCCCGAGATCCGCGCCGCCGCGGAAGCCGCCCGCGAGCGCGTTGTAGAAGGAGAGGCCATACGGGTGGGACCGCTGCGTCTCGAGCGCCGCCGGCAGCGCGGCGAGGACGCCGACGACGATGCCCGCCGCCCGCGCGGGGAGCCAGGTCTTGAGCGCATCCACCGCGAGCGCGGCGCCGAGGCCCGCGGCGACCGCGACGAAGGGGTAGGCCGCGAGGAAGTGCTTGACCCCTCCGAAGATGGGCGCGCCCGGCAGCATGAGGACGGCGAGCGGCACCGCGATCGAGAGCGCCACGAGCAGCCGCGGCGCCGCGCGGGACTCCGCCGGCGCGGTCGACAGGCCGATGCCAGCCAGCGCCAGCGTCACGACCGGCGTCGTCAGGAGGAGCGAGACGACCGAGAAGTAGAGCGGGTACGGCGGGTCGTTGTAGTTCCGGCCGAGCAGCTCGAAGTTGTAGTGGTAGTGCTTCGCGTGGAACTCGTAATACCAGTGCGCGCGCTCGTAGGTGTGGTGCCACAGGTGCGGCCAGTGCGCCACGAACACGAGCGCCCCGAGGACCACCATCCAGACGAACGAGCGGATCGGCGGGAGCCTGTGCGTGCGCCAGGCGACGTAGATCCAGTGCGGCAGGAGCGCCACGGGCAGGAAGCCCAGGTTGAACTTGGTCGCGAAGCCGAGCGCGAACAGCAGCCCCGCCCATTTCGCGCGCGAGGGCTGGAAGAACGAGCGGAAATGGAAGTACGTCGCGCCCAGCCAGAACGTGGCGACGGGCGCGTCGAAGCAGAGCAACTGCGCGTGGTAGAAGAGGTGCGGGGACAGGAGCGAGAGCGCCGCGGCGACGAAGGCCGCGACGCCGCCCCCGAGCCGGAGCGCGAAGAGGTACGCGAAGGCGACCATGAGCCCCGCGAGGAGCGCCGCCGGGAGCCGGAACGCCGTGATCTCGTCGAAGAGCCCGAGCGTCGGGTGGCGACCGGTCGCGACGGGGTGCAGGGCCGCGGACTCCGGGCAATGACACCTGTGGAAGAGCCGCCACGAGATGCCGCCGAGCGTCTTGATGAGCGCGGGGTGCTCGGCGTTGTAGGCGTAGTAGCGCTCGATGCCGGCGTCGGACACGGCCTCGGTCAGCTTGCCGCGCGCGGTCTTGCGGAAGGCATCCTCGATCCAGCCGACGTAGAGCTCGCCGGCCTTCATGTAGTAGGCCTCGTCGCGCGTGATGCCCTGCGTGCGCGAGGCCGCGAGCACGATCACCGCCGCCGAGAGCGCGAGGAGCAGCGCGACCAGGCGGTCGAAGCGGGCGCGCGACCAGCTCACGTGCGCGCCTCGGCGACGAAGCAGAAGCGGCGGTGCCTGGGATCGGGCGCGTGGATCTCGAAGCGGACGGGCTTGTCCTGGCCGTTCGAGCCGCTCGTGTCGATCTCGAAGCGTCGCCAGCCGTCGTCGTTGGCGTGGACGATGCGCTCCTTGAGCTGCTCACCCACGTAGATCGACAGCTCGACCACGCCCTTGCCGAGCTTGCGCTGCTGGAAGTGATCGAGCCCGGAGAACCCCACCAGCGTGCGACCCATGTGCACGGCCGGATACGTGATCGAGACGGCCTGCGCGCCCGGCTGCACGAGGATGCACCGGCGCGGCGCGTAGTCGACCTCGCTCATGCGCGCGTCGGCGCGGCCGCTCCGGACCTCGGCTTCGGGGAGCCGCGCGAGGAAGTCGTACTTGATCTCGACGGGCGCCGCGGTCCACAGCCCCACCGAGAGCTTGCCCTTCTGCTCCTTCTGCAGCGAGCGGCCGGCCGTCTCGGGCTGGCGAGCGCCCCGGAAGCGCACCGCGAACACCCGCGGGTAGCGATCGAGATCGGCGCGGGCCGCGTCCGCCACCGGCACGAGGTCACCGAGGTGAGCGCGCCCGATGGGCGAGAGCCACTCGGGCGAGAACGTCACGAGGTCGCCCGGCTTGTGCTCCGCGCGCACGAACCGCTCCACCGCCGCCCAGTCGGCCTCGCTCGCCGCGCCCTTCGGCCCCGAGAGGGAGCCGGCCGCCTCCCACAGGGCGAGCAAGGCGAGGAAGGCGAAGGGGACGAGGCGCGACAGCACGAGGGACGGGGGAGCATACCGCGGAGCGGGTCCGCTACGGCCCCGGGGACTTCGGCTCCATCACCCACGCCGGGACCGTCTCGGCCCCGGTGACGACGCGCGGGGCGTCCACGCCGGGCACGAGCGTCTGCGCGATGCCGTAGACCTGCTGCAGCACCGACCAGCGCGCCCACTGCGTCTTGCTGTCCATGACCACGAGATCGTATTCGCGCCGGCGGATACGTTCCTCGAGGTCGCGCGGCATCCCGATGTCGAGCACGCCCATGCGGTGCAGGTGCGGCTTCTTGCCGGCCATGACCGCGTAGTACGGGTGGAACGGGATGAGCACCGGTCCGGGCGCGGCGCGCAGGCGGGCGACGAGCTTGTCCCCGGCGGCGGCGTCCGCTGCGCTCGGCAGGTGCGGCCTCGGGTCCCAGTACATCGTCCCGAGGTGCGCGCACGCGAGCGCGAGCGCGGGCACGCGCGCGCCGCTGGCGAAGAGCCGCGCGAGGAGCGCCGCCCACAGGACCGCCGGGAAGAACAGGCCCGGGATGTAGGCGTTCGTGTGGGCGTACTGCGTCCCGAAGCCGATGCACGCGAGCGCGAAGCCGGCCGCCGCGACGACCGCGAGGCGCCCGAGGTAGAGGTCGAGCGCGCGCCGGTGCGCGAGCACGGCCGCGGCGAGCACGAGGCCGCCCCAGAGCGCCGGCTGGCCGCGCAGGAGCACGACCGGCGTCTCGATCCACGCGCGCCGCGCGTAGAACTCGTGCTGCTGGTGCAGCTCGTACACGTAGCGCCAGAACCAGCCCTCGCTCCGGAGCTGCAAGAGCACGACGCCCCCGGAGAACACCGCCCCCGCCGCGAGGCCGAACGCCGCGGAGGGCCACAGGCGCGCGAGGCCCCGCCGCTGCCCACGTGGATAGAGGAGCGTGCAGAGCCCACCCGCCACCGCGAGCACGCTCCCGGTCTGCTTGGCGAAGAACGCGGTCGCGAGGAGCGCGCCCGCGAGCGCGGCCAGGGGCGCCCGGTCGCCGCGCGTGGCCGCGAGCCAGAGCCCCGAGAGCGACAGCGCCAGGTAGAGCGAGTCACCGCGGACGATGTCGTACCAGGCGCCGCCCCGCGGGAACGTCGCGCAGAGCGCCGCCGCGCAGCCGAGGGCGAAGAGGAGCGCCATGCGCCCCGCCCCCGCGCGCCGGACGAGCACCGCCGAGAAGCCCACCGCCGTCGCGAACGACACCACCGACACGGCGCGCCCGAGCGCGAAGCCGAGGCCCGCCACCTTCGCCAGCCCCGCGACCACCGCGGGATAGAGCGGCGTGTAGAGGAACGGGATGAAGTCCGCGGTGGGCGCCGCGTAGATGGGCTCGCCGCGCAGGAGGCGGAGCGCGTGCCCGAGCATGCCGCCCTCCATCCACTCGAGCTCGTAGCGGAACGTCAGGCGGCGCGCGATGACATATCCGAGCAGGCAGATGTGTGCGACGGCCAGGGCCACGAGCGCCGAGGTGAAGACCAGCCGCGCGATGCGCACGCCGGGCGGCTCGCCGGCCGCGAGGGCCGCGGGCTCGGTGGCCTCGGGCGAGACGCTCATGGCGCGACCTCGAGGGTCACGGCCCGCACGCGGTCCTTGTCGGCGTGGGGGCCGCTCGGGCGCACGCGCTCGTCGCCCCGGTGGAGCCCGACGAAGACGGTGAGCGTCCCGCGCGCGTTCGCCGGGATGCGCACCAGGTGCGCGTCGCGCACGAAGCGCCCCGCCGGCCAGCGCGAGGTCGGCAGGCGCCCGTCGAGCGGATCGTGATCGCCATTGACGAAGACGCCGGGCCCCTCGAGGTGCACGAAGACGCGGTAGTCGCCGCGGTTTCTCTGGCCCGCCTGGAACACCCACTCGATGGGCACGAGCTCGCCGGGCCGCGTGCGCGCGGGCGCGGTCACGCCGACGAGCGTCGCCACCTCGCCCAGGCGATCGTCAAGGCGCGTCGCGACGGGGGGCTCGGCGGCGCTCACCTTCGGCGCCACGCGCGTCTGGAAGTCGTCGCCCCAGCTCTGGCGGTCCCAGAACGCGCCGAGCGCGCGGGTCATCCGCTCCTTGCGCGCGGCCTCCGCGGGCGCGGCGGCGACGTCGCGCGTCTCTCCGGGATCGGCGCCGAGGTCGTAGAGCTCGTACGTCGCGTCCGGCGTCTGGTTCCACACGAGGTGGTGCCCCTCGGCGACCGCGGCGAGGCGCGTGACCGGCCCCTCGTAGAGCACCTCCTGGAAGACCGTGCGCCCCGGCTCGCGCGCGCCCGTCATGAGCGGCACGAGCGAGCGCCCGGGCAACGTCGCGTCGTGCGGCGCCCCCACGGCGTGCAGGATCGTCGAGACGAGGTCCACGTGGCCCACGGCCTCCGGCACGCGCACCGGCGGCACCCCCGGGATGCGCACGAGGTAGGGCACCCGCGTCTGCGGGCCGTAGAGGTGGTAGCCGTGGAAGCGCACGCCGTGCTCGCCGAAGCCCTCGCCGTGATCGCCCGTCACGGCGACCACGGTGCGATCATAGAGGCCCAGCTCGCGCAGGCGATCGAGCACGCGCCCGACGTGAAGGTCGGTGTAGCGGATCTCGCCGTCGTAGAGATCCAGGTCGGTGTCGCCGAAGGACGGCACCTCGGGGTGGCGCTCGTAGACCCAGTGCACGTCGTAGAAGTGCACCCACAGGAAGAAGCGCTCGGACGCGTGGGCACCCAGGAAGGCGATCGCCTTGTCGGCCTGCTGGCGCGACGACGAGCCGTACGACACGGGGTCGCCCTTCTGCGGGTCCGCGCGGTGGAGCGCCGAGTTCTCGTTGTCGTAGACGTCGAAGCCCTGCGCGTAGCCGCCCTGCGGCTCGAAGAAGCGGTAGTTCAGCAGGGCCGCGGTGCGGTAGCCGAGGGCCTTGAGGCGCTCGGCGAGCGTGACGTTGTCCTGCGCGAGCGGCGGCGGCCACGGGTCCCAGCAGCCGCCGGTGTACGGGCAGCGCGAGCCCCAGCGCACCTCCGTCGGGTGGCGTCCCACCAGGATGGCGGGCATCGAGTAGCGCGTCGAGGGCGCGTGCGCCCAGCCCTGCTCGAAGAGCGCGCCGTCCGCGGCGAGGCGATCGAGCGCGGGTGAGGTCGGCCGCGCGTAGCCGTACGCGCCGAGGTGATCCGCGCGCAGCGTGTCGATCGTGATGAGCAGGACGTTCGGCCCGCGCGGCACCGCGGGCGGGAGCGGCGGGGGCGGCGGCGAGTCGGGCAGGCGCACCGTGGCGTCGGCGCCCGAGCAGTCCTGATCGATGCCGTCGTCGGGCCAGTCGGGCGCGCCGGGGTGGATGGCCGGGTCGCGATCGCTGCAGTCGCCGCCCCCGAGCACCGCGGAGTGGCCGTCGCGATCGAGGTCGATGGCGCCGCGCACGAGGGCGGCGATCGGCGCCGACAGCGCCCCGAGCGCGAAGGCGGCCTTGCGCGGGGGCTCGGACCGGCCGAGGGCGAGCGCCAGCGCGAGCGCCACGAGCGGTGAGAGGAGGCCGAGGGCGCGAGGTACCCGGCCGAGGCGCGCGAAGAAGACGAGCGTGGCGGCGAGCGCGAGGCCCGCGGCGAGGACGGGGCGCAGGTCGAGCAGGCGCAGCGTGGCGAAGCTCGACGCCGCGGCGGCGCCGGCGCCGAGCGCGACGACCAGGGCCGCGGGCGCGAGCGCGCGGAGGCGCACGGGCCCCTCGGGGGCGGGGCGGGGCGGCAGGCCGAGCACGCGCGCGAACAGGCGCTCGAGCGCGAGCGCGGCGAGTCCGAGGGCGACGAGCACGGCGAGGCCCTCGGCGGTGACGAGCGCGGCGATGAGCCCCTTGTGGTGGAAGCGCCCGAGCGCCACCATCGCCGCCGAGCGCAGCCAGAAGAACGCGGGGACGCCGACCAGGGCCGCGGCGAGCCCGGCGGCCAGGAGGCGACGGGGGCGCGGCACGCGACGGTGCACGACGGCGACGCCGAGGCAGAGGCCCACGAGGGCCGCGGCGAGGAGCTCGAGCGCGGCGGTTCGCGCGAAGAACTCGGGCGTCTTGCTGCCGAGGATCGTGCGCAGCACCGCGAAGAAGCCTCCGCCCGCGTAGACCCCGATCGCGCAGGCCGCGCCGGCGGTCGCTCGACGTGGGCGCTCCCCGGACACGAAGGCGCGCGCGAGGGGGCCGAGGTCGGACACCCGGGCGAGGAGGTCGAGACACGCGGCGACGAGCGCAGTCGAGACCGCGACCGCCGCGCCGTACAGGCCCAGCACGACCAGCGCGCCGGCGCCACGAGCCTCGAGGGCCGCGGCGCCCGACCAGTGGAGCGCCACGTCGAGCCCCGCCGCCACGACCCCGCCGGCGAGGCCACACAGCGCAGCGCGCGACACCGCATGCAGGAAGACGCGCGCGGGGCTCACGTTCGCGAGGCGCGCATCGCAGCCGGCGCGCACGGGCGCGCCGCGTTCGAGGGAGGGCCGTGCATCGGGGCGGCATCATAGCCCCGGCGCGCCCCGGCGCATCACATCCGTGTAGGCAGATGTGATCGCGCGTGTCGGCCGGCCTTCGCCTGCGGTACGATCTCGATGGAGGCGGCATGCGACATCTCCGGGCTGGGCTCCTCCTGGTGCTCATGGGCGGGTGCGGCGGCGGGCACGGCGCGAGGCCGGCAGGTGTGGACGGCGCGGTGGTCGCCGATGGCGCCGCGACCGCCGACGGCTCCGCGGTCCCCGATGGTCCCGCGGTCCCCGATGGTCCCGCCGCAGCGGGAGCCGACGGCGCGGCGGGCGGCGCGGGCGACGGCGCGGGCGGCGGCGGCGGCGCGGGGGGCGGCGGCATGACCGGGCCGGCGATGCTCCTCGGTGCGATCGCCAAGGGACCGTTCCTCCTCGGCTCGTCCGTCACGGTGTCGGCCCTCGACGCGCTGGCCAACCCGTCGGGCCAGGTGTTCAACACCGAGACCGAGGACGACCTCGGCCGGTTCGCCGTGCAAGTGCCGGTCAGCGGCCTCGTCGGCCTCGAGGGCACGGGCTTCTATTACAACGAGGTCTCCGGGGCGCTGTCGGGCGCGCCGATCACGCTGCGCGCGTTGCACACGATCACCGCCGGCGGCCTGCAGCCCGCCAACATCAACCTCGTCACGCACCTCGCGCAGCGCCGCGAGCTCACGCTCCTGCGC
>CAZQJC010000171.1:0-2618 GCA_964593795.1 uncultured Myxococcales bacterium | reverse complement strand
CTTCGGGTCTCTGACCCGGATCCGGAGCCTGAAGCCCGAGGCCTGAAGCCCGAAGCCTTCAGCGACGGCGCTCGTCCACGGATCAGCGGGCCTGCGCAAGCCCGCATTCTCCAACGCAGTTCAACCCGTTCAGTGCTCTAGCCGCGCTCTGCGGAAGACCCTGATTGCGTTCCCTTCACCATCGTGGACAACTTCGCCCGGGTTCTGCGGATCAGCCCATTGCGGGTAGTAGCTGACGACGACGCGCAACTCCTGCGCGAGGACCAGCGGCAGGGGCGCGCCTGGACACGCCCGGGGGACATCCGGCAGCTCCACGACGCGGTCATCCCCATCGACCGTGTACACGGCGGCTACCCGAGCACCAGGTCGATCTTGCCGCCGAGGGCGGCGGCGACGATCTGGAGGGTCTTGTAGGTGGGGTTCGCCTGGCCGCTCTCGATGTTCGAGATCTCGCTCTGGTGGATGCCGGTCTTCGTGGCGAGCTTCTTCTGGGTCCAGCCGCGCTTGCGGCGGGCCTCGGCGAAGCGGCGCGCCAAGCGGAAGCGCTCGCGGTAGTAGCGCAGCTCGGCCACGGCCTCCGGCCCCTCGGCCTTCGCCTCGCGCTCCAGGTCCTCGATGAACTCGCTGAACTTCGTGGCCATGCTGCTGCTCCTGACCGAAGGATATGGGCTATAGCCCATACCGTCAAGCTGGGCCGATGGGACCTATCGGCTCGGCGCGCGCTTCTTCCAGTCCTTCAGACGGTCGCGGGCGAGCTGAATCTGCTCCTGCTGATGGCGAGGGCTCGGACGCTCGCCCTTGTCATAGCCGGCCAGGAGCAGGACGATCCGGTTGCCATGCGCGTGGCAGAAGACGCGGAGGAGGATCTTCGCGGGCTCCGCCGACTCGCGCTTCGCGAGCTTGCCCTTGCGCGCCAGGATCTGCGTCGCATCCTGGTCCAGGCGGAACTCGAAGATTCCGCCGCCGATCAGCTTGCCGAAGTTGGTCCCGACGACGTGCGGACCCTCGTGCTGGAGGATCTCGAACAGCGCGACGCCCATCGCGCGCCGTTTCGTCGGGGAGAGACTGCGCAACCAGCGCAGCACGGGCTCGTCCCCGGAGGCGTCTTCATAGAACTCGAGGACGTAGGCGCGCGCGCCATGCCGCCAACCTACCGTGTGCACGCTTCGTTCGCGAGGCGTGACGCGTTCGCCGGGGTCGGGTAGACTGCGAGGCACCGCGCGAGACCTCAGCCACCTCGCGACGGCTCAACCTTCCGGCTGTCTGGATGTATCGATGTGGAATCTGTAGCGAAGTCGTCCCGCCCTGCACGCCTGCCAACAAGATCGTCGTAGAAGTCCGCGAAGCGCTCTACCCGCACCGACCGAGAGTCCACTGGCGCCCGCCCAAGAACGGCGAGCGCGGCAGGTGGATCGATGATCCCGGTGGGACCGGGATCGAGATCGCACGCGAGGTCACCCTGTGTCCGCGCTGCGCTGCCGCTCGGACCATGAGGGAGACCCCCGAGCACCCTCCGCCATTGCGGGCGGCGGCGTAGCCGAGATGCGCTCTCGCGCCTCAATCGTCGAGGGAATGGCGTCCGGCCAGCGCTCGCACGAGGCCGACATAGCCAGGCGGGAGCGTCGAGGAGCGCGCCTCGACGTCGCGCACGATGCGACGTGCCTCTTCGCGATCGCCTTCCAGGATGGCCAGACCGGCACGCGCAAGGTCCCCTCGAAGAAGTGACTTCGAAGCCATGAGGCCTCTGTAGGCGCTGATGCTGGCCAGCCAGGGGCCTCCAAGCTCACGATAGCGGTGCTCGACGTCCAGGCCGACGGCCTCTGCGTCGGCATCTGTCCCCACCTCCCACCAATGGTCCTCCCGCGTGGGCATCAGCGCCCCAATGCGCTGCCACGCGCGATCGATGTCCTGCAGGAATCGGCCAATCGCGGACATGGGCGCCCCGCAGGGCTTCGGCGAATGCGGCTGCGTCGAGGCGCGTCACGATGCCCCAGCGCCGTGAGATGTCGGAGGCGGACGACAGGACCTCGGCGACGGTCTTCTGGCTCCGGATGTCGGGATCGAGGATGTCGACACCCGTTGCGTCGGCGTCAGGGGCGGGGCAGAGAGGTTCCAGCGCGGCGGCGAGCAGGACCTCGGCGCGGCGGTAGCGGGCCTTGAGGCTGCGATCGTCCGTTCGCGGCGCCTCCTGACGGATGGCCTCCAGCGTGTTCTCCAGGCCCCAGCCGAAGCGACGGGAGAGGCCGATCTCTTGAAGCCAGTTGTCGGAGCAGCTGGCCTAATTGCTCAGACACGCCTCGCCACCTCCTGTGGGAGATGGGCAGCCCAGGAGGTACCGCTTCGCGTGCCAGCAGACGCTCTCCTCCGGAGAAAGGAACCGACAGGGTGGGTACGATGCAGCAGTGATGGACTGGTTGCAGCTCCTCGGCGGTGGCCTCTTGCTCTACTTCGGGGCGGAGTGGTTCGTCGGCGGGGCCTCCGCGCTCGCGCTGTCGCTGCGCGTGCCGCAGCTGGTCGTCGGCCTGACCGTGGTCGCCTACGGCACCTCGGCGCCAGAGGTCATCGTCGGGATCCAGGCGGCGCTCGCGGACCGGGGCGCCGTGGCGCTCGGCAACGTG
>CAZQJC010000170.1:0-3658 GCA_964593795.1 uncultured Myxococcales bacterium | reverse complement strand
CCCCCGAACACGATCTCGCCCAAAGGGGGGGAGGGCCTCTCCAAGTCGCGGGCCCTAAATGGCGCTGCCGCGCCGGCCCGCGAAGGGGGGGCGGGCGCGACGCGCCGACCCGCGCGTCGCCCTCCGCTCGCTGCGCTCGCTCCGGGTCCGGCGGCTTGCACCTCCGGCGGGCCGACCGGGATTGGCCTGTCGCAATGGAGTCCATCCTGCGCGGGGCGCGCGGCACGGGCGTCACGCCGCGTGCAGCCCCCTTGCTCACCGGTCCATCAGCACGCGCCGCGCCGCCCGCGCCACCGGACCGGACCAGAGCGCCGGAGCGGGTAGCGAGCGCAGCTCGCTGGCCGCGGAGGTGCCATCGTGCGCGCCGCCGAGCTCCGCCGACGCGCTGGACCCGCCCGCGCGAGAATGGCGCCCGAGCTCGCTCGGCTCGGGCAGCGCATCGATGCGCGGGGCCGACCAGAGGGCATTGAGGCGGCGATGGTCGATGAGGACCTGGCCGAGCTCGAGGGCGCTGTCGCCGCTGTCGCGATCGCGAGCGACGCCCTCGGAGGCTGCTACTGGAGGGCTGCGCCCTCCAGCCCTCCGCGGCGGACGCTGCGCGTCCTACTGGCGCGTGAGGACGACGAAGGCGCCGTACTCGCGGAACTGGCGGTCGGTCGTGATGACGTCGGTAACCCCGAGGCGCTCCATGACGGGGAAGCTCTGCGCGTCGCACAGCGAGTAGGTCTTGTCGGCGTGGGCGCGCACGATCGCGCTGGCGCGGGCCTCGTCCGCGACGGTGACGCGCTCGAGCCTGCAGAACGCACCCTGCTCGATGAGATCGAGGAATCGGAGGGCGTGCTCGCGGCCATTGCGAAGGCGGTTGAGCAGGAGCGCGTAGGTCTCGAGGAGGACGCTGTTGGTCGTGATCAGGATCCAGCGCTCACGAACGGCCTGGAGGAACAGAGCGCGGATGGCGGCGTGATCGGAGTCCTCGGCGGAGAGGTGGGCGAAGAAGCCGCCGGTGTCGACGAACACCCTGCGCATCAGGGCTCGTGCTTGTCGGCCGCGATCTGAGCGAGGTGCTGATCGTGGCTACGCGAGGCATCAGGAAAGTCGCTGTGGGCAGTGCCTGCGAGGGCAGCGAACTGCTCGAGGGCCTGGACGTGGCGAAGCTCCTCGGCCTGGAGTTGCTCGAGGCGATCGAGGAGGTGATCGCGGTCCTTGGGCGGCATGCGCTCGACCTCGCGGAGGATGTCTTCGAGGGTCATACAGCCGTGATCGTACGTGGTCGACGGCTGAGCGGCAAAGGGTTGCCCGGCGCGGCTGTTGCTCGAGGTCGGCGGCCGGGGTGATGTGCAACGGCCGTGACGGGCGCGCGCGGGGGAACCCATACGGATGGGCGCATGCGATGGGCCCGGCTCCGGGGCGACGCCGGCGCGGCGCTTGCGGTGCGGGGGACGCTTCTCGTTGCAAGCGCCGTGACGGCGGCGCGCGCGCCCCGCGAACGAGCCGCGCACGGCGGGCTCGATGGCAAGCCAACTCCGGTCGGCCGCCGGAGGTGCAAGCCGCCGGACCCGGAGCCGCCGAAGGCGGCGGAGGGCGACGCGCGGGTCGGCGCGTCGCGCCCGCCCCCCCTTCGCGGGCCGGCGCGGCAGCGCCATTTAGGGCCCGCGACTCGAGAGGCCCCCCTCCCCCTTGGGCAAGATCGTGTTTGGGGGGTGCGGGAATGCAGGCCGAGACTCGAAGGCGCAACATTCGCGGGATGGACGCGAGATGTGGATGCCCCTGAAGGGCGCGGTTGGTTGACATGGACACTGGCCCTGTTGGTGAGCTGGGTTCAGCTCGGTTGCGTGGGGGACGGCTATACTGGGCTTGAAGGCAGTGTGCGAACCAGCCAAGGGACGCCCATCGAGGGGGTCCAGATCGCTCTTAGGTCCGACCGAAAGACCTATGCTCACGCCGCAAGTGACCGGGAGGGCGCCTATTCGGTGAGTGCAATCCACGCACCATTTCGATTTCCCCTCATTGTCGAACTCTCGAAGCCGGGGTACGAGACCCAGACGAAGCGCCTGGCCGCGGGAAATGGCCTGCGCCGGCTCGACTTTGAGTTGAAGAGTGCCCCGGAAGCCCGTCCGGGAGTGGTTGATGGGATTCGCTAAGCCCCCTGCGTCAGGGTAGTTGTCGCCTCCCCCTCCAGAGCCATCTGGATCTGGGGCGAGAAGGCGACGATCGGAGGCCCTGACCGGGAGCAACGTCCAGAAGCCCTGACCGGGAGTAACGGGTGGGATTCGCCAACGCGAATGGATTCCGTGTACGAGTTCAGCGTGGCTGGATCCCGATCGAGGGCCGCCGCGACGGACTGCGCCTCTCGATCTCCTCGCAGGCCGGCCGCCTCGCGATCCTCCGCGGCTTCTGCCGCCACCTCGTCGCGCACGGGCACCTCGAGCGCAATCCCGCGGCGCTGCTGCCGCGCATGAAGCGGCCGTCTGTCTGGCCGCCGCGCGCTGGCGAGGCTGCGCGCCCGCGAGGACCGCCACGTCTTCCTCTCGGTGCCACGCTCCGCCCACGGCCGGAAGCCCTGACTGCGAGTAATTCCCGCTGATCGCAGACCTGGCCCTGTTCGCCAACCGTACCGTGACCGAACGCTGCGGCGTGACGACGTCGTAGTGTGGGGCGGGATACACGCATTGCAGCGGAATTCGATCGAGCTGCAGACGGGTTCGTCGGAGGTGGGCTCCGTGGCGTGGGCGGAGACGGTGCGGGGTCAGGCGGTGTCGGCGCAGTGGACGCCGAAGCGGACGCGCATGGCGTAGGTGCCTGCGGGGAAGACGGCGGCGCGGTCGCCGGCGGCGAAGCGGAGCCAGGCGGCGCGGTACTCGAGCCAGAAGTCGACGAGGCGGCCGAGGGCGGCGATGCGGCGGGAGCGGTCCTTCTCGGCGACGCGGGGGTCGAGCTTGCGGCGGGGCTCCTTCGTGTTCGGCGCGTCGTTCCAGTGCTGGGCGAGGACGGTCTTGACGCCCAAGAGGGCGCGGCCTTCGGCGGCGGCGATGGCGGCGAGCTCGTTCTCTCGCTCGAGGAGGCGGCCGGCGACGAGGTCGCGGAGGGCGTCGTCGGCGAGGTCGTCGAAGCCGGGCGGGCGGACGAGCGGGAGCGACGCGGTCAGCGGCATGTGGCCGCCGTCGTCCTCGTGGCGGAAGAACTGGCGCGGTCGCACGGCGACCAGCGGCTCGCCCATGAGGTCGCGAGGACGGGACCAGAGACCGGGCCAGCTGTGGGCGTGGCGCACAAGGCCGGAGGAGACGGGGTTGGCGAGCGTGTAGGTGAGCTTGTCGAGCAGGGGCTCTGGGGACTCGAGACGGACGGCGGAGTAGCTGGCGCCGCCGGCCTCGAAGCACTGCTCCCAGCGTCCGCGGCTCGCGTTGAGGGCGCGCGCGATGAGGCCGTTCATCAGCTGCATGCACTCGGGGAGGCGGGCGTGGGGGTCGGTGCAGACGAGATGAAAATGGTTCGACAGGACGCAGAAGGCGTGGACCTGGACGCCCGTGCGCTCGGCGGCGATGGCCATGCAGTACAGGAAGATCTGGTTGGTGAGGTCGGAGGGCAGGAGGAAGAACCGGCGCTCGGAGCACCGCCTCGTGACGAGGTAACTGGAGTGCGGCAGGACCATGCGGGGCGC
>CAZQJC010000169.1:0-18377 GCA_964593795.1 uncultured Myxococcales bacterium | reverse complement strand
TGTTCCCCCGCGTCGGCTCGCCCCCAGGCTCGCCTCCCCCTCCCCGCGGCTGTTGGCCGCGAGCCGCCTGCGGCGGCTTGATGCAAGCTCAAAGCCCTGGGCGCACCCGAAGTGGGCTGGCCGAACGATCCAACTCCTCGTGATTCCTCCACCGTCGAGGGGTGTCTCCGAATCGCGGCCGGTCATTTAGTCCGCGAGGGCTACGACTCGAGGAGCGCGCGGAGCTGCGCTTCGCAGTCGGCGATGACGGCGGCCTCGGTGACCGGGTCGCGCGGGTCCCGCGGGGAGCGCTGCTCGAGCAGCTCGGGCGGCAGCTCCATGAGGAAGCGGGACGGCGTGCGCGGCTCGGAGCGGCCGCGCCGCGTGCGCAGCATCGCGTGCAGCAGGTACAGGCGCTCACGCGCCCGCGTGATGCCCACGTAGCAGAGGCGCCGCTCCTCGCCGACGTCGAGGATGCCGTCCACGTCGGGCCCCTTCGGGTAGAGCACGCGCGCGTGCGGCAGGAGGTTCTCCTCGAGGCCGACCAGGAACACGACCGGCCACTCGAGGCCCTTGGCGCCGTGCAGCGTCGCGAGCGTGACAGCGTCCTGCGGCCCCTCCTCGTCCTCGTCCGCGCTCATGTCGAGCGCGACCCGCGCGAGCCACGCGCCGATGCCGCGGCCCGAACCCTGCGTCTTCTGCTCGTGATCGTGCAGCGCCGACAGCAGGTCCTCGACGTTCTCCCAGCGCCGCTTCGCCTGTTCGGGGCTCGCGGCGCCGTCGTAGAGGTCCTTCTGCAGGCCGATCGCCTCGACGAGCCCGCGCGCCGCGTGCGCGTAGCCGCTCTTGGTCGCGAAGGCCGCGCGAAAGGGCGCCAGCATCTCCAGGAATCCCTTGACGGCGGTGCGCGTGCGCGCCGGCGCGAGGTCGTCGGTGCCGCTCGCGAGGCGCTCGAGCCCCGCGAGGAGCGGCTCCCCCGCGGCCTTGGCCACGCGCTCGGCCTCCTCGAGCGCCTTCGGGCCGATGCCGCGGGCCGGGTAGTTGACCACGCGGCGCAGGCTGATCTCGTCCTTCGGGTTCGTGATCACCTTGAGGTAGGCGATGACGTCCTTGACCTCCTTGCGCTCGTAGAACTGCGTGCCGCCCACCATCCGGTAGCGCAGGCCCCGCTCGCGCATCGCCTCCTCGAACGTGCGCGACTGCAGGTTCGAGCGGTAGAGGATCGCGAAGTCCGACAGCGTGTAGCGGTGGCGCAGCCGCAGCGCCTCGATCTCGCCGCACACGTACGCCGCTTCCTCCTCGGCGTCGGCCGCGCGCACGGACACCACGCGCTCGGCGCCCTCGGGGGCGGGCCTGCGCGTGAACAGCACCTTCTCGTGGCGACCGGCCTTGGCGTTGTTGGCGATCACCGCGTTCGCGCTCGCGAGGATCGGCGTCGTCGAGCGGTAGTTCTCCTCGAGCTTGATGACGCGCGCGCCCGGGAAATGCCGCGAGAACTCGAGGATGTTCGACGGCTCGGCGCCGCGCCAGGCGTAGATCGACTGGTCGTCGTCGCCCACCGCGCACAGGTTCCGCCGCTCCCCCGCGAGGAACTTCGCGCACAGGAGCTGCGCGCGGTTCGTGTCCTGGTACTCGTCGATGAGCAGGTACCGGTAGCGCGCCTGCCAGCGCGCGAGGGCCTCGGGGTCACGCTCGAAGATGCGCACCGGCTCGACCACGAGGTCGTCGAAGTCGTGCGCGCGGAACGCGCGGAGCTGCTCCTGGTAGCGCGGGTAGAGCAGGCCCGCGAGCTCGTCGTATTCGTCCCGGGGCTCGGGGGGCTTGTCCGGCGGGACGAGCTGGTTCTTCCACAGCGAGATGCGGTAGGCGAGCGCCTTGACGTCGAAGCGCCGGTCGGTGACGCGCACGTGCCGGAGGAGCTCGCGGATGCATCCGAGCGCGTCGGCCGCGTCGTAGATGGTGAACGCGCCGGTCCCCTGCGTCTGCGCCTCGGCGCGCAGGATGCGCACGCCGAGGCTGTGGAAGGTGGACAGCGTGGCTTCCCTGGCGGCGCCCCCGCCGACGAGCGCGTCCACGCGCTCGCGCATCTCGTCCGCGGCCTTGTTGGTGAACGTGACGGCCAGGATCTCGCTCGCGCCGACGCCCTCGGCGAGCAGGTGCGCGATGCGGTAGGTGATGACGCGCGTCTTGCCGCTGCCGGCGCCCGCCAGGACGAGGACGGGCCCCTCGGTCTGCAGGACCGCCTCGCGCTGCGCGTCGTTGAGCTCGGAGATCCGCACCGGGGACGCCGATGCTACCAGCTTCGCCGTGCTACCATCGGCGATCGCGGATGAGCGAACTCGTCCTCGGGATCGACCTCGGGACCTCCAACTCGGTGGCTGCCATCGTCAAGGGCGGCAAGGTGATCGTCACCGCCGACGGAGAGGGCCGCCGCGTGCATCCATCGGTCGTGTCGTTCCACCCGAACGGCAGCATCCTCGTCGGCCAGAAGGCCAAGAACCGCCGCATCATCGACCCGCGCAACACGATCTACTCGGCCAAGCGCCTGATCGGCCGGCGCTTTCGCTCCGGGGAGGTGCGCCAGGCGATGGAGCGCGTGCCCTTCACGATCGGCGAGGGCGCGCAGCAGCAGCCGGTGATCTCCGCGCGCGGCGAGTCCTACACGATCCCCGAGATCTCGGCGCTCGTCCTCTCGTACATCCGCCAGGTCGCCGAGGGCTACTGCGGCCAGGAGATCACCAAGGCGGTCATCACCGTTCCGGCCAACTTCAACGACACGCAGCGCGAGGCCACGCGCCAGGCCGGGATGCTGGCCGGCCTCGAGGTGCTGCGCATCTTGAACGAGCCGACCGCGGCCGCGCTCGCCTACGGCTACGGCAAGGGGATGGAGAGTCGCATCGCCATCTTCGACTTCGGCGGCGGCACGTTCGACGTCACCATCCTGCACCTGTCGGGCAACATCTACGAGGTCCTCGCCACGGCGGGCGACACGTACCTCGGCGGCGACGACATCGATCAGCGCCTCGTCGAGTTCATGGTCCAGGCGTTCCTGCAGCAGCACCGCGTGGACCTGCGCACCGACCCGCTGGCGATGGAGCGCCTGCGCTCGGTTGCCGAGCAGGTGAAGATCCAGCTCTCGAGCCGCGCCAAGGCCGTCGTGCAGGTACAGGAGATCGCGCGCGGTCAGGAGGGGCGGCCGATCGACCTGTCCTTCTCGATCACGCGCGACGTGCTGCACCAGCGCGTGACCGACATCGTCGACAAGGCGCTCGTGGTCTGCGACGAGGCCCTGCGCCTGTGCGGCCTGTCGGTCACGCAGATCGACGACGTGGTGCTGGTCGGCGGGACGACGCGCATGCCGCTCGTGCGCGAGCGCGTGATGGGCTACTTCGGCCGCGAGCCGCGCGCCGACATCAACCCGGACGAGGTGGTCGCGATCGGCGCGGCCATCCAGGGCGCCGCGCTCGTGCAGGACGGCACCGGCGAGGGCGTGGATGCGCTCCTGCTCGACGTGACACCGCGCGGGCTCGGCATCGCCACCGTCGGCGGCTTCGCGGACACGATCATCCAGCGCAACGCGCAGATCCCGCTCGAGCAGACGCGGGTCTTCGCGACCACGGCGGACAACCAGACGGCCGTGAAGATCCAGGTCTGTCAGGGAGAATCGCGCCGATTCGACGAGAACACGCCGCTCGGCGAGCTCACGCTCGATGGCCTCCGCCCCGCGCAGCGCGGCCAGGTCCGCGTCGCGGTCACCTTCGAGATCGACCCCGACGGCATCCTCAAGGTGCGCGCCCAGGACGAGGAGACCGGCCGCGCGCAGGCCGCAAAGATCCAGCTCCTCGGCACGCTGTCCGAGGAGGAGCTGGCCGATCTCGTGGCGCGCCGCGAGGGCACGCTCGGCCGCGCAGGCCTGCCCGCCGCGGGGCGCGGAGGGGACGAGCCATGAGCACCGACGAGGATCTCTCGTCGCTGTTCGACGACGGCCCCGCGCCGGGGGAGGCCACCGACGTCAGCCAGCGGCAGATCCCCGAGGACGCCGAGCTGCGCCTGCTCGTGGCCGAGCTCGTGCGCGACCTCGACACCGGGAGCTACTACGCGTTCCTCGGGGTGCTCCCCGACGCGATCCGCGACGAGATCCGCGACGCGTTCCACGAGCGCGCGCGCCTGCTGCACCCCGATCGCTACTGGTCGAGCGAGGATCACGACCTGCGCGCGCAGGTCTACGCGGTCTACAAGCGCATCACGGAGGCGTACCGCGTGCTGTCCGACGCCGAGCGGCGCAAGCAGTACGACGCAGGTCTCGGGCTGGGGCAAGCGCGCTGGGCCGCGCAGACCGAGCGGCAGACCACGGGCCCCCGCAGCAAGGACTTCGCCCTCAAGAGCCCCAAGGCCAAGCAGCTCTATCGCGCCGCCGAGGAGGCGCGGAAGAAGGGCGACTGGAAGGCGGTTCGCACGAACCTCCAGCTCGCGCTGGCGATCGAGCCGGACTCCGATATGGTCAAGCGAGAGCTCGAGGAAGCCAGGACCAAGCCATGAGCAGAGCCGCACGCGTCGAGCGCCGCACGAAGGAGACCCAGATCGCGCTGTCGCTCGGCCTCGACGGCACGGGCGCGCGGCGCATCAAGACGCCGGTGCCGTTCCTCGACCACATGCTCGACGCGTTCGGCAAGCACGGGGCGTTCGACCTCGAGGTCGACGCGGCGGGCGACGTCGAGGTGGACGCGCACCACACGGTCGAGGACGTCGGGCTCGTGCTCGGCGACGCGCTCTCGCGCGCGCTCGGCGACAAGATGGGCATCGCGCGGTTCGGCGAGGCGAAGGTGCCGATGGACGAGACGCTGGCCGAGGTCGTCATCGACCTGTCGGGCCGGCCGGCGTTCGTGTGGCACGCGCCGCTCCTCGAGGGCAAGTGGGTCGGCACGTTCGACTGCATGCTGGGCAAGGAGTTCTTCGCGGCGGTCTGCCAGACCGGCAAGATGAACCTCCACATGCGCATCGCCTACGGCGAGAACGCGCACCACATGCTGGAGGCGCTGTGGAAGGCCTTCGCGCGCGCGCTCCGCGCGGCGGTCGCGATCGATCCGCGGAGCCACGGCGTGCCCTCCACCAAGGGCACGCTGACCGAATGACCGAGGCCCCGGGCGACGCCGTCGACGTGGCGATCGTCGGGGCCGGGGTCGTCGGGTGCGCGGTCGCGCGCGCGCTCGTGCTCGGGGGCCGGAGCGTCGTCCTGCTCGACCGCTCGGCGAAGCCTGGTCTCGGCGTGACGGCGCGCTCGAGCGGAGTCGTCCACTCGGGCCTTTACTATCCGCCCGGGAGCCTCAAGGCGGCCTCGTGCGTGCGTGGCAACGCGCTGCTCTACGCGTACTGCGCGCGCCGCGGGGTGCCGTGCGGCAAGCCGGGCAAGCTCGTGGTCGCGACCGATCCCGCGCAGCTCGAGGCGCTCGAAGCCTTGTCGGACAACGCTCGCAGCGCAGGCGCCCCCGGCGTCGAGCTCCTCGGAGCCGAGGCCGCGCGGGCGCTCGAGCCGGCGGTACCGGCGCTGGCAGCCCTCTTCTGCCCCGAGACCGGCCACGTCGACGCGGTGGCCCTCGCGCGCGCGCTGCACGACGACGCCACGCGCGCCGGGGTGCACTCGCTGCTCTCGTGCGAAGTGCGCGGGGCCACGCGCGACGGTCGCTTCCGGCTCGACACGACGCGCGGTGAGGTGGAGGCCGAGCGCGTGGTCAACGCCGCTGGCCTCCACGCCGACGAGGTGGCGGCGCTCCTCGGCGCACCGGGACATCGTATCCACCCCTGCCGTGGTGACTGGTTCCGCCTGCGCACGCGAACGCGCTTCTCGCACCACGTCTACCCGGTGCGGGCGCCCCGGAGCGCCGGGCTCGGCGTGCACCTCACCCTCGGGCTCGACGGCTCCTACAGGCTCGGCCCCGACACGACGTGGGTCGAGGCCAAGGACGACCTCGGCGGCGGTGACGAGAAGGCCGATCGGTTCCTCGCCGCGGCGCATGCCCTCCTCGGGCCGCTCGAGGACGCGGTGCTCACGCACGACGGGGCCGGCATCCGCCCGAAGCTCCGCGCCCCCGACGAGCCGGACGAGCGCGACTTCGTCCTCGCCGAGGAGCGTCCCGGCCTCGTCAACCTCGTCGGCATCGAATCGCCAGGCCTCACCGCCGCCCTCGACCTCGCCGATCGAGTCCTCGCGCTGCTCTCCTGACAGCGCACGCGACGCTCATGATTCTACACATCCGCATGAGCGGATATGTCTCCGCCGGGCCACGGAAAGGAGAGCGCCAGGGCCGCCAGGGCCGCCAGCCCGCCTTGTGGCTGCCGCTGCGCACGGCCAGCCTCGTTCCCTGCAAGGCCGCCGGCTACTCGCCGCGACAGCCAGGCGATGTCCGGCTGGCGTGCCTGGCGGCCCTGGCGTTCTCTTCCTCCGAGATGGTGGCCGCCTTCCGAGGCGGCCACACGCAATTAGTTCGCGGGGCCGCCCTCGGCGCGCTGCCGCAGCATCGCCTCGAGCTCGGCCACGCCCAGCAAGTAGAGGCGCAGGCAGAAGTCACACCGGGTCTCGAGATCCTTGCCGCCCTCGAGCAGCTCGAGCACGTCCGAGATCGGCAGCGCGGCGACCGACGACAGGAAGCGCTCGCGGCTGCACGGGCAGTACATCGCGGGCGTGTCCGTGCGCAGGACCGTCGCCGTCACACCGTCGAGGAGCGCGTCGAGGAGCTCGGTCGCGTCGCGCGAGCCCACGAGCGCATCGAGCGAGCCGAACCGCAGGAGGTTCGCGCGTAGCCGCTCGAGCGCCGCGGCGTCGGAGCCCGGGAAGAGCTGCACCATGAAGCCCCCCGAAGCGATGCGACCGCCCTGTCCGCGCGCCGTCGCCAGGCCGAGCACGCACTCGATCTGCTCGGACTGTCGCAGGTAGTGGGCGAAGCTCGCGCCGACGTCTTCGGCGAGCTCGACGACGCCGGTGTACGAAGGCGCGCCCTCCGAGGAGCGCCGCTCGACGGAGAGCGTGCCCGGTCCGAGCAGCCCCTCGGCCGACCGGGCCGCGCGCACCTCGGCGGGCGCGCGCACGAGCGCACGCACGAGCCCGAAGGGGTTCGCCTCGGCGACGATCGACCGTACGGCGCCCTGGCCCTCGAGCCGGACGCTGACGGCCCCGGGCCCCTTGAGCTGCGTGCCGAGGAGCTGCGCGCCCGTCACCACCTGGCCGAGCGGGACCACCGCCGCACCGGTGCACTCGTGCGCCTCGGCAATGGCTTGCACGACGTCGTCGTTCTTGACCACGATGATGCGGAGGTCAGCCGCCTGGGCGACCGCCCGCAGCATGAGATCGGGCATGACGGCATCGTAGCAGGAGGGTGCGACGTGCGCTGGAAGCGATGGGAACGGCTCCTCGACGGGGAGCGGCAGACCGCCGAGGACGTCCTTTGCGACCTCCTCGCGGAGGAGCTCGCGGGCCTGCTCGACGCGCTGCCTCCCGCGGCCGCGGACATGGAGTGGGGCGATGCGCGGGTGCGCGCCCGCTTCGAGCCGGCGCTCGGCTCGATGCCGCGCCTGGAGCGTCCGCTCGCGCTGCTCGTCGCGCGCCTGCTCGAGCTCGATCTCCTGCGCGAGCACGAGGCCATCGACCACCTGTTCCGCACCGACGCGCATCGCGCCGCGTGCCCGACGTCGGCGCACGAGACGTTGCTCCACTTCTCCTGGCAGCTCGCGACCGACCAGCTCCTGTGGCGCAACGAGCAGCTCCACCGGCCCCTCGCGCGCAGCAAGCTCGCGGAGGTCGCGCGACGGCTCGCCGCCCGCCTCCGCAAGGGCGCTCCCGCCGCGGAGGAGCTCGCGTGACCGCGCCAAACGCCTTGCTCGCGCGCGCGGCCGAGGTCATCGCAGCCGCCGACGCGCTCGTCATCACCGCCGGCGCCGGCATGGGCGTGGACTCGGGCCTGCCGGACTTCCGCGGCACCGAGGGCTTCTGGCGCGCCTACCCGCCGTTCCGCGCCCTCGGCCTCTCCTTCGAGGCGCTGGCCAACCCGCGCTGGTTCGCCACCGATCCCGCGCTCGCGTGGGGCTTCTACGGCCACCGGCTGATGCTCTACCGCGCGACGACGCCGCACGCGGGGTTCTCGGTGCTGCGTCGGCTCGCGGCGCGGATGCGGGCGGGTGAGTTCGTGTTCACCTCGAACGTCGACGACGCGTTCGCCAGGGCCGGCTTCGACGCGGACCGCATCGTCGAGTGTCACGGCTCGCTCTCCGCGCTGCAGTGCACGCGCGACTGCGGCGCGCCGCTGTGGTCCGCGAAGGACGTGGTCGTCGACGTCGACGCGGAGACGCTCCGCGCGCGAGCCCCGCTGCCGTGCTGCCCCGCGTGCGGCGCGCTCGCGCGGCCGAACGTGCTCATGTTCGGAGACGGCGGTTGGGATCCGAGCCGCACCGAGGCGCAGGAGGCGAGGCTGCGCGCGTGGCTCGGGGACCTCGGCGCCGGCGTGCGGCTCGTGATCGTGGAGTGCGGAGCCGGCACGGCCGTGCCGACCGTGCGCACCTTCTCGGAGCGGCTCGCGCGTCGCGCCGGTGGCTGCCTCGTGCGGGTGAACCTCCGCGAGCCGGACGTGCCGACCGGTCACGTGGGGCTCGCCCTCGGCGCGCGCGCGGGCCTCGAGGCGATCGAATCCCGCTTGCCGGTTCACTGAGGCAGTCCACGCGCGGAAATCACTGTCGGACAATGCTCTCCGCGATTCGTCGTAGCCGACCATTGTCCGACAATCACCTCGACGCACGGCACTGCCCTGAGACCGCGTTTCCCGACGGGAACGTACAACTCCACACGCTGTCCACAACCCGCGCGCCGGCGAAATCCGCGAGGGGTTCCTGCAGCCAGTCGAATTGACTCCGGATTCAGTGTTCTCCACAGCCTGTGAAAGCCAGAACACCTTGGTTTCAGCGCCGTCCAAGTCCGCAGAAACGCGTTCGACACGCGCGCGGATCCGCCCCGCCGTTGACCGTGCCTCCGCGGATCCGTAAGGTCGTTTTCGTCGAGCGGCGGTGGTCGCCGCGAGCAGTCGCCGACCCGGCGGGTCGTGTGGCGAACGGTGTCGAGAGGCTCGTCCTTTCGGGGCCGGTCGGGGGAGGTCGAGGGCGCGCAAAGAGGTGCGGCACGGTCCTGTGAGGGACACGGCCCGCCGAGGGGAAACGATGACCCCGCGCGCCCCCGGTCGCCGCAGCACACGAGTCGATGGAGGCGAGAAACCTTGGGATGGGAGGCCGAGCTCGCGAGAGCTGGGTCGCCCGGTGTGCGCGGCCGTGAAGCGCAGCGCGTGTCGGCTCCGGCGACGGAGCGGGCGCACGTGAAGTGTGACGGCCAGGTTCGTCCGGTGCACGCCGGTTCGAGACCATGAGGAGGTGAAAGGCCAGGAGGGGCAGGTCGGTCGGGCTGGTTCTAACGTGATCACCCGGCGCGGATCGATTTCGCAGTGGAGCAAACCCCTGAGGACGGGCAATACGGCGAGCGGTCTTTCCTAGGATCCGCTCGCGCGCCCGCGGTGCTCTCGCCTAGGACGAGAGCGGCGCAGACCGTGGGAGCCAACGTCGGGAGGGGAGCCGGGCGGCGAGGAGCCGTTCGGGACGCTGCGAAGGAACGAACCCCTGAAGGCAAGACCCCAGGAGCGTCACCTGCCTGAAAATGGCAGGAGGGTCGTGAGCACGAAAGTCGTGGAGAGGTTGGGAAAACCTGTGCACGGCGCCGTAGTCGGCGGGTTGGGATCCGCCGGCGGAATCTCGCGGAGAAATGCCGCGAGGCGTCCCACCGGGCAACCGGTGAGACCGTGGGTGCTCGCTTCCGAGAACGCTGTAGGGACGTAAACCCCAGGAGAGGAGCCGGTCCGCGAGGGCCGGCAGGGACTTTCGGAGTCCGTGAAGGAGGGTCGAACCCCAGGAGAGGAGTGTTCGGAGCTCGCAACTCCGAACCGGGGCGATGACGGGAATACCGGATGGGCTGGCCGCGGCGAGCGGTAAGGCCGAACCGGGGCGCAGGTGACCCAGGTGCCTGCTACCGCGTCGTCCAACAGACTCTGTAGGGGCCGATGACTCCATGACGGGCAGCCACGGGCGAGTGATCGAACCGTGCGCAGCCGAGATTCTCTGAAGACTCTGGAGGGGATGCCACGGGCATCTTCGCTCGACACTCGAGGGGCCGAGACCGACGGGTCTCGGCCCCTCGTTCTTTTTTCCGGACCGGTCCCGGCTACTCGAAGACGAGGCCGAGGACGAACTCGCGATAGGCGCGGTCGAGCTCGGGCAGAGCGTCCCTGCCGACGGCGCCGGCGAGCGCGGTCCAGCCCGAGCGGTCCTCGTCGCGGGTGCGAAGGTAGCCGCGCCAGAACTTCTGCAGGAGGCCGCGCTCCTGCAGCCAGTACAAGAGGTAGCGCGCCTGTGCATAGTTCCGTCCCGAGTCCCGGCCGTAGAACGAGTCGTCGTCCGTGGCGACGAGCGCGCGGAGCGCAGGAACACGCTTCTTCCGCAGCGCATCCTGCAGCCCCTCGAGCCGCCAGTTGGTCAAGCCCACGATGTGACCGTCGCGCTCGCTAGACTGCTCGAAGAGCGAGCCGAGGCCCTCGTTGAGCCAGGCCGGGCAGCCCGGCAGGTTCGCCTCGACGAAGGGGTGCACGATCTCGTGGACGAGCGTGCCGCCTCCGGTCGCGATGTTCATGACGAGGGCGCGGTGCCGTCGTGAGTAGAAGCCGTACGGCGTGTCGGGGTCCTCGCCGGTCAGGCGCTTCGACCACGACTCGTAGCTCACGCGATCGGACAGCAGCCAGATCGTGAGCAGCACCCTCGGTGCGCGGTCGAAGAAGTCGCGCCCGAGGCGCTCGACCGCCCAGCGCACGGTGTGCTCCGCGGAGCGGCGGACGGCCTTCTCGCCACCGTTCCCCACCACGACGAACGGCGGCTCCACGACGATCGAGAAATCCCGCGGGACCCGAGCGCGCAGCGCGGCCACGTGGGCCTCGTAGTCGGCGCGCGAGAAGCCATCTCGGACACCCGCGGCCGCGGCAAGGGGAGCGAAGAGGAGCAGCACCCCGACCAGCGACGCGAGCCACACGCCTCTAGCAGAGCATGAAAAGGCCGGCGTGCACGGGGCGGGCGGGGGCAGAAGACCGGGCCCCAGGACGCCGTGGCAGATCGGGGGGGATGTTTTTGCCACGGCGCCCTGGAGCCGGCGAGCCACGCGGGAGGAGCGCGGTCAGGGCTGCGACTGGTAGCGCTCGATGAGGCGCTTGATCTCGTTGAGATCGCGGTCGGCGCCCGAGGGATCGGCCGCCACCACCTTGGCCTTGGCGCGCTCCATCGTCGCGACGAAGTCGGTGCGCGTCTTGAGCGCCTCGGCGTAGGCGACGATCGCCTCGCCCTTTCTGAGCTTGGCCGTCGACCCCGCGAGGAGCTGGCCGATGGTCATCGTCATGGCGACCGAGCGCGCCTCGTGGCCGATCGGCGTCTGCCAGCGCGCCACCACCTCGATCGGATCGTCCATCGAGACGCGCGACGCCTCGCACGCCTGGATCTGCTGGAGGAACACCATCGCGTCGCCGGGCGCGAGGTGCTGTGGCTCGACCTCGCTCGGGTCGTTCGACCACTCCTCGCCGTAGAAGCGCTGCATCTGCAGGTACCAGGGCAGGCGCAGCTCGACCTGCACCTCGCGCGCGGCCACGTCGAACACCTCGTCGAAGCGCGCGTACATCATCGTCTCGGCCTCCTCGGCCCTGTCGATGTACACGTAGGCGCCCTTGCCGGCGTCGGTCGCCTGGTCCATGAGCGTGTCGTTGACGCCGTTTCCGACGCCGATGCCGGCGAGGTAGATGCCGTCGCCGCCGCCCGCGCGCGACTGCTCCGCGATGAGGCTCACGTCGGTGACCCCGACGTTGGCGATGCCGTCGCTGATGAGGAGCACGCGATTGAGGCTGTCGGCGCGGAAGGTGCGGTTCGCGAGCTCGTAGCCCTTGGCGAGGCCCCCCGAGAGGTCGGTGCCGCCGGAGGCCTCCATCGCGTTCGCGGCCGCGATGACCATCGGGTCGTCGGGCCCTTCGACGGTGCGGTTCTCGATGACGACGCGTTGGTCGACGTTCCACGTCACCATCGAGACGATGTCCCCCGCCTTGAGGTTGTGCGCGACGGCCCGCACCGAGGCGCGCAGGAGCTCGATCGGCTCGCCGGCCATCGAGCCCGACGTGTCGAGGACGAAGGTGATGTTGAGCCGCTTTCGCGACTCGCGCGGCGAGGGCGCCTCGCTCTGGACGCCGATCTGGAGCGTGTACGAGCCACTCTCGTCCGCGCGCAGCTCGGGGTAGATCGCGAGCTGGCCCGGCGCTGCGGGCTCGTAGCCCATCCGGTAGTAGTTCAGGAACTCGTAGGTACGCAGCAGGCCCGGCGGCACGAACTGCCCGGACTCGATGAGCGACCGCGCGATGGCCGGAGAGGCCATCGAGTTCGAGTCGTCGGACGAGAGGAAGAGGCGATTCGCCCGGGTCGCGTCGAGGGTGTCACACGCGGGAGGGGGCAGCGGGTCGCCGGGCATCGTCGGCGAGCCACCGCCGCCCGTGCCGCCGGTGCCGAGCCCGCCCGAGCCCGCTCCGCCCGCACCCGCGCCGCCGCCCGCCTCACCGCCGCTACGGCCGCCGTTCGGATCGCCGCCGCCCGAGCCGGCCCCTCCGAAGCCGCCGCTCGCACCGCCCGAGCCGGGGAAGCCGCTGCCCGCACCCGAGCCGGAGGAGCCGCCGCTGGCGCCGCCACCTTGCCATCCGCCGTCGCTGCCGGCGGGCCGCGCGGTTCCGCCGCCGCTCGACCCGCTTCCACCCGCGGTGCGCCCGCCACCGCCCGGGTCCTGACCGGCGGTGAGCTTCTCCGAAGCCGTGCCGCCGCAGCCCACGGTCAGCGCAACGAGGAGTCCCGACATCTTGGTCCCGCGCATGTTCCCTCCTGGGTTGAAGGGCTGAGCACTGACCATGCCAGGACAGGAAGGAATTCAACCGGCCAGTTTTACTCGACTCAATGGGTCGATGTGCGAGCCATCACGGCACAGTAGCAGGGTGTTTGTGCCACTTGATGCCATCATCCGGCTCACACGGAAAACGCTGTCCCGTGGTAGCTCTTGCGCCATGCGCAGCCTCGGACTCGCTTGCTCCCTCGTGGTTCTCGGCGTCTCGTGCGGCGACGAACCGGCCAGGAAGGCCGCTGGCCCCACGGTGGAGGTGCCGCCGATCCCCGACGGCTGCAACCCGCTCGCGGCCGACGCCGACTGCCTCTTGCCGTATCCGTCGGACTTCTTCCGCACCGACGATCCGGCGGGTGGGCGCAAGCGCGTATCCATCCCCGGAGGCGCGATCCCGAAGACGCGCGATGGCCTGCCGCTCGACTTCCTGTCCACGCACCCCGCGGACGGCTTCTCGGTCCTGCCGCCGATCCTGGCGCTGTTCCCGGGCGGAGTGGATCCGGCGTCGCTGCTCTTCCACACGGCCGACGTGACGCGCTCGCTCGGCGGCGACGCCACGACGGTGCTCCTGCGCGCGGACACGGGCGAGCGGATCCTCCACTTCGCGGAGCTGGATCCCGAGGCCGACGCCGACGCGCGCCGCGCCCTGGTGATCCGCCCCCTGGTCAGGCTCGACAACGACGCGCGCTACGTGGTGGCCGTGCGCGGGCTCAAGGACCGCGCGGGCGCTCCGGTGCCCCCGCCCGCGGGCTTCCGCGCCCTGCGTGACCGAGCGAGCAACCTCCCCGCCGCGCTCGGCGCCCTCGCGGCGCGCTACGAGATCGACGTCTTCGCGCCGCTCGAGCGGGCGGGCGTGCCGCGCACCGAGCTCATCCTCGCGTGGGACTTCACGGTGCGGTCCGAGGCCGACGCCACGGGCGATCTCCTGACCATCCGCGAGGACCTGCGAACGCGCCTCGATGCCGCGCCGCCCGCGATCACGATCAAGTCGATCAAGCAGAACCCCGCGCCGCACATCGCGCGGCTCGTCGAGGGCACCGTGCAGGTGCCGCTCTACGTCAACTCGACCGAGCCCGCCGCAGCGCTGCGTCGCGACGCCGCCGGCAAGCCCGTTGCCGAGGGCACGGCCGAGGTCCCCTTCTCGATGATCATCCCCCCGAGCGTGACGGCCGGCGGTGCGCCGGCGCGCCTCCTGCAATTCGGCCACGGCTTCTTCGGGGACCGTGGCGAGATCGTCGACTCGTTCGTGCCCGAATTCGCGGATCGCTCGCGCCTGGTGGTGTTCGGCACCGACTGGTGGGGCATGAGCAAGGCCGACATCACGCCCATCCTGACGGCGATCTCGGACCAGCCCGCCGAGGCCTTCCGCTTCGCGGATCGCGTCGCGCAGGGGATGGCGAACGCGATCGTGATGGCGCGCGCCGCCAAGGGGCCGCTGCACGACCTCGTCCGCGCCGGCGGACCGGCTCTCTGGGAGACCCAGAACCTCTACTTCTACGGCATCTCGCAGGGCGCGATCCTCGGGGGCTCGTACCTCGCGATCTCGCCGGACGTCGACCGCGCGGTCCTGAGCGTGGGCGGCTGCGCCTTCTCCTTCATGATGTTCCGGGCGCGTCCGTTCTACGCGTTTCTGGCCGTGCTGCGCTCGTACATCCAGAGCCCGCTCGATCTCCAGAAGCTCACGACCCTGTCGCAGACCACATTCGATCGCTTCGATCCGATCACGTTCGCTCCCCGTGCGCTCGCGCGGCCCTGGCCCGGCGCGCGCCCCGATCGCCGGCTGCTCTTCCAGGTCGGCCGCGGGGACACCCAGGTGCCGAACCTCGCGGCCGAGCTCTACACCCGCGCCCTCGGGATCCCGCAGCTCGGCCCCACCGAGCGCGAGGTCCCCGCCTTGCCGCTCGCGACCGCGCCGCATGACGGCTCGGGCCTGCAGTACTTCTTCTTCGGCATCGATCCGCTGCCCGACACCATCGCCACGCCGGCCGACGACGGCAACGAGGTGCACGAGGCGGTCCGCCGCCTCGCCGCCGGCCAGGCGCAGATCGACCGCTTCCTGCGGCCCGCCGGTCGGATCGAGCAGAGCTGCGACGGGGTCTGCGACCCCGAGTAGTCCCCGCGGCCGCACCGGCTCGCCCCCGCCAACGTGCGGGTGTACGATCCAACCGGGTGTTTCGTGAGATGGCCTGGTCCTTCGCGCTCGCCCTCCTCGCGAGCGTCGCGGCGACCCTCCTCGTGCGTGCGGGCGCGCGCCGGCTCGGCGTGGTCGCCAGCCCGCGCCCCGATCGCTGGTCGAGCCGCCCCACGGCCCTCCTCGGCGGTGTCGCCATCTACGCCGCCTTCGTCCTCGCGTGGCTCCTCGTCGGCAAGGCCGAGGTCGCCGGCGACGCGCTCCTCGTCGTCTGCGCGAGCGCCATGTTCGCGCTCGGGCTGGTCGACGACCTCGCGCAGCTCAAGCCCTACGCCAAGCTGATCGTCCAGATCAGCGCCGCCACGGCGTTCACGACCTTCGGCGCCGCGCTGCCCTGGACGAGCAACGCGCTCGTCAACCAGGGCATCACGATCTTCTGGATCGTCGGCATCACCAACGCCTTCAACCTCCTCGACAACATGGACGGCCTGGCCGCCGGCGTCGCGCTCATCGCGAGCGCCTTCCTGACGCTGCTCTTCGTCACGTCGGGCCAGGGACCCCTGGCGGTCATGTCCGCCACGCTCGGCGGCGCGGCGCTCGGGTTCCTCGTCTTCAACTTCAACCCCGCATCCATCTTCATGGGAGACGCGGGCTCGCAGTTCCTCGGCTTCTGCCTGGCGACGCTGTCGCTGCTGAGCGCGGTGGACCGCTCGCGCAACGTGCTCGCCGTCCTGGGTACACCCCTGATGCTCCTTCTGCTGCCCATCCTCGACACGTCGCTGGTGACGGTGATGCGCAAGGTCTACCGGCGGCCCGTCTCGCTCGGCGGACGCGACCACACGTCGCACCGGCTCGTCGCCCTCGGGCTCTCGGAGCGCGCGGCGGTGCTGCTCCTCTGGTTCCTGGCCGCGGTCGGCGGCGCGATGGCGCTCGCGGCCCGCAGCCTGCCGACGCCGGTGGCCGTGGTCATCCTGCCCGGCATCCTGCTCCTCGTGATCGTCGGGGTCGTCTACGTCGCCGGCGTCCAGGTGTACCGGCGCGTCGAGGGGCCCGGCGAGGCGCCGGGACGGGCGCTCGTGCCGACGCTGGCAGAGTTCGCCTACAAGCGGCGGGTCTTCGAGGTGCTGTTCGATCTCGCGGCGGTGCTGCTCGCGTACTACGGAGCCTTCCTCCTGCACTACGAGGGCGAGCTCCCCGCCGCCGCCTACCGGGACTTCCTGCGCACGGTGCCCATCGTCGTCACCGCGAGCGAGGTCATGTTCCTGGCCACGGGCCTGTACCGCGGCATGTGGGGCTACGCGACGCTCGAGGACACCTCGCGCATCCTCGGCACCGTCGTGCTCGCGGCGATCGTGTCGTCGGTGGGGTGTCGCTTGTGGCTCGGCCCCTTGCAGTTCTCGCGGGCGGTGCACGTGGTGGCGGCGCTCCTGCTCCTGTTCGCGATCACGGCGTCCCGCGTCTCGTTCCGCCTCCTCCGCGACTGGATCGTCAGCCGTGTGCGCGGAGGGAAGCACACGCTCGTCTATGGCGCCGGCGACGGCGGCGCCCTCCTCGTGCGCGAGCTGCGGTCGAACCCCGGGCTCGGGCTCGAGCCGATCGGCTTTCTCGACGACGATCCCCGCAAGGTGGGCAAGCAGGTGCTCGGTCTGCCGGTGCTCGGTACGTCGCGGGAGCTCGACCGCGTCCTCGCGGAGAGCGGTGCGCAGGCGCTCATCATCTCGACGCGGAAGATTGACGCGTCGCGCCAGAAGGCGGTCGAGGCTGCCTGCTCCGCGGCGGGCGTCGAGCACCGCACGCTGCGGGTGACGGTCGGGCCGCCGCCGCCTGCCGCACCGCAGCAAGAACCACGAATTCACAACTGAAACACCGGCCAGATCGGCTTGACTTGCCGGTGCAAACCAGTACCGTCGCGTCCGTCGCGCCGCCCCCGGCGCCCCCGAGGAAATCCAATGCGAGACCAGGGCCGCGAACCGGCGGCGAGCAACGACCAGCTCTTCTCGGTCCTCGACGACCAAGGTCAGGTCGTCCACCCCGAGCGCGATCCGCACATCCCGCCCGAGGATCTGCGCCGCCTCTACGCGGGCATGGTGCAGATCCGCGTGCTCGACGATCGGCTGCTGCGGCTCCAGCGTCAGGGCCGGCTCGGTTTCTACATGACGTCCACCGGCGAGGAGGCCACGCACTTCGGCGTCGCCTACGGCCTCCGCGAGGACGACTGGGTCTTCCCGTCGTACCGCGAGCCCGGCGTCGCGCTGTGGCGCGGCTACGCGCTGCAGGACTTCGTGCACCAGCTCTTCGGAAACGCGCTCGATCCCGTCAAGGGCCGGCAGATGCCGGTGCACCACTCGGTCAAGAGCATCCACTACGTGTCGATCTCGTCGCCGGTGGGGACGCAGATCCCGCAGGCCGTCGGCGTCGGGATGGCGGCGCGTCTCCGCGGCAAGGACACGGTGGCGGTCGCCTACTTCGGCGAGGGAACCAGCTCGACCGGCCAGTTCCACGTGGGTCTGAACTTTGCGGGCGTCTTCAAGGCGCCCGTGCTGTTCGTCTGTCGCAACAACGGCTGGGCGATCTCGACGAACCGCGAGCAGCAGACGGCCTCGAAGACGTTCGCGCAGAAGGCCATCGCCTACGGCATCAAGGGCATCTGCGTGGACGGCAACGACCTGCTCGCGATGGTCACGGCGACGCGTGACGCGGCTGCGCGCGCGAGGCGCGGCGAGGGCCCGACGCTCATCGAGGCGAAGACCTACCGCCGCGGGGCGCACAGCTCGAGCGACGACCCGTCCGTCTACCGGGATCCCGACGAGCCCAAGCGCTGGGAGAAGAAGGATCCGCTGATGCGCCTCTGCAAGTACATGGAGCGCAAGAAGCTCTGGACGCAGGCGTGGGAGGATGGCCTCCGCGAGCAGTACGGCGCGGAGCTGTCCGAGTGCCTCAAGCGGGCCGAGGCGACGGCGCCCAAGCCCCCCCTGTCGACCATGTTCGACGAGGTGTACGCGCACATGACGCCGCAGCTCACCGAGCAGATGCACGAGCTCGAGGCGCACCTCGCCAAGCACCCCCTCCAGGCCGGCCACTAATGCCTCGACCACGGCGTACGGATCATCGAGCGGGCGGCATACAGGTCGAGGCCTTGCTTGCGTGTGGCCGGCTCGGAAGCCGGCCACCAGGAAGGGCACGCTGCCCTTCCCCCGCCCGGGCAAAGCCCGGTCGGGCCCCCCAACCTGCGTCTTCGCTCGCTGCGCTCGCTACGCCCTTGCGCCTCGCTGCGCTCGG
>CAZQJC010000168.1:0-12283 GCA_964593795.1 uncultured Myxococcales bacterium | reverse complement strand
CGCGGTCGCCGCCTCCTCCACCGGAGGCGGCCGCATGCGATCCACGAGCGCCCCGGGGCTGCGAGGCGGCTCGGCGACGCGCGGCACCCCGAGGGCCGTGGCGCGCGAACCCCTGCCCTCGGGCAAGTCGAGGGCGGGCAGCTCGGGGATGTTGTGGCGATGCGCGGGCGCGGCGGGGAGCGGTGCCGCGAAGCTCGGCTCCGGCGGCGTCGAGGTGACCACCGCCACGCTGGGCTCCGTCACATCGGAGAGCCCCGGGTCCGTCGGGGGTGGAGGCGGCCGTCGCACGCTAGCGCCGAACCACCTGGCTAGAACCGCATCCCGTTCTTGGCGCGGAACATGAACCAGTCGTACGTGAAGTACCCGGTCACGGCGAGGCCGGCGATGGCCAGGAGCGGCGAGCCGAGCGCCACGAGGGCGACGCCGCTGCCAGCCGCGGCAGCGATGGCTTTGAATCTCTTGCCCTTCTCGGTTCGGTTTCGCTGGTGAATCAGACCGCTCATTGTCTTTCGCTCCTGGGAGACGCTCGCTCGAGGCCGGCGCGTGACTTCCGGGCCTGGACAGGAAAAACGCGCTACGCTGGACGCCGTGAAGCGCACCGTCCTGCCCCCGCTCGTGGCCCTCGCCTGTGGCGGCGCCGTCTACGGGATGTACCTTCGCTCGCTGGATCCAGCTTACACGATCCCCGGTCTCCTGGTCGGGGGCCTCGCCATGGGTGTCACACCCCAGGCGGACGTCAAGGCCCGGATCGCCGAGCTCGAGGGCCGCCTGCTCGACCGCCCCGTCGAGCTGCTGCTCGGTCAGGAGGCCAGCGACGTCGCCGCAGGGCAGAGGCACCGGACCACCTGGCGGGAGCTCGGCGCGCGCCTCGACACGGCGGCGCTCGAGCGCGCGGCGGTCGCGACCGGCAAGACGGGCGAGCCGCAGCGGGACCTCGCCGAGCGCGCGCTCGCGCGGCGCGGCCAGCTCGACGTCCCGGTGCCGCTGGCCCTGGACTCGAAGCGCACGCTGACCTACCTGGCCGAGGTCAAGCGCCGGCTCGACCGCCCGCCCACGGACGCGCGCCTCGACCTCGAGAAGAAGCAGCTCGTCCGCGAGCAGGACGGCTACCTCATGAACGTCTACCAGTCGCTCACCGCGGTCGAGGACGCCGCGCGGACGGGCGCCACGAAGGTCCCGCTCGCGGGCGTCGTGTCGCATCCGCGCCTCGGCGCCAAGGAGCTCGGGGACCTCGACGTCTCGACCGTCATCTCGAGCTGGCAGACCACGTACTCGGTCGCGGCGACGGAGAGCGATCGCACGTACAACCTCAAGGTCGGCGCGGCCAAGATCGACGGGACGATCCTGCGGCCGGGGGAGCTGTTCTCGTTCAACGCGAAGACGGGCGACCGCACGGAGAAGGAGGGCTTCCGCGTCGCGCCCGTCATCCAGGAGGGTGAGCTCATCGACGGCCTCGCCGGCGGCATGTGCCAGGTGGCGACGACGCTGCACGCGGCGTCGTGGTTCGCGGGGCTCGAGATCGTGTCCTCACGCCCGCACTCGCGGCCGAGCGCGTACATCACGATGGGGCTCGACTCGACGGTCGTCTATCCGTCCACCGACCTCAAGCTCAAGAACCCCTTCGATTTCCCGATCGTCATCCACTACACGGTGTCGCAGGGGAAGATGCGCGTCGAGCTGCTCGGCAAGAAGCGCGTCTACGACAAGGTCACGTTCGAGCGGAACATCACGCAGGAGACCCCGTTCGAGCACACGGTGCGCCACGATCCGAAGGTGCCGGCGGGCCAGAAGCTGATCGACCAGCACGGCTACCCCGGCTACCACCTCGTCCGCAAGCGCACGCTGTGGAAGGACGGACAGATCGTGGGCACGCAGACGTGGAAGCTGTCCTACCCGGCCACGGCCGAGATCGTCCGCATCGGCAGCGGCCCTGCCTCGCTCAAGAAGGTGCCCGAGCCGCACCACCACGTGATCCCGCCCGTCAACGGCAAGACCTTCTCCCTCGCGATGCCGGACGAGAAGAAGTCGGTCGCGAAGAAGGACAAGGCGCCCGCGAAGCCGGCGGCGACGAAGAACGGGTGAGCGGCGGTCACGGCGGGTCGACCGCGTACACCGTGCCCGCGAGGTCGGCGTAGAGGACGCGCTTGCCGGAGAACACGGGGCGCGTGTGGATGGGGGCGGATGCCGTGTGCTGCCAGAGCGGGACGCCGTCCTTCGAGAGGACGCGCAGCTTCTTGTCGTTGGCGCCGAAGGCGATGCGGTCGGCGCTGACCGCGGCGGCGGCCTCGATGTGCTCGGGGACGGGGAGGCGCCAGAGCACCTTGCCCTCGAGATCGAGCGCGGCGAGCTGCCCGCCGCGCGACGCGACGTAGAGGCGGCCCTCGGGACCGATGGTCAGCGGGGCGGCCACGGGGCCCGACGCGTGGAACCGCCAGAGCGGCTTGCCCTCGGGCGAGACGCCACGCACCACGCCGTCGAGCCCGGCGAAGATCCACACGCGGCCGCGCGCGAGCGGCTGGCCACGCACCGGCGCACCCACCTCGACCGTCCACTTCTGCGTTCCCTGGGCGGCGTCGAGCGCGTACACGAGGCCGTCATCGCTGCCCGCCAGGATGGTATTCGCATCGGCGAATGCGACGGCGTCGACGTCGCCACCGGTCGGGAACGCCCAGCGCACGTGGCCCCTCGGGGTGAGCAGGTAGACCTTGTCGTCGCGGCAACCCACCGCGATCGAGCCGTCGGGCCCCACCGCCGCGGTCGCGCGCACCACGTCGCCGAGCTGCGCCGCGAACACCTTCTTCCGCTCGCGCACGCCGTAGAGCGCGCCGTCGTCGGAGCCGACGAGGATGGCGCCACCCGGCGACACCACGGGGCTGGCGTCGAGCGCCGCGGGAAGGCGCTTGCCGCGCAGGAGCACGGACCAGCGGACCGCACCGGTCGCGGCGTCGAGCGCGTAGAGGCGACCGTCGCGCGCACCGAGCACCACCTCTCCGCTCGCGAGGAACACCGGGCTCGACGCGGTGCCCGCCGGGAGCTTGCGCGTCCAGACCACGCGGCCCTCCGGCACCTCGGCCAGGGCCGGCGTGGTGACGGTCAGCAGGGCGAGCGCGAGGGCGAGCCTCACCGGCGCCTGACCCGCTCTCCGACGCCGAAGCGCACGATCCACCAGAGGGCGCTCGCGCCGTCCTTCCAGGTGATCTTCTTGCCCTCCTCGTAGGTGCGGCCGGAGTAGGAGATCGGCACCTCGTAGATGCGGCAGCCGAGGCGCGCGACCTTGGCCGTGATCTCGGGCTCGAAGCCGAAGCGATCGGTCTCCACCGTGACCTGATCGAGGATGCTCTTCCTGAAGACCTTGTAGCAGGTCTCCATGTCCGTCAGGTTCACGTTGGTCAGCGCGTTCGACAGCGTCGTCAGCGCGCGATTCGCGACGTAGTGCCAGAAATACAGGACGCGGTGCGGGCCCGCGAGGAAGCGCGAGCCGAACACGACGTCGGCGCGCCCATCCAGGATCGGCGCGAGGAGCACGGGGTACTCACGCGGGTCGTACTCGAGGTCGGCGTCCTGGACGATGACCACGTCCCCGGTGGCCCTGCCGAAGCCGGTGCGCAGGCCCGCTCCCTTGCCCTGGTTGTGCGCGTGCTCCACGAGGACGATGCGCGCGGGGTCGCCGCTCGCCGCGATCTCGCGCAGCCGCTCGCGCGTGCCGTCGGTGGAGCAGTCGTCCACCACGACGATCTCGCGCTCGAGCTCGCCGATGGGCGCGGCCGCGACGCGGCGGAGGAGCTCGTCGATGGTCGACCGCTCGTTGAACGCGGGGATGACGACGGAGACGCGACGGATGACGGACATGACGGGGGGACTCTAGTACAGCTCCGCGACCACCGGCAGAGCTGGCGGTCGGGCTCGGGCTCGGGCTCGGGCGGTGCGGGCTCGATCCCTCTTCGAGATCGATCGGACTCCGATCGATCTGTCGCGGACGAACATCGGCTCGGGCCCCGGCTCGTCCAAGGCAGATCCCTCTCCGAGATCGATCGGACCCCGATCGATCGGGTGCGGACGAACATGGGCGGAGGCCAATGCGGATTGGCCGGAGCGTAGGTAGGCCCCCGCTACCGAGGCTCCCAGATGCGCTCGATGAAGGCGCGAGCCTGCCCGGCGCGCGCGGGGTCGCGGCGGTCGAGGCGGTAGACGTTGGCGATGGGGAGCGCGGCGAAGAGCAGCGCGGCGGCGGCGACCGCGGGGGCGAGCCGGCCGGCGGCGCGGGCGGGCCAGAGGACGAGCGCGAGGGCGGCCAGGAGCGGCGGCGCGAGCGCGAGGGCGCCGGGCAGGCCCAGGGTGTGCCCGATCGAATACGGCGTCCGGCCGCTCCGGTACAGGGGCCAGACGAGATCGTGCAGCGGGTTGCCGATGCTGTCCGGCCAGTGCGGAAAGAGCAGCGTCGAGGACAGCGCGAGCGCGACGGACGCGGCAAACAGGGCGAGCACCACACCGAGGAGCACCGGCGCGAGCGGCCGAAGGCGCGCGGGCGGGCAGAGGACGCGGTCGAGGACGAAGCCGATCGGCAGGATGAGGAGCGGCGTCGCGGCGGCCACGTAGCGCTGGCCGACGGTCCAGCCGGTGTCCCAGAAGTGGTAGCCCGCGGCGAAGCCGAGCGCGACGACGGCCGATGCCCCGAGCGTGAGCGCGAGGGCGCGGCGCGTGCGTGCGGCGAGGGCGAGGCCGAGCGGCAGGAGCACGAGCGCAGGGGTCACCGTGAGCAGGCCCGTGCGCGCGCCGACGAGCGAGCCGATCAGGCGCTCCAGCTCTGGACGCTCGAGGCCGAGCAGGCCCTTGCCGTGGCCTGCCGCGAAGGCCGCCGTCGCGGCGAAGTCGTAGCCGGTGCGAAAGGGGCTGCCGAAGCACGCGGCGTGGTAGCCGAGGAGGAGCGAAAGCAGCGGCAGCGCGCCGAGGGCGGCGAACGCCCAGGGGTGGTCGAGGCGCCCGCGCGGGGCGAACGCGGCGCGACGCATTCGCCAGAGCAGATAGATCCCGAGCGGGAAGCCGAAGAAGGCGGCCTGGTACTCGACCAGCACGGAAGCGCCGAGGAGCGCGCCGGCGCCGGCGGCCGCCTTGCGGGACGAGCCGAGCTCCCCGCACGCGAGCGCGCCGAGCAGGAGCACGCCGGCCAGGTGGTGCGCCATGAGCTGCACCGCGTACGGCGTCCCGCCCGAGCCGAGCGCGAACAGCGCGGTGGTCCCGAGCGCGGCCTTCGGCGCCAGCTCCCAGTGGCGCAGCAGTCGATAGAAGAGCGGCGCCGCGAGGATCGCCGGGACGATCGAGCACCAGAGGCGCAACCACCACGTCTCCACGAAGACGGGCACGGGCCTGCCGAGGTAGGCGACGCGCAGGAGCGCCTCGAACGGAGCACCCAGCATCGAGACACCCGGCGCCTTGTTGGCGTAGTAGTGGCCGTCCTTGATCGACAGGTCCGCGGTCGCGCCGTCCTCGGCGACGCCGCGATCGACGCGGAAGCTCCGCTCGAGGACGATCGCCCGCGCGAGGTAGATGCGCGGCAGCTCGTTGGCGTGCTTGATGCCGCGGAAGTACGGGAACGCCCACAGATAGCAGAGCGCGACGACCGCGGTCAGCGCGAGGACGAGGCGCCGCTCTGCCGGCTCGATCACGCTCACTCCGGGATCGGCTCGCCCAGGACCAGCGCGCGCGCGAAGCGGCCGGGGGGCGAGCCGAACGACAGCAGTCGATCGTGGTAGGCGCGCAGCTCGAAGGCGCGCCCTGCCCTCTTCTCGGCGAGCGCCCGCAGATCGGCGTGCTCCTGGTAGCCGACGAAGTACGTGCTGAGCTGCGTCGCGGTGACGAGCGCGCGGCGCCACTTGCCCGCGGCCTCGCGCTCCTCCTGGAAGCCCTGCTCGGTCATGAGCTTCATCGCCTCGTCCTCGGTCATGCGTCCCGCGTGGATCTGCTGGTCCATGAGGGCGTTCGTGATCGAGCGGAGGTACCACTTGAGCTGCACGAGGCGCATGCGCGGATCGTCGGCGCGGTAGCCGGCGTCGACCATGAGGCGCTCGGCGTAGACAGCCCACCCCTCGATGAAGCTGCCCGACGCCAGGAGCGCGCGCAGCTTGGACGGGTAGCGGTTGGCGTGCGCGATCTGCACGTGGTGCCCCGGCATGGCCTCGTGGATGGAGAGGTCGTCGATCGAGACGAGGTTGTACTCGCGCAGGAACGAGCGCTTCTGCTCGGCCGTCCAGGCGGCCGGCAGCGGCGCGACGGCGTAGAACGTGCGCTGCGAGGGGCCCTCGAGCGGCCCGGGCGAGTCACAGTACGCGATCGCCACGCCGCGCTCGAACTCGGGCATCACGATGATCTCGACGGGGTCGTCAGGCAGCGTCAGCAGGCGCTTCTCGCGCACGAAGTCGGTCGTGCGGCGAAGCGCGTCCCTGGCGACCTCGACCAGGCGCGCCTCGTCGGGCAGATCGCGATAGACCACCTCGAGCGCGGCGCGGATGGTCGCGAGGCGCTCGGCGCGCGTGGGGGACTTCGGCAGGGCGCGCGCGGGCTCCGAGCGCGCGAGCACGCGCCGCGAGGCCTCGAGCATGTCGGCGTGCACGCGCTCGAGCTCGGCCTCGGCGCGCCGGCGGATCTCCGCGCGACGGAGCGGAGAGTCGAGGACGAACGCGAGGCGCCGGTCCCACAGGTCGGCGCCCAGGCGGAAGTCGGCCTTCGCGGCGGGCAAGAGCGTCCTTTCGAGCCACGCCTGGTGCGCCTTGACCGCCGCCTCGAGCGCGGTCGCGGCCTTCTCCAGGCGCGCGCGCAGCTTCGGCGGGGCGTCCTTGAACATCGGGCGCAGCCGCTCCGACAGGATCGACAGCGTGCCCGGGTTCTGCTGCACCGCCGTCTCGGCGTGGATGCGCGGCACGCGCGCCGGCTCGAGCGTCAGGCGCACCTGCTCGAGCATGCGCGGCAGCTTCTCCATGCGGCTCGCGGCGGCCTCGAGGCGGCGGGCGGCGGGCGCGTAATCGCGGGCGACGAGGCCATAGAGCGCGCCGCCGGCGAGGTTCGTGTAGACGAGCGGGTTCCACGCCCACTCGCGCACCTCCTCGAGCTCGAAGATGCCGCGCTCGAGATCCTTGAGCAGGAGCTGGCGGTCGACCTGGCTCGCCCGGCCGAGCGCGTCCTTGGGGACCTTGCGAACGTCTGCCAGCAGTGCGCGGTAGACGCGGAGCGTCCTCTCGCGCCCTGCGGCGGAGACGTCGTCGAGCTCGGCGTCGAAGCGGTGGTCGCCGAGGCGCGTGGCCCCCACGGGCGAGAGCGGCACCACCTCGTCGAGGTAGCGCTCCGCCAGGCGCGCGAAGGCCGCGTCGGCGGGGGTCATCGTATGCGCCAGGGCGAATGCGAGGGCGGGGAGCACGCGCGGAGGATGCCCGCGGCCGGGCCGCGCCGCAACGGTCGCGAGCGCGGCGCTCGCGGGCGGGCGCCTCCGCGGGCGGAGGCGGGGCTACGGCCGGCGGCGGCCGGCGTACACGGCGTCCGGGCTCTTGACGGTCAGGACGTCGCCCTGGACGCAGAACTCGCTGACCTCGGGCATGCCGCCGGTCTCGGTGAAGGTGATCATGTTGCCGCTCGTGACCCAGCCGCCCATCTCGGCGACGGTCATGGCGGGGACGGGCACCGTGCAGTGACAGCCGGTCGACGTCGTCGAGCACATGCCGCCCATGAAGGAGCTCGCAAGCCGATCGCAGGTCGCACCGCCGGTGCAGGACTGCGGGACGTCGAGGATCAGCGTACCGCTGAGCATGATGTTCGACCCGTAGGTCATGTCGGCGCGCACGTCGAAGGTGCCCGTCGCGGTGACCTCGTACGCGGCGGTCGCCGTGGGGCACGACATCGAGAACGGGTTCTTGAGAAGGCACACGCCGCTGATCTCCCACGAGCCGACGGGATTGCCGCCGCAGGCGGTGAAGTCGCAGACGTTGGCGGTCCCGTCGAGCGTGAAGCGCACCGTGAAGGTCGTGAAGTGCTCGATGGGCGCAGTGACGCTGGTGCCGCTCGCGGTGGTCGCGAGGTCCGTCCAGCGCGTGCCGTCGAGCCACGAGATGACCGCCTTCTGGCCGCTGGGCGGCGCCATCGGCAGGGGCAGCGTCAACATCGCGGCGGGCGAGAAGCGCGTCCCGTCGGGGCCGAAGTCGTAGACCATGCCCTGGATGCTGGCGACGTCCGGCAGCGTGGCGGCCGGCGGGCCGACCGTGACGGTGATCGTCGTGTCGGCCGAGAGCGAGCCGCCCGGGATCTGGAGGCTGCCGCCGCCGGGGGCCATGACCGTGCCGCCCATCGCAGCCCCGACCGGCATGCTGACCGTGGAGCCGCTGCCCGCGCTGCCCGCAGAGCCCGCGCTGCCCGCAGAGCCCGCGCTGCCTGCAGAGCCCGCGCTGCCTGCAGAGCCCGCGCTGCCCGCGCTACCCGCGCTACCCGCGCTACCTGCCGAACCTGCGCTGCCCGCGCTTCCGGCCGCACCTGCGCTTCCGGCCGCGCCGCCGGTGCCCGCGCCGCCGGTCGTCTTGTCGTCACCGCAGCCGGCGATCACCATCGCCAGTGCAAGACCGAACATTCCATGCTTCATCGGGTTCCCTCCTCGGAACATCTTCGCACGGGTGTGCCGCCAGGGCTGTGCGCCAGATCCGCATGATCGTGCGGTCTTCTTGTGATCCCCGTCGCCAGGAGGCACGCGCCCCCCGGCCGGGGCTCCCCGCGCGGCGGTCGACGCCCCCCCGGCTTTCTGCTATCCCAAGGGCAGGGAATGTCGGCCGAAAAGCTCCAGTACGGGATCCTGTACCTCATCGCGCTCGTGCTCTCGATCTGCGTGCACGAATGGGGGCACGCGATCGTGGCCGACAAGCTGGGGGATCCGACGCCGCGCTCCCAGGGCCGGGTGACGCTGAACCCCCTCGCGCACATCGACCCCATCGGGACGCTGCTCCTGCCCGCGATGATGGTGTTCACCGGGATCCCGCTCCTCGGCTGGGGCAAGCCGGTCTTCACGAACCCCAACCGCTACACGCGGAGGATGAGCATGCACCGCGCGGGCATGCTGGTCGCTGCGGCGGGGCCGGCGATGAACTTCGTCTTCGCCGCGGTGCTGTCCGTGGTCTGGCTCGTGGCGTTCAAGCTGGGCGTGGACGGCCCCCTGCGCGGCGGGCTCGCGCAGATCATCCTGATGAACTTCAGCCTGATGTGCTTCAACCTCCTGCCCATCCCGCCGCTCGACGGCGGCACGGTGCTCAAGGGCTTCCTGCCGCGTCAGCACCACCACTTCCTCGAACCGCTCGAGCGCTACGGCTTCATCGTGTTGATGCTCGTCGTGATGACGCCGCAGATCATGAGGGGGCTGATGCTGCCGGCCGCCTACATCACGAACGCCTGGTTCGGCGCGCTGAGCTGGGTCGCGACGGCGATCTCGTAGGACCGACCGCGTTGTCCGAGGGCTACCGCATCGAGCTGCCGGTCTTCGAGGGTCCGCTCGACCTCCTCTTGCACCTCGTCAAGAAGCACGAGCTCGAGATCCTCGACATCCCGATCTCGTTCATCACGCAGCGGTACCTCGAGTACCTCGACCTCATGCGCTCGCTCAACCTCGACATCGCGGGCGAGTTCCTGCTCATGGCGGCGACGCTGGCGTACATCAAGTCGCGCGAGCTGCTGCCGTCGCCCGAGGTGAACCCGCTCGAGGACGACGCGGGGGACATCGAGGACGCCGCGGATCCGCGCGCCGAGCTCATCAGGCGCCTCCTCGAGTACCAGAAGTACAAGGACGCCGGCGACCAGCTCGGCGGCCGTCCGGTCGTGGGGCGAGACACGTTCCTGCGCGGCATGCCGGTCGAGGCCGTTGCGCCGCCGGACGAGGCGCCGCTCGCTGAGGTCCCGGTCATCAAGCTCATCGAGGCGCTCTCGCGCGTGCTCACGGGCGCGAAGATCAAGATGACCTACGACGTCGCGATCGAGCGGGTCTCGATCGCGCAGCGCATCAACGAGCTCGTGGACGTGTTCTTCGCAGAAGAGACGCGCACGTTCGAGAGCCTGTTCGACCTCGGCACCGAGGACGACCCGATCCCGCTGCCCGAGGCGCGGATGCGCGTCGTGGTGACGTTCCTTGCGATCCTGGAGATGGCGCGGCTCAAGATCCTGCGCATCCACCAGCCGGCCGAGGCCGGCGGGATCTACCTGACGCGGGCGATGCAGGACCTCGAGCAGGCGCGCCGCTCGTTCTCGGTCCAGGACGACTACTCGTGAGGCTGATGGGGTGGGGTCGGTGCTGGCGGTCTGGTTCCTCTCGGCGCTGATCGCGGCGCTGCTGGCGACCCCCCTGTTCATGGTCCTCGGCTGGCGCGTCTCGCTCGTCGACCGCGTCGGCAGGGTCCGCACCATCCACGCCGAGGACGTCCCGCGCGTTGGCGGCCTCGTCCTCGCCACCGTCGTGCTCGGTGCGCTCGCCGTGGCCCTCGCGCTCGGCCTGCTGCCGGCGGACGCGCGGGGCCAGGGGGCGAGCCTGCTCGCCGGCGGCGCGCTCTTCTTCGCGATCGGCCTTTGGGACGACCTCCGCGCGCTGCGCCCGCGCCGCAAGCTCGCCTGGCAGGTGCTGACCGCGCTCGCCACGTACGGGGCGGGTTTCGAGATCGCCCACGTCGCGGCGTTCGACGCGGAGCTGGTGCTGCCGCCGGCAGGCGCGTGCGCGCTGACCGTCGCGTGGCTAGTCGGCGTGGTCAACGCAATGAACCTCATCGATGGATCGGATGGCCTCGCGGGGGGCTACTCGGCGTGCTGCGCCACGGCCGTGACGCTGATCGCCGCTGGGAGCGGCGATGGCGCAACGGCACTCCCGGCCGCCGCGCTGGCGGGTGCGACGCTGGGCTTTCTGCGCTTCAACTTCGCCCCGGCGCGCGTCTTCCTCGGGGACGCCGGCAGCCTCTTCCTGGGCGCGACCCTCGCGATGCTGACGGCGCGAGCAGGCGCGCGCACGTCGGGTGCGATCACGCTCGGCGTGCCGGTCATCCTGCTCGGCATCCCGCTCCTCGACACCGCCCTCGCGATCGCGCGTCGCGTGGCGCTCGGTCGCCCCATCGTCAGCGGCGACGCCGACCACATCCATCACCGGCTGCTGCGGCGAGGCCTCTCACCGCGGCGCGTGGCGCTGCTGATCAGCCTGATCGGCGCCGGCAGCGCGGGGCTCGCGGTCGTCTACGCACGCGTGCGCGGCCTCGATCGCTGGCTGATCCTGGGCGGCCTGGCGGCGGGCATCACGTGGGGGCTCGGGGCGCTCGGCTACGTCTCCCTGCGACGCGGCGCCTGGCAGGGGCTCCTCGCCCGGCGCGCCCGCAACCGCGCCGTTCGCCGCGCGCTGGCCGACCTCGCGCGCGAGAGCGCCGACGAAGAGCCCTTCCTGCGGGCGGCCGAGCGCCTGGGGCCCATCCTGGGCGCGGTGGCGCTCACCCTCGAGGCGGACGGCCGGGTGCTCACCTGGAAGGTGCCCTCCGAGAGCTCAGGATCCGTGGCGGGGGTGCAGGTGCATCGCTTCCCGGCCGTCGGTCCGGGCGGTCAGCCGCTCGGCACGCTGGCGCTGCACCTGCCGCCGGCGGACGTGGCCGATCTCGGCTTCCTGGTCGAGAGCCTGTGCCGGCTGATGGCGCGACGGGGCAGCCCAGGCCGCGCAGCGCGCTGACGCTCCCTCAGGTCGTCCGTCTCGACGCCAGCACCGCGTCCAGCTGTCCGAGGGCAGAGCGCATCCCCTCCATCATTCCCATCCTCACGAGCTCCTCCATCGCGGCCAGGCTAGGAAAATAGGTCACGGTCTCGAGGCGGCAGCCGCCGGGCGTCGCGCTGAAGCGGAACACCATCCGCATCGACGGCATCTCCGGGTTCGGCTCACCGTCCTCCTTCGCGAAGCCGTCCTCGACCTCGAACGAGCGGCCCGGCTCGACCGCGAGGAACCTCCACCAGCCACGGGACTTCGAGCCGTCCGGTCCGGTCATGAAGTAGGCGGAGCGACCGCGCACGGCCATGTCGTGGCGCGTGAAAGTGGCGGGCCACGTCTCGGGTCCCCCGAAACGCTCGAGCTGGGTCAGCGGTGCAAGCGCGATCGTCGGCGCGCCCCTACCGGAGGCCTTCGGGCGCGAGGTGCGGCAGGGGGCCGGGGCGGCGGCGGAGCTCGACGATCGCGCGGTGCGGCAGGGTGACCGCGGCGGGCATCGCGGTCACGCCCGACCAGCGGGAGATGGCGGCCAGGGCCTCGGTG
>CAZQJC010000167.1:0-9566 GCA_964593795.1 uncultured Myxococcales bacterium | reverse complement strand
TCGTGCACGCGGCACTCGCGAGCGCGGAGCGCGAGCAAACGAGATACCTAGTGCTGCCCGTGACCCAGCAGAATCCAGCTGGGCCGACGAGCGGCACTAGGTGTTTTTCTTGCGCCCGCTCCGCGGGCGCGAGTGCTGCTTCCTCCTGGCAAGCCGAGGAGCGCGTCATGCTCGAATGCCGTATAACTTTTGACGGGCAGCACTAGAAGGCGAGTGAGACGGAGACGTCGAGGGCCCGGTGATCGAGGCCCCTGTCGCGGCCGCGATCCTCGCGAGTCCAGCTACCGGAGAGCTCCGCGGTGACGGGGCCGAGCTGTCCGCCGAGCGTGGCCGTTGCGCCGTCGGCGCGCAGGATCTCGAGATCCTGCCTCGAGCGCGGCGTCTCGCGCGTCGCCCCGTGCGCGTAGCCGGCGCTGCCGAAGAGGCGCCCCTCGAGCAGGGCCCCGCGCGCCGTGACGAAGACCGCGCCGGCGTCTCCGGGCTTGCCGGGAGAGATCCACGTGGCCGCGCGCAGCGAGAGCCGGGGATCGGGCCGGTAGCCGACCGCGAAGGCGTAGACGTTCGCGTCGATCCCGGCTCCGAAGCGCCGGTAGGACGCGCCGACGTCGAAGTCGCGATCGGTCTCGAGCGCCAGCGCCACCGCGGCGTACCACCGCGCGTAGAGCGAGGCGTCGGTCGCGCCGCCCCCGGCGAGGGTCAGGCCGAGGTCGTGTCGCGGGCGGGCGTGCGCCTCGGCGCCGAGCGTGGTGTCGGCCTGTCCGCCCCTGCGGGCGTGCGTGACCGTGGGCCCGGCGTCGAGCACGCTCACCTCGACGCGGGCCGCCGCGCCGAGCTCGACCTGTGCGGGCCGGCCCGACACCTCGTCGACGGACCCGAAGGCGCGCGCCTCCGCGCCGGCGGACACATCCGGATAGGCAAATATGACGAGCGCGAGGGCGGCCCGCGTCGCGCTCAAGGCAGCGTGGGCGAGGCGACGGTGCCGGCCGCCGCGTGGGTGGTCAGGAAGTCCACGATCGCCTGCGGGACCGGGTTGTCCGAGGCGTCCACCGCGAGCGTCACGTCGAGGTGGCTCATCCCCGGGACGTCGACCACGCGGAAGGCGCGTGCGTCGCTGCGGGGCAGCGGACCGGCCGGCCTGTCCGCGGCGAGCGGCGCGATGCGTCCGCGCAGCGCCTCGTAGGAGCTCGGCTGCGTGATGCCGTGGCCCGCGGACACCGCGAGCAGCGGCGCGTCGATGCGCGCGCCGTCGAAGGCGCGCAGGCCCTCGCGCGCCTGCCAGCCGGCCTCCGGCACGCGCAGGTCACCCGCGGCCTCGAGGTCGAGCGACAGACGCGTCGGGAAGTACCACTCGGCGAGGTTCGTGCGGCCGTCCGTCGTCGCGTGGGCGAGCGTCTCGAGCGGCGTCCAGCCGGCCGAGCCGCCGGGCGCGCTCTGCCAGTCGTACGTCGCCGACATGTCGCTCGGGTAGCGCAGCATGCGCGTGCCCGTGAGGCTCGGACGGAGCGCCACCGCGCCGCCCGTGGGTGTGCCGAGGGTCGCGCCGAAGATGTCGATGGGCGTCGAGGCGTAGTCGAAGCCGAAGCCGAGCGCGCCGCGGTTGGTCATCGCGGGCAGCTCCGTCTTGCCGAGGCCGAGGAAGAACGCGAGCGCGCCGTTTCTCGCGTCGTCGGTGCGGATGACGCCGGTCGGGTCGAAGAGCACGCGCAGCGCCGCGATGTCGAGCACCGGGTACACGTCGAGTCCGAGGAACGGCAGCTCGATGAACGGCGCGCTCCGCCTGATCTCGTCGATCCCCGGCGTCGGGAAGAGTGCGCCAGAGTGGCCGCCGCGGTACTCGGCCTCCGTGATCTCGTCGGAGCGCAGCGCGCTGTCGAGGAGCACGAGCCCCGCGACCTCCTCGGTGCCGCGGCGGCCGTCGTCGAAGCGCCACGCGCCGTACACCTGCGTGATGAGGCCGCCGAGCGAGTGGCCGCCGAGAAAGACGTGCCCTCGGCGGGACGCCTGCGGCACGAGCGCCATCACGCGCCGCAGATCCTCGATGTGCGTCGCCAGGCCCCACTCCGACTGGAACGACACGTCCGCGGCGCGGCGAAAGCCCGCGAACTTCTCTCCACCGACGGTGCCCGTGCCCGCGTAGTAGCGGTACGCGACCTCGGCGTCGCCCCTGGCCTCGGCCGCGTCCATGCCGCGCAGGTCCTCGAGCAGGTTCGAGCGCCGATCGATCGACCAGACCTCGACCTCGACGCCCGCTGCCTTGGCCCTGCGGACCACGGCGCGCGCCAGCGGGTCCATCGAGCCTGCTCCGCCGAAGATCCCCGGTACGAGGACGAGGATGGCGCGCGGCGCGGAGGCGCCCTCGATCTGGTAGCGCACCACGGGCGTGGCGTTGTACCGGTCGGGGGAGGCCGCCCCGGTCACCGGGTTCGGCGGCGGCACGTGCCCCGGGACGAGCGAGACGGTGCGGACGAGGCCCGCCTCGGGCGTCGTGACGGCCGGGACCTCGATGGGCCCGTCGGGGGCCCCGGCGTCGGCGGTCCCCATGCCGCCCGCGCCGCCCGCCGGCCTCGCGTCGTCGCTGCAGGCTCCGAGCAGGGGGCCGCCGAGCAGCAACGCCCCCACCAGACAGGTTCCGAGCGAGAAGGTCGTCGCTTGCTGCTTCACGTGCCGGCCCCTTGCACCCAGGCTTCGCTCTTCTCCCACAGCGTGCGCGCGAGGTCCGCGTCGTCGGCGAGCGCGCTCGCGCGGCGCTCCTGGCAGTCATCGTAGTAGCGGCCGTCGTGCGACGCGAGCTCGGGGGCGGTCGCGCAGTGGAGCGAGGTCTCGGCGCCCTCCTCGGTGCTCTTCATGAAGAGCTTGATCACGGGGCGGACCGGCCACGGCACCTTGCGCCACACATCGGACGCGATCACGCCCGGGTGCAGGGCATAGCTCGTGACGCCAGCGCCGGCGCGCCCGCGCGCGAGCTCCCTGGTGAAGAGCACGTTGCAGAGCTTCGAGATCTCGTACTCCGGCAGCCCCGTGGTGCTGCGCTGCGGCCGGCGGAGCGCGTCCCAGTCGATGCCCTTGGCCTTGTAGTGCGCGATCGACGACACGTTGACGATGCGCGCCGGCGCCGACGCGCGCAGCCGCGGCAGGAGGAGCGTCGTCAGGAGGAAGTGGCCGAGGTGGTTCGTGCCGAACGTCCGCTCGAACCCGTCCCTGGTGCTGCCGCCGGCGCCCGCGAGGCCTGCGTTGTTGATCAGGCAGTGCAGTGGCTCGCCGGTGGCGAGGTAGGCCTCGGCGCAGCGCCGCACGCTCGCGAGATCGCCCAGATCCAGGGGCAGGAAGCGCGCCGCGCCGCCCGCGGCCGCGATCGCCTCGAGCACGGGCCGCGTCTTGTCCTCGGAGCGGCACGCGAGGAAGACGTGCCCGCCGCGCCGCGCGAGCACCTCCGCGGTGACGCGGCCGATGCCCGTGTTGGCGCCCGTGACGAGATACCGCTTGCCCCGGGGATCCATCAGACGTTGAACCGGAAGTGCATCACGTCGCCGTCCTGCACCACGTACTCCTTGCCCTCGATGCGCAGGAGGCCCGCCGACTTGACCTTGTCCTCGCTCCCGAGGCGGACGAGGTCCGCGTACTTGATGACCTCCGCCTTGATGAAGCCCTTCTCGAAGTCGGTGTGGATGACGCCCGCGGCGCGCGGGGCCTTGTCCCCCTTGTGGATGGTCCAGGCGCGGACCTCCTTCTCGCCGGCGGTGAAGTAGGTCTGCAGGCCGAGGAGCTCGAACCCGGTGCGTACGATCTGGTCGAGCCCGCTCTCCTTGAGCCCCGCGTCGGCGAGGAACCCCTTGCGCTCCTCCGCGGGAAGCTCGGCGATCTCGGCCTCGATGGCCGCCGAGATCACGACGACCTTGGCGCCCTCCGCGTCCGCGAGCGCGCGCACCGCGGCCACGTAGGCGTTCTCGGTCCCCGCCTTGACGTCCTTCTCGGAGACGTTGGCGCAGAACAGCACGGGCTTGTCCGTGAGGAAGCAGCAGTCCGCGTAGATGGCGCGCTCCTCGGGCGTGTGCTTGCTCGAGAAGATGCGCACGGGTCCGACGGACTCCATGTGCGCCTTGAGCTCCTCGAGGACGCCGAGCTCCTCCTTGGCCTTCTTGTCGCCCGTCTTGGCCGCCTTCTGCGCGCGCGAGAGCTTCTTGTCGAGCGTGTCGAGGTCCTTGAGCACGAGCTCGGTGTCGATGACCTCGATGTCGCGCTTGGGGTTCACCGATCCGTCGACGTGCACGACGTTGTCGTCGTCGAAGCAGCGCACGACGTGCAGGATCGCGTCGGTCTCGCGGATGTTCGCGAGGAACTGGTTGCCGAGGCCCTCGCCCTTGGAGGCGCCCTTGACCAGGCCCGCGATGTCCACGAACTCCACGGAGGCCGGGATGACCCTCTCGGTGTGCACGATGTCCTTGAGCTTCCACAGGCGGTCGTCGGGCAGGTCGACGACGCCCACGTTGGGCTCGATGGTGCAGAACGGGAAGTTGGCCGCCTGGGCACCCGCGGAGGTGATGGCGTTGAACAGGGTGGACTTGCCGACGTTCGGCAGCCCGACGATTCCGATGCGAAGACCCATACGGGCCGAACCGTTAGCAGAAAAACGGCGATTGTGCGACCATCGGCGGCCGTTGCGGCAAGGAGCCGCGTGAGTGCGGCTTTGCCGCGTGGTGAATCAAGGAGGGGTCGATGCCTACCTGGCAGGAAGTTCAGACGTACGTTCGCTCGAAGTACAAGCTGGCCAAGGACGAGGCCAACTTCTTCGACATGGTTTGGGCCTATGACGACAGCCGCACGCAGATCATCCGTGTCCGGCACTTCACGGCCTTCGACAAGGACTGGATCGAGTTCCGGTCGCCGATCTGCGCCGAGGCGAACCTCAACCACCGCGTGGCGCTCCTCAAGAACAGCGACTTCGCCGTGGGCGCCATCGCGCTCGAGCAGGGCAAGGACAGCGCCCTCTACGTGATGGTCTACAGCGTGCCGCTCGGCACGATGGACATGGACGAGTTCGAGCTCCCGCTGTCCGTCATCGCCCGCACCGCCGACGGTCTCGAGCAGACCTACGCGGGCGGCGATCAGTACTGATCAGCCCGTCGAGAGACACGAGAGGCCCAGGATCGGGTGATCCTGGGCCTCTTTTCTTTGGTTTCGAGCTTCCAGTGCCGGCAGGCTCTGCGAGCCTGCCGAACACTTCGCGGGACCTGCCTGCGGCAGCTCATCCCGCTTCGCGGGATCGTCTCGCTCCGCGAGACCCGCTCAGTTCGAGTCGCCGCCGAAGATTCGCTGCTCGAGCTGGTCCGCGTACTCGCACACCTGGTAGACGAGCGTCGCGAGGTCGGCGTCGCACGAGCGAGCCAGCGGCAGGAAGCCCTGCACGATGAGGCGGGGCATCTCGGTCGGGCCCTTGACCAGCATCGGGCGCGCGTAGCCGCCGTTGCGGAGGCCGCCGAGGAGCATCGGCAAGTCGACGAGCGACGAGATCTCGCCGACGTCGGACTCCACGCCGAGCAGGGGCTCGCCCTCGGCGAACGGCGCGTTCGAGTCGCACACGAAGACCGTCGCCACCTGCCGCCGGTTGCTCTCGAGCGGCACGTTCATCTGCACGCGACCGCTGTCGGTCGTGCGCCACATCGCGCCGAGCTGGTCGACGATGTTCTTGACCCGCTCGGGCACGCCCGTGGTCTTGCCGCCCGCGGCCGCCTCGTCGGTCGGCGAGAACGTGTGGGGTGCGTCGCTCGGAAGGGGACGGTCGGAGAGCAGGTAGCGGTGGATGAGGTCGTCGAAGTCGGTCTCCGTGCCCTCGCGGCTCTGCAGGAACTCGACGGCGCGATCGATCGTCACCGGGCGCCCCCAGCCGACGACCAGCGGGTGGCCGCCGAGGCGCTCGCGCCAGGTGCGCGAGCGCGAGCCCACGTAGCAGGACGCGAAGATCGCCAGGCGCAGGCCCTTGTGCACGGTGTTCGGATCGACGTGATCGGGCTTGACGAGGCTGCCGTCGCAGCACTCGACGGCGCCGTCCTCGTGGCCGTGCGCGCTCCAGTAGAAGCCCGCCGGCACGAGACCCACCGCACCCTCGGCCTTGCCCGCGACCATGTCGAGGAAGTCCTGGCGAGTGGCCTGCTGGTCCACGACGACCGTGTACCCGTGCTTGCGCAGGGTCTCGATGTCGTCGTCGATGTGCTTGTTCTCCATCTCGAGGAACTGCATGTCGCGCGGCGCCGCGGTCTTGAAGCCGAACAGGAAGTGGAAGGCCTTGCCCTCGCCGATGCCCTTGCCCAGGGGCTCGAACACCTTGCGCTGGTTGGGGTCGTCGGTGCGCGTGCCCGCGATCCACTGCTTGGGCGGCGCACCGCGCTCGACTGCGCCCCACGCGGACGGCAGCGCGGGGCCGCGGGCTTCTCGGGCTCGGCCGCAGGGGCCGGCGCGGCGGCCGCAGGAGGCGTCGCGGCCGCGGCCGGCGCAGCCGCGCCCGGGAAGCCCTGGGGCGCCGACGACGGGAACGCCACGGCCCCAGGTGTGTGCGGGGGCGCCGCAGCCGCAGCGGGAGCAGGCGCCGGTGCAGCCGCGGCGGGCGCGGGCGCGGCCGGGGCCGGAGCCGCCGCCGGGGCCGGAGCCGCCGCCGGAGCCGGGGCCGCCGGGTCCACGAGGCGGTGCGGGGTCCAGGTGCCGGCGGACATGAGCTTCTTCTTGAGGTCCTGGAACTCGAACGCGGAGATCTCGCCCCGCTTGTGGCGCTCCTCGAGCTTCTGCAGCTCCGCCTGACGCTCCGAATCGGTCATTGCTCGCTCCTTGCGATGTTTCTCCGCCCTGGCGGCGGCCGTTTCTCCCCACGCCTCGTGGGGCGCACGTTCACTTTCGATGCCCGCCCGGGTCGGACCGGCTGTCGTCGAGGTCGATCGGGATCTCCTGCAGCGTGCCGCGCTGCTCCCGCAGCGTGTCCGGGGCCGTCGCCTCGGCGGACAGCTCCTGAAGCGTGTCGACGTCGGGCGGGTCCGCCAGCAGGTCGAGGTAGGCCTGCCCGGGCGGAGCTGCGAACGCGAGCTCGAGCAGCTCGCCCTCGCAGCTCTGCACCTTGCCCTGGAACGTCGCCGCGGCGCCGCTCGGCAGCTCGATGTGCCCGCTCACGCGCGTGCCCACCGCGTACTTGTTCGAATCCACGCGGGGGGCGTCGACGAGCGCGCCGTGGGACCACAGCTCGCGCGACACGCCGACGTGGAACGCGAGGAGCGACTGGAGGCTCGAGGCGCTCTCCCGGGCGTAGAGCACGCGGAGCCTGGCACGGACGCGCTGGCTCATTCCTCAGCCGTACAGGGCTTCCAGGCGCTCGCCGTACTTCTTGATGACGTTGCGCCGCTTGACCTTGAGCGTGGGTGTGAGGAGGTCGTTGGCGGTCGAGAACTCCTCGGGCGTGACCAGGAACTTCTTCACGCGCTCGTAGCCCTTGATGTCCGCGCTGTGCTTCTCGATCTCGGCGGCGAGCGCCGCGCGCACCTGCTCGTGCGCGCACAGGGCGTCCTTGCCGAGGTCGCCGAGCCCGTGCTCCTTGGCCCACGCCTCGAGCGCGGCCAGGTCCGGCACCACGACCGCCACGTTGAACGGCTTGTCCTGCCCGTGGACCATGATCTGGGAGATCATCGGGGAGAGCGTGATCGTCTCCTCGATCGGAGCCGGCGCCACGTACTTGCCGTTCTCGAGCTTGTAGATCTCCTTGACGCGCCCGGTGATGTAGAGGAACCCCTCCGCGTCGAGGCGGCCGAGATCTCCGGTGCGCAGGCCCCCCGTCGGCGTCAGGGTCTCCTTGGTCTGCTCGGCGTGGCCGTGGTACTCGCGCATGACCGACGGCCCGATGATGACGATCTCGCCGTTGTCGCCGTCGGCGCCGGCGACGGTCTTGTCGAGCTCGATCTTGATGCCCGGGAGCGCCTTGCCCACCGAGCCGATCCGCACCGCGCCGGGGTAGTTCGCGCACGCGACGCCGCAGCACTCGGACAGACCATAGCCCTCGAACACGACGACGCCGAGGTTGTCGATGAACTCGGCCACGTCCTTCGAGAGGGCCGCCGCGCCCGACACCGCGAAGCGCAGCCGGCCGCCGAACTTCGCCACGATCTTCGAGAAGATGATCTTCTTGGCGATGGCGAGGCAGATCGATCCGAGAAGGCCCACCGGCTGGTTGCGCTTCTGCGCGCTCTGGGCGCGCATCGCCTCGGCGAAGATGTGCTGGATGATCTTCGGCTTGCCGGCCATCTGCTTCTGCACGCCGTCGTAGATGCGGTTCCAGATTCGCGGCACCGCGAGCAGGATGGTGGGCTTGACCTGCCCGAGCGAGTCCACGAGCGTGCTGACGTCCTCGCAGATGCCGAGCGACGCGCCGAGCGACACCATGCTGTGCAGCTCGATGCAGCCGCCGAAGACGTGGGCCCAGGGCAGGAAGGCCAGCGAGCGGTCCTCGTGCGTGAGCGGCAGGACCTCGTGCAGCGTGTTGATGCCGAACACGAGGTTGCCGTGCGTGAGCACGACGCCCTTCGGATTGCCGGTCGTGCCCGAGGTGTAGATGAAGTTCGCGACGTCCCCGGGCTCCACCTGCGCGACGGGGGCTGGCTTCTTCTCGCCCGCCTCGAGGAGCGCCCCCCAGCTCCCCGGTCCGGTGCCGTCGAAGCAGACCACGTGCTCGAGCGCCGGCAGCTCGGCCTTGAGCTTCTCGACCCGCGCCTTGATCTGCTCGTTGGCGCACAGGCACACCCTGGCGCCCGCGTCGGCGAGGATGTACTTCCACTCCTTGTCGAGCTGCGCCTCGTACATCGCGGTGTAGATGCCGCCGAGCTGGTACGTGGCGTACTGGCCGACCGCCCACTCGAGGCGGTTGTTCGCGATCACCGCGACGCGGTCGCCCTTGCCGATCCCGATCGAGGCCAGGCCACCACGGGCCTTGTCGATCAGCTTGCCCAGCTCGCCGTAGGTCATCCACTGCCAGCCTTCGCCGCGCTTGAGGCCGAAGACGGGGCGGGCCGCGTGGGCCGCGAGGGCCTTCTGCAGCATGTCGTTCAGGTCCCGGAACTTGGCAGCAGTGCTCATTGGACCGCCGACTGTAGATCACTTTCCCATCAACCTGATCCATCCCCTGACGTCGGTCGGAGACCCCGCGAGGCCTACATGTGCCTCGATGATCACCCGCGATCCCGGTCACTTGGAGCGACCTTGCGCGCAGGCAGTGCGGTGGCCACCTTTGGATCATGATCACCACGGCGCCTTCTTCGCAGTCCCGGGCGGCGCACCTCGATGCCGAGTGCCCGATGTGCGGGGCCCCCGTGCACGTCGTGCTGTCGACCGAGACGCTGGTCGCGCGCTGGACGTGCCTCGATTGCGGCATCTACTCGGCGGCGCCCGTGGGCGTCAAGGAGGACGAGGAGACCCGGTCGATCGTGCCCGGCATCCAGGCCTAGTTGCGATCGGCGGCCTTGGAAGGCCGCCGCAGGAGGGGCGCGCCGCCCCTCCCCCAGTTGGGCAAAGCCCAACTGGGCCCCCCGCCCTGCGTCTTC
>CAZQJC010000166.1:0-34308 GCA_964593795.1 uncultured Myxococcales bacterium | reverse complement strand
CGTGCCGCCGGCTCCACCAGCGCCGCCGGCTCCACCAGCGCCGCCGGCTCCACCAGCGCCGCCGGCTCCACCAGCGCCGCCGGCTCCACCAGCGCCGCCGGCTCCCCCCGCGCCGCCCGCGCCGCCGCCGCCACCCATCGGGCCGTAGCCGAACGTCGCGCGAGCCATGCAGTCGGCCTCCGGCACGTCAGGCGCGCCGCCCGTCGTGAACTCGATGACGATCTGGGTGTCGAGCGTGGTGCCCCAGTTGTCCGTCACGCCACCGCCGACGACGAACTCGTAGGTGGTGTCGCACTTGAGCTGGATGGCAGGCGCGCCTGCCGGCGGAGCGTCGATCTCGACGCTGACGCTGTAGGGATCCGGCGCGATCGCGCCGCCCATCGGGCCGCCCATGCTCGCACCGCCCGGCAGGTACGACAGCGACTTGAGGGGCACGTTGATGGGCGGCGTGCCCTTCTCCTGCAGCTTGAGGTGGTTCATGAGGCCCGCGAAGGCAGGCGGGGTGGAGAAGGTCAGGGGCACGGCGCCGGCGCCCGGCGCCACCGGCGCATCGGAGCCGTTGATGGCCACCTTCATGCGCTCGGTGCGGACCGTGATGCACTGGTTCGGGGCGACGGGCGTGCCGTCGCGGCCGCGCACGTTCTGGTTGACGCAGAACTCCACGTCGGTGCCCGCCGGCAGGCCGTAGAGGAGCGCGGTCGTCGAGTCCACGAGCGCCTGGAAGGGGCTCGAGACGACGATGGCGGGGCCGGGGTTACCGGTGGCCTGGCGGTTGATGCCGCCCGACGGATTGTAGAAGTAGTCCGTCGGCATGAGCTTGCCCGACGCGGGGCCGCTCCGCGCGGTGATGGTGACCTTCTCGTCGAGGCGGTCGAAGGGCACGCAATCCGGGGCGACGCCGCCGTCCACCGTGACGTCGAGCGGGCCGAAGTAGGCCTGCGGACGCGTGTTCGGCTGGGTGCAGCCCCCCGTGTTGTTGGTCACGCTCGGCGAGGGATCCGAGCAGATCGGCACGCCCTGCTGATTCGTGAAGTCACCGATCGCGCCACGGTTCGCGCAGATGGTCGGCTCGCCGCCCGGCTTCGAGGCATCGAAGATGTGCTCGATGTCGTCGCCGTTGAGCAGCTTGTTGAAGACCATGCGGAGCTGGACGCTGGTGGAGGGCGTGAAGCACGACCCGCCATTGCACGAGTTCCAGCGATCCGTCATCAGGTCGGGGTAGATGTTCGTGCAGAACTTCTTCGCCCCGCTCCCGTCGTCCGGCAGCGCCGTGGGGCTCGGATCGAGGTTGTTGCGGCAGCAGTGACCGTCCTTGAAGCGGTCCGTGCAGCCGAGCTCGGGCTGGAAACCCGAGCAGGGGATCTCGTTCTCGCACTCCACGAACTGCCACTTGCGTGGATCCGTGAAGTCGAAGTTCTGCGTGTCGACGTTGATGCCGTTGAGCGTCAGCGCGTCGCTCGCCGGCTCCACCGCGAAGACGGCCGCGAGCTTGGGAGCGCCCGCCGCCTCCTTGTTGTCCGGATCGCACGCGGTGAGCGCGACGGGGACGGACAGCGCGAGCCAGAGCGCGCGGCTTGTCCATCTGCTTTGACCCAGGTGACGATCCATCATCCCGACGATCTCCTTTAGAGCGAAGCCAAACTTCGAGCCGCAAGACCGACCGAGAGGCGGAATGAACCGCGAGACGGACGGGTTGCCAGGGGAGCTTTCACCCACCTGTCCGGATATGGGCTACCCCGTTCCGGCCGTGGGATTTAACGTACTCGTCACCTCAACTGTCAAGCCTGATCTCACTACCTGCGCCTACCTCGGCCACCCGAGAGTTTTCGATATGTTAAAGCGCGGCTGGGCAGCCTCGCGGGCACACGGATGCGCAGTATCCCTGGGTCCCGGTGACCCGGGTCCTGGGATGTGATCGGAGTCCCAAACCAGGCGGGCGCCCGGTCAGTCCTTCTTCGCGGCGGCGATGCCGAGCGTCTTGGCCCCGGCGCCGCGCGCCAGATCCATCGCGCGAACGACCCGGCCGTAGCCCGCGTCGTCCTCGGTCTTGAAGAACACGATCCGCCTGTTCTCTGGCTTGGGACCGAGCGATTCCTTGAGCTTGTCGAAGAGCTCGTTGTCGCCGAGCGGCGTGCCGTTGAGGAGCAGCTTTCCGTCGGCCTTGATCTCGACCATGTTCATGTCGGTCGAGGGCGGCGTGGGCGGCTGCACCTCCACCTTCTCGTCCTTCGGGGTGTTGGCGTTGAGCTCCTTGAGCATCATGGGCGTGAGCACCATGAAGATGATCAGGAGGACGAGGACGATGTCGATGAGCGGCGTCATGTTGATGTCCGCGCGGACACCTCCTTTGCCGCCGCCTACTGCCATTCCCATCGACTTACCCCTTGTCGTCCGCGGTGCCGAGCGCGACCGCGTTCGCACCAGCCTTGTTGAGCACTTCCATCACCTCGCGCGCGATCTTGTACCTGATGCGCTGGTCGGCCTTGAGAAAGACCGGCTTTCCGGGTGACTTGCGGAGCACCTCCTCGACCTTCTGCTGGAGCTCCTTGATGTCCTTGACCTTGCCCTGCTCGTAGTAGAGCTCGCCCTTTTCCTTGATCGACACGACGATCTGCTCGCCGTTGTCGTTCTTGGTCTCGTGGTGCTTGGCCTTCGGCAGGTCCACGTCGACGCCGCGCGAGAGCATCGGCGTGATCACCATGAAGATGATGAGGAGCACCAGCACCACGTCGATGAGCGGCGTGACGTTGATGTCAGACACCATCGGAGAGGCCTGCTTGGGCGCCTTGTGCAGGGCGCCCCGGCGGCCGCGCTTGCCAGCAGTCGACAATGGCTACCCCACGCCGACCATGCGAGTCGCCATCGTGGTCGTGCGACCCTCCTTGAGCATGTAATCGACCAGCTCGGAGGAGACGTCGTTGATGTCGACCGTGATCGCCTCGACGCGATTCGTGAAGTAGTTGAAGAGCCACACCGCGGGGACGGCCACGAGGATGCCGAACGCCGTGGTGATGAGCGCCTCCGAGATGCCGCCGGCGACCGCGCCGAGGCCGCCGCCGCCCGAGGTCGCCATGCCGGCGAACGAGTTGATGATGCCGAAGGTGGTGCCGAAGAGGCCCACGAACGGAGCCGTCGAGCCGACCGTCGCGAGGACGCCGAGGCCGCGGCGAAGGTCCGCGGTCTCGCGCTCTTTGACGCGCTCGAGCGAGCGATTGACGGCGTCCACGAGGTCGAAGTCGCCGACGTCCTCCGGGCCCTCCTTGCGCAGCGCCTCGAGGCCCTGCACGTACTCGGAGATGCCCGCGCCGCAGACGCGCGCGAGCGGCGAGTACTTGAGTGTCTGCGCGACCGCGATGGCCTCGCCCAGACGACGGCCCGCGATGTAGCTGCGGAGCTGCATCACGTACTGGATGGATTCCTTCTTGGCGCGCATGAACGTGAGCAGACGCTCCGCGATCACGGCGAGAGAGCCAATGGACATGATGCCGAGGACGATGATGACCATCTTGGCGACGACGCCAGAGTCATGCCACATCCCGATTAGTGTGAAACCACCACCCATTTGTCCTATCTCCTCTTTGTCTTCTTGCTCGACTCTTTGTACTCGAATGGGCCCGGCCGCGTATTGCGGCCGTTCTCTATCCCGTCACTGCAGCCGGAACTGGAACCGCGTCACCTGGCACGCCGCCACGGGCTTCCCGCCGACCTTGTACGGCTGGTAGCGGTAGCCCTTGGCGACCGTCACCGCGGCCTCGGTGAGGCCCATCGGCAATCCCTTGACGACCTGGGCGCTGTTGACGCTGCCGGACTTGGTGAAGCAGACCTTGAGCACGACGTCGCCCTCGACCCGCGCGGCCTTGGCCGCGGGCGGATACACGGGCTTGCTCTGGATGAGGAGCTTCGGCTGCTCCATCGTCGGCGTGATGAAGACGGGCTTCTCCTCGACGGGCGGCGGCGGTGCGGCGGGCTTGATGCCGCCGACGACGCCACCGACGACGCCGCCGACGACGCCGCCCTTGACGCCGCCCTTGACGCCACCCTCCACGCCGTCCTCCTCACCGTCGTCGTCCTCCTCCGGCTCCGGCTCCTTCGGCCGGACCTGATCGGGCTTGACCTCGGTCGGCGTGGTGGGCGTGACCTTCGGAGTGGACTTCCGCTTGGGGGGAGGCGGAGGCGGAGGTGGAGGTGGAGGTGCCGCGGCCGCGAGGAACGTGACCATGACCTGCGGGGGCGGGAGCTCCTCGACCTTGATGAAGGACCAGATGATCGCGCCGACCAGCATCGCGCCGTGCACCACGAGCGCGACGGTGGTCATCATCGCGCGACGCTTGGCCGCACGGTTGTCCTGCTGCGCGAACATGAAACGATCGCCGAAGGACATGGCCTAACCCTTCTTCTCCTTGGACTTGTCGTCCTTGGGTGGCTCTTTCTTGTCGGTCGGGGCGGCCGCGCGCAAGAGCGCCAGCGCCTTCTGCTGCCACTCGTTGGCCTTGGCGGTGTCGTCCTGCTGCTTCTTGAGCTGCTCGGGCACGTTGACGTCCCAGCCCAGCGCGCGCTCGCGGTAGACGAGGTTGATGTACGTCATCGCGTCGATGTACTTGGGGTTGAGCTGCAGCGCCTTCGACAGCGGCGCGATGGCCTCGTCCGCCATCTTGATGCGCTTTTCGCCCGTGATCTGCGCCTTGTCGTGCAGGCGCTCCCAGTTGAAGACGCCGATGGCGTAGTAGGCCTCGGGGTTGTCCGGCTCGAGGTCGCAGCGCTTCTTGTACCACTCGAGCGCCTCGTCGGCCTTGCCGGCGCGGAGCAGGATGCCGGGGAGGGTCTTGACCGTCTCGAGGTCCTTCGGGTCCTTGGCGACGAGACCTTTGAAGTACGCGAGGGCGACCTCGTACCGCCCGGCGTCGATCCAGGCCTGGATCTTCAGGTTGAGCAGGTCCTTCCGCTCCGGCAGGAGCTGGAAGGCCTTGTCGAGCGACTCGATGATGCAGTCGGCGGCCTTGTCGTTCTCGGGCGACTTCATGCCGGGCGTGAACTGCGCCTGGCAGGCGTACGCGCGGTTGATCCAGCCTTTCGCGAGCGTCGGATTGAGCTTGAGGGCCTCGTCGTACTTGGCGACGGCGGCCTTGAAATCGCCTTTGCGGTAGTCGTCGTTGCCTTCCTTGATGAGCTTGCGCGCGCTCAGGTCGTCGCAACCAGCGGCGAGCAAGAGGACGGGCCCGAGGACAGGGAGAAGGCCCCGGAAAAGCCGGGAAAAACGCGCTACATCGAGGCGATGGGAAGCGTCTGGCTCACCCATGAGGGGTGCGACTATACATGCGCGACCGACCATGACAAGAGGCTTCCACGTCAATTGCGGATGAACTCCACGCCCTCCATATCGAACGGACGGGCGCCTCCCGTCCACGCATGCTTTGGTCACGGCAGAGAGCAGCAACATGGGCGGACCTCCTGCCGCTCAGACGGACGAAAGGGGGCGCGGTTCCCCTGCTTTTCGCTGGATTCTCGGCGGTGTCAGCGATGGGCTGCGCGCAGCGCGCGTTCGACAGGCGCTTGACGCACCGTGTCGCGCGCATTGGCGCCCGGCGTCATTCCGCGATCAGCGGACGTCGAAGACGCGGAGGTCATCGCCGCCGCGCTCGAGCGTCTTGTGCTTGCGGAGCAGCGCCGCACGCCCCCCACCGACGGCGAAGATCACGCCGCGCTTCTCGCGCTTCTCGCCTGACAGCGACAGGACGCGCCGGGCCACGGGCGCCGCGGCCGCGAGGTCGACGACGTAGAGGTCCAAGTCGTCCGCGAAGTAGGTCTTCTGCGCGACCGCGTCCCGGCTGGTCGGATCGACGAGGAGCGAGAACCAGAGCTGCTTGGGCGCGCCCACGGGCGGGTCCAGCTTCTGGCGCAGCGAGTCCAGGTCGTAGTGCGCCTGCGGCCGCGCGAGCGGCAGCGCGACCCGCACGTCGTCCCGGCGCAGGAGCTCGAGCCGGGCGAGATCGTCGCTCGGCAGCACGAAGGCGGGCTGGTTCGGGCGTGCCGCCCGCTCGGGGCCGTTCTTGATCCACGCCACGAGATCCTTGAGGTCGTGCGTCCCGATCACCTTGCCCTTGAGCACGTCGAAGACCGCGCCGCTGTCGGGCTTCTGCGCGTCGGACTTCTTGTCGTACTCGCCCTGCTGCGTGACGACGATCTGCGTGTAGCCCTCGAGCCAGGTGATCGGCTTGAGCTCGGGGCCGCGCACGGCGAGGACGCCGCCCGCGGCCGCCTTGAGGGCCTTCTTGGCGACCGTCTTTCCCGACTCGAGATCGGTGACGACCACCTGCCAGCTCGTGCCACCTTCGTCGGACGTCCTCGTGTCGAACGCGACGACCCGGGTCTTGCCGCCGACGGTGGCGAGCGCGAAGTCGGTGGCCGGCCCGAGGCGCTTGCCGGCCTTGCCCGTCGCCACATCGACCACCTGGGCGACGCGCGACGGCGGGCTGGCCGAGTGCGGCGCGACGACGAGCACGCGCGTGCCGTCGGGCGAGAACACGAGGCGCTCGGGCGTCGTCGACAGCGGAGCGAGGTCGACGGATTGCTTCTTCGTGCCGCCGGGCAGCGCGAGCACCTCGAGGCGGCACTTGTGGCTGCCGTCGGTGCGCACGACCGCGAGCTGGGCGCCGGCGCCGTCGAGGGCGAGCAGGTCGTCGAAGAACGTGTCGTCGGCCTTGAGCTGCAGGACCGGCGCGGGCCCGTCCGCGCGGGCCGGAGCCGGCAGGGCGAGCGCGACCAATAGTGTGCCGAGGAAGATCCGCTTCACGGGGCGGTTCTAGCACGGGGGTCTGCCAGCGTTTCGATGTGCTAGATCCTGGGTGTGGAGTCGCAGCAGGCCGAGGCCTCCCCGGTGCCGTTCGAGGGAGCGCGTCTCGCGGGAGGAGTGGGGCTCGGGCTCCTCGGGGCCGCGATCGGCCTCGGCGCGTGGCTCGGCGTGACCCTGCGAACGGGGCAGTACCGGGCGTTCCTCGCGACCGGGGTCGCGCTCGGCGTCGCGCTCGGCGTGCGCTTCTGCGCGCGCCTGGGCGGCGTGCGCGCGCAGCTCGTCGGCCTCGGCCTCGCGCTGCCCGCGATCGCGCTCGGTCAGTACCTGGCCATCTGCCTTCTGTGGCGCGACGTCGGGCTCAAGGAGGCCGCGCTCAAGCACACCGCGCCGCCCGGGCTGCTCGTGGGCCTGGACCGCTTCCTCGAGGGCTGGCTGCGCCTGTGGGATCCGCGGCGCGAGGCGATCTTCCTCGTGGTCAGCCTCGCGACGGTGCTGTGGCTGCTGCGCCGGCGCCGTCCTCCGCGGGCCTGAGCGCACGATCCAGCTCGACGGGGCGCGCGGAGCGCACGCGCACCTCGGCGCCGGTCACTGGGTGGGGGAACGCCAGCTCCACCGCGTGCAGGCACAGGCGCGGCGCGCGTGCGGCGACCGCGGCGGGCGCGTGCTCGCGATCGCCGAGGAGCGGGTGCCCCGCGGACGAGAGGTGGACGCGGATCTGGTGCGTGCGCCCCGTCGCGAGGCGGGCCTCGACGAGGGTCGCGTCGACGCCGTGCTCGAGCGGGGTGACGTGCGTGCGCGCGGGCTTGCCGGCCACGGGCGCCTCGAACGTGCGCGGAGCCGAGAGCTCGCCCGAACAGACCGCGTGATAGATGCGGATGAGCGAATGGTTCGCGAGGGCGGGTTGCAGCGCGGCGCGAGCGCGCGCCGAGCGTGCAAGGAGGACGAGGCCCGAGGCGTCCGCGTCGAGGCGATGCAGGGCGACGGCAGTGCCGAGCATCCCGGAAGCGAGTGCTTCGAGGCACGGGCCGCCCTGGCGCGTCGGCTGGACGGGCAGGCCGGCGGGCTTGTCGGCGACGACCACGTCCGCGTCGGAGTAGCCAAGGACGAGCGCGGCCGGGGCGCGGGGGGCGGACAGGTGGAGGACGAGGCGCGCGCCGGCACCGAGGCGCAGCGACGCGTCGGAGGCTCGCTTGCGATCCACCGTCAGCGCGCCCTCGGCGAGCGCCCGGGCCAGCGCCTCGGTCGGCTCGTGGGGCAGCAGCGCGTGGAGGACGTCGAGGACCCGGCGTCCTGCGAGCTCCGCGGGGACCGTCAACACGCGCTTGGACAAGGGGCGCTCCGGGGCGATCTCAGCCGCGGGCGGCAGCGTCGCGGAGACCGCCGTCGCGGGGACCGCCGTCGCGGGGACCACCGTCGCGGGGACCGCCGTCGCGGGAGCCGCCATCGGGCATCGGGCATGCCCCGCCGTCGGACGCGCCCCCGTCGCGGGCTCCCCCGTCGCGGAGCCCGCCATCGCGCGCACCGCCGTCCATCGAGCAAGGAGCCGGCGGAGACTGGCCGCCGGCGCCGCCCGATCCGGCCACGCCGCTGTCGAGACCGCCGGCACCACCGTTCGAGCCGCCGCTGCCGGCGCCGCCGGCGCCGGAGTTGCCGGCGTCACCAGCGCGGCCACCTGCGCCGCCCCCGGACCCGGCCGAGCCCGCCGCCCCGCCACCAGCACCCGAAGAGCCCGAGGCCGCGCCGCCGCCTGCGCCCGGCAAGGGATCCATCGACACGTTGCACGAGGCGAGGACCATCCCGAGGAGGATCGCGGGACCTCGCACCGATCAGCCTCGCCCTGGGCCGGCGTCGCGCGGGCATCTGCGCATGCCACCATCGCGGGGGCCACCGTCGCGGGGACCACCATCGCGCGGGCCGCCATCACGCGGGCCACCATCGCGCGGGCCGCCGTCGACCACGCCACCATCGCGGGGGCCGCCATCGCGGGGGCCGCCATCGCGGGGACCGCCATCGCGGGGGCCGCCGTCCGCCGGTCCGCCATCGCGCACGCCCCCGTCGGAGCAATCGTCGAATCCGCCGCTGCCTCCCGAGCCGCCTGCACCGGTGCCGCCGGCGCCTGCGGCGCCGCCACCGGTGCCGGCCGTTCCGCCACCGCCACCGCCGGAGCCCGCGCTGCCCGCGGAGCCGGCGCCGCCAGCGCCTGCCTCGCCTCCGCCCGAACCTGCGGTACCTGCGCCAGCGTCCGCGCGCGCGCCCGACCCGCCGCCGCCACCTCCGCCCGAGCCAGCGCGGCCACCCGCGGCGCCACCACCCAACGTACCTGGGAGCGGATCCATGCTGACGTTGCAGGCGGATGTGCCCAGCAACAGCCAGAACAGACTCGTGCGCATCGTACGCGTCATGACCCGCCTTCCCGTGGAGCAGCAAGAAGCCTGCCAGGGACCCCCCACCGGCGCGGCCTCGGAGCGGCCTCAGGATACACGACGTTGGACTCCCGGAGCGCGAGGTAGCCCACACAAGCCCGGAGGGAACTGGCACGTGATGGCACGATCTCGCTCCGCGGATGTCGCAAGCGCCGGGCGCCGCCTCACTGGATGTCGTAGTCGCGAAGCCGGCGATAGAACGTGCGGCGCGGCATGCCCAGCAGGGAGCAGGCGCGCGTCTTGTTCCAGCCGGACTTCTCGAGCGCGTCGAGGATCTTCCGCTTCTCGGAGTCGCGGCGCGTCGCGGGCGTCGTCTCGGCGGTGAGGCTCCGCGCGTCGATCGAGAGATCGCTCGCCTCGATGATCTCCCCGTCCGCGAGCACCCACGCGTTCATGAGCGTGTGCTCGAGCTGGCGCACGTTGCCGGGCCACGGGTGCTCGCACAGCTTGCGCATGGCCTCGCGCGTGACGGTCTTCTTCGGCGTCTTCATGCGCGCGGCGAGCACGCCGAGCAGGTGATCCACGAGCAGCGTGACGTCCTCGGGGCGCTCGCGGAGCGGCGGCAGACGCACGCAGACGACGTTGAGGCGATAGAAGAGGTCCTCGCGGAAGCGGCCCTCGGCCACGAGATCGCGGAGCGGCTTGTTCGTCGCGGTGATGATGCGCGTGTCGACGGCGACGTCCTTGTTCGAGCCCACAGGCCGGACGATGCGCTCCTGCAAGGCGCGGAGGAGATCGACCTGCATGCGCGCGGGTGTGTCGCCGACCTCGTCGAGGAACAACGTGCCGCCGTGCGCAGCCTGGAACAGTCCCTGGCGATCGCGGTCGGCGCCCGTGAACGCGCCGCGGACGTGGCCGAAGAGCTCGCTCTCGAGGAGCGCGTCGGGGATGGCGACGCAGTTGACGCTGACGAGGGGCTTGTCCTTGCGGCGGGAAGCCTTGTGGATGCCGCGCGCCACCATCTCCTTGCCGGTGCCGCTCTCGCCCTCGATGAGGACGGGCACGTCCGTCTGCGCGACACGCTCCATGATCGCGAAGACCTTCTGCATGGCGGGCGAGTTGCCGACGAGGCCGAAGGCGCCGAGGCGCCCCGAGATCGCCTCGAGGTCCTTGCGCGCGACGTGCAGCTCGCGGGTGCGGCGATCGAGGAGCCGGCCGCGCTCCTCGTAGAGGCCCTCGATCTCCGCCTGCTTCTTGGCCAGCTCGGCGTTGGCCACGGCGAGCGAGTCGGCGCGCGCGCGGTTCTCGGCGAGGAGCTTGGCGTTGTGCAGCGAGAGCGCGAGCTGGTCGCCGAACGCGAGCAGGAGGCGCTGGTCCTCGGGGCCGAAGCGGCCGCGGTGGTAGCGGCTCTCCATGTAGAGGACGCCGACGACCTTGCCGCGCACGCGGACGGGGATGCAGAGCACCGACTCGAGGCGCAGCGCGTGCACGGAGAGGTACTCGTCGAAGCGCGGGTCGCTCTGCGCGGAGACCGTCACGAGCGGCTCGCCCGAGCCGAAGACCTTCTCTGCGATGGAGCGGCTGTAGCGGCCGGCCTCGGAGTCGATGGTCTCGCGGTCGACGTTGCGCGCGATCTCGATGTGCGGCTCGGCGTCGTGCCAGATGACGAGGAAGCCGCGCTCGGCGCCGGTGAGCTCGACCGCAGCGTCCATGATGCGCTCGAGCAGGCGCGCCGGGTCCTGCTCGCTGTTGAGCTGGCGGTTGATCTCGAGGAGGCGATAGAAGCGCTCCTCGGTGCGCGAGATGCGCGGCTCGTGTCCCGGCCCGACCTCGGTGGGTCCCTCGCTGATCGACGCGTTGGCCTGCCGGAGGATCGAGGCCTTGCGGGGTTCCTGCAGGAAGCTCGCGCGGAACTCGGCGTCGAGCGCGGCGGCCATCTGATCGAGGATGGCGGCGGCGGCGGCGAAGTGACGGCCCGTGGCGACGTCGTCGCGGCGGCGCTGCGCGAGCTCGGCGGCCGCACCGTGCGCACGCCACTCGAGCTCGCGGCTCTTCTGCGCGCGGGCGATGTCGAGCGCCTTGGCGATCTCCTCGGTGGCGACCTCGAGCCCGCGGGCGTCGCCGGTGCGCGCGGCCAGGCGCGTGCGCAGGACGAGCAGGTGCGCGCGCGCGTCCTCCGCGTCGAGCTTCGCCAGCCGCCGCGCCGCGTCGTCGAGCGTCTCCGCGGCCCGCGCCTCGTGGCCCGCGTCGAGCTCGCAGTCCGCCTGATCGAGCGTGTACTCCGCGGCCTCGCGCTGCAGCCCCAGGCGATCGACGGTCTCGATGGCGGCGGAGTAGAGGGCGCGGCCCTCGAGCAGGCGCCCCTGGCGCGCATGCAGGATGGCGAGCAGCATGTCCACGCGCGCGACGGTCTGCGGCGCCCCCTGCGCCTCGAGCTCCTCGCGCACGGCGACGAGCTCGGCGCGGGCCTGCTCGTACGCACCGAGCTCGAGGTAGAGCTGGCCGAGGTTCGAGCGCGCGGTCGCGGCGCGAGCGCCGAGGCCCGCGGCGCGGAACAGGCGGTGGCTCTCGGGCAGGTGCTCGAGGATGGTCGCGTACTCGCCGCGGTGGAACGCGATGGTCGAGAGGTTCATGCGCATCGTGGCGACGCGCTCGACGTCGTGCAGATCGCGCGCGGCCGCGAGCGCCTCCGAGTAGAGGCGCGCGGCCTCCACGTAGTCGCCCCGGCGGAACGCGGAGATCGCGGCGAAGTTGCACACGACGAGCTCGGCGCGCCGGCCGGCGCCGGGGCGGCGGATGGCCCTGGCGGCCGCGAGCGCATCGTCGAAGTCGCGCCGCGCGGCCGCGAGATCAGCGAGGTGGGCGGACGAATACGCGCGCGCGCCGAGGAGCTGGGCCGTCTCGGCGTGCTGGCGATCGCCGTCGGTGATGCTCGCGGCGATGCCGAGCGCCTCGTCGAGCAGCGCGATGGCGGCGCGGTGGTCGCCGCGGCGCACCGCGAGCGCGGCGAGCTCGCGACCGGCGGCCGTGCGGGCCTCGGGGCCCACGCTGGCGCCGCGCACAGACTCCAGCGCGCGCGTGGCGGCGTCGAGAGCGCCGCGCTCGAGCTCGACGGCGCCGAGCTCGGCCAGCACGCTCGCCTGCTCGTCGCCCGCGGCCTCGGTGGAGAGCGGCCGCAGGCGCGCGGCGGCCTGATCGAGGCTGCCCGCCTGGCGCTCGAGGCGCGCGAGGCGAAGTCGGAGCGAGCGCCCCTCGGCGTCGTTGCGCCGCGGCTCGGGCAGGAGCTCGAGCAGCCGCGCGAGGAGCTCGATCGCGCGGCCGTGCGCGTGCACCCGCTCGAGCCCCGCGACCGCCGCGAGGGCGCGATCGTGGGCGAGCGCGAGGTCTCCGGCGCGCAGGAGGTGCTGCGCCAGCTCGGCGTCGGGTCCGGTCCCCCGATCGGTCGCCTGCAGGGCCCGCGCGGCGGCGGCGTGCAGCTCGCGCCGCGGCGCCTCGGGGATCCGCGCGTAGACGTGCGCCGCCATCGCGCCGCGGGCCGGGGCGCGCAGGTCGCCCGGCCGGCGCTCCACGAAGCCGCGCTCGCCGAGCGAGTCGAGGGAGGCCTGCGCCTCGGCGTCCGCGATGGCCGCGATCTCGTCGGGGGACGCGGGGCGGCCGAGCACCGCGAGCGCCTCGAGGGCGCGCCGCTCACCGGGCGAGAGCGCAGCGACCTCGGCCTCGATCGCGGCCTCGATCGAGCGCGGGACCGCGAGCTCGTGCAGGTCCGCAGGGGCGCTCCAGCCCCCGGCGTCGAGCGCGCGCAGCATCGCGCCGACGAAGCGCGGGTTCCCGCCGGTGTGCCGGGCGATCCGGCCCGCGAGGAGCGCGTCCGCCGGTCCGCCGGCGCCCGCCATGATCTCGAGCACGTCGCTCTCCCGGAGCGGCTGGATCTCGAGGCGCTCCGAGTCAGGCGCCCCCGCGGCCCCGAGCGAGCCGGTGCGGCTCGTGACGACCACGCAAAGGGGCGCCTCCGCGGGCGTCGCGTGCGCGATGAAGCGCAAGAGGGCCCGCGTCGGCTGGTCGGCCGCGTCGATGTCCTCGAGCACGATGCACAGCGGCGTCTGCGCGGCGCCCTCCGCGAGGTAGGCCACGACGGCCTCGAACGCGGCGAACCGGCTCCGCTCCTCGTCGTTTCCGACGAGCGGGTGCGGCTTGCCGAGGATCGACGCCACCTGATCGAGCGCCTCGAGGAGCGGGCCGAACGGGCGCGTGTCGTCGCGCCGCGCCTCGGACAGCAGCACCTCGACGCCGCCGATCTGCGCGCGCCACGCGAACTCGCGCAGGAGCGTCGACTTGCCGGAGCCCGCCGAGCCCACGACCTCGATGACCGCGTAGCCGCCGGAGCCCGCCCGCCGACGCGCGAGGCCCTCCTCGAGGGCGCGGAGCGGCTTGGCCATCGCGCCGCGGCTCGTCGGCAGCGGGAGCTCGGCGGCGGCGACGCGCGGGGGCGGAGCGGCGCCGAGGGCTGCGCCGAGGCGGCGGAGCGCGAGCTCGACCTCTCGCGCGGACGACGGACGCGCAGAGGGGTCTCGGGCGCACAGGCGCGCGACGAGGTCGTCGAGCTCGGCGGGGACGTCGGGCCGCTGCTGGCGCGGGCGCGGCGGCGGTGCGTCGAGGTGCCACGCGATCCACGAGTCCCCGGCGTACGGCAGCGCCCCCGTGACGAGCTCGTAGAGCGTGATGCCGAGCGCGTAGAGGTCCGCGCGGCGATCCACCGGCCGTCCCTGCAGCGCCTCAGGGGCGAGGTACGCGAGCGTGCCCGCCGGCGCGCCCCCGTCGCCCTCGGCGCGCGCGAGGCCGAAGTCGATGAGGTGCACGCGGCGCTCGGGGGTGACGATGACGTTCGCGGGCTTGAGGTCGCCGTGGAGCATGCCCGCGCGGTGCAGCACCTCGAGCGCGCTCGCGACGTCCGCAGCGAAGCGGAGGATCTCCCCGAGCTGCGCGCCCGTGGACGCGGTGCGCAGGTCGGAGCCGTCGATGAACTCGCGCGTGAGGAAGTAGCCGCCGCGGCCCTCGGAGCCGGGGAGCGGCGAGCTCGGCGGGAGCTGCCCGAAGTCGTAGACGCGCGCGAGGCGCGGGTGCGCGAGCGCGGCGAGGACGCGGAACTCCTCGCGCAGCACCTCGATGAGGCGGCGCTCGCCCTGGAGCGTGGGCGGCGCCTGCGTCGCACCCGCCGGCAACTCGCCCGTCTCGGAGCGGCGGCCAGGCTGCGGCGGCAGGCCGACGAAGAGGGCCTTGAGCGCGACGAGCGCCCCGCGCATGCGGCGATCCTCGACCAGGAACACCGTGCCAGCGCCGCCCCGCCCGAGGCGGCTCACCACGCGGTACCGCCCCCGCACGAGCGGCAACTCCATCGTGCGACGACCGGTCGCTTCCATCATGCGGAAACCCCAGGGCGATCGGCGCGCGGGGCGCCCGCGTCAGATCTGCCGGTGCCCCGGCTCACGTTCGGCTCCACCTGGCACAAGTCGGCAGTATTGTACCAGAACATGGCACACGAAGAGCTGACGGGTGGCGCAGCGGTCGCGGCCGCGATCGAGGACGCCGCCGCGCGCGTCGCGTTCTCCTTTCCGGGGGCGCCGGCCACACGGGTGTCGCTGGCGCTCGAGAGGTCGCGCGTCGCGCACCGCTGGTGCACGAACGAGGCGGTCGCGACGACGCTCGGCCTCGGCGCCGCGATGCTCGATCGCTGCCGCGCCGCCGTGATCTGGAAGCACGTCGGCGCAAACGTCGCGTCGGACGCGCTGCAGACCGGGGCCGCGATCCGCGAGTACCGGAGCGGGCTCGTCATCGTCGAGGGCCTCGACCAGAAGCCTAAGACCTCGCAGAACGCGCAGGACAATCGGCCGCTGTGGCGCGAGCTCTGCGTGCCTGCCCTCGAGCCGTCCACGCCGCAGGAGGCGTACGACCTCACGCGCTTCGCGTTCGAGCTGTCCGAGGCGATCGGCGGCCCCGTGGTCGTGCGCGGCGACGACGTGGTGCTCTCGACCAGGGGTCTGGTGTCGCGCCGCGCCGCGGACCCGATGCCGGCCGCGCCGGGCTACCGGCGCGAGACGCCGTTCGTCTGCACCGCGGGGACGTTCGGCCATCACGACCTCGGCAGGAGGGCGCTCTGCGAACGGATGACGCGGCAGATCGAGCTCGCACCGTCCAGCGCGGTGGACGGCGCCGTGGGTGTCATCTCGGCGGGCCACGTGGGGCCGCGCGGCAGCACGAAGCGACCGCACCTCCGGCTCGTGCTCGCCACGCCCCTGCCGGAGCGCGCGCTCGTCGAGTTCATGCGGCCGCGCACGGACATCCTCGTCGCCGAGGAAGGCGGCGACTTCCTGCGCGTCCAGCTCGAGGCGCTCGCGCACCGTCATGGCCTCGCGACGCGGATCACGCGCGCCGAGCAGGAGCACCTGAGCGACGCGGCGCCTTCACCCGCGCTGCCCGCCCTCGACGGCCTGGTCCAGCGCGCCTGCGCGGACCTGTCGCGCACACCCGGCGCCTGGGCCCGGATGTTCGAGCTCGCGCGCCCCTCGATGCCGCGCTTCACCGCGGGTGATCCGCGCGCGCTGCTCTTCCAGCAACTGCGCGCGCTCGAGCGCCCGACACTGATCGCGACCGACCCGGGCGTGACCGGCGTCCTCGGCATCGCGGACGGCTGGGTGGACGCCAAGCTCCAGATGGGCGGCGCGGCGCCGCTGGCGGGGGCGCTCTCGCTCGCCGAATCGGTCGAGGGCGAGGCCGGAAAGCCGCTCGCCGTCGCGGTCATCGGCGACACGAACTACTACCACTCCGAGATCAACGGCGTGCTCGACAACGCGATCGCGGGCCGCGACGTGCTCCACGTGATCGTGGTGAACAGGAAGTCCGAGATGACCTCGGGCGTGCGCACGCCGGCGCTCTCCGACGAGGCCCTCGTGGCGCAACTGCGCCTCGCGGGATGCCTGGTCGAGCCCCTGCCGCTCGCCGAGACGGCGGAGACGGCCCGCGCGCTCGGCCGCCTGGCGGTGCGCACGGGACCACGCGCCCTCGTGCTCTTCGGCGAGGGCCGTCCCGGTCAGGAGCGCGACGACTGACGGTTCGCCGGCCTTCATGAGCGAACCGTGAGGCATTCGTGAGCGCGCCGCGCATGATCCCGGGACGTGCGCCGCGCGGGACTCGCTTCGCTGCTCGTGCACCTCGCGTTCCTCGGCGCGATGGGCCGGCGCGCGCCCCCGCCCCCGCCGCACGAGGACGAGCGCCCGATCGAGATCACCGTCGTCGATGCGCCGGAGCCGCCTGCCGCTCCCCCGCCGGCCCCCGAGCCGCCTCCGGCGCCACCCCCACGGAAGGCGGCGCGTGCGCACCAGGCCCCTGCGCCCGCGGAGGAGGCCCAGGCGCAGGCCTCGCAGGAGGCCACGGGAGGACCGGACGAGCCCGCCGCGGGCACGACAGGCGACCCTGACGCCCGAGGAACGGCAGTCATTCGCGGCACCCCTCGTCCCCCGGTCGACCTCTTCGATCCGAGGAGCGCCGCGAGGGCGGCCCGGGGAGTCGGCGCGCGCGAGGGCCGCACGCTGCCCGAGCCAGAGCGCGTGCCCCGCACGGTCGAGCCCATGCCTGCCGCACCGCCGCTCACGCCGCACACGCGCTTCCGTCACCTCGAGCAGGACGTCGCCGCGTCGTTCCATCCCTCGCCGAGCGCGCTCCGCGCCGGCCAGGTGAACCTGCTGCAGCGCTGGTACCTCGCGCCCAAGGGCCCTGTCGGCCCGCGCCTCGGCAACGACCTCCTCGCCCCCGAGGCGCAGCAGGACGTGGGAAAGCCTCAGCGCGCGCCGCGCGGCGCGCCAGGCCTCGAGGTCGCCCGCGTGGAGATCGACGTCGAGCACGCCCCGTCCGGCGCGACGACGCGCATCCTCCTGCGCCTCTCGTCGGGCCGTCGCAACATCGACGCCGCCGCGCTCGAGGCGGTGCAGGCCGCGCTCTCACGGCTCGCACCGACGCCGCCGCCGGAGGTCGCGCGCCTCGGGACGCTGTGCTCGCGCTGGGTCCTGCGCGCCGAGAGCTTGCCGACCTCGACCGCGATCCCCGGCTTCAGCCTCGCGCTCGAGGCGCTCGAGGATCCGGTGCCGCGCGTCGAGGCGTTCCTGGCCGAGCTCGCGTCCGGCCCGTGCGCGCCGGGTCAGCCGCGGCAGATCCGCTCGCAGAACGCGCGCTGATCCGCGGCCTCGGGGCAGCGAGGCGTCAGGGTCTTCTCCGCGTGTGCGGTGTGCATCTGCGCGTCGGTGAGGTCGAGGTCGTAGTGGATCGCCTCGTCCTGGATGCCGACGCCGATCGGGCTCGGGCACATGAAGACGAGCATCGGCTCCGTGATCTGCAGCCATCCCGTTCCGTCCGCGGCCACGTCGAGCATCTTGCGGTCGCGCGCCCGGGTCACCACCTGGCCGTCACGCAGGCGCTTGCCGACACGCTCGATCGTGACGAGCCCCGGCGAGAGCCCCTTGGTGCGCAGGTGCAGGTAGACATGGAACCCCCCCTGCGCGCCCGGGTGCAGCGCGGCGTCGGCGCCGTCCTCCATCGACTGCCAGATCGTGCCATCCGAGCCACCCACCGTGACCATGACGTCGCTCGGCTGGATTGGCCCGTCGGCGGGCATTGCGTCCGGGACGCCCGCGTCCAGCGCTCCGCCGACCTTCGGATCGGCTCCGCAGCCGAACAACAGCGCAGCGAGCAGCGCCAGCCTCCGCATCGGAACCATCATGACACGCTCGGGTGCGCCCGCATCTCCGTCTGGAGATGCAGCCGACGTGCCGCGCGGGGTCGGCTCGGATATCATGCCGCCCGTGCTCGGGATCCTCCTCAACGTGGCCGCGCTGGCGCTCTTCCTCGTGGCCGGCCACCTGGCGGTCGCCACTCCGGAGACGCCGCGCGCGGACTTCCTCGCCCCCGCGCTGGCCGGTGGCGGTGCGGTCGTCGGGCTCATCGCGTACGTGGCCAACCGGACGGTGCTCGGCAAGCGCCTCTCGGTGTGCGCGCTCGGCATCAACGGCGCGGCGCTGCTGCTGCTGTTCGCCGCGCTGCTCTGACCCCTGAACATTCGATCAAGCTGGATCCCTGCAGGCGGCAGTCTGCTAGACTCCGAGAAGGCACGCGCTGGAGGCGCGCCCGAAACGACGGCGAAACCAGAGTCCCGTTGCGCAACGCGTCACGCTGGATCCGCGAGGACCGGAACGTGGCGCAGCGAAAGGCCCCGCGGGGAGGCAGGCGAGCCCGCGGATCAGCCCAGACCATCGCCGCATGGAGGGTGGAATGAACGGCCGGAAGGTCAACATCCACACCTTGGCGAAGAAGAAGGCCGCGGGTGAGAAGATCACGATGCTCACGGCCTACGACGCGACGTTCGCGCACCTTCTCGACGGCGCCGGGATCGACGTGCTCCTCGTGGGCGACTCGCTCGGCATGGTCGTCCAGGGCCACACGAACACGCTGCCCGTCACGCTAGAAGACATCATCTACCACTGCCGCGCCGTGGCCCGCCGCGCCCCGCACGCGCAGGTGCTCGGCGACATGCCGTTCATGTCGTACCAGGCCTCCGTCGAGGAGGGCCTGCGCGCGGCCGGCCGGCTGATGAAGGAAGGCGCTGCCGAGGCGGTCAAGCTCGAGGGCGGCGCGGAGCACGCGGAGCTCGCGAGCCGCCTCGTGCGCGCGGGCATCCCGGTGATGGGTCACATCGGCCTCACGCCCCAATCGGTCCACCAGCTCGGGGGCTTCAAGGTGCAGGGGCGCGGCAAGGACGCGGCCGAGCGCCTCATCGAGGACGCGCGCACGCTCGCCGAGGCCGGCTGCTACGCGATCGTGCTCGAGGCCATCCCGTCGGAGCTCGCGCGCCGCATCACCGAGGCCGTCCCCGTGCCCACGATCGGCATCGGCGCGGGTCCGCACTGCGATGGGCAGGTCCTCGTGATCTACGACCTGCTCGGCATGGACGAGACGTTCCGGCCGACGTTCGTCAAGCGCTACGAGAACCTCGGCGTGCGCATCCGCACCGCGGTCGAGGAGTACGTCCACGAGGTCAAGACGGGCGCCTTTCCGGCCCCCGAGCACTGCTTCGACGACAAGCCCAAGGACCGCGCCGCCGAGCCCGCTCCCTACAGCGCCGCCGGCCGCCGCTACTTCTAGTGCTCCGACCAGGGTGCAGTGATTCTCGATGCCGCCTGCCTTGTCGGGGCACTAGTCGCGACGAGCGCAGGGCCGCCCCAAGCGAGTCGCGGGGCCCCAGCAAGCCTTGGCGCAGCTGGGGGGAAACACAGTGCCTCGCCCTTGATGTCGCTCGCACGAGGATCAGTACACCGCGGGCGAGGCACTAGCGCGTCATGCTCACCGTTCGTTCTTCACGCGAGCTGCGTGATGCGCTCGGCCCGCACCGCCGGGCCGGGCGGCGCGTCGGCTTCGTCCCGACGATGGGCTTCCTGCACGAGGGGCACCTCAGCCTCGTGCGCGAGGCGCGCGCGCGCGCCGACGTCGTGGTCGCATCGATCTTCGTCAATCCGATCCAGTTCGGGCCGAGCGAGGACCTCGCGCGCTACCCGCGCGACGAGGCGGGCGACTCGGCCAAGCTCGCGGGGGCCGGCTGCGACGTCCTGTACGTGCCCGACACTGCGGCCATGTACGCGGCCGACTTCTCCACGCACGTGGAGGTCGCCGGGCCCTCGGACGGGCTCTGCGGCGACCGGCGCCCCGGCCACTTCCGCGGCGTCGCGACGGTGGTCGCCAAGCTCTTCCACCTCGTCGCGCCCGACGTCGCGGTGTTCGGGCAGAAGGACTACCAGCAGCTCGCCGTCATCCGCCGCATGGTGCGCGACCTCGACTTCGACGTGGAGATCGTGGGCTGTCCGATCGTGCGCGAGCCCGACGGCCTGGCGATGAGCTCGCGCAACGCCTACCTCGCGGCGGCCGACCGACCGAGGGCCCTCGCGCTGTCCCGCGGTCTCGAGGCGGCCACACGCGCGCATGCGGCGGGCGAGCGGGACGCAAGGCGGCTCGAGGCGCTCGCCCGGGCCCCACTCGACGCGGCGGGCCTGCGCGTGGACTACGTCGAGGTCCGCGATGCCACGTCGCTCGCCCCCGTCGAGCACGCGGACGGCCCCGTCGTCCTCGCGCTCGCGGCGTTCGTCGGCGCGACGCGCCTCATCGACAACCGCGTCCTCGGCTGACTTCGCGCGCGCCCTCCGCGCGTGTACGATCCTCGGAGCGTGCCGGACTCCTCTCCGCGCTTGCTCGGGCTGCCGGTGGCGAGCCCACGCGGGGTCCTCGCCGCCGTCCTTGTTCTTCTCGCCTGGCATGGTGTGCAGGCGACGCGCGACCTCTACTGGCTGGACTCCTCGGAGCTCGCGCTCGCCGCCATCACGCGGGGCCTGCCGCATCCGCCGGGATACCCGCTCCACACCGGTCTCGGCGCCCTCCTGTCCACGCTGCTCCCATTCGCGCGCCACGGCGCGATCGTGGCGCTCTCCGTCGTGCCGACCGCGCTCGCGGCGCTCCCGCTCACGAGCCTGATCGAGCAGCTCGCCGCGGCGCCGCCGCCGCGCTGGCTCGCCCCCGTGTCCGCCACGCTCGCGCTCGCCCTGCAGCCGATCGCGTGGGAGCTGGCGACACGGGTCGAGGTGCACGCGCTCGCGAGCGCCCTGGTCCTCCTCTACGCGGCGCTGCTCGTACCGGCGCTGCGCCAGCCACGATCGCGCGGACAGCTCGTCGCGCTCGGCGTCGCCGGGGGGCTCGTGGCGAGCACGAGCCCGGCCATCGCTGTCATCGGCGCCCTGGCCACCGCGCCGTGCCTGCCGGCCCTCCTGCGCGTCCAGCACCGAGGCGGCCTCGTCCGCGCGTGCCTCGGCCTGCTGATCGGCCTCGTGCCCTTCACGTACATCCCGCTGGCCGCGAGCTTCTCGAGCGGGTTCCGCTGGGGCGCCCCCGTGCTCGGCGAGCCGCTGCTGCAGTACCTGTCCGGCGCGGACTGGGAGCACAACGTCGGCGAGATCGCGTTCGGCGCGAACCTCCTCCGGTGGGGCCTGCACCTCTTCCGGCACGGGGACCTTCCGCTCCTCGTCGTGGGCGCGCTCGCCTGGCTCTCCGTGCCCCTGCCGCGGCCGGCCCGCGCCTTCGGCCCGCTCACGGCGGCGCTCGGCTTCGCGGCCTCCGCGTGGCAGGCCCAGTTCTTCGTCGAGAACCCCGAGAACGCAGGCCACACACTTCCCGGGGCGCTCCTCGTCGAGGCCGCGCTCGTCGCGCAGCTCGCGCAGCTCCGGGGTCGCTTCGCCCGCCCGGCCACGCTGGGCCTGCTCGGGTGTCTCGCGATCCTGTGGTGCTCGACCGCGCCCACGATGTCGCGGCGCGACCGGCACGGCCTCCACGGCCCGCGCCTCTTGGCCGCCTTCGCGCTCGACGAGATGGAGCCGGGCGGCATCCTGCTCGCCAGCAGCAACAGCCTCGTCTTCCCGCTCGCGTACCTCCAGGAGGTCGAGCGACACCGTCCCGACGTGGTCGTCTTCAACGTGTCGCTCGCCGGCTCGCCCTGGTACTGGGAGCACCTCTCCCGGCGGCACCCGACGCTTCGCGCGGCGCCGCGCGTGCCGGGGCCCCGCGCCACGTGGCTACCGGCGTTCCTGGCTGCGAATTCCGGCAGGCCGGTGCGCGCGGAGTCGATCGTCCTGCTCAGGCCCCTCGGCCTGCCCGCTTGCCCCTCGGGGGCGCTCTATCGGGCGGACCCGATCTGCACGGACGATGATCTCGACAGAGCGCGTCGGGCGCGGGCGCTCCTGTCGTCGATCGCGGATCGGGAGGCCGCGACCGGCACGCTCGAGGGGCGTGCGCTCGCCCTGGTCGCCCGGACCTGGGCGACGGACGACGAGCAGCTCGGGTACCTCGAGCTCGCGCTGCACGCGCTGCGCGCGGGAATGCCGGGCGCGCTGCGGGCTCTCGTGCCGCCGCCCGAGCAGCTTCCCGTCTTCGATCGAGCGAGCCGCCGGCGCCCGCTGCCCGAGCGGCGCTTCCTGGCGGAGCCGCGAGACCTCATCTGGCAGGCGGGACTGCTCCTGATCCGAGACAACGATCCGGCTGGCTACCGCCTGCTGTGGCACGCCACGCGCCTCGGCGTCCCCGAGATGCGCGACGAGGACGACTTCTGGCGCCAGGACGAGGAGTGAGCCGCCGCGCCCGGTGACGGCTGCGTCCCGCGCGAGCTACCGCGCCGCGATGTGGTCGAGCTTGGCGGTCGCGGACATCCGCCAGAAGCGGCGCAGCTCGGCGATCATGCGCTCGACGAGGCCGTGGCGCAGGTAGCGCTCCTCGAGCGACCGCGCGAACCTGGCGGCGCGCTGGTTGGCGGTGCGGTAGCGAGAGCGCTCGTCGTCGTCGAGGTCGGGCAGGAGCTCGATGTCGGCGAACAGCCGCTCGCGCAGCGACGCGACGCGCTCGGGCTGGCCACGCTTCGCGACGTGGAGGGCGCAGGCGGCGAACTTGTCCACCTCGGCCTGCAGCTCGAGCTCGAGGGCGCTGACCGGCTGCTCCTTCCTGGCGCGTTCGACCGTATAGACGAAGTGCGAGACGCCCTCGAGGACCAGGCAGTAGTCGTCGAGGTTGCGGTCGTCGAGCGCGGCGTGTGGATCGTGGACGTCGAGGTTCTCGAGCGCCGCGGGATCCACGAACAGGGCGATCTCGAGCTCACCTCCCGTCTGCCGCACGAGGAGCTGCTCGCGCGGGGAGCGCGCGGGGCCCAAGGCGCGCCGCGTCTCGTCGTCGATCACGAAGTCGCGCACGTCGGTCTCCGTGTCGACGCCGACGAGCGCCTCGAGCGCGCGCTGGATGGTGGCGAGCGCCCTCACGTGCGCCCCGGCCGGCCAAGCACTAGTGCTCCGACCGAGGCGTCGGCAGCGCGTTCGAGCCGAGCGCAGCGAGGCGCAAGGGCGTAGCGAGCGAAGCGAGCGAAGACGCAGGTTGGGGGGCCCGACCGGGCTGTGCCCGGTCGGGGGAAGGGCAGCGTGCCCTTCCTGGTGGCCGGCTTCCGAGCCGGCCACTCGCAAAGCAGTGCCTCGACCTCGATGGCGCTCGTCCGAGGATCGGGACACCGCGGTCGAGGCACTAGTGCACCGCCGCCTTCGCGCCGAGCGACATGCCGAGCACCTCGAGCTGGCGCTTGACCCAGCCGGAGCCGGTGCGGAGGAAGCGCTCGTACAGGCGGACGAGGTCGCGGTCGGATCGGAGGCGCGTCTCGCTCGAGACCTCGTTCAGGACCTCGACGAAGCTGCCGAAGCGCCCCGCGAGCTCGCCGAAGACCGGCTGGTGAACGGCCTCGCGGGTGCCTCGCACCGCACCCTTCGCCAGCAAGCCGTACGCGCTCTCGCCCATCGACATGAAGTAGTCGACGTCGATGAGGCCCTTTCGGCCGGGAATGCTGTCCGGGAAGAAGCCCGAGACGAACAGGGCCCGATCGGCCAGCTCGCGCAGCAGGGCGGCGCGCGCGGCAGGTGGTGCCTCGAGGGCCGACTTGAGGCGGAGCGCGAGGGCCTCGTCGTCGAGCTTGCCACAGGCGTACCCCTCGAGCAGCGCGACGAGGTAGTGCTCGGTGGCCTGCTGCTGGGGAGACACCCCCTGGTTGCGCAGCGCGCTCGCCAGGGCCTCCCGGAAGTAGTCCGCCAGGGACGAGGCCATGGTCAGGGTGCAGACGGGCGGGTCACCGACTTCATGCGCCATGTTTCCAGTAAGGAGAATCCACAGGCGAAGCGCAATGATTCCGCTGGAGACGACGCGCACGGTTCGCCGCCAGATCGGGCCTCTGGCCGGCCATCGGTGTGCCCTCGGAGCCTACACACACCGTCATCGGCGCCATCTGCACCGGCGCGAAAGAAAAGCCGATTTCCCCCCTTGCGCGGAAGTCGGAGGTGGTTATCCTCCCGCTGCTGGCACTCTCCCTCGGTGAGTGCCAACAAAATGCGAAAATCCCCAGAAACATCACGGGGAAAGCTGAACAAGCAAACCAAGACAGGCAGTTGGAGGGTCAGACCATGAAGATTCGTCCGCTACAGGATCGCATCGTCGTCAAGCGCGTCGCCGAGGAAGAGAAGACCAAGGGCGGCATCATCATCCCGGACTCCGCCAAGGAGAAGCCGATCGAGGCCGAGGTGATCGCGGTCGGTCTCGGCAAGGTCGGCGACGACGGCAAGCGCATCGCGCCCGACGTCAAGAAGGGCGACCGCGTCCTCTTCGGCAAGTACTCGGGCACCGAGATCAAGATCGATGGTGAGGAGACCCTCATCCTGCGCGAGGACGACATCCTCGGCGTCATCGAGAAGTAAACAAGGGAAATAGGAGAACGACGATGGCAGCCAAGGAAATTCTGTTCAACGAGAAGGCGCGCGCGCAGATCCTGCACGGCGTCAACATCCTCGCCGACGCGGTGAAGGTCACCCTCGGCCCGCGCGGCCGCAACGTGGTCCTCGAGAAGTCCTGGGGCGCGCCCACCATCACCAAGGATGGTGTGACGGTCGCCAAGGAGATCGAGCTCGAGAACAAGTTCGAGAACATGGGCGCCCAGATGGTCAAGGAGGTCGCGTCCAAGACCTCCGACGTCGCCGGCGACGGCACGACCACGGCGACCGTGCTCGCGCAGGCGATCTTCCGCGAAGGCGCGAAGATGGTCTCTGCGGGTCACAACCCGATGGAGATCAAGCGCGGCATCGACAAGGCCGTCTCCAAGATCATCGAGGCCCTCAAGAAGCAGTCGAAGGCCACGAAGGGTCACAAGGAGATCGCCCAGGTCGGCACCATCAGCGCCAACGGCGACGAGACGATCGGCAAGATCATCGCCGAGGCGATGGAGAAGGTCGGCAAGGAAGGCGTCATCACGGTCGAAGAGGCCAAGTCGATGGAGACCTCGCTCGAGGTCGTCGAGGGCATGCAGTTCGACCGCGGCTACCTCTCGCCGTACTTCGTCACCGACGCGGACCGCATGGAGGCCGTGCTCGACGACTGCTACATCCTCATCCACGAGAAGAAGATCTCGTCGATGAAGGACCTGCTCCCCGTTCTCGAGCAGATCGCCAAGCAGGGCCGCCCGCTCCTCATCTGCGCCGAGGACGTGGACGGCGAGGCGCTCGCGACGCTGGTCGTCAACAAGCTCCGTGGCACGCTCCAGGTCTGCGCCGTCAAGGCGCCGGGCTTCGGCGACCGCCGCAAGGAGATGCTCAAGGACATCGCGGTCCTCACGGGCGGCCAGGCGATCACCGAGGACCTCGGGCTCAAGCTCGAGAGCCTCACGCTCAAGGACCTCGGCCGCGCCAAGCGCGTCACCGTGGACAAGGACAACACCACGGTGGTCGACGGCGCCGGCAAGCGCGCCGACATCGAGGCGCGGGTCAAGACGATCCGCACGCAGATCGAGGACACGACGAGCGACTACGATCGCGAGAAGCTCCAGGAGCGCCTCGCGAAGCTGGTCGGCGGCGTCGCGGTGGTCAAGGTCGGCGCTGCGACCGAGACCGAGATGAAGGAGAAGAAGGCCCGCGTCGAGGACGCCCTTCACGCGACCCGCGCGGCCGTGGAAGAGGGCATCGTCCCCGGCGGTGGCGTGGCGCTCATCCGCTCGCTCCCGGCCATCGAGAAGGTCGAGGGCGTCACCGAGGAGCAGATGTTCGGCGTGAACATCATCCGCCGCGCGGTCGAGGAGCCCCTCCGTCAGATCGCCCACAACGCGGGCGTCGAGGGCTCGATCGTCGTGCAGCGGGTCAAGGAGGGCAAGGGTGCGTTCGGCTACAACGCCGCGACCGACACCTACGAGGACCTCATCGAGGCCGGCGTCATCGACCCGACCAAGGTGGTTCGCTCGGCGCTCCAGAACGCCGCTTCGGTGGCGTCGCTCATGATCACGACCGAGGCGCTCATCGCCGAGAAGCCGAAGGACAAGGAGCCGGCCGCCGGCGGTGGCCACGCGGGCCACGGCCACGGCATGGACATGTAGCACCCCCTGTCAGTGACTACGCGTAGGCTCACTATCGGAGCCTAGTTGAGGGGAAAGCGAGGCCCCGGATGCCGCAAGGTGTCCGGGGCTTCGTGTTTTCCGGAGGGCCCGAGCCCGATCGGATCCGGAACGGGCTCGCGCTCCGCTTGCTTCGCAAGCTGGGCTCGTGGGATCAACCCACGCGAGCGCTGGGGTTAGGATGGGCGGGACATGCGTGGGGTGAGCGTGCTCGCGGCGGTGGCGGTGGCGATCGGTTGCGCGGCCAGCCCTCCGGCCACGCCCGTCACGGCGACACCTGCGCCGGCCCCCACGGCGCCCGCGCCCGAGCCTGCCGCCGAGCAGCCTGTGCCGCCGGATCTGGCGAGCGACGTGGCGGCGTCCGAGCGCGTGGGGCAGCTCCTGTTCGCGCACGACACGGCGGCGGCCCTCGCGAGCGACGCCGTGCTCGCGCACTTCGCGAAGGACCCGCCGCGCATCGGCGGCTGGCTCGCGCTCCGGGCGATGGACCCGCAGGGCCAGCCCGCGCCCGCGTTCTTCGTCTTCTTCTTCTCGCTCGAGACGCCCTGGCGCGTCCTCGTACGCGCGCGGGTCCCGATGGTCCCGGGCGGGCGCGCGGAGGTCGAGGAGCTCGTGCCGCCCGCCGCGCCGGACGCCCGCATGGAGGCGTTCATCCGCGGGCGACAGCTCGCGCTGGCGCTCCCGTCGGTGGCGAAGGATCGGCGATGGAATCCCGTGGTGCTGCCGGCGGAGGTCGTCGGCCACAAGGGCCTGCTCGTGTACCTCCTGCAGGCGCCGGCCGAGCGCGAGCTCGTGATGGGCATCCACCGCCGCGTGCTCGTCAGCGACGACGGGCGGCGCGTGCTCGCGGATCAGCCGCTGTCGAAGAGCGAGCTGCGCATCCCGCTCGAGGCGGACGGCGAGAAGATCGCCGCGGCGTGGAGCACGCACGCGCAGTCGGACACGCCGACCGAGATCCACGTGATGCTGAGCCGCCAGCACGATCGGCCGCTCTTCATCGCGACCCGGCGGGGCGCCTGGCGCGTCGAGGCGGGTCGCATCCACTTCCTCGGCGCGGAGCCGGGGGGCGTCCCGGCGGCGCCGTCATCGCGCGGCGCGCTCGAGGACCACCTCGGGATCGCGAAGGCCCGCGATGAGCCCACGCATCGACGCGCCGTCGGGGTCGATCACGAGTGACCATCGCTGCTCCCAGCCGGCCCCCAGACGCCGCAGCTCGAGCCTGTCGCGATCGACCAGGCCCTCGACGGGCGTGACGGCGCCGTTCGTGCGGTCGCGCATCACACCGGTGACACGACCGCCGTCCTGCGAGAGGTGCACCGTGCCGTACCACCGCCCCCGGCAGCAGCGCCAGCTCCAGTCGCCCGCGAGCGCGGCGGAGCCTGACGCCTCCGCTGGGGTCGACAGGCGCACCTGATCGGCTGGGAGTGCGACGCGCGCCGAGGCGATGACGCGTCCGTCCTGAGCACCCACGATCCGCACGATGAGCTCCCAGTGATCGGCCAGCTCGGTGAGCGAGCCGATCGCGACGGCGCGGGCGCCCACGAGGTTGCCGGCTTCGGCGGACGTGCGATCGTCCATCAGGCCCGACCGCGACAGCGCGTGCTCGCGCGCCAGGGTGTCGAGCCGCGGGCGCTCCACGAGCCGGCGGCCCTGCGCGGCGAACGCGTCCATGAGCCGCTCGCCGAGGTAACCGCCGAGCGCGGTCGCGCCCCGGCCACGCTCCACGAACGGGAAGACGGCGATGGGCTCGGGACACGCCCCGCACAGGTTCCGCGCGAGGCCGGCGATCGCGTCGTCGACGGTCGCAGGGGGGAGCGCAGGGGGCGGCGCGGTTGACGCGCTCGCGCACCCGAGCGAGACCAGCCATGCCGCCACCACGCACCACCGCACCTCTACAGCGTCGCACGTCGGACGGCGCACGCCCAGGCGGCCCGCGTCAGCGCAGTGGCATCGGGAGGGCACCGGCGAGGGGGACGCGTTCGACCATCGTGTCGGAGCCGCCGGCCGAACGCGCCCAGCGCAGCTCGATCGCGTCTGCGCCCGGGACGAGGCGCCAGGCGACCTCGTCGGCGACGCAGGCGTCGAGATCGCCCGCGCTGCGCAGGGCCGCCGAGCAGGTGACCTCCGGGCGCAGGTCGACGCGCACGCGGCGCTGGGTGGAGCCGCGGCGCACGACCAGCACGAGCGCGGTGCCGCCGGATGCGGGCTCGGTGCGCAGGCCGAGCTCGACGGTCCCCGCGGGCACGGCGGCCGGCGACGGCCCCTCCTCCACCATGGGCGCAGGCGGGCGACGGGGCTTGTTCTCGCAAGCGGCGACGAGCACGAGGAGGGCGAGCGCGCGGTGCACGATGCGGGCGAGCGTAGCGCGGGTCAGACCGTCGGGCACCCGGTGAAGAGCTGCGCGAACGAGACGAGGAGCTCGGTCACCGTCGCCTTGACGTCCCAGGGCCTGCGCCAGGGATGCGCGTGGTCGTACTCGTCGTGGCGCGGGGGATGGACGCTGATCGTGATGCCCCCGAGGCAGCGCGCGAAGTAGCGCCGCGCGCGCGCCGAGTGGTAGCCGTTCGTCACGAGCAGGAGCGATCGGACCTCGGGGTGGGCGCGGAGCAGGCGCGCGATCGCGGCGACCTCGTCGCGGGTCGAGACGGTGACCTCCCGGTAGTGCAGGATCGCCGCACGCGGGACGCCGAGCGTGGTGAGGATGCGATCGTTGAGCTCGTTCTGGGTGGGCAGGTCGATGCCGAGCGCGCGCGCGGCCGGGAGGCCATCGGCGATCTTCTCGTTGGTCGAGATCACGCGCGGGGCGACGCCCGCCTTGTAGAGGAGCGCGGCCTCGACCGCGCGCGTCGGGAGCTCTCCCGCGAGGACCACGATCGCGTCGGCGCGGACCGGGCCATCATCGCGGTGCAGGATGCGACCGCCGAGGAGGAACGTGATCCCGGCCACGGCGAGGAGAGCCAAGGATGCGAGAACTATCAGGATCAGGCGGCGGCGTGGGTGCGGCATCTCGTCCCTTGACGGCCTGGAGTATGCTCCCCGCCAAGCTCGGAGAGGTGATCATGAAGAATGTCGCGTTGTCCGCTCTCGTTGCGATCTTGACCCTGCCTGCCTGTGGTGACGACAAGGGCTCGGGTGGCTACGGAGGTGCCGGCACCGGAGGGGCCGGCGGAAGCGCGGGCAGCGCGGGTGCGGCCGGAAGCGCGGGCAGCGCAGGCGCGGCCGGGAGCGCGGGCGCGGCAGGCACCGCGGGCAGCGGTGGCGCGGGCGCGAGTGGCGCAGGGGCGGGTGGAAGCGCGGGCGGCGCGGGCGGCGCGGGCATGGGCGGCATGGGCGTCGATCCCACGCTGCTCGGCGAGGTCGTGCCGCTGACGATCGAGCAGTTCACGGCGCGGCCCGGCAGCGAGCGGCAGGTCTGCAAGTACGTCAACCTCAACAACCCGGCTCCGCTCGAGATCGTGAAGTTCTCGGCCCACATGGAGGGCAAGAGCCACCACTTCAACGTCTACAAGATGCTGACGCCGCGCGCGGACGCGAACACGACCGTGCAGGATTGCCCGCCCGCTGGCGACCAGCTCTCCGGGAAGGCGGCGTACATCTTCGGCTCCGCGCAGGCCGACTACGAGCGCTACATGCCGGCCGGGGTCGGCTTCAAGCTCGAGGCGAACGCGCAGATCCTCCTCGAGATGCACGTCATCAATGCGTCGCAGACCGAGATGACGGCGAGCGCGCGCTTCGACATGACCAAGCCGAGCGCGACGAACCGTATCGAGCACCACGCCGAGATGATGTGGCTGTTCAAGGCGGGCATCTACCTGCCGCCCGGCGTGGAGACGTCTGGCAGCGCGCACTGCGACATGCCTTACCCCGTGAAGATCTTCGGCATGACCTCGCACACGCACGCGCTTGGAACGCACTTCTCGGCCGAGACGAAGAAGGGCCAGGCGGTCGAGCACATCTACGATTCGTACGACTGGCAGCACCCGCCGTATCAGACCTGGGACACGCCGTTCGAGCTCGACATGGGCCAGAGCCTCCAGTGGACGTGCACGTGGAACAACACCACCGGCCACAACGTCACGTTCGGGCAGAACTCGACGGACGAGATGTGCATCCTGTTCGTGGCGGCGTACCCGCGCGACGCGCTCGACATGCCTCCGATCAACTGCAACGTCATCTGACTTGCGTGTGGGCGCCTCGGAAGGCGCCCACCAGGAGGGGCACGACTGCCCCTCCCCCGCCCCCACCCCGCGAACCCGTGCCCGGGCCCCCCTCCCTGCGTCTTCGCTCGCTGCGCTCGCTACGCCCTTGCGGCTCGCTGCGCTCGCCTCGAAGGCGGACGCTCGCTCGACGACGCTCGCCTCGAACCGCTTCGCTCGCCTCGAAGCCGGCTTCGCTGCGCGCCTCGAAGAGCTGCGCGTGCCCCGAAAGACGGACGCCGCCGCCGCTCATCCAACCGGACTACAGCGACAAGCCCTCCAGCGCGAGCCATGCGCACTTCAGGACCCCGGTCCGGTGCGAGGGGATGCGCGTGATAAAATGAGCCCGTGCAGCCGGAAAAGGGTGTGCCCAGCCCCGAGCTCCGGCGTACGCGGGGCTACGCGCCGCCCGAGGCGGAGGTCGAGGCGAGTGGGTCGCTGACGAGCGCGAGCGACGCGATCGCGGAGACGCTGGCGTCGGGGGACCGGCCGGCTCCTGCGGGGACCACGCTCGGGGCGGCACGCACGACGGTGCTGCCGAGGCGCAAGCCAGGCGACTCCGGCGCCGAGGTGGGGTGGCAGGTCGAGCAGCGGCCGCGCTTCGAGGCGGTCGAGCTGCTCGGCAAGGGGGGCATGGGCGAGGTCACGCTCGTCCGCGACAACGACATCCGCCGGACCGTGGCGGTCAAGCGCCTCGCGGCCAGGCACCGCGGCGGCGAGGGCGTGCTGCGCTTCGCGGACGAGGTGCGCGCGGTCGGGCAGCTCGAGCACCCGGGCATCGTGCCGGTCTACGACGTGGGTGTCGACGACGGCGGCCAGCATTACCTCGTCATGAAGCACGTGCAGGGCGACACGCTCGAACGCGTGATCGAGAAGCTCCGGCAGGGCGATCCCGCCTACGTCGCGCGCTTCACCTTCGAGTATCGAGCGCACGTGTTCCTCGAGATCCTGCAGGCCATCCGCTACGCGCACGACAGGGGGATCCTCCATCGCGATCTCAAGCCGGCGAACATCATGATCGGCGCGTTCGGCGAGGTGACCGTGATGGACTGGGGCCTCGCCAAGCAGCTCGCTCCGAGCGAAGGGGTAGCGCGGGCGGAGGCGGCGGTGGCAAAGACCGCGTCCGCGGACGTCAGGCTCCTCGAGACGGTGCACGGCGCGCTCGTCGGCACGCCGCTCTACATGTCGCCCGAGCAAGCGGCGGGGAAGAACGATGCGCTCGACGCGCGCAGTGACGTGTTCTCGCTGTGCCTGCTCTTCTTCGAGATGCTCACGCTCGAGCATCCACTCGGCGGCCTCTCGACCGTGCAGGAGGTGCTCGCGGAGCTCATCGCCAAGGACCTCGACGCGCGGACCCTCGGCGACCGCGCGCTCGCGTCGGGGATGCCCATCGAGTACTTCCAGTTCCTCCTCAAGGGTCTCCCGCGCGATCGCGACAGGCGATTCGGGTCCGTGGCGGAGATGGAGCAGGGCCTGCGAGACATCCTGTCAGGCAAGATCCCGGTCGCCTGCCACATCAGCGGCGTCAAGCGCGCCACCCACGCCTTCCTGCACTGGGTGGACCGTCACCCGAAGCTGTTCACGCTGTGCCTCGGCGTCGCGACCGTGGGGCTCGTGACCGGGCTCGTGCTGGGGGCGATCCGCGTGATCCGGGCGCTCTCGGGAGGGTAGCGTCAGTCGGAGGGCGCGCCCGGCGTATCCTCCGCGCGCTTCTCGATGACGAACTGCACGCGCCGGTTCTGCGCCCAGCACCGCTCGTTGTGCCGGCGGCACAGGGGGACGGTCTCGCCATATCCGCGTGCACGCATGCGTCCCGAGGCCACGCCTCTGGAGACCAGGTAGCGGCGCACGCTCTTGACCCGGCGATCGCTGAGGTCGAGATTGTAGTCGTCGTTGCCGCGCTCGTCGCAGTGGCCCTGGATCTCGATGCGCTCGATCCAGGGGTTGCCCCGAAGCGTCGCGCCGACGGCATCGAGGATGTCGAAGGACGTGCGGAGGATCTCGTCGGAGTCGGTGCGGAAGTTGACGGGCTCGAGGATGACGATCCCGGTCGTGGTGATGCGAAGGTGCGGGTGCGTGTCGGGGCAGCCGTCCTCGTCCTTGTAGCCGTTCCAGATCTCGGGCTGATTCGGGCAGCGGTCGTCCTTGTCGAGGATGCGATCCCTATCGTTGTCGGGATCGGGGCAGCCGTCCTTGTCCTCGAAGCCGTCGAAGTCCTCGGGGTCGTTCGGGCAGAGGTCGTCCACGTCGAGGATGCCGTCGCGATCGTTGTCGGGGTCGGGGCAACCGTCGGCGTCCTCGAAGCCGTCCCGGTCCTCGGCCTCGTCGGGGCACTTGTCGAGGCGATCGGGGATGTGGTCGCCGTCGCGATCGAGGTCCACCGTGTCGGGGCAGCCGTCCTCGTCCTCGAAGCCGTTCTTGGTCTCCGGGACGTTCGGGCACCTGTCGTCCTTGTCGAGGATGCCGTCCCGGTCGTTGTCGGGGTCAGGGCAGCCGTCGGCGTCGTCGAAGTCGTCGAAGTCCTCGGGGTCGTCGGGGCAACGGTCGACGTCGTCCTTGAGGCCGTCGCCGTCGCGGTCACCGATGGACGGCTCGAAGACGATGCCGATGAAGACGCGCCCCTCGGGCGAGGCGTAGGAGTCGTTGACGCCGTAGCCGGCGGCGACGGTGAGGTACGAATTGCGCGCGGCGTAGAGGCGCAGGCCGACGTCCCACTCGCCGGGGCGGGTGCGCGGTCGCTTGCCGGCGGAGCCGAAGAACTCGGTGAGGAGGTCGAGCTTGTCGGGGACGAGCGCGTAGGAGGCGCCGACGCCGTACATGATCTCGTCGCCCACGGTGATCTTCGTGCCGAGGCCGCTCGAGGCGGGGCGCACGATGACCGCTTCGTTGCCGGCGGCGTCCCTGCGGATGGGCGCCATCGCGTAGCCGTCGTCTACGAACGTGCGCGTGCTCTGACGATAGAGGTAGCCGACGTTGAGCGCGGTCCGGAGACGGCCGTGGCGGCCCCACTCCTTGTCGACGACGAGCGTCGGACGGAGCTGCACCTGACCCTCGCCGGTCCACTGGTCCTCGGCCGACGTCGGGAGAGACGCGGTGAGGACGAGACCGAGGCCGAGGGCGTCTCGCGAGGCGCTGAGCGCGCGGGCCTTGCCGTGCAGGACGACGTCGCCCACGCCCTGGCGCGTCCAGTCGTACTTCACGTCGTCGTTCGCGCCGGGCTGGCGTGCGTCCGCGGGCGTCGCGTGCCCGCCCACGACCACGAAAGGGACCCCGATCGCGACCTCGGCGAAACGGAAGAGGCCGAGCGCGGCCTGGAGCTGGCCGGTGAAGACCGTCGTGACGTCGAAGGACGTGGGGGTCGTGGCGCCGGTGCGATAGTCGATGCCCTGGCCCTCGATCCGCAGCGGATTGCGGCCGTAGTTGGCGACGAGACCAAACGAGACGTCGAGGTGGCGCAGGACCTCGGAGCTGTTGACCGTGATGTAGCCCTTCGAGTCGATCGCGGGACGCATGATGGTCAGATCGATGCTCTGCGCGTTGGGGCCGTCGTCGGCCTGGTCGCCGCGCGTGATGCGCGGAGGGCAGGCGCCGAAGCTGGAGTCACAGGCGGCCGGCTGGGCCTCTGCCGACGAGGGAGCCGCGAGCGTCGCGACGAGCGAGAACACCACGGACCACCCGCGCACACACGGAACAGCGCACATGCCGACCTCCACGCGCTTCCGAGGCTGAGCCGGGCCCGGAGATGCTCACGAGGAGTTGGGCGTCGGATGGGTGATCTGTCTCCACGCGTGCGGAGGGTCACAGGTGGGGTCGAGTGACCTCATCGGATCGAGCACGAGCACGAGCACGAGCACGACCGGGCGGACGACCGCGAGCGAAGCGATGCGGGGGGCTCCCCCTCTCGAGGCGAGCGGAGCGAGCCGCAAG
>CAZQJC010000165.1:0-13310 GCA_964593795.1 uncultured Myxococcales bacterium | reverse complement strand
CGACCACCGAGACGAGGAGCTCCGAGAGCAGGAGGATGTTCACGTGCCCTCCATGTTGCCACGCCTCCGGTGATCCCCATCAAACCCTCGCCGCCGCCGTCGTGCGATGATCACACGCATGCGCCTATCCGCATGCATCTTCGCCGTCGCGCTGGGGACGGCCGCGCCTGCCGGCGCGCAGCCCGCGTGGGTCAAGTCCGGCGGCGAGCCCCGCGGGGGCCACCTCACCGGCTTCGGCGCCGGCGGCGGGCCGCGCGCGCTGGAGACCGCCAAGACGCAGGCTGCGGCCGACCTGGCCAGGAAGCTGCGCGTGCGCATCTCGTCCGGCTTCCGCACCTCGCGGCGCGCGACGCTGGGCGTGACGGAGTACGACGTGTCCTCGAGCGCGAGCGCGACGACCGATCTCGAGATCGGCGGGCTCGACTACGAGGCGTGGACCGGCCCCGGCAAGGCGTATGCGCTGGCGCTGCTCGAGAAGAAGGCCGGCCGGCTGCGCGCGCTCAAGCGCCGGGACGCGGCCCTCGCGGACGCGGAGGCGCGCCTCGCGCAGGCGGACGTGGCCAGGCGCGCCGGACAGAACGCCGAGATGCTGCGGGCGCTCGTGGCGGCGCGCGCGCCGATCGTGGAAGCGATGGATCAGGAGGCGGTCGCGAGCCTGCTCGACGAGACCGCGGAGGCCGATCCGGCTGCCGGACGCGCGGCGGCGGCGGAGCGGGCGCTCGAGGCCGGGATGCGCGAGGCGGTGCGCACCCCGGCGCGCACGCTCGACGAGGCCATCGAGCAGCTCGCGCTCCAGCTCGGCGCGCAGGGTCTCGGCACGCGCGCGCGGCTCCTCGTGGCGCCCCTCGGGCCGTGGGGCGCGGGCTTCGCGAGCCCGTTCGGACAGGCGGTCGCCGAGCGGCTCGAGCACCGCCTCGCCGCGGGTGGGCCGGGGACGCTCGCCGGGGACGTCGTCGCGCGGGGCACGCATGCCGCCGACGACGCGCAGGTGCGGCTCGCGCTCGTCGTGCGCACGCGCAGCGGCCGCGCGGTCGCCAGCGCGGAGGCGCTCCTGCCGCGCGACGCGGTGCCGCCGACGCTGCCGCTCGAGCCGCAGAACGGCAACCGCGCGCGCATGGACGAGAAGCTCCTCGAGCCGCGGCCTCCGGCGGAGGGGGGCCTGTCCGTGGACCTGACGTCGAGCCGGGGGCCGAGCGGGATCGTGCTGCGATCGGGGCAGCGCTACCGCCTCCTCGTGCGCACGAACCGGCCCGCGTGGGTGCGGCTCGTCTACCACCTCGCCGACGGCAAGCACGTGGTCATGGAGCAGGCGTGGCGGTCCGCGGGCGGACCGGCCGCGCCCTACCCCGTCGAGCTCGAGGCGGCGCCGCCCTTCGGCGTCGAGCTGATCTCGGCGGTGGCGTTCTCGGACAAGCCGGCCGCGTTGCCGACGCGCCGGGTGCGCGTGGCGGGGGAGGACTACGATCTCGTCGATGCGGTGGAGGATGCCCTGCGGCACCGCGTGGAGCCCCCGGCCGGCGAGACGGCCGAGGCGCTCTTCACGCTGACCACGCTGAGGAAGTGAGGCTAGCCCGCGCCGCCCGCGCCCGCGCCACCTGCGCCCGCGCCGCCTGCGCCCGCGCCACCGGAGCCCGCGCCACCTGCGCCCGCGCCGCCGGAGCCCGCGCCGCCGGAGCCCGCGCCGCCGGAGCCCGCGCCACCTGCGCCCGCGCCGCCTGCGCCCGCGCCGCCTGCGCCCGCGCCGCCTGCGCCCGCGCCACCTGCGCCCGCGCCACCTGCGCCCGCGCCGCCGGAGCCGCCGCCGCCGTAGCCGCCCGTGCCCTTGTCGTCACCGCACGCGGTGAGCGCGAGCGAGGAGCCGAGGAGAACTGCCAGGATCGTCTTCTTCGTCATTCGAACCCTCCAGGAGGTTGGTCCTGCTTCGCTGCAGCGAATAGCAAGGACGGTGCCTCCGGCGGAGAGCACGGGGTCATCTCCGCGTAGCCGCGCGAGATCCCTGCGCGCGCGCCGCGTATGTGACGCGCGCACCCCGGCCGGCACCGGGCGCCACGCGCGACATCCGCGTCATGGTCGACGCCGCTCATTGACGACGATTGTCAGGGTGGTGAAGTGAACGCGAGCCTCCATTGCGCATTTCGTTCGCGCCACGCATTTCTTTCAACCTGTCAGAAACCTGACGGACACCGTGACGGCCGACAATGGCCCCGTCACCTGCGCCGCGCTCACTCGACGATCGTGACGGCGACGTGCTTGACGTCGAGGCCACCGCGATCGTCGCGGACGACCGCCCACAGGTGCGCGGGGCCCGCGGCGGGCGTGCGCCAGGTGTTCTCGCTCGCCGCCCCGGCGTCCGCGCCCGTGTGCTCGTCGGACAGAGCCCCCGCGCTCGCGAACCACGAGACGCGCAGGGCCTCGCGACGCTCCACGAGCGCGCGCGCAGCCAGGTCGTGGACCACGAAGCGCTCCTCGGACTCGGGCGTCCAGGTCACGCGCACGCGGACGGCGCGCCGCGCGGGCACCGCCGCGGGATCCACGATCGCGCCATCGGCGAGGAGGTCGAGGCCCACGACGGCCGGGCTCTGGTTGGCGCGGTATCGCTGCTTGTGATCGAGCGCGACGTCGATGGGCGCATTGGGCAGGCTGCATTGCACCCGCGGCAATGCGATGGCGCTCGCGCCGTCCACGCGCAGGCGCACGGGCTGGTAGTAGCCGCCCGTGACGTCCGGATCCCGCGGACGCAGCGGCGACTGGCCCGGCGTGCTCGGAGGGAGCTCCGGCCCGAACCGCTTGCACGCGTCGAGCGGCATCGTCGCCTCGACCGGCTCGCTCGTGATCGCGATGGGCGAGCCCGGCCCGATCAGGCACGCGCTCGCCACGACGTCGTTCTCGGTGAGCGGCTTGCCCTCGCTGCAGAACGCCCAGTCCACGGTCGCCGGGACGGGGCCCTCTGGTCCAGCGACCAGCGCCTCGAGCACCACGCGCGCGCCGGGCGCGGCCTCGGGCGGCGTCACGCGCACGCCGATCACGCGCGGCTCCGTCAGCGTCGACAGCGGCGCGCCGAGCTCGGGCTTGCACCCGAGCACCGCCACGAGGCACAGCAGCCGCGCGCGCCTCACAGCTCCACCCGCGCGCCGAGCACCGCGAGCGTCGGCAACCCCGTGACGTGGCCGCGCTGCCGGTAGGTGCGGTCGTAGACGATCTCCTCCGCGTTGTCGCGGTTCGTGACGTTCTGGACGTCGAGGTAGAGATCGATCCGCAGCGCGCCCACGGCGAAGCGTCGATCGATGCGCAGATCGAGCTGGAAGAAGGCCGGGATGCGGATGGAGTTCTGCAGGCCCATGATGGGCTCGTAGCGATCGTCGCGGGCGTCGTAGAAGGCCCCGTCGACGGGTGTCCTCGGCGCGCCGCTCGCGTAGCGGGCGCGTCCCCCGAAGGCCCAGCCCCCCACCTCCCAGCTCGCCACGGCCGCGAGCACGTGCGGCTGATCGTGATCGAACAGGCGATAGAGCGGGTCGGCCTCGTCCTTCCGCTCGGCGCGCGAGAACGTGTAGGCGATCCACCCGAAGAGGCCGCGCGCGAGCTCGCGTCGCACGAGGAGCTGCACGCCGTAGCCGTGGCCCTCGCCCGTCTGCACGAGCGCGTGCGCGAGCGCGGGCGACGGCGCGCGGCTGCGCACCACGAGGTCGGCGAGCGACTTCCAGAACCCGGTCGCCTCGACCGTGGCGACGGCCCCGAGGGCGGCGGCCGCCCCGAGCGTGGCCTGCCACCCGCGCTCGAGGCGGAGCGCCGGCGAGCCGAACGTCGCCGAGAGGTCCTCGGCCGCGGGGGGCTGGTGGTACAGGCCCGCGCTGCCGCTGACGGAGACGCCGGGGGCCACCCTCAGCACGGCCGACAGGCGCGGGTCGGCGCTCCACTCGAGCCGCGAGAAGCCCGTGGCCGGCGCGAGCCCGACCCTCGGCAGCAACCGATCGCCCTCGATGAGGAACGCGTCGACGCGGAGGCCAGGGGCGAGCGTGAGCGGCCCGAGGGCCAGCTCCGCGCCGGCGAAGGGAGCCGCGTCGACGATCTCGGTCGTCCAGTCGTCGTTCGCGATCTCGGCGCCCGGCGGCTGACCGAAGACGTAGGGATCGCCCTCTCGCGGCGGGAGCGTGAGCGAGCCGTAGCGCCCGTTCTGCGTGTGCGAGCCCTGGAAGTCCATCCCCGCCGTCGCGGTGAGCCTCGGCGCGAGCCGCTGGCGCCACACCGCCCGCACGCCGTAGCGCACGCTGTCCGCGTCGGTGTACGTCGGCACCGCGCCGAACGACGTCGCGCTCGTCGCGCGGTCCCAGCCGACCGACGGCGACACGGTCACGCTCGCGCCGTCGGGGAAGATGCGCGCGTAGCGCAGGATGAAGCGATAGGCGCTCGTGACGGTGTCCTCGGCGCGGGTCTCGGCGGGATCGGGCGAGGCGACCGCGCGCCGCAGCTTGTCGTGCGTCGCGAGGAAGAGGAGGCCGAGCTCCTCGTCGTCGCGCAGCGCCAGGGTCACCTTGACTTGCTCGTCGTCGTAGCGCGGGATGGGCACGAAGTCGCCCACGTCGCGGATGGCGCCGAGGAGGATGCGGTCGAGCCAGCCATAACGCCCGGACACGGCGAGCCGGAGGCGCGGCAGCGGCGAGGCGGTCACCATCGCGGACGCGTCGAGGAGGTCCGCGGCGACGAAGCCGTGCAGGCCCTCCGGGAGCTCGCGCGTCTCGAGGCGCACTACGCCGCCGAGGCTGCGTCCGTGCTCCACGCCGAAGCCGCCGGGGACGAGCTCGAGGCTGCGCACGAGGTCGGCCGGCAGCACCGAGCGCACGCCCCCGAGGTGATAGAGCGCGGGGATCTCCACGCCGTCGACGTAGACGCGCGTGTCGCGCGGCGCGGCTCCCCACACCACGAGCTTGTCGCCGCCGAACGCCGGGCGCGCGACGCCGGGCAGGCTCTGCACGACCTTGGCCGCGTCGCCCTGCGTGCCGGGCACGCGGCGGGCCTCCTCGACGCGGACGCCGGTGCGCCCGGCCTCGCTTCGCACACGGCGCGCGCGCACGATCACCTCCTCGTCCACGTCGTCGGCGGCGGAGACGACGATGGTCTCGGCGCCGGCCGCGACGGCGGCGGCCTGCTCGAGCGCGGAGACGTCCGGCTCGCCTGCGTCGGGGGCGCCCGCGTCAGGCCGGGTGGGCGCATCGGGGGCGGCCGCGTCCGCCGGCGAACCGTCCGCGGGGACGCCGCCGTCGACCGGCCCGCCGTCGGCTGCCCCGGCGCGCGCGGGCCAGCACAGGAGCGCGAGCGCGAGGGCGCAGAGCCGCATCGTCAGTCGGCGATCTCGAACCGCCGCGCCACGCGGTACAGGCCCTCGACGGCCTTGCCGCACAGCCGTGCGGGCTGGAAGCGCCACGTGCGCACGGCCGCGACGGCCTCTCGATCGAGCGCCGGGTGCACGCCCGACTGCAGCTCGACGCGCGTCACCGTGCCCGTGGCCGAGACCGCGACGCGCAGGACGAGCCGTCCCTCGGCCCCCTCGCGGCGCGCCTCCTCGGTGTACGAGATCGTGCGCGGCCGCTCGGTGGGGCGGGCCCGCGCGTACTCGGTGCACTCGGCGCTCGCGCGCGCCGGCGCGAGCAGCAGGACGGCGAGGCAGCAGGCGAGCGGCTTCATGGCAGATCGAGCTCCATCACGAGCAGGCCCGCGCCGCGCCCGTCGGCGAAGCGGACGTCGGCCTCGGTGGCGGTGCCGAAGGCGCGCCCGACGAGGGCGCCGTCCCGGTGCGCCTCCACGGTCCAGCGCGCGGCCGCCTCGTCGCAAAGGCTCGTGGCATTGACCCGGATCAGGTAATGCCCGCCCGGCGGAGGCTTCTGCCAGCGCACGTTCTCGACGCGCCGGCCGTCGATCACGCACCCGGCATTGGAGTCGACGTCGAGGATGCCGCCCGCGGTCACGGCCTCGGGATCGACGGCCGTGCCGGGCGGGGGCGGCACGTACGCATTGGGGTCACGCGACCAGATCTCCACGCCATTGCCGTCCACCACGTGCAGGTCGAGGTCGGCGTCGGTGTCCCAGCGCAGCGTGACGACGAGCGGCGAGGTGTCCGCCGGCGCCTCCTCCGCCTCGAGCATCGTGACGTTCGCGGCCCCGAAGCGCCCGCCGGGGTCCACGGCCCGGGCGACGAGCGCGTGTGAGCCCGCGGGCAGCGCGCGGGCGAACGAGAGCGTCGTCTCGAACGTGAGCTGCTGCGGCGCGGTCGCGTCGGGCGGCCCGGACGGCAGGATCCAGTAGCCGGCGTCGCCCTCTAGGCCGATCGCGACCGCCTCCGCGCCGCGGGCGACGGCCCCGCGGAACGCGCGCCCGACCAGGCCCGGCTGCACCGTGTTGCGCGTGATCTGCGTGCCGACGACCGGCGGCCCCGCCCCGTCCGCGGGCATCGCCCCAGGGTGGAACGTCGCGCCCTCCACGCCGAGCAGCGCCCGCCGCCCCGGGTCGCTCGAGGCCCCCTCGCACGCGAGCAGCACGAGCGCAACCCATGCGCAAAGGCGCATATCAGAACTCCACCTGCGCGCGGAACGTCAGCGCGTCGTCGGCGAGCGACGTCGGCGCTCCGCTCGGGGCGCGCCCGAGCGCGTTGCGATTGCGGTCGTACTCGACCACGAGGCGCGCGCCGCGCGCGCTCGGCGACGCGGTGGGGAGCCGGGCCGCGGCCGTCACCGCCAGGGTCGAGTACGTCGAGTCCTTGGGCACGGGCACGCCACCCCGCGGATCCGTGGCGTCGGCGTCCGGGTCGTAGCGGTCGTAGCGCACGCCCACCTGCGCGTACGGGCCGAGCTCCTGAGACGCCCCCACCGAGAAGCCGCGCTCGCGCAGATCGCGGGCGCTCGCGACGGGGTCGGCGACGACGAGCGCGCGATCGAGGTTGGTCGCCCAGACGAGCTCGGCCTGCACCACCGCCGCGCCGAGCGCGGGGACCTGCGCGGTGAGCCTGACGTCGCCGCCGAGCGCGGAGCGATCGAAGCCTTGCGACGGCGTGCCGGGCTGCCCCGCGACGGCCGTGAGCTCGTCGGGCTCGACGATGCCGTTCTCGTTGGTGTCGTGCCACTGGAAGCCGTCCTTGGTCGGCGCGCTGCCCCGGTGAAGCCCCGAGCCCGTCAGCCCCGAGAAGCCCGCCTCGATGCGCAGCTCCGGGATGGGCGAGGCGTCCACGCCGATGCGGCCCACGAGGTCCTTGGCCCTGTCGAGATCGCGGCCCGGCAATGCGCGCTCGCCGATGGGCTCGCCGTTCATGTACGCAATGGAATAGCGGAGGAAGCGCCAGGCCCCCGCCACGCGCGCTCCGAGGTCGTAGTTGCCGGGGAAGAGCGCGGTCGCGACCGTCGCCCGCTCGAGGAAGAAGCGCCGCTCGTCGAGCTCGGGCACCTCGAGGCCGAAGGGGATCTTGAGCAGGCCCAGCGACAGCGACACGATCGGCGGCTCGCGCGTGCCGGGCACCGCGGATTGCCCGCCGATGAGCGCGGTGGGCCAGCCGAGCGTCAGCTCCGCCTGCAGGATGCGCGCGATCGGCCCGCGGACCGTGTTTCCCTCGAAGCCGATGGCACCCGAGACGAGGCCGTAGTCGGCGGTGGCGCGGAGCTGCGCGCGGCGGACGAGGAAGCGCGTGTCGTTGAGCGGCTCGCCGGTGGACGGCACGACCTCGTCCTTCGAGGACTGCCGCCACGCAATGGCGTCGGCCTGGAGCAGGCCCCAGACGCGCAATGGCGGCGCGTCGGGGCGCTCGAGCCTGGCAATGCGCGCCTCGAGGTCGGAAATGGAGGGCGCGGCCGGCTCGGCGCGCGCCGCCGGGGGGAGCAGCACGACCAGGATCGAGGGGAGCCAGGCGACACGCATCACGGCAGCGGTGGAAGCGTCCCGTCGGGGTTGAGGAGCGGGAGGTTCGGCATCCGCATGACCTTGTCCGCGCTCGTGCAGGCGTTCATGAAGTCGAGGTGCGTCGTCGGGGTCCCCGAGAAGCAATCGCCCATCATGCCGCCCGCGCCGCCCGCACCAGCGCCGCCCGCGCCCGCGCCGCCCGCGCCCGCGCCGCCAGCTCCCGCGGCGCCCCCGGCGCCGGCAGCACCCCCGCCACCCGCGCCGGCACCGCCTGCGCCGCCGCCCGACCCTGCCTCGCCGCCGCTCGATCCCGCGGCGCCACCGCTCGACCCCGCGAGGCCGCTGCCGGCCGCGCCCCGGTTCGGCACGTCGTTGCAGCCGAGCGCGAGCAGCACCGCGAGGACCAGGCCCATCTCGAGGCGCATGGCTACGCCCCCTCGCAGAAGCCGAAGCTGCAGTTCTCCTCGATCCCGCATTGCGCGTTGCCCGTGCACGCCCTGCACCCGGCAGGGGCCGCACCGGTGACCTTGCTCTCGTAGTAGCAACCACACGGGTTCGGCGAGTGGTAGGCGCTGAGGTCACCGCCCTCGGTCGAGCGCTGCACCTTCATCGCGCAGATGGGGATCTCGTTCGTGGCGATCACCGTGTCGAGCGGCTGGAAGTTGAAGGGCACCCCGCTGATCGGCTGGCCGACGATGGCGTCCACGAGGCGCTTGGCCGCGAAGCTCGCGGGGTTGCCGAAGGCGTCCTTCTTGTACATCCACTGGGTGTAGGACCACATGTGATAGTGCCCATCGCGTACGTTGCGCTTGTCGAACGCATTGGCGGTCGAGTCGGGCCAGTAGGCGTACTTCTGCCCGAAGGCCTTGAAGGCGAGCGCATTGACCATGTTGCGCGCCGGGTCGTAGATGTCGTTGCCGAGGATCGCGATCGAGCGCTCCGGATCCGTGGAGGCTGCGAGCATGCTCAGCACGGCGCTGGACTGATCGACGCGAACGCCCTTCCACCTCGCCGGCGGCACCTTGATCGAGGCGCCCATGCTGATGATCGTGCCCTTGGTGACCGGCCGGATGAAGTCGAGCAGCTCGTTCACCCACGGCTCGGCCATGCCCATCTGGCCGAAGCCGAAGACGAAGTAGGCCTCCTCGGCCGTGATGGCCGTCTGCGTGCTGGCCTCGGGCACGGCGAACACGAACGCCTGCACCGGGCCGCGCTCGACCTGCACGGTGCTCGGCGTCGCCGTGGTCGTGCACGCGTCGAGGAACACGATCGAGTTCGCCACGTCGACGTTGACGCCGCCGGCCGGCACCGAGCACTGCGGAGGCGCGGTCGTGTTCGGGTCGAACGCCGGATCCGCCGGGATGAAGCCGAGGTTCTCGTTGAGCTTGGTGCCGCTGTACATCGCGGCGATGTTCGTGCAGGACCCGGTGAGCTTGTACGCGAGCGTCATCGGGAACGTCGGATCGGCCCGGAGCTGCTTGCCCAGGCTCTGCACCAGCGAGCGCTGCGTGTCACCCGCCATGACGTAGACGACGTTCGGGTTGTCCTGGCACGGCATCACCTGCGCCTTCGCCACCGCGGGTGCGAGGAGCGCCACGGCCACCATCCACCTCAGCAACGCTCTCGATGCCATCGTCCCGGGTCTGAGCAACTGGCGTGCCGGCGAGGCTTGTGACACCGGTGTCAACGAACGACGACAGTCGATGCTCCGGCGCCACCGCAAGGGCGGATCGCTGGGGCTCGAGCCCCCTGCCGCGTGGTGAAGACCCCCGCAGTTCGTCCATTGCCGTGTCCCTCTCCTGGGCGACACTCGACGCGGAAGTCGTCACGTGCGGATCGCCCTCGGCCTCGCCCTGCTCCTCGCCTGCAACCGCGCTCCCGACGCGCCGGAGGTGGCCGCGCCTTCGCCCCGCAAGGACGCCACCCCGGCCGAGCCGCTCCGCGTGGCGGCGGCGGCCGACCTGGCCCGGGCCTTCGAGGAGGTCGGCGCCGCGTTCCAGCGCGCCACGGGCGAGCGGGTGGTCTTCACGTTCGGCTCGACGGGCCTTCTGTCGAAGCAGATCGTCGAGGGTGCGCCCTTCGACGTGTTCTTCGCGGCCAACGTCTCGTTCGTCGACGACCTCGTCAAGCGCGGCGTCGCCCTCGCCGACACCAAGGCGCTCTACGCGCGCGGTCGCCTCGCGGTCTACGTGCGCCCGGGCGCCACGCTGCCGGCGGATCTCAGGGGCATCGCGAGCGCGGACTTCAAGCGCGTCGCGATCGCGAACCCCGAGCACGCCCCCTACGGGCGTGCCGCCCGGCAGGCGCTCGACCGCGCCGGCGTGCTCGCCGAGGTCGGACGGCGCTTCGTCTTCGGCGAGAACGTGCAGCAGACCCAGCAGTTCGCGGAGACCGGCAACGCCGAGGCCGCGATCATCTCGCTGTCACTGGCGGTGGGCAGCAAGGGCAAGTGGTTCCGCATCGACGAGTCGCTCCACGAGCCGATCGATCAGGCCGCGGTCGTCATCCAGCAGGCCCGGCGCCCCGGGGCGGCCCGCCGCTTCGTCGCGTTCGTGGGCGAGCCCGCCGGCCGCGAGATCATGCGCCGATACGGCTTCCTCCTGCCCGGCGAAAAGGAGATCTGAGCGCTACCAGACGCCGTCGAGACCCAGGTACGCGGTGCGCCCGAGGCTCGGCGTGTCGGCGCGATCGCGCCAGCGGTCGCCGAGGGCATTGGTGACGCGCGCGGTGGCCCGCAGGGCGGGCACGATGCGCACCCACGCCGCGCCCTCCGTGTCGACGTAGGCGGGGAGCTTCGTGCCGCCGTCGGTGCGCTCGCCGAGCCAGCGCGCGGTCAGCCAGGCGCCAGCGCGCTCGCCGAGGTGTCCGTCGAGCCAGACATCCACGCGGTGCGAGGGCACGTTCTCGAGCGGCTCGGCACCGCCGGTCAGCGTGTCCACGCGCGTGAGCTGATACATGCCCGTCAGCGACACGGGCTGCCCGAGGCCGATCGTCATCCGGCTCTCGAGGCCGCTCGTCAGGAAGTCGGCGTAATTGACCTGCTGCGTGCGCGCGTCATTGAAGCGGATGAAGCCGTCGGTCCTGCGCAGATAGCCATTGGCGGAGACCTCCACGAGCGTCACCGGGCGCGCGCGGAGGCCGAGCTCCGCGGCAGTCACCATCTCCGGCCGGATCGCGCGGTTGCCCTCGAGTCTGCCGTAGCGCTCGCGCAGCGTCGGCACGCGCCCCTTTCGCGCGCCCACGAGCGAGAGCTCGAGCTCCTCGAAGGGCTTCCAGCGCACGGTCAGCTTGGCCTCCGGCCAGGGCGAGTCGCCCGCCGTGAGCGGCACCGCCAGGCCCGCCGCGAGCACGCCCCGCAGGCCCGCGCCCGGCTTCCACTCCGCGCCCGCCGACCACTGCGTGAGGTACGTCGAGCCCCCGCTCTTCATCTGCAGGTCGTCGACGTCGGTCGCGCGCTCGGTGTGGAGCGCCGCGAGGCCGACGAGGTCGAGCCCCTGGCCGATGGCGCGCGTCAATCGCGCCCGCACGCCCGCGGAATTCGCAGAGACGAGCTCCTCGCCTCCGAACGTCGCGAGCGCCGCGTCCGCGAAGCGCTTGATCCTGCGGTCCACCCATTGACCGTAGCCGGAGACGCCGACGAGGAACCCCGCGGCCTCGAGCTCCGCGCGCGCCTGTCCGGCGATCATCGTCTCGCCGTCCACGACCTGCACCTGCGAGCCCGGCGAGTCCGAGGGCGGCACGAGGAACACGCGACGGGAGGCGATCACCTGCGAGAAGAGGCGCAGCTTGCCGACCTCGCCGCCGACCGCGCCCGCGCCGTGGAAGAAGCGGCTCGACTGGTCGATCTTGCGCGTGCCCCCGTCGAGCCCGATGAGCTCGAGCCCGCGGAAGTCCGCCTGCGAACCGGCGGACAGGCGCAATCCCCACTCGTCCCCGAGCGGCAGCCGGAGCGTCGCCCCGCCGAGGAACCCCGGCGCCGTCGAACCGATCGCGGTGGCGGCGATGCGCCTCGGGCCGCGCGGGTTCACGGTCACGATCTCGATGACGCCCGCCGGGCCGCCCGGGCCGTCGAGGGGCGAGGCCGCCGACAGCGACACGCGGATCTCCGCGATGTCCGTCACCGGGATCGAGCTCGGGTCGAACGTGCCGTAGTACGCCTCGTTGATCGGCACGCCGTCGAGCACGAGCAGCACCGAGCCCTTTCTCCCGCCGCGCACCTGGATGCGCTGATCGCCACGGCCGCCCGGGCGGATGGAGACCTCCGGGATCTGCTGGAGCGCCTGCGCGAGCGTGGTCACGCCCCGCTCGGCGAGCTGCTTGCCGGACAGGCGAGTGGTCGTGTCCGGCGCGAACGGCTCGCGCGGCGGCGCGACGTCCTCCACCTGGATGACCTGCTCGACCGCGAGCTTCTCGAGCTCCTCGGCCGTGGGCTCGCGCTCGACAGGAGGCACCCCGCCGTCGGGGGCGCCTCCGTCGGCGACCCCTGCCGCGTCCGGTGTGCCCTCCGCCACGCCCCCGTCGGTCGCCGCGCGGGCGCGGCCGGCCGTCGCGACGATCCACACCCCGAGGGCCACGACCGCAGCGACGCGCACGAGCCCGGAGGATGCCATGCGTGTGCCAGGCGCGTGAAATCGCCCTGCGTTACAGGACGGTCGCAGGGAAGCCGCAAGGGGCCGCACCGTCCTGCGTCTGGAGCCTGGAGCGGTGCATGTGGACCCCTCGCCTGGGGGCCCGCCGCCCAGCACGCGGATCGGAGCTCGCGCCCGAACCCGCGATCTGCGACTGTGTCCCATGCAAAGAACGAGCTTGTGTGGGGTGCTGGTGCTGGCGGCGACGCTGTCCTGCGGCGATGACGCCCAGGAGCCGGCCACGGGGGGGGCCGCGGGGGACGGGAGCGACGACCTCCAAGCTGATCAGCGCGGCGGCGGGCGGCACGCTCACCCTGGAGGGCGCGACGCTGACGGTGCCGCCGGGCGCGCTCGCCGCGGATCAGACGCTGTCACTCACCTCGACGACCGGCACGCCGCCCTCGAGCTTCGCGACCTGGGCCTCCCCGGTCTACCAGCTCGGCCCTGACGGCCAGACGTTCAGCAAGCCGGTGACGATCGCGCTCGCCTTCACCGGCAACCCGACCACGCCCGCGATCTACTGGAGCAATGCCTCCGGCGGCTTCGACCCACAGCCGACGAGCGTCAGCGGCGGCGCGGCCACGACCTCCGTCATGCACTTCAGCAGCGGCTTCGTCGCGCCCGGCACTGGCGCGGGCACTGGCGGCGCGGGCACTGGCGGCGCGGGCACTGGCGGCGCGGGCACTGGCGGCGCGGGAACCGGCGGCGCGGGCACTGGCGGCGCGGGCGCGGGCGGCGCGGGCACTGGCGGCGCGGGTGCGGGCGGCGCAGGTGCGGGCGGCGCGGGTGCGGGCGGCGCGGGTG
>CAZQJC010000164.1:0-57970 GCA_964593795.1 uncultured Myxococcales bacterium | reverse complement strand
TTCCCTGCCCGCGAATCCCCCAGGTCCGGACGGCGTCATGGGCGCCGGTGAGGGGGGAGGCCGAGCCGGGGCGAGGCCGGGGCGGGGGGAGCCGTGCTCCCCCCGAAAAAAACAAGGGCTGCGTGGCGCGTCGGCGCCGTGATACTGCCGGCGCCTCATGCGCCGGGCGCTCCACTGCGCGCTCTTCCTGCTGGGCACGGCGGGCAGCGCGGCCGCACACCAGTCGAGCGTCGTCTACTCGGACATCCACGTCGAGGGTGCGGCCGTGGATTACCTCCTCACGATCGCGTCGGGTGACCTCTACGAGGCCGTCGGTGGCCCGACCCCCGAGAGCGTCACCAAGGAGGCGGTCCACGCGAAGGCGGCCGAGGTCCAGCGATACCTGCTCGGGCGGGTGCGGCTCGAGGCCGACGACAAGGCCTGCCCTGGGCAGGCCAGCGGGCTCGAGCTGGTCGACAGGGCCGGTGGGTTCGCCGTGCGGGTCTCGCTGCGCTACCTCTGCGGCGTCGCGGACGCCGACCTGCGCGTCGTCTACGACCTGTTCTTCGACCTCGATCCTCGCCATCAGGGCTTCGCGCGCGTCCGGCTCGGCGGCGGCGAGCCGCGGCAGCACGTGTTCCGCCACGACGCGAGGGTGCTCTCGCTGCGGCGCGACAGCTCACTCGCCGCCACGGCGCTCGACTACGCGCGGCTCGGCGTCGAGCACATCTTCGGCGGGGCGGACCACATCGCGTTCGTCGTGGGCCTCTTGCTCCTGGCGCCGCTCGCGGCCGGCGGGCGCACCCGGCGCGGCGTCCTCTACACCATCAAGGTCGCGACTGCCTTCACGCTCGCGCACAGCGTGACGCTGGCGCTCGCCGCGCTGGGCGTCGTCACGCTGCCTGCCTCCATCGTGGAGCCGGGCATCGCCGCCACGATCGCCTTCGTCGGCGCCGAGGATCTCCTCGGCAAGCTGCCCCGGCGGCGCTACGTGATCACGTTCTGCTTCGGCCTCGTGCACGGCCTCGGCTTCGCGTCGGTGCTGGCGGAGATCGGCCTGCCGCGTCGCGGCTTCGCGCTCGCGCTCGGCATGTTCAACCTCGGCGTCGAGGTCGGGCAGGTGTGCATCGTCCTCCTCGTCGTGCCGCCGCTCATGCTGCTCGCGCGCCGGAGCGAGCGCGCCTACCAGGGGATCCTGCGCCTCGCGGGGGCGGGCCTGGTCGTGGCCGGGGTGACGTGGTTCGTCCTCCGCGTCCTGTGAGGCAGGTCGCATTGGATTTCATGCGGTTACGTGGTAGGAGGGGGAAAGGTGATCGGCGAAGTCTTCGGCAGCTACAAGCTGCTGGATCGGATCGGAGAGGGCGGGATGGGCGCGGTGTACCGCGCCGAGCACGTCGTCCTCGGCCGCACCGTGGCGATGAAGGTGCTCCTGCCGGAGCTCTCGCGCTCGCCAGAGGCCCTCGACCGCTTCTTCGCCGAGGCGCGAACGCTCGCCGGGCTCCACCACCCGGGCATCGTCGCGGTCCAGGACTTCGGCCACCTGCCGGACGGACGCGCGTTCCTCGTCATGGAGATCCTCGAGGGCGAGCCGCTCTCCGAGCGGCTCCTGCGCGTGACACGGCTGCCTGAAGGCCAGGCGATCGCGCTCTGCCGGCAGGCCGCGGGCGCGGTCTCCGCGGCGCACGCGCGCGGCATCGTCCACCGCGATCTCAAGCCGGACAACCTGTTCCTCGTGCAGGACCCGGACGTCCCCGGCGGCGAGCGCGTCAAGGTGCTCGACTTCGGGATCGCCAAGCTCGGCGGCGGCACGGGCGGCGTCAAGACGCGTGAGGGCGTCATCATCGGCACGCCGCGCTACATGGCGCCCGAGCAGTGTCGCGCGCAGCCGGTCGATCACCGCGCGGACCTGTACGCGCTCGGCTGCGTGCTGTTCGAGATGCTCTCCGGGCGGCCGCCCTTCGTGGCCGACGACGCCGTGGCCGTCCTGACCGCCCACGTGCTCGACGCGCCGCCCACGCTCGCGGCCGTCGGCGTGACGGTGTCGGCCTCGTGCGAGGGCCTCGTGCGCGATCTGCTGGCCAAGTCGCCCGACGATCGGCCGGCCTCGATGGAGGCGGTGCTCGAGCGCCTCGGCGCGCCGACCGGGCCGCGCACCCCGCCCGCCCCGGTGCCGGAGACGCGGTCGCTCGCGGGGATCGGCGCGACGCCGCTCGGCGCGGAGCTCGCGGGCACGCGGCCGGCCGCTCGGCGCGGCCCCGGCGTGCTCGTGGCGATCGGGGCGGTGCTCGTGGCGGCGCTCGGGATCGTGCTCGCGTCGCGCGCACCGCAGCAGAAGGAACCCGTCGGCACCGTCGCCGCCGCGGGGGGGGCCGCGCCTGCGCCGGCTGTGGTCGCGCCGCCGGCGCCGTCTCCTGCTCCCCCGACACCCCCGCGCGCCGAGCTGCCCGCGCCGACCACAGCGGCGGCGCCCGATCACGGCGCCCGCGCGAGCAAGGCGAGCAAGCCGGCGAGAGGCAAGAAGGACGCGCGCGCCGCGGCGCCGGCCGCCTCTCTGCCTGCGACCGAGGAGCCTCCGAGCGCGCCCGCCCAGCCTGCCTCCCGGGAGCCGGGCTTCGTCACGGTGCTCTCGCGCCCCTGGGCGGACGTCTCGATCGACGGCAAGAAGATCCAGCAGACGCCCATGACCCGGCGCGAGGTACCGGCGGGCCGGCACACGATCGAGCTCCGCAACGACGAGCTCGGCAAGAGCAAACGGATCGTGGTGAACGTTCGACCGGGCCAGACGAGCACCGTCAACGAGCGGCTCGACGACGAGTAGCGTCCCGCAAGCGCGTCGCACGGCGGCCCGCCGTGTGGGGCCCTGCGGAGGGCGCGCGATGCTACGATGTGGCGCGATGCGTCGTCGACGCCTGGCCTGCGGGAGCACGTGGTGGTGAGGCTGCCTTCCGAGGCTGCGGCGATGGCCGCGCTCGAGCGCTGGCTCGCGCCGGACGGCGCCGGTCTCGAGCTGCGCGTCGACGACAGCGGCATCGTGCTCGGAGACGCGCCCTGCCCGCCCGAGGACTACGACGTGGTGGCGGCGCGGCCGAGGCTCGCGCGGGCGGTGGCGGCCTCGCGCGAGCTGGCCGGCGTGGACTTCGACGTGCTCGTGCCCGCGCTGGCGGACGAGCTCGCGGCGCTCGAGGGCCCGGCCGTGCTCGCCGAGCGGCTCGGGCGCCTGGCGAACCTCATCGCCACACGGCGCGCGCTCCTGCACGCGTGGGGCGGTGCGATGGCGCCCATCCGCGGCGTCACGGACGGGCTCGCCATCCCCGACGAGGCGCGCCTCGTCGTCCTCGTCGGTGACGCGGCGGCAGCCCGCGACTGGATCGCGCGCGCTGACCTCGCGCCCAGCGTGCTGCGCTTCCGGCTCGACGGCCTGCCCGAGGCGCGCTCCACCCGCGCGCTGACGAAGTCGCTCGCGGACCTCGCCGAGATCGCGGGTCGGCGCGTGCTCGTGGCCCTCGAGCCCCCAGTCCTGGATCGGCGCTGGCCGGCGGTGGCGGCGGCCCTGCTGGCGCGTCCGGAGCTGCGCGTGGTGGTGACCCTCTCGCCGCTCGAGGCGCGGACGTCGGCCGCCCCGGCGGCGCCGCGGCACGTCCTGCTCTTGCCCGCGCCAACCGGCGATCTCGCGCAGCTCGAGCGCCTGCCGGCGGACGAGCGCGGGCTGGTGGGGCTCATCTCCGTGGCCGGCTTGCTCGGCGCGCGGCTCGACCGGCGGCAGCTCGCGGGCCACCTCGACCTGCCAGCGCCGGTCTCCACGCTACGCAGCCTGGAGCGACGGGGCCTCGTGCGCAGGATGCCGCGCGGCCTGCGCGGGGAGTGGCTCGCGCCGACGGGCGCGGCGTTCGCGGAGGCGGTCGTGGCGCGGCTCTACACGACCGAGACGCTCGGCGCGGCACTCGCCGGCATGATCCCGCTGGTCGACGAGGTCGAGCTCGAGGCGGTGCTGATCGGCGCGTTGCAGCGCTTCCCGGAGTGCGCAAAGCCCGTGCTCGATCGCCTCGCCACGATGCGTCCGGCGTCGCACCTCGGTGCGGCCGCGGTGCTGCGGGCGCTGCTGTGGCTGGGCGCCCGCGAGGCCGCCGAGTCCAAGCTCGACGCGGCGCGCGACGCGTACGCGCGTGCCGGGCGAGCCTTCCATCGCGAGGGCACCTGGCTCGACGACGAGGCCGCGACCAGGGCGCGGGCCTACCTGGCCGCGCTGCCCGAGCTGATGGCGCCGAACACGGCCGCCGAGTGGCGAGGCTTCTCGGAGATCACGTTCTGGAGCGGCCGGCTCGCCGCGCGCAGCCCCGCCTGCACGATCACGTCGGCCGCGCTCGGCCGCGCCGTGGGCACGCTCGATCTCGACTCCCTCGGGCAGCTCGTGCTGGCGCTGTTCGACGGCCACGACACGCGCGCGCTCGAGTGGATCCGGCAGGTGCGCGGATCCCTGACCGTGCGCGTCCACGAGCTGCCCGGCCTCGTCGGCATCTCCGACGAGTCGCAGCGCGCCGAGCTCCACCTCGTCCTGACCGAGGAGAACCGCGACGCCGCCGCCCGGAGCGCGATCGAGTGCGTGCGGCGCATCCTGCCCGATCGCGTGCGCTACGCCGCGCGCGTCTACGGGGCGGGCGCCGAGGGCGAGATCCTGCACGACCTCGAGGTGGGATCGATGGGCGCGCCCTGGCCGCTCGTGCGGCTCGGGCGCTTCGTGCACCTCGTGGAGCGCGCGCTCAGGCCCGCCGACGAAGGAGCCTTTCAGGCAGCGCTCGCCGCGACGCGGGAGCGGGCGCTCGGCCGGCTGAGGCTCCTCGCGCGAACCTTCCAGGACCAGGCCGGCCGGCCCACGCTGGAGACGCTCGGCTCGCCCGAGGAGTGGCTCACCGAGGCCCTCGCGATCGAGCGCCCGCCGCTCCGCCCCGAGACGGAGTGCGATCCGCGCGGCACGGCCGGCGACGGCTTCGACACGTTCGACGAGGCCGACGGGAGCCAGGCCGAGGCGCGCCTGCACCCGCCCGACGACGCGCTCGTGGCGACCGCGCGGTACCTGCGGGCGACGTCGTCGTTCCTCACCGGGGTGCTCGCGGTGGTGGCGCACCGCACGCCGCGTCGTGGCTCGGGGGGCGTACGCGACCGCGCGCGCGCCGCGCTTCGCGCGCACGGGCTCTCCGCAGACGGCGCCACGGCGTCGAGGGCGCTGTCGGATGCGCTGGCCGCCCTGGCCGATCTCGCCCGCGCGAGGCCCGAAGACGCGCTCACACCCCGGGAGCGCACCGCGCTCGAGGAGCTGCTCCTGCCCTGGCACCGCTTCGCGCACGAGCCCCGGCAGCGCAAGCCGAGCACGTCGCCCGAGACCGTCGATGCGCGCTGGGACGCGCTCCGCAAGCGCTTCGAGACGGGCCTCGCGGTGCGCGCGGTGCCGGGTGTGCGCTCGACGCTCCGGCGTGGCGAAGCGCAAACCCCGGCTGGCCACGCGCTCCTCATCGAGCTCGACGCCGAGGCGGCCGCCGCGGTGCCCGCGGCCCTCGGGCGCGTCACGGCCGCCCTGCGCGAGGCGCTCGACGGCGAGCCTGTATGGCGCTCGCTCCTCGCGGCCCGCGCGCAGCGGATCCACATCGCGCCGCTGGTCGGCGGGCGCGTCCTCGGCGACGTGGCCTGGTCGCTAAGCCCTCTCCGGGATGGGGCGTCGGCCGCCCCGCAGCCGACCCCGCCGCTCGCCGAGCCGAAGGGGCCCCCGTCGCTGCGCCGGGCAGCGCTCATCGAGGACACGGCGCGCGAGCTCGAAGCCGCCGTCCGGCACCTCGCGTCCCTGCACAAGCTGCCCGAGGGCGTCGAGGCGGACGCGCTGCAGGCCGTGTTCGGCACCGTGTCGGCGCGCATCGGTGACCTGCTCGAGGCGCTGACGGGCCGCGTGGTGGGCCTGCTCCGGGAGATCGAGGGGATGCCACCGGGGGAGCAAGTCAGGCACGAGGCCCTGCTCGCCGCCGGGCGCCGCCTCGCCGACTTCTACCGGGCGTCGGTCCCCGAGACCGACGGGGGCCTCACCCTGGGCGAGGTCGCGCGCTGGTCGAGCCGCATCACGGGCGCGCTCGGACACGTCGAGGCGTTCCGCGTGCTCTACGTCGCGGACGCGCTCGGGCTGCCGATGTGAGCGCGGCGCGGGTGAGCGCGGCGCGGGGGGTGCTCGCGCTGGCGCTGCTCCTCGCGGGGCGCGCGGCCGTCGCCGCGCCCGCGCGCTTCGACCTCGGCGCGGCCCGTGACGCGAGCACGCTCGGCGCGGTGGTCGACGAGGGCTCGCGCCGCACGCTCGACGGCTGCGAGGTCGTCCGCGTCACGTTCACGAGCACGCAGTGGGACGCGCGGGGGCGCGCGCGATCCATCCGCCTGTCCGCATGGCTCGCCCGGCCCCCCGGCGCCGACGCGACGCGGCGCCCCGCCCTGCTGACGCTGCACGGGCTCGGCGGCAGGGGCGAGGCGCAGCAGGCGGCCAACCTCGCGCGCAACCTCGACGTGGTCGCGCTCGAGCTGTCGGCCCCCGGCCTCGGCGACTCCGAGGGCCGCGGCCCCTCCTTCGAGAACGCGGCGATCATCTTCGACGGCGTGCCCGACGTGCGGGGGAGCTGGATATACGCCTATGCGTATGCATGCATGCGTGCGCTGACCTACCTCGCGCAGCGCGCCGACGTGGACCCGCGCGCGCTCGTCGTCACGGGCACCAGCATGGGCGGCGTGGCGGCCCTCGTCGCCAACGGCGTGGACGATCGCATCCACGCGCTCCTCGCGGTGGCGAGCTCCGGCGGCATCCGCGCGGCGGCGCGCGCCGGGAGCTGGTTCGCGCGCCTCCTCGCCGGATCGGGCCGGCTGACGATCGACTCCCCCGGGCCCCGCGCGACCCTGCGCGCGCTCGATCCTCTCCTGTTCGCGCCCACGCAGAAGGGCAAGGTCGTCCTGCTCGCGGGGGCGCAGGACGAGTTCTTCCCGATCGATCAGGTGCTGGCGACCTACCGGGCGCTGCGAGCGCCGCTCGTCCGCGTCGCGCTCTTCCCCGACTTCGACCACCTCTGGTACTTCCACGGCGGCTGCCCGGCGGCGTGCATGCCGGGCTCGTCAGCGCCGCAGTCGCTGACGGCCGTCCGCTGCCCCGGCTCGCCGCCCTGCCCCGCCGCGTGCCCCAAGGACGCGCGCCCGCCCTACTGCGGCCCCGCCGGCAGCTACGACCGGCGCGAGGACTGGAACGCCCGCTGGTCCCTCCTGCTGCGCGCGCTGGTCGCCGACGCCGCGAGCCCGAAGCGGCCCTTCTCGCTCCCGCCCGCGGCCCCCCGCGTGCGCGCCTCACCGACCGGCGTCACCGTGTGGCCCGCGCCGGGCGAGCCCCCCGTCGCCGTGCGCCTCGCGCTCAGCGACAACGGCGGCTACACGTACGCGCAGATCGCCCTCGAGCGCGGGCCCGACGGCGCCTACCGGATCGAGCGCGCGATCCCGCGCGGCGCGATCGTCTTCGCCGAGGTCGAGCTCGACAGCGGCGCCGTCTCGACCAGCGCGCCCGAGCTGCCCCGCAACTTCCGGCCCATCATCCGGCCCTTCGCGCCGAAGCCCTGATGCCGATCGGACCGCTCGCGCTCATCCTCCTGTCGGCGCTCCTGCACGCCGGCTGGAACGCGCTCGTCAAGCGCTTCCCGGACGCGCGCACCGCGACGGTCGGCGTGCTCGCGGTCGCCACGCTCGCCGCGGCCGTCGCCGCGCTCTTCGGCGACGCGGTGCCGTTCGCCACCCCGCGCGCGCTGGGCCTCGCGCTCGCCGCCGGCGTGTTCGAGGGCGCGTACTTCGCGACGCTCGGGGCTGCGCTCGCCCGCTCCCCGCTGGGCGTCGCCTACACGATCGCCCGGGGTGGCGCGATCTTGCTCGTCTGGCCGCTGTCGGTGGCCCTCTTCTCGGAGGCCGTGACGCCGCTCGGTGCGGCCGGCGCTGCCGTCATCCTCGCGGGCCTCGTGCTCTGCGCGTTGCCGGCCTCACGCGGCGCGGCCCGCCGCGGCGTCGGCTTCGCGATCCTCTGCGCTGCCAGCATCGCGGGCTACCACCTCTGCTACAAGGCGGCCCTCGCCGCGGGCGCACGGCCGGCGCCGCTCTTCGCGCTGTCGCTCGCCGTCGCGCTGCCCCCGAACCTCCTCCTCCTCGGCGCGGAGCGGAGGCGCACGCTGGTCGAGCTCTTCCGCACGCGGACGGCGCTCGTCCTTCTGGCCGGCGTCGTGTGCACGGCGTCGTTCGTGGTGTTCCTCGGCGCGCTCGGCGGCGCCGGCGCGGGCGCGGTCCTCACGCTCCGCAACACGTCGGTGCTGTTCGCGCAGGGCTTCTCGCTCCTCATCGGCGAGCGGCCCCGGCGCATCGAGATCCTCGGCGCGGCGCTCGTGGCCACAGGCGCGGCGCTCCTCGGCTGGCCTCGCTGATCAGATTCGCCTAGCCGGATATCTCGTCTTCACCGACCCAGACGTCGCCGCCGCGCACCTCGACCGGGTACCTCGCGACGTGGAACGAGCGATCGGTGAGGCACCGGCCGGTCCGCACGTCGTAGGCCCAGCCGTGGTACGCGCACGTCAGCGTCGTCCCCTCGAGGTCCCCCGACGAGAGCGGCATCCCCTGGTGCCCGCAGACGTCCTCGACCGCGTGCAACCGGCCGCCGACGTTGCACAGCACGACGTCACGCGCCCCCGCCCGCACGGCACAGGGGCGCCCCGGCTGCACCTCGGAGGCGAGCGCGACGCGATGGATGCCGCCCATGCAGGCGCGATCAGGCCCGCGCCATGAGCTGCTTGAGGACGTACGGGAGGATGCCGCCGTTGGCGTAGTACTCGACCTCGATCGGCGTGTCGATGCGCAGCGTGACAGGGACCTTGTCCGTCCGGCCGTCCTTGCGGTGGACGACGAGCGTCACGTCCATCTGCGGCGTGATCCCCGCGCCGATGCCGATGAGGTCGAAGGTCTCGCTGCCATCGAGACCCAGCGACTCGGCGCCGGCCCCCTCCTTGAACTGCAGCGGCAGGACGCCCATGCCGACGAGGTTCGAGCGATGGATGCGCTCGAAGCTCCTGGCGACCACGGCGCGCACGCCGAGGAGCGCCGTGCCCTTGGCGGCCCAGTCGCGCGAGCTGCCGGTGCCGTACTCCTGGCCGGCGATGACGACGAGCGGCGTGCCGGCGGCGAGGTAGCGCACCGACGCGTCGTAGATGTCGAGGCGCTCGCCCGACGGCTGGTGCACCGTGACGCCGCCCTCGACGCCGGGGACAATGAGGTTCTTGATGCGCACGTTGGCGAAGGTGCCGCGCACCATCACCTCGTGGTTGCCGCGCCGCGCGCCGTAGCTGTTGAAGTCGGCCGGCTTGACGCCGTGCTCCTGCAGGTAGCGGCCCGCGGGCGAGCTCGCCTTGATCGAGCCGGCGGGGCTGATGTGGTCGGTCGTGATCGAGTCGCCGAAGATGGCGAGCGGGCGCGCGCCCAGGAGGTCCGTGATCGGCGCGAGCTTGCCCTTCGGCCCCTCGAAGTGCGTGAAGTACGGCGGGTGCTGCACGTAGGTCGACTTCGCGTCCCACGTGTAGACGGCGCCCGCGGGGCTCGGCACCTTCTGCCAGAGCGGGTTCTGCGCGCCGAGGTCACCGCCGTACAGTCGGCGGAACATCTCCGGATCCTGCGCCGAGGAGAGGAGCTCCGCGACCTCGGCCTGCGTCGGCCAGATGTCGCGCAGGAAGACGTCCTTGCCGGCCTGGTCCCTTCCGAGCGGCTCCGTCTGCAGGTCGAGGTCCACGCGGCCGGCGATCGCGTACGCGACCACGAGCGGCGGGCTGGCGAGGAAGTTGGCCTTGATGATCTGGTGCACGCGGGCCTCGAAGTTGCGGTTGCCCGAGAGCACCGCGGCGCCGACGAGGTCCTGCTCCGTGATGGCCTTCTCGATCTCGGGCGCGAGCGGCCCCGAGTTCCCGATGCAGGTGGTGCAGCCGTAGCCGACGGTGTTGAAACCGACGGCGTCGAGCGACGCCTGGAGGCCCGTCCTCTGGAGGTACTCGGTCACCACGCGCGAGCCGGGCGCGAGCGACGTCTTGACGTGGGGCCTGGCGCGGAGGCCCCGCGCCGCGGCCTTCTTCGCCACGAGGCCCGCGGCGAGCATCACGCCCGGGTTCGACGTGTTGGTGCAGGACGTGATCGCGGCGATGAACACGTCACCGTGCCCGAGCGTCGCCGGCGACTTGCGCGCGGTCGTGCCGGTCTTGCCATAGCCGCCCGGGAGCGGCGCGGCGGCGAGGTCGACGAAGGTCTGCGACAGCTTCGAGAGCGCGATGCGGTCCTGCGGGCGCTTCGGCCCCGCGACGCACGGCTCCACGGTGCCGAGGTCGAGCTCGACGACCTGCGAGTAGTCGCACTGGCCGGCCTTGGGGATGCCGAAGAGGCCCTGCGCCTGCCAGTACGCGCGGCACGCGTCCACCTGATCCTTGCTGCGGCCGGTGAGCGCGAGGTACTCGCACGTGCGCTCGTCGGGCGGGAAGAAGCCCATCGTCGCGCCGTACTCGGGCGCCATGTTCGCGATGGTGGCGCGCTCGGCCACGAGCAGCGACGCCGCGCCCTCGCCGAAGTACTCGACGAACTTGCCGACCACCTTGGTCTTGCGCAGGAGCTCGGTGACGGCGAGGACGGCGTCGGTCGCGGTCGTGCCCTCGCGCAGCTTGCCGTGCAGGTGCACGCCGACCACGTCGGGCTGCAGGAAGTACACGGGCTGGCCGAGCATGCCCGCCTCGGCCTCGATGCCGCCGACGCCCCAGGCGACGATGCCGAGGCCGTTGATCATGGTGGTGTGCGAGTCGGTGCCGACGAGCGTGTCGGGGAAGTAGACCCCGCCCTTCTCGATGACGCCGCGCGCGAGGTACTCGAGGTTGACCTGGTGGCAGATGCCGATGCCGGGCGGGACGATGCCGAACGTCTCGAACGCCTGCATGCCCCACTTGAGGAACTCGTAGCGCGGGGCGTTGCGCGAGAACTCGAGCTCGAGGTTGAGCGTGAGCGCGTCGGCGCGGCCGAAGTGATCGACCTGCACCGAGTGGTCGACGACGAGGTCGACGGGCACGACGGGCTCGATGCGCGCGGGATCCGAGCCGAGGCGCTTGGCCGCGTCGCGCATGGCCGCGAGGTCCACGAGGAGCGGCACGCCGGTGAAGTCCTGCAGGAGGACGCGCGCGACGACGAAGGGCACCTCGGTGGTGCGCGCGGCGTTGGGCTTCCAGGATGCGAGGTTCTGCACGTCGAGCTCGCGCACGCGCTTGCCGTCGCAGTTGCGCACGAGCGACTCGAGCACCATGCGGATGCTGACGGGCAGGCGCGAGATGCCGCCGGCGCCCGACTTCTCGAGCGCGGGCAGGGAGTGGAGCTGGCCGGTCTTGCCGGACGGGAGCGCGAACGTTTGCAGGGTCTCGCGGAGGTTCATGGGCGGCGAGGTTACCCCTCCCGGGGCGCGCGCGAAAGCCCGCGCCGCGCGCCCTCGGGACACGTGGAATCAGGCTAGGATGTCGCCATGCGTAGATGGCTCCTGGGTGGCGCGACGGTGCTCGCGCTCTGTGCATTCCAGTCGCCGCCCCCGGCGGGCAAGGCGGAGGCGAAGGACGAGCCGGTCGAGACCGGCAAGAACAAGATGAAGCACTGTCCGAGCGCCGTGAAGGGCGCCCAGACGGAGGCGAAGAACATCGACGGGGGCGTCGAGCTGACGATCACCGGCAAGAACGCCAAGGAGATCCAGAAGCGCGCCGCGTACCTGGTGGAGCTGGCCGAGAAGCGGCCGACGCCCGAGGAGGCGCTCAAGGAGCCGAAGGGCAAGACGAAGAAGCACTCCGGCGCCGGCGAGTTCGGCGGCGGGGTCGGCTACTGCCCCGTGGTCATGAAGGAGACGACGCTCGTCACGAAGAAGACGCCCAAGGGCGTGGTCGTGACGCTCAAGCCAACGCGCCCGGGCGACGCGGACGCGCTGCAGAAGATCGTGCGCGAGCGCCTCGCGAAGATGCCGGCGCTGCTCAAGGAGTGACCGGCAGCGCGCTCACAGGGCGAGCTGGCCGAGCAGCGCGACCTGCGTGAAGCCGCCCTTGCCGGGGAACCAGTCGATCGTCGTGACGAAGCCGACCGCGAGGAAGTGGAGGTCGAGCTCGACGCGGGCGCCCACGTGGCGCTCGGGCGCGAGCGCGATGGGCAAGCCGAGGCCGACCGCGAGGGACGGGACGACGAGCACCTGCGACGAGGCCGCGCGCACGGTCGGCGCGACGAGCAGCCCGTCGGAGAGGTCGCTCTCCAGCACGAGCGCGTAGAAGAGCCAGGCGGGCGCGGCGACCTCGTAGCCGAGGCGCGCGCGCAGGCCGCCGCGATCTCCGAGGGCCCCGCCGACGCCGAGCAGCACGCCTCCGTTGTTGAAGGTGGCGGCGGGCTCGTCGAAGTCGAGGTGCAGGACCGGGTCGAGCTCGGTGGCGTGCGTGGCGAGCTCGACGATGGCGCGGTCGCCCTCGGCGCGCGGCTGCTCGCCGGCCGCGGATGCGCCGAGCCGCCAGCCGGCCGGGTACTCGATGCGAAGGCGGATCGTCGGTTGCCCCGCCCACGAGCGGATCGGGGCGACGAGGTAGTCGAGGTCGTGGCCGCGCCTGCGCGGTCTGCCGCCGAGGAGGAGGTGCCGCGCCTCGACCGCGGCCACGCTGTAGCCGCCCGGGATGACCCGCTCGCCGAGGCGGACCCGACCGGTCACGACGATGGTGTGCGTGGAGCCCGGGGCGGCGGTGAGCTCGAAGGCGACGCGGTCGAGGGTGCGACCGGAGAGGCTCGAGCGTGTCTGGGGTCGGCGCAGGCCGGGTGGCAGGAAGGCCGCGCCGTCGAGGGCCTCGCGCTCGTCGGGTGAGAGGGCGCGCGTGGCCGGCCGATCGTCGACGCGGATGGTGACGCCCGCCGTGTCCACACCGTAGAAGGCGGCGACGACGGTCTCGGCGGTGGCCGCCGGGTTGCGCACGTCGTAGCGAGCGGTGAAGGCGCACGCGGGGCCGTCGCTGGCTACCTGATCGGCGCAGCGCAGGGCCAGCGCCTCATCGAGGACCTGCAGGCTCGTGCGCTCGAAGCCGCGCGGGCTCCCGAGGACGGCCGGCACGCGGCGCACCGCCGCGATGTTCGCGCGCGACGGCCCGGCCGAGAGGAGCACGCCGAGGCACGCGAGCGCGGGGCCGAGGGTCCGCATCGGCGTCATCGTAGCCGCGGGGGCGCCCGCGCGATCCTCGCACCACCCACCAAAAACCCCCTTGACAGCTTCGCGCGGCCATCATAGAAGTTCCCCTCGTTACGAGCAGTTAGGTCAGCATTTGCGGGAGTAACTCAGTGGTAGAGTGCCACCTTGCCAAGGTGGACGTCGCGAGTTCAAATCTCGTCTCCCGCTCCAGAATCAGTAACGAAGTCGGTCGGTTAGCGCTGTAACGCTAGCCGACCTTTTCGTTTTCAGGCTCCTTCACACCACCTTTCACACCACCTACGGTGCTGGCGGTGGCGTCGCCCGCGCCGTCGAGGGCCGCGCGGAACCTGCCGAGGTCGATCACGCGCGCGAGGTTCTGGCGCATCTCCTCGGTGCCGACGGTGCTGTAGCGCTCGGTCATGCCCTCGGTGACGTGACCGCAGATCGCGCGCTGCACGAGCTCCTTGACCTCGGCCGCGCGCGCCAGGTCCTGGAAGGTGCGCCGCATCGCACGCGGCGTGATGTGCTTGGTGAGCTTCAAGGCCTCCGCGACTTCGCGGAACGGCTTGTCGAGGCACGAGGGGCTGCGGTACCCGCCGTGCTCGCCCGGGAACAGCAGCTCCGACTCGGCCATCGGGCCGGCCGGCAGCTGCGCGGCGTGCCAGCGCAGGATCTCGAGGAGGCCCTCCGGCAGAGGGATGCGCTGGCGCTTGCCGGTCTTGGTGCGCTCCATGACGTCCTGCCGCCGTGTATGCGAGCGGCGGACGAGAAGGACGCCCTGGTCCCACTGGAGCTCGGGCGTTGATCCGGAGCGGCGCAGGGGCCGCAGGCTCGACGGGCGCAGCCCCGTCGCGAAGCCGAGGGCGCAGAACGCGAAGTGCTGCGGAAACAGCGTGCGCATCGTGGAGAGGAATGCCGGCACCTCGTCGGGCGTGAGCGAGTTCGGCTCCTCGTCGGTGTAGGTCGCGTGCTCGCTCATGTCGAACGGGCGCACGCCGAGCATGGGGTTCCGGTCGAGCTCGAGCTCGCCGGTGGCGGTGTTCATGATCACCCGGAGCACTCCGAGGCGATCGTTGGCGGTGGTCGGCGAGAGCTTGCCGTCCCGGATCTCCTCCGACACGCGCGCCTTCCACTCCTCGACGTCGATGCGCCGCAGGCTATCCATGAACACCTCACCGAAGTCCGGCAAGAGGTGGCAGCGCAGCACGTAGCTCCACTTCTCGCGCGACTTGGTGCTCTTGAGGTCACCGTTTCTGATCTTCCGCTCCAAGAGCGAGACGCTGTAGTCGGCGAATCGCATCCTCTGTGGCGCGGCCGCCACGGCTCCCGCCCGCACGCGGCGCAGCTCGCGCTGCAGGGTCTCGAACGCGACGGACGCGTCGGTCACCTGCGGGAGCGAGATCATCACCTGCCGCAGCCGGGCCGTCCGCGGATCCACGGCCCGGGCTCGCACGAGGTAGCCCCCGTCCCGACGACGCCACACGCCCGGCATCGTCGGCCTGGAGGCGATCCAGGTTCGCCATCGTTGTACCCATCGTTGCTCCTTCTCGATCATCGTGGTGGTCCCCTTGCTCGGGGAGCGCACCTGGACGTTCGATCGAGACGGTAGCACCGGGCTCGTGCCCGCAGAGGTATGCATCGAGATCCTCCCTCCTGAACATGCAGGTGCCGGTTCCGCCGCGACGCCCGGCGGGCCGCAGCTTGCCGAGCATGACGGCCTTGCGGATGGCGCCCGTCGTGCGGAAGCCGCAGTAGGCAGCGGCCTGGCTCGTGGTGAGGAACGGCGAGACGGGGGTGCCGCTCATGGGGCTCTCCTCGGTGCGCGCGAAGGCCTGCCGCGCTCTGGTTCTCCAGGCGTGACCTTTCCCAGGATCGTTGGAGCCACGGATCGCGACGAGGCCCCCGATGGGACCCGATGGGACCCAAACAGTGCCAGCAGACCACCCCCACCGGGTGGCAGGCCCCACGGTGCAATGGCGACGAGAGGCAACATGAGCATGTGCATGCTCACGCCGCCGGCGTCGCGGCGAATACCGGCCGAGCGCCGAGCCGCTCGAGGAAGCGACCGATGAGGCCGAGGTCCCGCGTCAGTCGCATCCCGGCCGGCAGGCTGCGCACGAACGCCCGCCCGTAGGGATTTTCCACGAGCCGCCGATCGAGCACCACTGCCACACCCACGTCGCTCCGGCTGCGGATGAGCCGGCCGACGCCCTGGCGCAGCTTGAGGATGGCCAGCGGCAGGAGGTACCTCATGAACGCGTCGGGCGTGCGTTCGGTGATCGCATCGATGATGGGGTCCTTGGGGTTCGGGAACGGCAGCTTGTCGATGACGAGGGCCGTCAGGGCCTGCCCCGGGACGTCGAGGCCGGTCCAGAAGCTGTCGGTGCCGAGGAGCACCGAGGAGACGTCGTCGCGGAACACGCGGGCGAGCTCAGCGCGGGGCCGCTCGCCTTGCTTGAGGAGGCGGTAGCCGCAGGTCGCGATGCGGACGTGCACGGCATCGAGGTTGCGGTGCGAGGTGAAGAGCCCGAGCGTGCGGCCCCGACAGATCGCGATCACGCGCCGGAACGCCGCAGCCGCGCATTCGATGAAGTCGGGCGCCGCGGGCTCGGGCAGGCCCTCGGGCACGACCAGGAGCGCCTGCCGGGAGAAGTCGAACGGGCTCGGGACCGCCAGTTCGAGCGCGGCGGCGGGCACACCGAGCTCTCGTCGAACGAAGCCGAAGTCGCCGCCCGCCGTGAGCGTCGCCGAGACGAGGACGGTGGGCGTCCGTCCGAACAGCTCTCTGTGCAGCAGGCTGCCGACCTCGATCTGGCTGGCACGAAGCCGCGTGCCCTCACCGGGGCCGGCCTCGATCCAGTAGGCGCAACGGGCGTCCTCGAGCGCCGCGACCTCGCGCAGATGGCCGGCCGCGGTGGCGGCTCTGCGCTGGACGACGGTGGCAGCGGCGCGCTTGTCCTTGGGCAGGTCCTCATGATGTGCGCGGGCGTGTGCTCGCTCTGCGAGCTGCCGGAGGAGCGCGACGAGCTTCGACGGGTCCGCCCACCCGGGCTCGCGCAGGCGCACCGCGTACGCGCCTGAGCGCGCGTAGGCGGCAACCCCGGCGAAGAAGCGCTGCGTCTCGTCACGCAGCGCGTCGCCGAGCGCTCGGGCACCGAGCCCATCCGCGGCCCCGCCGAGACTCTTGACGCCTCGCTCCGAGACAGTGAAGCCGAAGAACTCGCGCGCGATGTGCGCCGCCTCGTGCGCCTCGTCGAGCACCAGGCGATCGAAGGGCGGCAAGACGAGGTCCTCGCCGGTGGCCTGGCGCACCGCGAGGTGAGCAAAGAGCAGGTGGTAGTTGGTGACGAGGATGTGCGCGCCTCTGGCCCGCACGTGGGCGCGGTTGGCGAAGCACGAGGCGGCGTGCTTGCAGTCCTGGCCCTTGCAGTCGTCGCTGGACACCGAGACGCGTGACCAGAGGTGGGGGCGCGGCACGAACGGCAGCTCCGAGACGTCCCCGCGCTCGGTGGTTCCGCGCCACCGAAGGAGCGCCTCGAGCTGCTCGTCTCGCTCCCCCTCGTCCCGCGGCAGGAGCTCGCCCCGGCGCTCGGACTCCTCGAAGCGATCCACGCACAGGTAGTTGCCGCGGCCCTTGAGGAGCTCGAACGAGAACGGCCACGGCAGCACGCGCTGCAGGAGCGGCAGGTCCTTCTGCACGAGCTGCTCCTGGAGCGCGATGTTCGCCGTGACGATCACCACGCGCTCATCGCGGTGCACCGCGTGGTGGACGGCCGGCACGCCGTAGGCCAGGCTCTTGCCCGAGCCACACGGCGCCTCGCCGAGGGCATGCACTCCCCTTTGCATCGCCAGGTCGACCAGGCGCGTGAGCGCCAGCTGCCCGGGGCGCGGCTCGTAGCCGGGCACCTTGCGCGCGAAGAGGCCGCCCGGGCCAAACACCTCGAGCAGGTAGTCGCTGGTTGCGGTCGTGGACACCTCGGGGCTCATACGGCCTCCAGGACGGCAGCCGGCGGGTCGGCCCGGCCACCTCGCTCGGCCACGAGCGGCGGCTCGATGCTCGGATCGAGCTCGGCAATCACGTGCCAGACGCGGTTCCACATGCGCGCGCCGCGATTCGGGTCGACGTAGCGGCTCGGCCAGCGGATGACCTGCGCGTCGCTGCGCAGGCGGAAGCCGGCCAGCACGATCTCGCTCGCCTGGGCCATGAGCTCGGCGACGGCCGCCTTCTGCTCGTGGAACCGGTCCTCATCGAGCTCGACCAGAAACGCGTCGTGGACCGGCGCGCACACACGAAAGCCATGCTCGATGAGGAGACACGCAGCCAGGCGCATCATCTCGGCGCCGTTCGCCTGCATGGGGAAGTTGCGCAGCGAGCGCGGGTTCGCGTCGGGACCGACGTGGATCGTCCAGCCGAACACGGCCTGTAGCTCGCCCCGGCCCATCGCCTGGGCCTCGACCGCGTCCGACCACCGCCAGAACACCGGGAAGAGGCGGTGGTGCAGCTCGAGCAGCTCGCGGGCGCGCGGGCGCGGCTGGTTGATGCGACAGGCCAGGCCCGCCTCGCCCATGCCGTACTGGACGGCCAGCGTGCACTCCTTGAACTGGCTGCGGATCGCGGGGTGCGACTCCTTGGTGCCGTGCGGTGGGATCGCGCCGGCGAGCTTGGCGAAGGCCAGGTAGGTGTCGCCCGAGCGATAGCCGGCCTGCATGGTGGGATCGCCCGACAGCGCGGCCGCGATTCCGACCTCCTGCCCGCTCCAGTCGCAATACACGAGCACGCGCCCCGGTTCGGGGCGGATGAGCGAGCGCATCCACGCCGCGGGGCCGAAGATGAAGCGGGCGTTCGAGGGCTGGTTGCGTCCGGTGCGGGCCTTGAACGCCGACAACATGCAGCGATTGCGTCCATCGCGGCCGACGGCGAGGCTGTGCAGGCGCATTGCGCCAAGCGAATGGCGGAGCTGGCGCAGGGGCTCGATCTCGGGGTGCACGCGTGCCATCGACTTGAACGTGTCGTCCTGCAGATCCGGACGGCCCGAGGGGTGGAACGGCCAGGAGATACCGTAGCGCTGGAGATAGCCGATGAAGCGATCGACCTTGAAGGTGCGGCCGTCGTAGACGCCGAAGTCGGCGTCCACGACCTCGATGAGGCGGTCCTGGATGCCTGCCCAGCGGTCGCGCAACGTGGTCAGGCTCGAGACGTCGATCGGCGTGCCGTTCCTCTCGATCGCCGCGGCGGCCTTCATGTAGCGACCGCGCAGGGCGATCGCGCGCGGCAGATCGATGGCTGGCAGCATGCGCGGCAGGAGGCGCTCGAGCGCATCGACGTCGGTCTCGCAGTACGCGTGCAGATCGCGCCGCTCGCGATCGGTGTAGGGCCCGCCGCGGATGGCGAGCTCTCGCATGGACTCCTTGTGCACCGCGTCGACGCCAGGCAGGCCGTAGTGGGCGAGCGCGCCGAGGAGCTCGTTGCCGAGCGGCGTCCAGAGCCCATTGGTGAGGTTTCGGAACTCGACGTAGAGGTCGAGCACGTTCGCGGGCAGCGCCCAGCCGAGGGCCAGGTGGCAGCCCAGCTCCGCGCTCGCGTAATAGGCGACGAACAGAGCGTCCGCGCCGATGTCCTACGGTGGCTTGCGCAGGGCGGCCAGCTCGTCCTGCCAGAGCCGGAGCGTCTGGCCGGTCCGGAGCTCGCGCGCCACGAGGCAGATGGGCGCCGGGTGCTCGCCGTCCGGCTGGTGGTACTCGAAGTCCACGGCCCAGATGGCGCGGTAGGGCAAGAGCGACAGCGCAGCCGCCACGAGGGCCACCATCACAGCTGGCCCCGGATCCGCCGCACGGCGGGGTGGTCCGGCGAGTCGATGTACCGGTCCTTGAAGGCGATCTGGACCGCGGCCTCGAAGCCGATGTCGAGGAACTCGGGCTCGCCGAGATCGGCCTGGGGCTCGAAGACCTGGTAGCAGCCGGCGTCGCGGTCCGAGGCCACGCGAACCCAGCCCACTTTCGCGTGCGCCACCGCGTCGCGTGCCGAGGCGCTCCAGGCGTCGATCTTGCCGTCCGGTCCGGGCAGCCGCACCGGCCAGATGAAGGGCACCTTCTGCTTGTTGACCGCGAGGTACAGGACCTTCGGCACGACCTCCCCGCTGAGCTCCGACACCATCGCCGGGCTCACCAGGTACTGCTCGTCGCGCTGGTCCTTGAGCTCGAAGATCCAGACGCACGCGTAGTGGTCCTCGTCGGGGTGCACGCGCACGAACTCGTGCCGGTGCGGCTTTCGCACCGCCAGCGAGGTCAGGATCTTCTTCATCCCCATCGTGCTCGTGAAATCCTGTGAGATGCGCAGGGACGCGAGCCGGATGGGCGAGCCGGGCACGCCCTCCGAGTCCGGGGCTGATGGCGATGCGGTCGGGCCGGGGCCTTCGGCGGGTGCCTTCGCCGGCGCCGGCGCCGCGTCTGGGGCGGCAGGGCCGGCAATGGACGAGGGTGGCGTCGCATTGGAAAGCCTTGACGCCGGACTGCCGTTGCTGTAATCACTCATAAGTAGCTCCGAGTCATTGAAGAGCGCCGGGCGGCCACCCGGCGCTCTTCGCATTTCTGGGCGCAGGAGTCCCATTTCCCACCACGGGATCTGGGCACTGCGATGACGCTTCTTTCGGGCGCAGGTTCGTCAGGGTCTGGTGCCGCCCGAACGCGGGCGACGCGGTCCTCCTTTCGGCCCGGGGCCTTCCCCCGAGCGTTCTTGCCGCTCGTCGGCTTCAGCGACTCGGGGTCGTCGCCTCCGTCGGAGCGGCGCTCCGAACCGGCGGCGGCCGGTCGAACACCTCGAGCAGGCCCGCGCGAAGCAGGCGCCAGTTCCGGCCGAGCTTGCGCGACGGCAGGATGCCGCGCCGGCACAGCTCGAGCACGGTGCTCTTCGGGAGCTGGAGGGCCTTGGCGGCCTCATCCGGGGTCATGACATCGGGAACGCTCATCTTTCGACTCCTTTGGCCAGGTCGGCGATTGCAGCGCCACGAGTAATCTCGCGAGCTTGTGGGTCTGCGTGATTTCCTGCGGAGACGCGCCACCTGGTCACAATTTCATTATACGAGATGCCCTTGTCGCCAGATGACGAACAGATGTGGAACGGCAGCTCCCAAGAGTGCTGAAACTCCTGCCACCGCCTGGAAATCACTGGATGTTCCCACGGTGGAATTCCGCATCTCCCATTTCCACGGTACGTGACCTCCGCCAGTCTTGCCGTGGACACTTCGACGTTTCCGTCCTTTCCAGGCGTCGTCGTCGCCGCGCCTGGTGACCAGGCTTCGTCCCGAGGGCCGCGTCTGGCGAGCAGCTCCAGGCACGAAATGGGCAGGCCCCGATCGCGGCCTGCGCCAACGAGTCCGGACATCGCGCGCAGGGCGTCTGGCAGGCCCGCCAAGGCCACGATCGGGGGCTCCGCGGGGCTCGGGCCCGCTCCGCGCCACACGGCCTCCACGGGGCGCCTGGCGCCGCGCACGAGTGCCGAGCACCCCGGGGTCGCACCGGGGGCGCCTGCCCATCCTCGTGCGGGAGCATGCCCTCGTCGAGGACCCGGTCCGAACCGGTCCATACGAGCTGTGGTGTTGGTGCGATTCTCCCCCATGTAGCCGGCTTCGGAGCGGGTTCGGGTTGGCCCGCCGGGATCCATCCGTTTCGCCCGTTCAGGGTGCGGTGGGGAAGGAGGCAAGCGGGCCAATTGGAGCATGCCCGGGGACGGTCGGACCACCGCGGACCCGCGACCGGATCGCCGCCTTGGAGCGCATGGACTCCGGCCCGAGCGGACCACCCCGGCCACCCTCGGGAACCTGCCGAGCAGGTCGGCCCAGCAGAGCACGTGCGCACGGACGTGGGGCAAGGTCCCTGGCGCGAGCTTGATGAGGCTGCACGGAGCGGGCTCGGCGGCGAGCAAATCTGTACGGCCGCGGCGCGCCGGTTTCCGAGTGACGGCGACACCTTCACACCCCATCCCGCTCACGCTCCGGAAGCACCGTGCGGGCACGCGTGCGCGAGCGCCACGGCGCAACGAGGCTTGGCTCTCGAACGCCTCGCCTCCAGCGCAGCCGAGCCGGCGCCATCTTCGCGAGCTTGCCGAACTCGAAGACGCAGCGGCGATCTCCGCGGCGACCTCCGCGAGACGCCACCGCGAGGCAGGTGGCGGGCGCGGAAGCGGTGGGGTGCCCGCAGAAGCCCGCTTTCGCCTCGCCGGCGATCCGACGCGGCCAAGGGAAGCCCCCCGCACGAGGCGTGCCCGCACGATCCTCACCGCACGTCCCTCCCCGATGAGTCCGGCGGGACACTGCGAGCGGCGACTCTAACGGGGAGTACATGTTCACTGGTGAACATGTCGGCCGCTGAGAACTATCACTGATGAACACCCGTACAATCTATTCTCTGGATCTTCTTTATCTACTATGTAGGGATCTCCCGGTGCCCCCGATCGACCTCCGCCGGAACCGCATCACGGCAGAAGACATCGCCGCGAACGCAGCCCACATCCGCAGGCGGGCTCCCGGAGTCGCCCGAACCGCAGAGGGCCTTGCCCCGACCCGCACCCGGCGTGGAGCGCCCCAGCGGCTACCGAAGCTCAGGCCCGGCGTGCGCTTCCTGGGGCCGATGCCCATGCCGTGGTTCTTCGCTGCGGGCGCTCTGCCCGGGAAGGCTGCCTTCGTGGGCTGCGTGCTCTGGCAACTGGCGGCGATGGAGCGGTCGTTGACCGTGCGCCTGTCGGGGACGTCCTGGGAGGACTCCGGCATACACCGGCTCGCGGTGTATCGCGGCCTCGCAGCCCTCGAGCAAGCCGGGTTCGTGTCGGTCGACCGCAAGCGGGGCCGCAATCCGATCGTCACGCTGCTCGACCCCCTCGACCTCTGGATCGAGGCACCGCGACCGTCGGCGCCCGCCAAGCGCGGGGCTGTGCCGCACGCCAAAGGCCGTAGCCGCAAGGGATGATGGGCTGCGATGGTTTCGACCGCGGGCAAGTCCTCGGAGGGCTTCCGGAATCGGGGCGATGCCTTCACACATCACAGGCGTTCCGATCACGCTCGGGAAGCAGCGCGCGGCCACGCGTGCGCGCGCCTGCGCGCCTCGACGGCACGCAGACGCACAGCGACCACGGGGCCACCTCCGCGGCCAACCGGGTCGGGGGCCACGCTGTGCGAGGGCGTGGGCACGGCGGTTCGCGACCAGATGAACGACTCCAGCATGGGCGGGCCGAGCCCCGCGGAGAGTGCACCGCAGAAGCACCGATTTCTTCTCGCACTGGATGCGACGCGGCGAGAGGAAACCTCCCGCACCCAGGCGTGCTCGCGTGAATCCTCGCGGCCATCCCCGGGGAGCTCGGAGGGGCACGACGCGACCACTCCTGCAGTGGCTGCGAGAGCCACCACCACGGCAGGGGTCTCCGCCTGCCCCGGTGCTGATCGGCGGGTTGTTACTTGGCGTGTCGTGCCGGGACGTTGCGCGGTTCGCGACCAGATGGGCGTGAGATTCAGCCGGCGGGTTCCCGGTGCGCCCCATGCGCTGCGAGGTGTGCGGTGCGGGTACGGAGCTGGACGCGCTGCCTGCGCAGCAGGCGCCAGATGGTCGTCGCGTGGTGGCCGTACCTGGCGGCGATGACGGCCAGCGTGTCGCCCGCGAGGTAGGCGCGCTTGATCGCGGCGCGGCGCCAGCGGGTGAGGGGCGCCGGTCCGCTTCCTCCAGGCGGTCGGGGCGCGGTGGACGCAACCTTGGGCGGGGCCATTGCCCGCGCCCGCTGCTCTGCCTTCATCTGGTCGTACAGGCCCGGCATGTGCCTGGCCATCCAGGCGCGCAGCGTCCGCGGGCGGAGGCCCAGGTACATGGCCATCTTGCTCACCGAGTAGCCCTGCCCGCGTAGCCGGTGGATCTGCCCTTGTCGGACCTCCATGCCGAGCCGGTGCGCCTTGCTGGCGACCCGGCGATAGCGAAGCTTGCGCTTCGCCAGCCGGTCGTACACGGCCCGCGTGCTGAGGTGGAACGCGTCGGCGATGTCCTCGGCGTAGAGGCCAGCGTGGAACATGGCCACCATCTGCTCGATCTCGCGGTGCGGGATGAGTCTCGGCATCGATCCCCTCCTACCAGGCCACGCCGCGACAACTGGCGCACGCCACGCCGTTGCCGTTCGGCATGCAGCCGTAGGCGCCCGCCACGCCGCAGCGCGAGCAGCGATCGGGTGCCGTCGCCCGCGGTCGGTGGCTCAGGAGCACGACGAGGGCTGCGCGCCAGGCGTACTCGTACGCGACCTGGGCGCTCTCGAATGCGGGACCTGCGCCCACGTCGCCGCGGACCAGGGCCTCGGCGGCGCGGCGGAGGCGCGCATCGTGCTCACCGAGCTCGAGCCACCGGGTTCGCTGTTGGGCCGCCAGGTACGCGAGGCCAGCCGGTGTTGCGGTGCCGAGGGCGGCCAGACGCTGGCGGAAACGCTCGAGCGCCTCGGCGACTTCCGCGCGACGGTGCGCGGTGGCCACGCGCTGGGCCTCCGCACTCGCCTGAGCGACGGCGAGCTCCCGCTCCCTCGCGCGTGCTGCGGTGCGCGCGGCGTTGATGGGCTGCACACGCATCGCGTACGTGGTGCTGCCTCGCTGAACGAGCCGCACGGGCCCTGCGGCAGACTCGGCGGCACCCTCGCATCGCACCCTCGCGACCAGCTGATGGCTGACGCCGCACCGCCGCGCAATCGTTCTGTCGCTCAGACCTTGGTGCTCGGGCTCGCGGAGGAACTCCTGGACGAGCGCCGCCTTGGCAGCGCGCCGATGCCAGCGAGGGCCTGGGGTCGGCATCGCGTGCCGCGGCTCGGCCGGCGTCATGGCGACAACTTGATCACGGGCGTCTTGGAGGGCCACTCCACCTTCGACGATGCGCGACCTCCGCCGGATCCCGACTGCGGTGGGCCCTCTATGCGAGCCCACCGTCTCGCATCGACGATCGAAGCGGCCGCCAGCACCTCATGCCCTCGGCGCTCAGCTGGGCGACCTTGCACCCCATGGACGAGCAGCAGCGCAAGTCCTCCCGGGCTCGGAAGGCGAACAACCCCCCTGGTTCAGTTGGCGAATCACACCCACGAGATCGTCGAGCCTCATGCGTGTACGGCGGCGAAGAGGCGCCACTCGCCGGGCACGCCCTTGAGCGTGTGGATGCCGCGATCCTCGAGGCCAATGCCGGCGCCACCCACGAGATCCCGCACCGTGCCCGACACCAGCAGCTCGCTCGGCGCCGCGGACGCGAGGATTCGAGCCGCCGCGTGCACCGCCACACCCCCCACATCACTGCCGCGCAGCTGAACTTCACCCACGTGCAACCCGGCGCGTATGGAGATGCCCAGAGGCTCGAGCGCGTCCCGAAGGGCGAACGCCGCGCGGACAGCGCGAACCGGTCCGTCGAAGATCGCCAGCACGCCGTCTCCCGTCGACTTCACCACGCGGCCACGCTGGCGATCGATCTCGCGGAGCGCGACCTTGTCGTGCTCGTCGAGGAGAACACGCCAGCGCCGATCCCCCGCGCGTACGGCTTGCTCCGTCGATCCGACGATGTCGGTGAACAAGATGGCAGCCAGCGCGTGATCCGGGTCGCGTTCCGTGCGCGCCCCGGTCAGGAACTCCTCGATGTCCGCGACGAGGGCATCGCTGTCGCCGAAGAACGGCAGGTGATCGTTGCCGGGGTGCTCCCGAAAGACGGCGCCGGGTATCGCGTGAGCCAGGTAGCGCCCGGCGCTGAGGGGCGTCACCAGATCGCCGGTCCGCTGCAGCACCAGCGTCGGTACGCGCACGGTCGGCAGGATGTCGCGAACGTCGATCTCACAGAGCATCCGGACGAGCGCCATCGCCGCGCCCGGGCTCGCCGAGAGCCGCTCCCAGCGAGCCATCCAGCGCTCGAGGCGCGCGTCGCCGACGGCGCTCGGGGCGAACATGGGCGCGATGGAGCCGCGCCCCCAGCCGCGCTCGATCCCTCGCTGGAACCCGTCGAGGAACGACGCCCGGCTGAGCTGACGACCCCAGGGATACGCCGCGCAGCCACCGCAGAGGACGAGCGCGTGCACGCGACCTGGATGAGCGGCGGCAAAGAACACGCTCATCGCGGCTCCCTCGGAGAAGCCGAGGATGGCGGCTCGCTCCGATCCGATCTCGTCGAGCACGGCCCGCACGTCGTCGACTCGCTGCTCGAGCGTGGGCAGGGCGGTCTCCGGGACCCGGTCCGAGAGGCCGGTCCCGCGCTTGTCGAAGAGGATCAGCCGCGAGAACGCCGCGAGTCCACGCAGAAACCGGGCACCCTCCGGCTCCTCCGACCACGCCTCGACCTGCGAGACGAACCCAGGCACGAGCAGGAGATCGATCGGGCCCGTGCCATGTACCTGGTAGGCAACATGGACGTCACCGCTTCGCGCATAGCGCGTCTCTGCGGACAGCCCATCGCCCACGCTAGGTCCCCTCCTCCCAAGCAGAATCGTAGGCCGGAGGGTGAGAGACTGGCAACGGGCACGACCCTCGCGGAGCCGGACGGAGAGCGACCTCGTCGACCGAAGGCGGCTCGACCACTTGTGGCATCACCGGCGTCTGTTCGCGGTCATGGCAGCCGCAACCACGAGGTCCGCATAGCGGTTGCGCGGGTCAGAGGGCGCCGTGCCGTCCCGGAAGTACCAGGTGTACGGGTCGGAGTCCGGGCGCCTGTCATAGGCGAACAGCCAGGGTGCCATGCCACCCGCGACTCGTGCTCCGACCGAGAGCCAGCGCTCGTAGATCCTGCGCCGTGCTTCCAGGGGCAGCGTGGCTCGCGGGGCGCGAGGCGAACCGTCGTTCGCAAGTCCGAACTCGCCGACCAGGAGAGGCTTGCCCAGGCTCGCGGCGATGGCGCTGTGCTCCGCAATCCATCGGCTTCCCGCCTCTTCGACCGCACCGGCGGGCCACCCGTACCCCTCGGGGTAGAGGTGAACGCTCGCGAAGTCGACGTAGGGAGATGCAGTATCGAGCGTGAAGCTCTGGCCCTGCTGCGCCATCCAGCTTGCCCCGGCGCGACTCCAGAAGACCTCGTCGTAACCGCCGCGCTCGACGTCGAATCCCTCCTCACCTGTCCCCACGAGCTGCTCGGGCGCCAGCTCGCGCACGTGGTGCGCCACCTCATCGATCCACGCCCGCAAATCGTTGCCGCCATGATCGAGCCCGAGGCCGCGAGGCTCGTTGATCAGCTCCCAGGCCATGATCGTCGGGTCCTCCCAGTACCCGACGCCGGTCAGCGTGTTGACGCGCCCGATCACCCGCTCGAGGTGCGCCTTGAAGTGTTCGACGATGGGTCGCTCCGTGAAGAAGCGGGCGTCCCCGGTGCGCGCATCCGGATAGCCGTGCCAGCGCACGTACTGCCGCACGCCGCCATAGTCGTCCCAGTAGTTGACGAGCGGCAGGATGAGTCGCACGTGATACTCACGCGCCCGCGCGACGACGAGGTCGAGGCCCCGCAGGCCGGTCTCGTCGTACTCGAGCGGCGCGCGCTGGATCGTGCCCACCCTTCCAGTCCCATCGTTGAAGGCGGGGCAGCGCACTGCCCGCACGCCCAGGGCCGACAGTTTGGCGAACGTCTCGGCGACCGACGTGCTCCGGTAGGCCAGCGCCTGGAGATCGCCCTGCGCCCGGGTGCCCTCCTCCTGGAGGTAGTAGGCGTTCGCGGCAACGAAGGAGAAGGTCTCCGTGCCAACCACGAAGCGGGGCCTCCCCGCGCCTGTGCCCACCCTGACGAATCGAGCAGGGTCATCGCGCGCAGCGGTCCGGTCACGATCGCAGCCAGACGCGAGCACCCACCACAGGAAGCAGAGGCTGGCCGCCCGCACCGCGGAATCTTACTTGGTATTCAAAGCACGTGGAAGGGACGATGCTGTCTGCTTTGATCTCAAACCATTTCCGCGCTACGATGGACCGTGGCTCGTGGACAGCGTGACCGACACGCGATCCCGCTCGAGGTCGCGCTCCGTACGCTCGACCGGCACTTCTGGCTGGCGCGAGCCCTGACGCTCGCCGTGGTGTCTGCGCTCCTCGGCCGCGGCGCGGCGCGCTGGATCGAGGCGCGATACCTGCTGACGCAGCCCTCGCCGGCCAGGCGTGTTCGCACCGGTGACCCACCCACTGGGGGGATTGCGCGGTCGAAGGACGCGGCGGCCGTCCTGCGGAGGAACCTCTTCTGCTCGACCTGCCCACCGCTCGTCGAGGTTCCGGCGGCCGCGGCCACCACCGAGGACGACGCACCGACCAAGACGGACCTTCCGGTTTCGCTCATCGCCACGCTGGCGACCGAGGACACCACGATGTCCCTGGCGATCCTTCGTGACGGCGACACGCGCAGGACCGGCGCTTACCGCGCCGGCGCGCTGCTGCGCTGGGGCGTGCGGGGCGACCATGTCGAGGAGCGGCGTGTCTACCTGCGCAAGGAAGACGGGCGCCTCACCTACCTGGACCTGCCGGAAGCGGCACGAGGAGCGGCGACGCAGGCCACGCCGATCCCCGCTGCCCCGGCTGATCGGGACCTCGACACCGGCATCCGTCGGCTGGCGAACGGCCGCTACACGATCCAGCGATCGCTCCTCGACAAGCTCCTCGGCGACATGAACGGCCTCGCCCGTACGGCGCGCATCATCCCCGCATCGGCCAACGGCCGGGCGACCGGTTTCCGCTTCGTCGCCATCAGACCCAACACCTTTTACGCGCGCATCGGGCTCCAGAACGGTGACGTCGTGCGCGCCATCAACGGCCACGAGATGACGAGCCCCGACCGCGCCCTCGATGTGTACTCGAAGCTCCGATCGGCCTCGCACCTGAACCTGGCGGTCCTGCGGGGCGCCCAGCCGATCAACATCGACTACGACATCGTGGTGCGATAGACAGGGCTTCAGGCGGGGCAATCGAGTGAGCGAGCGCGCCATCCCGGACGACGTCAAGGAGCTCCTCCGGGCGAGCGTGCACTCCTTCGAGGAGCTGGAGGTCCTCCTCCTGCTTCACCGGGAGGCACACCACGCGTGGCTCGCCGTGACGATCGCCGAGGAGTTGCACCTCGACGTGGCGGCCGTCCTGCCAGCGCTGGCCAACCTCGCCGAGCAGGGCCTGCTCGCACGGGAAGAGACGGGGCACGGCGCGACGTTTCGATACGCTGCACAGACTGCAGAGCTGGCGAACGCCGTCGATCACCTCGCTGCAATCTACGCCAGGGATCGGCTGCAGGTCGTCCTCGTCTTGAGCCGGAATGCGATGAGTCGAATCCAGCACTCCACCTTGAAGGCCTTCTCGGATGCCTTCAGGCTGAGGCGAGATCGCGGAAAGGGGGACAAGGATGGCTGAGGCGGTCTACCTTCTTTGTGCCCTGACGAGCGCCGCGTGCGCGATCTTGCTCATTCGCAGCTACCGGCGAACGCGGACGAGGCTCCTGCTCTGGAGCAGCCTCTGCTTCCTGGGGCTCGCCCTGAACAACGTCTTGCTCTTCGTGGACCTCGTGCTCGTGCCGACGATCGACCTCTCTGTGGCGCGGGGTGCGACGGCGCTCGCGGCCGTGATGCTGCTCCTCATCGGGCTCGTCTGGGAGAGCAGGTGATGGGACCCACCCTCGTCAATCACTTCCTCTGGGGCGCCCTCGCGCTGGGATGCTGGGTGGCAGGCCTGTTCTTCCTGCGCTCGTGGAAGGCCTCGCGGGACCGATTCTTCCTTCTGTTCACAGGAGCGTTCTGGATCCTCTCCCTGAACTGGATCGTGCTCGCATTCGTGCCCGACATGGAAGGCCGCCCTCACGTCTACCTGGTTCGCCTGGCCGCCTTCGTCCTCATCATCTTCGCCATCATCGACAAGAACCGAACACGGTCTGGCTAGCGCCTCGCCCGACCTGCCCTGCGCCACCCGCGGTTGCGGCAGGGGCGCCGGTGCGAGATGCTATGAGCACAAACTAGCCTGCGCAGCTTGCGATGCCCGATCCAGAAGCGCCTGAACCACCGTCGCGCCCGAGCGCCCTCTTCCAGGGCTGGAGACGCGCGCTCGGTCCGCTTCCCGGGGCGGGCCTCGAGCGCGGCCGGGGCCTCCTGCGATCGGTCATGGCCGAGGCCGTCCCGGGCAGCTTCGAGGACCTCGGCAAGGTGCTCCTGCACTCGGCGCTGGTCGGCGTGGCAGCTGGGATCGTGGCGGTCCTGTTCCTTGGCGGCCTCGAGCTCGTCGAGCGCCTCTGCCTGCAGATGCTCGCGGGTTACGTGCCGCTCCGCGCCCAGGGCGAGGCGCTTCTTGGCGGCATCCACACGGGCTCGTTCCGTCCCTGGGTGCTGGTGCTGCTGCCGGCGGTGGGGGCCCTTGGCTCGGGCCTGCTGACACAGCTCGTTCCGGAGACCCGCGGTGGTGGCGGTGACGCCATGATCCGCGCCTATCACCACGAGGCCGGCGTGGTCCGGCGCCGCGTCATCTGGGTCAAGGCGCTGGCGTCCATCCTCACCCTCGGCACCGGCGGCGCGGGCGGCCGCGAGGGGCCGACCATGCAGATCGGCGGCGCGCTCGGCTCCGCGGTCGCGAGAATGCTGTCGGTGAGCCCCCGCGAGCGGCGCATCCTGCTCGTGGCCGGTGTCGCGGCCGGCATCTCGGCAGTCTTCAAGACCCCGCTCGGCGCGGCGCTGCTTGCAGTCGAGGTGCTATATCGCGACGACTTCGAGACCGATGCGCTGGTGCCTGCCGTGCTCGCGAGCGTCATGGCGTACTCGGTCGTCATCTCGGTTTCCGGGGAGTCGATCCTGTTCGCGCATGCACCGCGCTACCCGTTCGTGCCCTCGCAGCTGCCGCTCTACGCTCTGCTGGCGCTCCTGGTATGCGTCCTGGCGAATGCGTTTCTCTTCGCGCTCCGCAAGGTGAAGGCCTGGTCCGATCGCATGCCCGTGCCCGCCTGGGCGCGCCCGGCGCTGGGTGGTCTCGCCCTCGGCGTCGTGATCACGCCGGCGCTGTGGCTGGTCGGTGCGCGCATCGACGCCCAGGGGCAGGGGCTCGGCATCCTCGGGGGCAGTCATGGCGCGGCGCAACTGGCCATCACGGGCGCGACCTGGCTCCCAGGTGGCTGGCGGGGTGTGGAGTTGCTGTTGCTCCTGTGCTTGGGCAAGCTCATCGCCTCGGCGCTGACCATCGGCTCGGGTGGCAGCGCCGGAGACTTCGCGCCGTCGCTCGCGCTCGGGGCCTTGCTCGGAGGCGCCTTCGGTCGCGCCGTGCAGCTCGTTGCACCCTCGGCGGGTGTCGATCCGGGCGCCTTTGCGCTCGTGGGGATGGCGACCTTCTATGGTGGCGTGGCGCATGTGCCCTTGGCCGCGCTCGTGATCGTCTGCGAGCTCGCCGGGAACTACGACCTCTTGGTGCCGCTCATGCTGTCCGTCGGCGTTTCGTTCGTGCTGCTTCGCGGCCGCTACCTCTACCACGCCCAGGTGCCGACGCGCCGGGACTCCCCAGCCCATCGCGAACCGGCTCGCGGCGACGTGCTCACGACGCTCCACGTGCGCGACGTCATGACGACTGGCAAGCCGTATGCCACGCTCGAGCCGGGAACCCCGACGACCGAGATGCTCCGCCGCATGTCCGGCAGCGCCTGGCAAGACACCTTCCCCGTCCTGGACGAGCACGGACGGCTGCTGGGCATCGTCCCGTCCGAAGTCGCCCGCGCGCTGGCGACGCCCGAGGGCCAGGAGGCCTCCATCATTGCCTCGGATGCCATGCAGCGACCGGTCATCGTGCGGGCGAGCGACGACCTGCGCACGGCCAGCAAGCTCCTCCTCGACAGCCACCTGCGCGAGCTCCTGGTGGTCGATGAGATCGGCCGGATCGAGGGGTTTCTCGACGAGGCCGACGTGGCCCGCGCGTATCTGCAGGCCACCCGGAACCCGAACCAATCGGGCATCCAGACCATCCGCCAAAGCTAGCGGGGCGGGCAGCCGCCGTTCCACACCGTGTGGTGATGGCTTGCGGGGCCGGGTCCGGCCAGCAGTGCCGCCGGCACGGCGAGCTCGATCAGGACCTCTGTCCCCGCCGGTCGGCAGCTCGTGGCGGCGTTGGGTCGGCGACCGGAGCTCGACGCGCGGGCGCACCGGCGCGGCGACGCGGCGCACCGTCGTGGATGCCTCGTGAACGCCGAGTCCTCGAGCAATGCGGCGAGCTGGCCGACCACGTCTCTGCCCACCTGCGTGAGGTCGTGTAGCCGGGCGTCCGTCAGCGCACACTCGGGGATGTGAATCCGGACCCGGCGTCCGGTGAGCTCGATGTCGGCGCTCCCCAGGGCGAGCAGCTCGGTCAGCCGCCGCCAGGCCTGGAGCAAGCGCTCGCGGGTCGCCGCGCTGCGATCGCACCGGGTCTTGACAGGGCGTCGCTCATATGTTTTCTATTCAAACTACTTTCGAGCGATCCTCGTCGAGGACGAGGCATCGCCACCTTTTCTTTGCCAGGGGCGCGGACGCCTCGTTGCGATCGATGCAGCGGCGCATGTCGCCACGACGCTGGAGACCCGTCGTGCTGGTTCTCAGGGCATCATCCGTTCCCCGCGCAGGATGATCCGCGTCCCTGGCATCTTCGTGGCGGGCAAGGGAGATGAGTCTCGTGAACGCAACGGCCGTCTTCGCGCTGATCGTGCTGCCAGCGTGGGCCCCGCCGACGCAGCCGCCAAGGCGACCCGCGGTCGGTCACGTGAGCACCGGCATCGTGGTCCAGATCCTCGACTGGAACCTCTGCCTCGCGGACGTTCCGTCCACGGTGCACTGCGACCTCGTGATCTCGCTCGCCGGCGTCACGGTGCCGCGCCAGATCGGCGTGCCGCACCTGTGGCAAGACGTGGTGAAGCTTGGAAAGGAAATCGGTGCTCCAGGCCGAGAGCCCCGGCGTCCCGCAGGAACGCCGATCTCGCCTGGTCGTCCCTGAAGGCAGGGCGCGCGCAACGGGCGCCCCTGGACACCCATCCAGGTCACGGGGGTTGGTCAACCCCCGGACTTGCCGACGTCCCCCAAACTTGGCAGCTCGTTGATGTTGGGCTCGAGGACGATCTCGATCCGCCGGTTCTTCCTGCGGCCTTCCTCCGTCGCGTTGTCCCCGACGGGCACGGTGTCGGCGTAACCCGCCGCTGACAGATGGTTCGGCGGCATGCCCGCCTCGCGGAGGATGCGCGCCACCTGCAAGGCCCGTTCGGTGGAAAGCTGCCAGTTCGAGCGATAACGCCGCCCCTTGAGGGGGACGTTGTCGGTGTGGCCGGCCACCTGGAAATCGCGGTCGGGAACGTCCTTCAGGATCCGGGCGACCTGCGCCAGGGCATCCTGGCCGGCGGGCTTGACGTCCACCTTGCCGGGATCGAACAGGATGTCATCTCGCAGCTTGCCCAGCATCCGTCCGTTACGGACCTGCACCTCGAGCTTGCCGTCGTTGATCATCTTCTGGAAGCGCGCCACCAGGGCACGGAACTGCGCGACGCGTTCGGCCGCCTCGGCCGCGCGCTTTCGGGCCGCCTCGAGCTCGGCCAGCACCGCCGCCGAGCCCTCCTTCGACTTGCTGAGGTCCTGCCCCAGCGCCAGCAGCTGCGACTCCAGGTCCGTCAGCCGCTTGGCGTCGCCCTTGGCCTTGTCCTCCGCAGCACGAAGCTTGTCCTCGAGGGACTGCTTCTGCGCGAGGAGCGCCTGGTTGCGAGCGCGCTCCTGTTCATAGACCTCCTTCTTGACCCCGCACCCCGTGCTCGCGAACACGACCAGAAGCCATCCGGACAGCCTGCGCATCGCAACCTCCCGCGACACGTTTCCCCGCGACTGATCTGACATCACACCACCTGGCGCTGAAACCCAAGCGCGGTCGACCGCGTTCCCGCGCCGATCACGGATCATCGACGAGCATCGTCTCGGGCACGTCGGCGAGCTTGGTCGCCACGATGGCGGTGTAGTAGAGGGGGGTGCCCGTCAGCGATCGGCGGTGTCGGTAGCGCCGCATGGCCTCGAGATCGATGACGTTGCCTGCCAGCATTCTCCGGATGAGCTCGGCGTAGCCGTACGGGTAGCGGTTGTGCAGGAAGTCGGACTTGATGTTGAAGGCGATGAGGCTGCCCTTCGGCAGGAATCCCAGTGCGTTGAAGAAGGCTCGCGCAGGCAGGTCTCCGAAGCCCATCGCAGCCACGGAGGTCAGGCAGTTCGGCGCGAGCCCCTCGATCCGCGCGCACGTCCTGGCATCGGGCCGGCAGAGATCTGCGACCAGATAGTCGTCGTAGACCTCGGGCCGGTCCCGGCTGGCAGCGGCTCGCGCCTCCGGGAGGATGTCGAGGGCCACGACCTCCTTCGCCCCGATCCGGCGGAGCTCGGCCCCCATCATGCCGTTGCCGGCGCCGAGGTCGAGGACCCGCAGGTGACGCCCGGAGGGCACCGTCTCGCGGCGCACCTCCGCCAGCATGCTGGCCACGCGCACGGGCGAGGTGCAACCGAGGAGGCGGTAGAAGAGGTGCTCGTAGAGCCCCTGCCGCGCGAAGATGCTCGCGTAGTCATGGAAGCGAATCCGCTTCCATGCGCCGTCCTCGAGGACCTCGCACCACTCCTTGTCCTGCGAGGGCTCGCTGTCGAGATCGGGGAGCCGGACGCGGGCTTCGAGCTCCGAATCCACGTGCACCCTGGAACTACTTTGATCACCAAGCATTTCGTCAGAATGCACCAAGGCGGTGCGCGTTTCAAGCCGTGGCACTTCGCGGCGCGCGATGTGCGATGCTCGGAGCCCACATCAAGGTGGACGCCTGCGAATGAGACCACGCAACCCTGAGCTCGTGATCGGCGCGCTCGACATGGGAGACACCCTGGACTTCCTCAGGCTCCTCTGGGAGCTCGAGCACGGACTGAGGTCGCGCTCGAAGCTCATGCGGAACCGGATCGGCATCACCGGGCCCCAGCGACTCGTGCTTCGCGTCCTCGGCCGACACCCCGACATCACCGCGACCGAGCTCTCGTCTGCGCTCCACCTGCACCCGAGCACGATGACCGGAATCCTCCAGCGTCTTCACGAAGCCGGCCTGATCCTGCGCGCCAGCGCCCGCGGCGACGCGCGCCGAGCCGTGCTCCGCCTGAGCGCCAAGGGCAAGGAGCTCGATGAGGTGACGGCGGGCACCATCGAGGCGACCGTCAGATCGGTGCTGTCGCGACTGCCGGACGCGAAGATCGCAGCCGCGCGCGAGGTGCTGGGCGCGATCGCAGCCGCCCTAGCGCCGGAGTGACCACCAGGATCAGTCGCCGTCGCCCGGTCCGCCGCCCGGTCCGCCGCCCGGCCCCTCGTGCGGCGCGACTACGAACGCTGCGCCCTCGAGTGGCGGCAGGCGCGGCGCGTCGAAGTCCTGCGCGGGCGTTCGCATCAAGATCGACGGCAGCACTGTGCTGCCCAGCGCGTAGATCACGAGGCCTCCGAAGACGGCGGGCGAAGCCCCGAAGCGGTCTCGCAGGATCTGCGCGACCACCAGCGTGAACACCAGGGTGGGCAAGAGCGGGATGCCCACGCGCAGGCTCGACCGGAGTCCCTCACCGAGTCGCAACCGACGATGCGCGGAGATGAGGCCGAGCCGCAAGGGCACGGCCACGGCCAGAAACGCCAGACCGACGAGCAACGCGTGCAGCGAGAAGTCCTCGCGCCGCAGCTCGAGGCCGGCATGGAAGAAGTAGAAGGGCACGAAGATCGACGAGAATGCCTCCACCGCATGGAGCATGCGCTCGGAGGCCATCGCGGGGAGGCGCTCGCGGACTCGCTGCGCGACCACGCCCACGATGAAGGCGCCGACGAGGTAGTACACGCCGAGCTGCCGGGTGGCGAACGCGCACACCACCGCGGTCATGAGCAGGAACGCGAACTCCGTGCGCGGCGCGTGGGGCACGATGAACCGCGCGAAGCCTCGGAATACCAGAGGCAGCACCACGATCATCGCGAGCAACGCCCCGGAGGAGACGGCCAGGTGACCCACGCTCGCCGACTGCAGTGTGAAGAACAGCGCGCCGAGCGCCACGAGCTCGGTCGCAATCGCCTTCGTGCGTACCCAGAAGGCTGTCCGCGCTTCGAGGCCCAGCGCCGGCAGCGAGTCGAGGATGAAGCCGGTCGAGGGCGTCAGGAGCGCGAGCGCGACCAGGACCGCGCTCCTCACATCCAGGTCGAGGGTGCGGTATGCGAGCCAGCCGCCTCCGGCAAGGGCCAGCACCCGCACCACGAGGTGCTCGCCGAGGACCAGCGCTTCGCGTCGCAGGTCGGCGACCTCCACGTCCAGCCCGGCGAAGAGGAACAACGAGACGATGCCCAGCGTCGAGAGCAGCCCGATGGTCGAGTCGTGGGCGAACAGCCCGAATCCGGGCCCTGCCAAGGCGCCGAGCACGAGGCTCGTGACCGCCGCGGGGATGCGCCATCGTTGCAGGATCCGGGGCACGACGAAGAGGCCGAAGAGCAGGCCCACGTACGCCAGCTCCTTGGACAGCGCGGGGGTCACGCTGTCCCCTTTCGCTCGTCACGCAGGTGAACGACCCGCTGGGGAAACGGGATCTCGATGCCGTGCGCCTCGAAGGCCGGAAGAACCCTGAAGTTGAGATCGCTCCGGAACTGGGCGGGCAGGCGCTGGCAGTCGTCGGTCCACACGCGCAGCTCGAAGAGGAGCGCGCTGTCCCCGAAAGAGTCCAGGATCACGTCCGGCGGCGGATCGGCGAGCACGCCCGGGTGGGTTCGCGCCACGTCGAGCAGGACGGCGCGCACCCGCTCCGGATCGGAGCCGTACGCGACGCCGACCGGCACGCGATAGCGAACGCGACGGTCGGCGTGGCTCCAGTTCACGATCCGCGATGAGATCAGCTCCGCGTTCGGAACGATGACGCTGATGTTGTCGAACGTGAGGATCGTCGTCGCCCGTGCCGAGATGTGCTGCACGTCGCCGAGGAGCCCGCCGATCTCGACCCGGTCTCCGACCTTGATCGACCGGTCGAGCAAGAGCACGAGTCCGCCCACGAAGTTCGACAGCAGGGGCTGGAGCGCCAGCCCCACGCCGATTCCGAGCGTCCCTGCGACGACCATCACGGAGCTGAGGTCGATGCCGAGGGTCTGGAAGACCGCAAGCGTCCCCACGGCGAGCACCACGTAGCGGCCGATCGTCGTCATCGCTGCGAGCACGCCGGGATCGACCTTCCCGCCGATCCGCGCGCGGCGGGTGAGCAGCCGCTCTGCGGCACGCGTCGCAGCCCAGAGCGTTGCGAGGAGCCCGCAACCCAGCGCCAGCTTGCCGGGCGTCAGCGTCGCGCCGCCGATCACGAACAGCGGGGTATCGAGGAGCCGCCACGGCGAGGAGTCCATGCCCTCGTAGATAGCCCGACATCACAGCTGCGTCGACACTTGAACTCGGATATGCTTTGAGTAGCAAGCACATGCCGTCCACCAGCACGAGGATGCCGAGGTGAGAAGGGGCGGCTGTGGGATTTCTCGCGCCGCGCCCCGAGGGCCACGTTGAGCCTGCTCTTCGTCGGCCCTCGAGGCTCGTTCGAGCTGCGATGGGACGCGTATGCGATCCTGCGGGACAACGTCCTGCACCACCTCGAAGAGGGGCATCGCTCCGGCGCCTTCCGGGCCTTGCACGACATCGCGGCAGCACTCGGCGGCGGCACCGTCCGCGTTTCTGCCAGCGCCCTCCGCGCGGACGTCGCGCGGGCGCAGGCCTCCCTCGGCGACCTGCCACGGGAACGCTTCGCGGTAAGCGACCTGACGCTCGCGGCGCTCGCTCCTGGGCGCGGCACGAGCCGGGAGCACGCCACTCGACTCGGCGGAGGCCTGTTCCTGGAGCCCTCCGTGCGCACGCTCTCCGATGTCTGTGGCCCGCTGTGGACCTCCATCATTCGGATCACGGAGGCTTGCACCCTCGCCGACACGGTCGAGGTCCACGACCTCTGATCCGGGGTCAGCGGATGGCCGGGATCCACCCGCCGAGGCCGCGCATGATCATCTCGACGGCGAACGTCCCCACCACGAGCGCGCTGACCCGGCCGACCACCTCGACGTACCGCTGCACGAGCGCATCGCTCCGGCCGCGCATGCGATCGAAGACGACCTTGAGCCCTACCAGCGTCAGCATGGAGAGCACCACCGCGATCACCACGGCGGCGACCGCGGTCAAAGGTGCCAGACGGCCTCCGGCCATGACGCTCGCACCCACCGTGCCCGGGCCCACCATGAACGGCATCGCGATCGCTCCAGCAACGTGCTCCGGCTTGCCGCGCAGCGCCTCGATCGTCGCAGTCCCCGTGAGGACGAAGCGGATCCCGACGAGGAGGAAGATGATTCCGCCGAATACCTGAAAGGACGCAAACCGAGCCTGCAGGAGCCTCGAGAACACGGCGTCGCCGGCCAGCGCGAAGATCCCGAAGATGCTCGAGGCGATGAGCGCGGCACGGACGAGGACACGCACGAACGTACCGAGCTCGAGCGAGCGAAAGAGCTCGACCAGGTAGACCGCCAGCAGGAACGGGTTGAGCAGGACGAGAAGCAGCAGCACCGACTCGACGAAGGCGCCGAACACCAACTGAGAATAGCTACTACTACTTTGAAGTCAAAGCACTTGTCTCGCATCGATTTGATGTCAAAATACATCGCCATGCAGCGGCGGGTCCTCGTCGTGTGGGAGGGCGGTTCGGAGGCCGAGGAGAGCGTCCGGCAGGCGGCGTGGTTCGCAGAGATGATCGGTGCGCGGCTGGCGGTCGCCTCCGACGGTGCGGGGCGAGGCGTGGAGGCCCGTCGAGCGGTGACCGCGCGGATCCGCGAGATCACGGGCCGCGCCGTCGAGGACTTCGAGGTCGGTGCGCTGCCAGCCCACCAGCGCTGGCCCGTGGCCGAGGCATCGCGCGCGTATGGGGCGGATCTGGTCGTCGTCAGCGCCCGGGCACCTGAAGGAGTGGCCGCGCGGCTCCGGGGTGGTGCCGACGCGGAGGTGATCCGCCACGGGCGCTCCGCGCTCCTCGTGGCTCGACAGGGGCCTCGCACGGGCCACGTGCTCGCGGCCACGGACCTCTCGGACCCCTCGTTTCCTGCCATCTGCACCGCGGCCGAGGTCGCGCGGCACGCAGGGGCTCGGCTGACGGTGCTCCACTGCCTCGAGGAGCCGGCGTCCTGGGGTCCTGGCGAGATCGCCGGCGGCGCCATCGCCTACACGGAGGCGGCGCCCGGCGCTCGCGAATCACTCGAGCGACAGGGCCGCGCCCGTGTCCGCGCGGCGCTCTCGGCCGTCGGCGCGAGCGGGGCGACGGTCGTTCGCTTCGGCCCGCCGGCCCCGGCCATCGCTCGCCTCGCCGCGGAGCTGCCAGCGGAGCTCGTCGTGGTCGGCACGGTGGGGCGACGGGGTCTGCGGCGTCTCCTTCTCGGCAACACCGCCGAGACGGTGCTGCGCGGAGCGTGCTGCTCCGTCCTGGTCGAGCGTCTGGGCGGCCCCGCGGCATGATCGGTCTGGGAGGGGAGATGAACCACGAGGGCTTCTCGCGGCGCGTGGGCGTCGCCTTCCTGGTCGTGATCGTGGTGGTGATGGGCGGCGCCGGGGCCGGGATGCTGTGGCTCGTGCGGGCCGCGGAGGCGCGCCGGATCGCAAGCGAGCGTCACCACGGTGAGCTCGTGGCCGCCGCCGAGCTCCGGGCCGACGTCGAGGCGGCCGTGGCGAGCGGCCGGGGGTACCTGCTCGCCGTCTCATCCGATCGGCTCGAGCGACTGCGCGAGGACACCGCCGAGGTGCACCGGCTGCTGCAAGGCCGCCGCCTCGGCGCGGATGGTGCGGCCGTGGAGCGCGCGATCGCGGACCACGAGGCGGGCCTGCAGGTGCTCATCTCCGCGCGCGCCAACGGGGCGTCGGAGGACGACGTCGCCCGGAAGTTCGAGCTGGACCTCGTGCCGAAGCGCCTGGTGTTGCGAAGGGCGCTCGAGGCGTTCGTAGCGTCCCGGGAGCAGCGACTGTCCCGGGCATCGGCCGAAGCGCGCGCGCGGACGCTGCGGACGATCGCGTTCGCCACAGGCACGGTGGGCGGCGGCGGCCTTCTCGCGTTGTTGCTCGGCTGGCTCTCGGCCCGCCAGGTCGGGCTCCTCTACCGGCGCGAGCAGGAGGCGTTCGCTCGAGCCCAGCGTGCCATCTGCGCGCGTGACGAGCTCCTCGGGATCGTTGCCCACGACCTGCGCGCCCCCCTCTCGTCGATCGGCCTGCGCGCGAGCCTGCTGATGAGCCGAAGGGATGCTGCGGTCGTCGAGGTGCAGGCCAGGACCATCTGCGACGTGGTGCAGAGGATGTCGCTCCTGTGCGAGAGCCTCCTCGACGGGGCCAGCCTCGACTCCGGCGTGCTGTCACTGCGCCGGGGGCCCTGCCAGGTCGCTCGATTGCTCGAGGAGACGGCCGAGCTCTTCGCGCCCAGCGCCGAGCGCAGCAAGGTCCAGATCGAGGTCGCCGCCGTGCCGACCTCGATCATGGCGCACGCCGATCGAGAGCGCATCCTGCAGGTCCTCGCGAACCTGGTCGGCAACGCCATCAAGGTGCAGCCGAGCGGAGGCCTGGTCCGGCTCTCGGCCACTCGGGTCGAGGGCGCAGAGGTTCGCCTGTCCGTCGAGGACCGCGGCCCCGGCATCGACAAGGAGGACCTGCCGCGCCTGTTCGAGCGCTTCTGGCACGGCGACGTGGGCGGCCTGCAGAAGGGCACTGGCCTCGGCCTCCACATCGCACGCGGGATCGTGGAGGCGCACGCCGGGCGGATCTGGGTCCAGAGCGAGCCGGGCCAAGGCAGCACCTTTCACGTCACCCTGCCGCTGGAGGAGTCGATGGGCGTGCCCGGGAGCGCGCACCAACCCGCGATGCAGCCACCCCCAGTGTGATCGCTGCGATCGCGGGCCCCAGAGCCGAGACCAGGCGCAGGGCCGCCGGGAGTGCCGAGCCGCCGAGCCCTGCTTGCACCAGGTGCAGCGCCGAGCCGACGGCGTCGAGGGCGCACAGGGCGGTGGCCACGAGCAGCGGGCCGAGTCGTGGGCGCCTGGCCACCTGGAACAACCAGGCGGCCAGGGCCGCGTCGGTGAGCACCCACCCGGCCAGGCTCGCGCGGGAGAATCCAAGCCAGCGCTGCGAAGCAATCTCTCCGCAGAGCGCGAGGCTCGCGAGTACGACCGTCCATGGAAGGAGCGAGAGCGCGAGCAGCCAGGGCGAGCCGCTCGGGTGGCGCGCGAGCGAGCGGGCCCCGAAGCGGACCAGCGAGCCCCCCGAAAAGGCGCGCAGCACGTCGAGGACGGTGAGGACACGCGACTGGCGGCGAGGGTACTCGAGCCAGACGCGCTGCCAGGACTGGGGATGCAGACGCTCACGAAACGCGCGGAGGCCGCGGAAGTCGTAGAGCGGGCGCGAGAGCCGGCGCGCCAGCCGGAGCGGCACCGCCACCGGGCCACCGAGCGGCGCCAGCCCGAGCGTCACGGACGCGTCCTCCGGAAGCTCCCGCATGAGCGCGTCGAGCAGGAGCTCCGCCGTGCCGTTCGGCGTGTCCCGACGCCGCAGCACGTGCTCGACCAGCCAGGCGCCCCGCGCAGGGATGGGGACCGCGGAGAGCGCCGCCACGAGGCGCCCGTCGCGCTCGGCGAGCACGTAGCAGTGCTTCGCCGGAAGGCGCAGCAGGCCGGTGCCCGCGACGAACCCGAGCGGCTCCATGTGGCGATCGCCCAGCCACTCCTCTGCGAGCGTCTCCAGGGCGCGCCGGAGCGGGGTCCCAGCAGCCAGCTCTTGCCCCTCCACGCGCCGCGTCGTCACGCCCTTGGCGCGCGCACGGCGCAGCTGCTCGCGTAGACGTCTGTGCCGCGCCAGGGTGGCCGGCCACTGCGCTCGGATGAACCAGGGTTGCTCCCCGAGCAGGAGGCGAGAGAACCCGCGCGCGGGCATTGCCGTCTCGGTGCCAAAGAAGCAGGCCCGCCGCCCCGCGACCCGCGCTGCGAGCACGAACCGCTCGGCCGCGGCGTGCACGTGGGCCGGCAGGCCCATCGGGGCGCCGGCCGCGATCCAGGCCGATCCGGTGTCGACGTAGGCCACGACCGCCCGCGCCTCCTGAGGCGCGGCGGGATCGACGAAGTAGCGCATGCCAGCCGCGAGGGTCTGGAACGACAGCGCTTCGACGCCGAAGTCGCGCTGCCACTGGACGAGATCGGGCGTCGAATCCACTCGCGGCTTGCCGATCAGAGGCGCTGGTGCGCAGCGTCGAGATGGACCTTGACGCCGAACGTGGTGTCGAAGGCGCTGGCCCAGCCCGCGGCGCCGCGGTCGAGCGCGAACGCATCGACGCCCGCCGTCAGGTAGAGGAGTGGCAGCACGGGCACCGAGAGCACCGCCTTGCACACGAGGCGATGCTCGTCGAGCCTCGTCGGATCGGAGTAGGAGTAGTCGAGCGAGCCCTCGAGCCGCAGCGTCTGCTGGCGGACCGTGACGATCGCCACCGGATCGAGCGTGGCGCCCACCTCGACCAGGCCCCGAACGCGCGCGAGCCCGCGCTCCAGGTCGGTGGGCGCGTCGGCGCTCGCGAGCAGCTCGCGACGGACGCCGCCCCCGACGCGCGCCTTGAACTTGCTCGCGACCTGGAACAGCGCGCCGACCGTGCCCGTCACCTCGAGGTGATGAAACGCTCGCGGCTGGTCCGGCGCCGGATCCGGCTGGCTGAACTCGGACTCGACGAGCAGCCGCGCATAGGGGTCGGGGATCGCGGCGCTCGGCCAGCCGCGCAGGCGCTTGCGCAGGGCGAGGACGTCGTACAGCGCCGAAAGCGAGATGAGGTCGTTGTTCTCGTCGCCGGAGGACGCCCCGTGCGCGTTCGAGAGCCCATAGCGGAGGTTGAGCTTGGCGTCCAGACGCTGCACGTCGTCGCCGAGTCCGAGGCGACCGGTGTAGTCGAGCTGAAGAGAGCGCTGCTCGTTGCGCGCGAGCTGCGCGTCGCCGTAGGCAGGATGGTTCGAGATCGTGGTGCTCTGGAAGCTCGCGGTGAGGTCGGACGCGCCCACGAGGAGCGTACGCGCGGCCAGAGGTGGCCCGAAGTCCGTGTCGAGGGAGACCGTGGCGTCGCCGTCGATGCGCCCCGCTCGTTCGCTCATGAACGTCTCGACCAGCTCGCCGAGGTCGGGGGCGTCGGGCAGCGGCTCGAACGTGAGGTCCCCGGGGCGGAAGATCCCGTCCGCACCGAGCGCGACGGGTTCGATGGTGGCGACCCGGTACGAGCGTGCCGCATCGAGATCTCGACCGTTGACCTGCTCTGTTTCCCCGTCGAAGCCGAGCTGCGCCAGTTGCGGGTTGGCCTTGCCGAGCAGCGTCGCCAGGTCGGACCCGGAGACCGCGACGGTGCCGATCGTGACGCGGTACGGGATGGCGTTCTCGAGCTCGAGGGAAGTGATCGCACCGCGGATCGGGAAGGGCGACGTCCCCACGAAGGACCGGCCGAGGATCGCCAGCTCGGCGCCGGCCTCTCGCCGCATCACCTCGAGCGTGTAGCGGGTGAACGCCTCGCGATCGAGGGGCCGGGCCAGCTTCGCGACCGGCACGCCGTAGTTGGCGCAGAACGCGCGCTCCAGCCTGGCGAGCCAGTCGCGGGTGGGCGAGTCTGCGGCAGCCGGATCGCTCGGCACGGCCAGGGCAATCGCACGCGCCCCTGGATGGCTCGGTGGCTGGAGCTCGATCTGCGTGAATCCGCCCGAGAACCGCGTCGCTCCAGCGACGATCGGGGCGTCGTCTCGGTCGACCAGCCGCAGCGCGCGCTCGCCGCCTGGACCCGACATCCTCGACACCAGCACGAGGTCCGGCGCCCTCGCGTGGTCCCCGCCGAGCTTCTCGGCGGCCGCCAGAGCCTCGTCGCCACCGACGTCCCGGGTGTCGATCTGCAGAAGCACGATGATGCGCCGCACCCCCTGGGCGCGCAGGCGCGCCACGTGCTGTCGGATCCCCGCGACGACCGGCGCGATCGTGATGCCGGCACGACGATCCGGATCGATGGCCGCGAGCGCGCGCGGCTGGAGCGCCGCCAGGATGCCGACGCGCTCGCCACTGCGCTCGACCACGAGCGCTGGCGTGAGCTGACGGCAGAACGCATGGAGCCGGCCGTCGCAGCTGAGGTTCGATGCCAGGACCGGCACCCCGGCGCGAACGGTCTCCTCGAGGTAGCGGGTCAGCGCCTCCTCCTCGGCGCGCAGGTCGCTCGGCCCGAGGGCCACGGCGTCGAAGCCCGCGCGCGACAGCGCCATCGCCAGCTCCGCGGCAGCGGGCCGCCCCCCGCGGAGCAGCGCCTCGCGCGCGAAGAGGCCGGGCGAGATGACGTCTCCCCCGAGAAGCCTGATCGCCGGGGGGCCTGGCATCCGCGCCTCGCCCGACCTCTTGCGAAGCGTCCCCACGAGCGCCGCCAGGTCCGGCGGATCATGCGTCTCCTTGCCGCAGCTCGTGTGCACGAGCTTGCCGGCCAGGTCACCGGCGAAGAGGACGTCGAGGGGACCGGGAGGTGCGAGCAGAAGTGATGCGAGGAAGAACAACATGACCGGCGTCATGGAACCTAGCCGACTCATCCTTTGAGTTCAAAGGATGTCGTTCGATGCCGAGGTAAGATCCTTCCGCTTGTCCATCCGACGCCTGCTCTTCCTGTTCGCCAGCACAGGAGGGGCAGGCCGACCTGCCGATCGTCATCCTGACCGCCAAGACGCTCGACCCGGCCGAGCGCGCGGCGCTCGAGTCCCAGGTCACGGTGGTCATCGACAAGAGCGCGCAGGATCTGTCGAACGTGCTCGCCGAGCTGTCGCGCACGCTGCGCCGAACGTGAGCGCACCCCGCTATCTCGATATTGCTTTGATATCAAATCAGTCTCATCATGGGGGGACCGATGTGCGAGCCGTCGTGGCCCAAGGGGCGTCGAGAGTGAGGACTGGATGCCTCGTCGATCCTGGACGCGGCTGGGGCGTGCGAGTTGCGCCCGGCCACGTCGTCCACGTCGCACCTGCCGCCGGCGCGGACGAGCGCGTGGCGTTCGCCCTCGCCTTCTCGCGCGGGCTCGAGCGCCGCCCGCGCGTGTTCGATCCCCGTTACCTCTACGACGCCCAGGGCTCGGAGATCTTCGAGCGCATCACCGGCACGCCCGAGTACTACCAGACCCGCACCGAGGACCGGCTGCTCGCCGAGACGGCGGCCGCGCTCAGGGCGCGCGTGGGCGAGGTCGCGATCGTCGAGCTCGGATCCGGCAGCTCGAGCAAGACCCGCCGCTTGCTCGATGCGTTCGTGGCCGCGGGAGCCACCCGGTACCTCCCGGTCGACATCAGCCTGGCGGCGCTCGAGGAGGCCTGCGCGAGCCTCGCCGCTGCTTATCCAGGTCTGCCCATCGAGGGCCTCGCGGCCGCCCACGACCAGGCCCTACCGCTCGTCAGCCAGGCGTCCCCGCTCATGCTCGCCTTCCTCGGATCGAGCATCGGCAACCTCGATCGGGAGGAGCACGAGGGCTTCTTCGCGCACCTGGCCGACGCGCTGCGACCCGGCGACTTCGTGCTCGTCGGCATCGATCTGGTCAAGGACCCGGCGCGGCTCGAGGCCGCGTACAACGACGCGGCGGGTCACAGCGCACGCTTCACGCTCAACCTGTTCGCGCGGGCCAATCGCGACCTCGACGCGGGCCTCCCGCTCGAGGCGCTCGAGCACGTGGCCTACTACGACGACAGGCTCGAGCGCATCGAGATCTTCGCGCGGGCCCGCCGCGGCTTCGAGGTCCGGCTGCCGCTCGTCGGCCAGCACCACCGCGTCGCCGCGGGAGAGATGCTCCGCACCGAGATCAGCTGCAAGTACCGCCCCGCCACGTTCGCGAGCACCGCGGGCAGGTTCGGGTTCTCGACGCTGCGGGTCGACCGGGACCGCGATGCGCTGTTCGCGCTGGTGCTCTTGCAGCGAGACGGCCGCAGTAGGCGCAGCGCGACCAGCGACCGGTCCGAGCTGGAGGCGCTCTTGCGGCGGACGAGGGTGCGGACGCACGAGATCATCTCCTCGCTCGAGGACCGCGTCCTCGAGGACCAGCACCATCCCGTGATGGGGCCGCTCGCGTGGGACCTCGGCCACATCGCGGCCTTCGAGGAGCACTGGCTCGGCCGCGTGCTCTCGACCGACGGGCCCCTCGCCGCGGGTGAGGGGCTCGAGCCGATCTTCGACGCGATCCTCACGCCGCGCGCGGCGCGCGGCGCGCTCAGCCTGCCCTCGAGGACGGAGCTCGTCGCGCGACTCGAGGCCGTTCGCGCCGCCTCGCTGGCGCGCCTCGGAGAGCGTCAGGCAACGAGCGGGCGGTCTCGAGCGCTGCTCTCTGGCGGCTACGTGTACCGGATGGTGGCGCAGCACGAGGCGCAACACCAGGAGACCATGCTGCAGGCGATCCAGCTCGTGCCGGGCCTCGTGTTTGCGCCGCCGTTCCAGGCCTCGTGCCCGGTGCACTCCGGAGTGCGCCCCACCGGGCGACAGGTCCTGGTCCCCGCCGGGGAGTTTCTCCTCGGCACCGACGATCGCGTGGTCGCCTATGACAACGAGCGACCTCGGCGGCCTGTCCGCCTGCCAGCCTTTCGTATCGACGCGGCGCCGGTGACGAACGGCGAGTATGTGGCCTTCATCGAGGATGGCGGCTACGCGCGGAGGGAGCTGTGGTCCGAGGCCGGCTGGCGATGGCGGCAAGCGGAGCGCGCCTCGGCGCCGCTCCACTGGAGCATGCAGGACGGCGTGCGGGTCGCGCGAATCTTCGGTCGCGCGCAGCCGCTCGATCACGATCGCCCGGTCGTGCACGTGAGCTGGTTCGAGGCGGATGCGTATTGCCGCTGGCGGGGGCGGCGCCTGCCCACGGAGCAGGAGTGGGAGAAGGCGGCGGCCTGGGATCCGGAGCGGGGCGCCGTCCGGCGCTATCCCTGGGGCGACGCCGGCGTGACTTCCGACCGGGCGAACCTGGGCGCGGGCCTGCTCGAGCCGGCCCCGGTCGGCACCTATCCGCGTGGCGTCTCCGCGTACGGCTGTCATCAGATGCTGGGCGACGTGTGGGAGTGGACATCGAGCTGGTTCGCCGGTTACCCCGGCTTCGAGGCGTTCCCCTACCGCGAATACTCGGAGGTGTTCTTCGGCGAGGCCTACCGCGTCCTCCGCGGAGGGTCGTGGGCGACCGACCCGATCGCGATCCGCTGCACCTTCCGGAACTGGGACCTGCCGGAGCGGCGCCAGATCTTCGCCGGTTTTCGCTGCGCCGAGGACGTGTGACGGCAGGCGCGCCGATCAGTCCTACGGCGCTCGTCGATCGACTCCTCGATCTGCCGGTGCACGTGCATCACGCAAGGGTGGTGATCGGGCGGGTCGCGCTCGCCTCCGTTCCGGAAGGGCGGCAGTCGAGCGTGGTCGAGCTCATCGGGGCCGGGCAATGCGGGCGGGGAGAGCACGTCGGCTGGACGGTCGAGGTGCACGGCGCCTTCGCGGGAGTGGCGCGGCGCTTTCTGGGCCCTCGAAGCGGCACCGTGGCCGCGATGCGCGAGGAGGTGCTGCCACTATCCGGAGACGAGCGAGAGCCTCACGGCCGCGCGGCCCTCGAGTGCGCCCTCGTCGACCTGGCATTGCGGCAGGCGGGGCTCCCGCTGGCGGCCCTCGCCGGGGTCGAGGAGGCAACCGCGCGTCCGATGCGCTACGTGATCTCGTTCGATGCAGGGCCAGCGCCAGCCGAGCGCGCGCGAGCGCTCCTGGCCAGCGTGCCCGGGGCGCGATTCAAGATCGACGTCGATCCCGCGTGGACCGCGCGTGAGATCCGGGACCTGGCGGACCTCGGCTGCGTCGAGATCCTCGACTGGAAGGGGCGAGGAGACCGGACGCTGCTCGAGGTGGTGCGGGCTGCATTTCCCGACGCGCTCTTCGAGGACCCGCCGACGAAGGTGCCCGGGCCCGTGGCGCGCGACCACACCCTCACCGATCTCGCCGCCGTCGAGCGCGCCTGCCGCGAGGGCGAGGCGATCAACGTCAAGGTGCCGCGGATGGGCGGCTGCCTTGCGGCGCTCGCCGCGCTCGAGCGCGCACGTGCGCACCGCGTGCCCGTCTACTTCGGCGGGATGTTCGAGGTCGGACCCGGTCGCAGCCAGGCGCGGCAGCTCACCGCCCTGTACACACCGGGCGCGCCGAACGACCTCGCCCCCCTGCCCTTGCTCGAGCTCGCCCCATTTCCGCCCTCGCCGCTCCTCGTCGCGATGGATGGCCCCTGGTCCGATCACGCCCCGACGTGACGCCGCGCTCTGCCAGGGCTGTGCTCGGCGCAGCGATTGACCAGCGGTACGAGCGCTGCCTATGGTCCTTGCCGCATTGCTGCGGGTGAGAGGAGGGCTAGGAGCATGGACCCGGTTGCGCTGTTCCTCGTCATGGTGGCGGGCATCTTCCTCCTGGGTGCCCTCGGCGAGGCCGTCTTCGAGCGCACCAACGTTCCTGACGTCGTCTGGCTCATCGTCGCCGGCATCCTGGTCGGCCCGGTGGGCGGGCTGGTGACCCGCGAGATGCTCCTCGGCGTCGCGCCGTACTTTGCCGCCGTGACCCTGATCGTGGTGCTCTTCGAGGGCGGTAGCAGGCTCGACCTCGCCAAGCTAGCGACGGCCGCCCCCCGCTCCGTGCTGCTGGCGCTGCTCACCTTCACGTGCGCGGTGGCGGTCGTCGCGCCCATCAGCATGGCCCTCGCGGCCGCCGGCTGGCTCCCGTCAACGTGGACCTGGTCGCACGGACTCCTCCTCGGGAGCATCCTCGGCGGCTCGAGCTCGATCATCGTCATGCCGGCGATGTCGCAGGCCCAGATCGAACCCGGCGTCGCCAACCTGGTCAACCTGGAGTCCGCCTTCACGGATGCCCTGTGCGTCGTCGGCGCGAGCGTGCTCATCGACCTCATGGCTGGGAGCGCGGGCCGCGGGTCGGCGGGCGTGGCGCTGGCCCGCTCGCTGGGTGTTGGACTCGGGATCGGTGGAGGATGCGGCTTCCTCTGGCTCTTGCTCTTGCGCCAGATCGGCCAGAGCGACCATGCCTACCCGATCACGCTCTCCGCGCTGTTCGTGATCTATGTCGCGATCCAGCGGGCCGGCGGCTCCGCCGCCCTTGGCATCCTCGCCTTCGCGATCATCGTCGGGAACGGCCGCGGCATCGCCCGGAAGCTCGGGTTCACCTCCATCGTGGAACTGCGCCCGGACGTCCGCGGGTTCCACAGCCAGATGACCTTCATCATCAAGTCATTCTTCTTCACCTTCATCGGCGCCATGCTGTCGCCTCCGTGGACGCTGATCGCCGTCGGCGTGTTCCTTGGCGTCGTTCTACTGGCGGCGCGCGTGCCAGGCTGCTGGATGGCGACCCTGGGCAGCGGCCTCAACGGAGACCAGAAGAGGCTCGTCATCGTGTCGATGCCGCGGGGCATGGCAGCCGGAGTGCTGGCGCCCCTGCCGGCCGCCGCGGGCGTGAAAGGGACCGAACAGCTTCCCAGCGTGGTCTTCGCAGCCGTGCTCACCACAATCGTGGTGTTCGCCGTGGGATTCCCGCTTGTCAGGCGGACCAGTCGACTCGCGCCAGGACCGGCAGCGCCCAGCGCGCCCGCAGCTGCCGAGGCGTGAACCCGCCCGCGCCGGAGATCACTTCCAACGGCTCCCTGTCGATGCCGTCGCTGGCGTGGTTCCACGGATGCGTCGGTCATGGGGCGTGGGCGCCCTTTCCGAGCAGCCAGAGCGCCGCGTCCCGCGGGGGGCGCTTGTCGGTGGCGCGATCGACCATCCCGTTCGCGCGGCGCATGCGGTCCACCGGGAGGGCGCCCACGAGCGGAGCGAGCGCGTCGGCGATCCTGGCGTCCGCCGCCACGCGCGGACCGAGCAGCAGGATGGCGTCGTAGGGAGGCAGCGCCGGCAGCGGATCGTCGAGCACGACGAGGTCGAGGGCGGCGATGCGGCCGTCGCTCGAGAACGCGGTGATGACATCCACCTCGCCGCGGGCGACCGCGTCGTACATGAGGCTCGAATCGAAGCTGACGAGCGCGGCGAACGCGAGCCCGTAGGCCTCGCGGACGGCCGCCCACTCCGGGCGGCTGAAGAACTCGTAGTCGCTGCCGAGGCGAAGCCGAGGCGCCTTCGTCGAGAGATCCGCGATCGAGCGCACGCCAAGCGCCTCGGCGCGGTCTCTCCGCATGGCGAAGGCATAGGCGTTCTCGAAGCCGAGGGTCCCGAGCGCCCGGATTCCGTGGTTCTCCGCCAGCCAGGCGCCGACCGCGGTCGTCACCTGCCAGCGCGGCGCCGCCGAGGCGCGCTTCATCGCATTCGACCAGAGCGTGCCCGTGTACTCCACGTACACGTCGAGCTGACCCGTTCGCAGCGCGTCGAAGGCCACGGACGAGCCGAGGCTGTCGGCACGCTTGACCTCGAGGCCGGCGTCTCGCAGCCGGAGCTCGATGAGCTCGGCCAGGATGTACTGCTCCGTGAAGGTCTTTGCGCCGATCACCACCGGGCCTCGGGCGACGGCCACCTGCCCCGCCCGGATCGCGCCAGGGGCGGACCGCCCACCGGCCAACGGGGGCGACCACATCGGCAACAGGGCACCGCCGGTGAAGATCGTGGCGAGCCCCGCAGCCGCCAGTGCCGCCCGTCCTCGCGAGCGCCGCCCGAGGGCGCGCTCGAGCGCGGCGAGGATCACGTCGAGCGTCACCGCCAGCCCCGCGGCTGCGCCGCAGCCGACCAGCACGGCCGTCCAGTTCCTCGTCTGCAAGCCGGCGAAGACCAGGTTGCCCAGGCTGGGCTGGCCCACTGGCGTCGACAGCGTCGCGGCCCCGACGACCCACACGGTCGCGGTGCGCACACCTGCGAGCACCACCGGCAGCGCGAGCGGTAGCTCGACGATCCGCAGGAGCTGTCCCGGTGTCATGCCCGTCGCGCGCCCGGCCTCGACGAGCTCCGCGGGCACGCCCCGAAGGCCAACCACGGTGTTGCGCAGGATCGGCAGGACGCTGTAGAGGACGAGCGCAATCAGGGCAGGCCAGAAGCCGAATTGCCCGAGCAAAGGGACCATCAGGGCGAGCAGCGCCAGGCTCGGGATCGTCTGCACGATGCCCGCAGCGCCGAGCGCCACGGCCCCGATGCCCCTCGAGCGTGCGGCCACGACCCCGAGTGGAAGCGCCAGAAGCAGGCCCACGAGGAGCGCCAGCCCCGTCACGCGCACGTGCTGGCCGAGGAGCTCCGGCAAGCGGCCGAGCTGCTCCGCGAGATTAGGGCTCATGGCCGCTTCCGCCGCCGAGGGTCGCGAGCCGCGCGAGCTGGCGACGTGGCGCATCGAGGTGCTCCGCGACCACGGGAGACGCGGGGCTGTTGAAGACCTCGCCCGGAGTGCCGACCTGGGCGATGCGTCCATCGACCATCACCGCGATGCGGTCCGCCAGGAGGAGCGCCTCGGTCATGTCGTGCGTGACGAGGATGGTCGTCAGGCCGAGGGCGTCGTGGAGCTTGCGGTACTCGGCCTGCAACCGGTCGCGGCTCGATGGATCCAGCGCGCCGAAGGGCTCGTCGAGCAGCATGATCCGGGGTCGCGCCGCCAGCGCGCGCGCGAGTCCGACCCGCTGCTGCTGTCCACCGGACAGCATGGCCGGGTACCGATCGCGGTATTCGTCCGGAGCGAGCGCGACCAGCGCCAGTAGCTCGTCGACGCGAGCGCGCGTCTTCGCGACCTCCCAGCCGAGGAGGCGCGGAACCATCCCCACGTTCTCCGCGACGGTCAGGTGCGGGAACAGCGCGAAGCGCTGGAAGACCATGCCGATCGTCCTGCGCAGCTCCTCGGCCGCGACCGCGGACGCAGCTCGCCCCTGCACGAGGACGCGCCCCGCGGAGGGCTCGATGAGGCGGTTGACCAGCCGCAGCGTGGTCGTCTTGCCGCAGCCGGATGCGCCGATGAGGACGAGGAGCTCGCCCTGCCGCACCTCGAGGTCCAGCTGGTCGAGGACGGGCCGATCCGCGAAGCGCTTCGAGACGCCCTCGAAGTGGATCACCGGGCTTCGACCCGCGCCGCCCTGCCCTCAACGGGCGAACGCTTGCGAGGTGCCCGCAGGGAGCACAGCAATTCCAGGAAGTCGTCCACGCGCCGCTGATGCGGAACGTAGTACATCGCCCGCGTGGTCGCGCTCCAGCCGACACGCACGCCGATCACGCCCGGCGCGCCGGAGCGGAAGGCCATCTCGTCGCCGTCGTCGTCGCCGAGGAAGAGGAGGTGGCGGCAGCCCAGCTCCACGAGGAGGCGCTCGACCGCCACCGCCTTGTCGGGGGCGTGAACCCCGAGCACGTTGACCACCTGCTTGCCGGGCGTCAGGCGCGCCCCGACGAGCCCTTGTGCCACCCGCTCGATGGCGGCATGCGCCGAGCGTCGATCGAGCGCACGGCGCAGGTGGATCGCCAGCGAGAGGCGCTTGTCCTCGATCTCCACGCCGGGCAGCCCGCCGAGCTGCTGGACGAGGAGCCGCCGCCAGCCCCGCACCTGCCGGACGAGCGCGGAGTAGCCGATCGTGCGCCCGTCCCACTCGGCGCCGTGGTTCCCGACGATCCGCACGAGGGGCACACCCTCGAGGCGCGGCAGGAGGTCGCCACGCCCGCGCCCGGAGAGCACCGCGCACGGATAGCGACGCGCCACCTCCTCGAGCAGGTGCCGTGTGCGCGGCCGCATCACGACGTGATCCCGGTCGACGCGGATGGGTGCCAGCGTGCCGTCGTAGTCGAGCACGATCGCGACGCTCCCGCGCGCGAGCTCTGCGAGCTCGCCCCTCGCCGGACGCCCGAGCGCGTTCCTCATCGGTCGGCACCGGACGCCGGTCGGAGCGGCTCCGCCAGCCGGCCTGTCAGCCGATCCCGGTGGCGCAGCCGCGCCGCATCGACCAGCATCCGCCCAGCCCAGCGGTAGACGTTGAGCTCGCCGACCAGGCTCCTCATGGCGCGCATGCGGTCCCGCTGCTCGTCCGCCGGCATCGACAGGGCACGCGCGAGCGCAACGCTCGCCTCCTCGAGATCGTACGGATTGACGATGAGGGCCTCGGTGAGCTCCCGCGCCGCCCCCGTGAAGTGGCTCAGGACGAGCACGCCGCGCTCGTCCTCGCGCGCCGCCACGAACTCCTTGGCTACGAGGTTCATGCCGTCGTGCAGGCTCGAGACGTAGCAGACGTCTGCGGCCCGGTAGAAGCGGAAGACCGTCTCCGGCTCGTGGTGGGCGCGCAGGAGCACGATGGGGCGGTACGCGCCACGCTGCCACCGGGCGTTGATGCGCTCGGCGAGCCCCTCGACCGCGACGTTGAGCGCCGCGTAGCGCTCGATCCGCGTGCGGCTCGGCGCCGCGAGCTGGACGAAGGTGAACCGGCCGATGAGCTGCGGGAAGCGCTCCAGCGTCCGCTCGACCGCGAGGAGACGCTCCTCGATGCCCTTGGTGTAGTCCAGGCGATCGACCCCGACGCCGAGCAAGGCATCGGGCCGAAGACCGAGCTCCGCGAGCACGCTCCGCCGGCATTCGTCCACCGGCGGCGCCGCGCTCGCCCACCGGCTCGGCCACTCGATCGAGATGGGGTACGGCCGGACGAAGGTCGTGCGCCCGCGGTGGACCACCGCCTGCTGCTCGCGGTCGATGCGCGCCTCGAGGAAGCGGTCGACGGTCTCGAGGAAGTTATTGCAGTGCAGCTGCGTGTGAAAGCCGACGATGCTGCTCCCGAGCATCCCCTCGAGGAGCTCGATGCGCTTCGGGCAGATGCCGAACCGCTCCGAGTTGGGCCACGGGATGTGCCAGAACGCGAGGATGGTCGCGCCGGGCACACGCTCCCGCAGCATCCGCGGCAGAAGGCCGAAGTGGTAGTCCTGCACGAGGATGATCGGATCGGGCGAGGCGAGCTCCTCGCACACCGCGCGCGCGAACTTCTGGTTGACGGCCTGGTAGCACACAAAATCCTGCTGGCGGAACACCGGCCGCTGGTGCGCGACGTGGTGCAATGGCCACAGCCCCTCGTTGGCGAAGCCGTAGTAGTAGCCCTGCTCCTCGGCCGGGCCGAGCCACACGCGGCGCAGCAGGTAGGACGGATCGTCCGGCGGCACGCGAACGTGTCCCTTCCGATCCGCGGTCTCTCGATCCGCCGAGCCGGCGCCGTGCGCGACCCAGACGCCCGAGCACGCGCGCATCACCGGCTCGAGGGCGGTCACGAGCCCGCTCGCGGGGTGCAGGACCCGCACCGATCCGTCCGGGTTGCGCTCATGGATGTAGGGCTCGCGATTGGCCACGACCACCAGAGACTCGCCGCTCAGGTGACGCGTCAGCGTGGCCCGCAGGCGCTCGGGGCCCCAGGCCCCGCCGCCAGCCTCCGCCTCGCTCGCCATCCGCTGGACGAGATCGCGCACGTCGCCGACGAGCGGCTGGAAGTCGCGGGCGGGCGCACCTCCGCGCAGAAACGCGCGGAGCTCGCCGAGCCAGCTGCGCCGGTTGCGCCAGGCCAGGAGCACGCTGAACAGCGCGGCGACGACGGCCAGCGCGCCGAACGCAACGAGCGAGAGCCGCCGCGCCACCACCTCGCGATGTGCAGCGAAGCTCAGATCGTGCACGAGCACGACGTGCCCCAGTGTTCGTCCTCCGTCCTCGAGGGGCACCGTGCTCACGTGAACGGGTCCGCTCGCGGTGGTCGTGAGCTCCTGACCGAAGCGCCACGAGCCGTCCGCGGCCCGCGCGTTCGCGACCAGGCGCGCGCACGGGAAGTCGAGCGGGTAGGCGCTCGTGCTCGCCATGAGCGCCCCCTCGGAGGTGCACGCTGCAGAAGCCAGGATGCGCTCGTCCCTGGTGATGTCCTCCAGGACGCGGCGAACCCGATCGGAGTCTCCGACCTGCCAGTGCTGCGCGAGCGCCTCCCTGGCGCCGCTCACGGCCAGGCGAGCGCGCAGGACCAGGTCCTTCTCGAACCAGTCGCGGCTCTGGTTGCCGATGATCGTCGAGGCCCCCCAGGTCAGGCCCCCGAGGACCAGGAGCAGCGGCGGCAGGAACCTCATTGCGTGGAGCACGTCATCTCCTTGCTAGAGCACTTCATCCCAGCTCGCCGAAGCCGCGAAGGCTGCATGGATCAGGCCAACGTGCGAGTAGGCCTGCGGGTAGTTGCCCCACAGGCGGCCGGTCCCGCCTTCGATGTCCTCGGACAGCAGGCCGAGCGGGGACAGCGCGCCAACCGCGCGGTACATCAGCCGCCGAGCCTCCGCCGTCCGCCCCAGCATGGCGAGCGCCTCCACGAGCCAGAAAGTGCAGAGGGTGAACGCGATGGCCGGCCTGCCGAGGCCGTCGTCGTGCCGGTAGCGCAGCAGCCAGCCGTCGCGCGCGAGCTCGCGCGCGATCACGTCGACCGTTGAATGCACGCGCGGATCGTCGCGCGGCAGAAGACGCAGGCGCACGAGCTGCAAGAGCGACGCATCGAGCTCCGTGCCGCCGGGCGTGGCCACGAAGCACTGGAGGTCCGGCGACCAGGCCGAGGCGATCAGCTGCTCCCGGAGCGTCACGGCTGCTCCCTGCAGCTCCTGCACCGCCGCGGGGAGATGTCGTTCGGCGACGCGCGCCATGCGATCGGCGGCCGCCCAGCACATGAGCGTGGAGAACGTCTGCGCGGTCCAGGTGCTCCTGAACTCCCAGATCCCCGCGTCGGGCGTGCCGGCGAGCGCGATGGCCTTGCGGGCGAGACGCTCGACGAGCTGCAGGGTCGCACCGGACTGCTCCCTCTCGAAGCGCTGGTCGAGGAAGATCGGGCTGAGCGCGAGCACCATCTCGCCGAAGATGTCGTGCTGCCGGTGATGCGCGGCGGCATTGCCCACCCGCACGGGCCCTTCGCCCCGAAATCCCGGCCAGTCGGCGAGCACGCGCTCCTCGAGGTCCGACGTGCCGTCCACGCGATAGAGCGGCGCGAGGTCGAGCTCCGGGCTGGCGGCCGCGAGGTCGAGCAGGTAGCGCACGAACTGTTCGCGCTCCTCGAAGTGGCCGAGGAGCCGGAACGCCGAGAGCACGTAGTAAGCGTCGCGAAGCCAGCAGTAGCGGTAGTCCCAGGTGCGGCCGGAGCCCGGGTACTCGGGGATCGACGTCGTCATCGCGGCGACGATGGCGCCCGTGTCCTCGTAGCAGTGCAGCTTGAGCGCGAGCGCCGACCGGATGACCTCGCCCTGGTACTGCGCGGGGACCTCGCAGTGCTTGACCCAGCGCTGCCAGTAGCGAACCGTCTCGTCGAGAAAGCGCCCGGAATGGGACGCGAGGGCCTCCTCGCCCGGCGCGCCCCAGGTCAGCACGAAGTGCCTTCGCTCGGTGAGCACGAACGGCTGGCCGCCGACGTACGCGAGCGGGATGTCCGTGGTCAGGCGGAGCGGGCTCGAAAAGCCCCCGAACCGGATGTGATGGGAGCCCTGCAACCGCTCGGGCGGCGCCTTGGACCAGCCGAGCCGAGGCTCACAGGCCACGCGCACGCGCGGCGTCCCCTCGAGCGGTTCCACGATGCGGTGCAGCTCCGTCGGCCGGAACGCGCGATCGCGCTGGAAGAAGCGCGGGGCGAAGTCGAGCACACGAAAGCGACCCTCCGGGCCCGCAAACGTGGTCTCGAGGACGTTGGTATTCGGGAGGTAGCGCTGGACGCCGGGAACCGCGTCGGCCGGGCCCACGCGGAAGAAGCCGCCCTCGTGGGCGTCGAGCAGCGTGGAGAACACTGGCTCCGAGTCGAACCGAGGCAGGCAACACCACACGACACTGCCCGAGCGATCGACCAGCGCCGAGAACTGACAATTGCCCACGAGGCCAAGGTCCTCGAGGCGTGGCTGTCCATCGTCGTCGCCCTGCGGCTCGGGCGGGGCGGAGCCCCCCTCGGACGTCAAATGTCCCTCACGATGTTCGTCACATGCCACATTGATTTGATATCAAAGCATACACCAGGACGGAGGCAACGCCGCTCCGGGCGTGCCCTGCCCGCCTTACGAATCTCCTGGCGCGCGGCCCGCGCACGGAGAATCCTGGGAGGAGCCTCGAAGCACCGTCGGACGTCGGCGTCACGCAGACCCTGGACCCCTCATGACCTTCCCTCGTCGCCCGCCGTCGTCATGGATGCGCGCCGGCTGCCTGGCCGTCCTCTGCACGCTGCTGGCGACGCCAGCACACGCGTCCGAGGCCGCACACCAGGACCCCAGCGCCGCGATCGCGCTCGGGCTCGCCATCCTCCTCGTCACGGCCAAGCTCGGAGGCGAGCTTGCGGTGCGCCTCGGTCAGCCGGCCGTGCTGGGTGAGCTCCTGTTCGGCGTCCTTCTCGGCAACCTCTCGCTCTTCGGCGTGCCCTCGCTGGAGTGGCTGGAGGCCGATGCATCCATCGACATGCTGGCGCGCATCGGCGTGCTGCTGTTGCTCTTCGAGGTCGGCCTCGAATCCACGGTCGGGCAGATGCTGCGCGTCGGGCTGCCCGCGCTGTTCGTCGCATGCGTCGGTGTCGCCCTCCCATTCGCCCTCGGATGGGCGGTCGGCGCGTTGATGCTGCCTGCCTCGAGCACGTACGTGCACGCGTTCCTCGGCGCGGCGCTCTCGGCCACGAGCGTGGGGATCACGGCCCGGGTGCTCAAGGACCTCGGGCAATCGCAGTCGGACGAGGCGCGAATCATCCTCGGGGCCGCGGTCATCGACGACGTGCTCGGCCTCGTCATCCTGGCGGTCGTCGCAGGCGTCATCGCCGCGGCCGACACCGGGACTGCCCTCTCGACGACGTCGCTCCTCGCCATCCTCGGCAAGGCCGCCGCCTTCCTCGTCGGCGCGCTCGTGCTGGGCGTCAAGCTGTCACCGACCGTGTTCCACAGGCTCTCCAGGCTCCGCATCCCGGGGGTGCTGCTGGCGTCCGGGCTCGCGTTCTGCTTCCTCCTTTCGTGGCTCGCGAGCGCGATCGGCCTTGCGCCGATCGTGGGGGCCTTCGCCGCCGGACTGGTCCTCGAGGACCTGCACTGCCGGGACTTCACCGACCGCGGCGAGCGCGGCCTCGAGGAGCTCGTGCACCCGATCTCGGGGTTCCTCGTGCCCATCTTCTTCGTCCTGATGGGAATGCGCACGGAGCTGAGGGCCTTCGCGGAGCCTGGCGTGCTGGGCCTCGCCCTGGCGCTCATCGCGGCCGCGGTGGCGGGCAAGCTGGTGTGCGGGCAGGCGGTGCGCCGCCCGGGCATCGACCGGCTCGCGATCGGCATCGGCATGGTGCCTCGCGGCGAGGTCGGGCTCATCTTCGCGAACGTGGGGCGCTCCCTCCGGCTGGCCGGCGAGCCGATCGTCACGCCGGCCATCTTCTCGGCCGTGGTGGTCATGGTCATCGTGACGACGATGCTGACGCCACCCGCGCTCAAGTGGAGCCTGGGCCGACGCGCGCACAAGACAGCGCTGTAGACGAGCTGGACCCACGGCACACGGCGGGCGGGAAGCTCGCGACGAATCGAGGGGGCCGGCGGCTCCGCCGGTCTGCACCCTGAGTCGTGGTTTGATGCAGCAGTGATGGACTGGTTGCAGCTCCTCGGCGGTGGCCTCTTGCTCTACTTCGGGGCGGAGTGGTTCGTCGGCGGTGCGTCCGCGCTCGCGCTGTCGCTGCGCGTGCCGCAGCTGGTCGTCGGCCTGACCGTGGTCGCCTACGGCACCTCGGCGCCAGAGGTCATCGTCGGGATCCAGGCGGCGCTCGCGGACCGGGGCGCCGTGGCGCTCGGCAACGTG
>CAZQJC010000163.1:0-78301 GCA_964593795.1 uncultured Myxococcales bacterium | reverse complement strand
GCCCCTCTCCCGACGGGAGAGGGGCGACTGACCGCGGTGGACGCCACGACGGGGTGAGGCCGGGCGTGGTGTTAGGGGCCAGAAGAATCGATCGCTTGGGCCTCGCTCCCGCCCTATCCATGCGCCTTGGCAGATGTGACGAATCATGAGAGCGCCCCGCTACCGCCGGCGGCGGGACGGCGGGGCGGCGAGCCACGCCTCGCCGTGCGACCGCAGCGCCCAGCCGATCATCTTGTAGAGCAGCCGCGCCCCCACGTTGGCGTCCCACTCGTCCGCGCCCGGCGCGACCTCGTTGAGGTCGAAGCCGACGATCGTGCGGCCCGATCGCACGACCTGCGCGACGAGGAACGTGGCCTGCTGGAACGACAGGCCGCCCGGCACCGGCGTGCCCGTGCTCGGGCACAGCGACGGATCGAGCCCGTCGATGTCGAACGACAGGTAGACCTGCTCCGGCAGCTCCTCGACGATGCCCTCGCACTGGCTCGCCCAGCTCTCGCCGCAGAAGCGCCGCGCGGAGAGCTCGTCGTCGAAGTAGGTGGCGACGCGGCCGCGCGAGGCCGCGATGACCTCGAGCTCCGCCTCGCAGAGATCACGGATGCCGACCTGCACGAGCCGCTCGACGCCGGGCACGCGCTCGAGCACGTTGAACATGATCGACGCGTGCGACCACGTGAAGCCCTCGTAGGCATTCCGCAGGTCCGCGTGCGCGTCCACGTGGAGGATGCCGAGGCCCGGGTGGCGCGCCGCGAGCGCGGCGATGAGGCCGAACGGCGTCGAGTGGTCGCCGCCCACGACGCCGACGAGCTTGCCCGCGTCGAGCCAGGACCCGGCCTCGGCGCGCACCCATTCGTTGAGCTGGGCGGACAGGACGTTGACGCGCTCGAGCGCCCTTCCGAGCGCCTCGTCCCCGCCGAGGACCCCGCCCGTGGCGATGACTCGCTCCGCGAGCGCGCGCCCCTCGGCGTTCCACTCGCGGACCTCGGCGGACTGCTCGAGCATCGCGATGCCGGCGCGGTACGGCATGCCGCTGTCCACGTCGAAGAGGTCGACCTGCCGCGAGGCCTCGAGGATCGCCTGCGGACCGCCGGCGGTGCCGGGGCGGTAGGACGTGGTGACCTCCCAGGGCACGGGGATCAGCACCACGCGCGCGTCGGCCGGCGCGTCGGAGAGGCCGTAGATGCCCGAGTCGGCCGCGGCCGCGGCGTTCGGATCGAACGTCATGCCGGTCGCATATCACGGGTGCGCGCCCCGCGCCGCCCCTCATCGCGCGGCTTGCACGGCCTGGATGATCTCCGCGCCCACAGGCCCGCCGCGCCGCAGCGCCTCGGCCGCGAGCGGCGCCGTGGCCTGCCGCCACGCGGCCTGCTCCGCCGCGGTCGGCACGATCACCTGCACGCCCGCGGCCCGCACCGCGTCGACGAGCTCGTCCTCGAGCGCGCCGTGCACCTTGTTCGAGCGCGCCGTCCACTCCATCCGCAGGCGCAGCAGCTCGCCCTGGGCGCGCTTCGAGAGTCGGCCGAAGGCGTCCTTGTTGATGAACACCGCCGCGGTCTGCGCCATGTGGCTCGACCGCGTGTGATGGCGGATCTGCTCCACGAGCGAGGTCGCGAAGAGGTAGACGACCTGCAGGTCCACCGCGTCCACCAGCTTCTCGCGGAAGGTCGACAGGACCTCCGTGAGCGCGGTGACCTTCGGGACCGCGCCGAGGTGCCGCCACAGCGAGATGTGCAGCGCGCTCGGCAGCGAGCGCATGCGGAGGCCGCGCAGGTCCGCCGGGACGCGCACCGGCTTCTCGCGCGTCGAGATCGAGCGCCAGCCCACGAATCCGGCCGCGAACGGCACGATCCCGTGTGCGCGGAAGGCGCGTCCGGCGAGCGGACCGTCGAGGACGTCGCCACGGACGCCACGCCCGTAGGCGCCGAGGTCTGCGACCAGGTACGGGGTGTCGAGGACCGTCACGCCGGGCACGGCGGCCTCCGCCGCGCTCACCGAGCCCGCCCAGAGCTGGACGCGCCCCTTCTGGCAGTCACCGAACGTGGTGATCTCGTCGCCGAGCACGCCGCCGAAGCGCTCCTTGATCCTGATCCTGCCGCCTGACGCGCGCTCGAACGAGCGGCTCAGGTCGCCGAGGAGCTGCGCCGAGGGCGAGCCGTCCGGCGCCACCGACGCCATGATCCAGTCGGTGACGTCGGCCGCGCCGGTCGTCCGCGCGAGCAGCACGCAGAGGACCGTGGCCGCACCCAGCGCGAGGCGGGATGCGCGATGGCGGCCGGCGGCGCGGGGCACGATCACTTCCGGCGCCAGCGCCCCGCGTCGAGGCGGTACTCGTCGGTGTATCGCTCGTCGTCGGCCGGCGCGACCTGGCGCTTGACCTTGAGCGCGGCGCCGTCCCGCTCGACCGACCACTTCTCGTCCCACTTGTCGTCGCGATCGAGGTCGATCTTCACCCGGTTCGGGAGCTTCGCCCCGCCGTCCTGGAAGAGGTTCACCTTGTAGGGACGGCCGGAGAAGACGTCCTTGGCCTTCTCGCCCAGGATGGGGGCGCCCAGGCGCGTCAAGATCTCCTGATCCATCGGCCGCAGCGAGAGGTCGCCCGGCGCTGCGTTGGTGGGCGCGGCATTGGTGGGCGCGGCGTTGGTGGGCGCGGCATTGGTGGGCGCGGCGGGCCTCGGCGCCAGCACCTTCATCGGCTGGGCCGGCGGGGTCGCGGGCGCGCGCGCCTGGAGCCAGTAGACGAGCCCGCCGCCCGCGAGCAGCACCCCGCCGACGGCCAGCAAGCGGAACGTTCGGAACTTCATGACACCTCGCGCGGCATCATGCCGCGAGCAATGGGGACCGTGCACGTGCAGCTCCGGTAGCGGCACGGACGCGGGTCCTCGAACAGCGCGAACGCGGGCGAGAGGAAGTCGCCGAGCGGCTCGACCCTCGCGCGCCTCGACGGGTAGCAGCGAAACGCCTGCCCGGCGTCGTCGAGCACGAAGTAGCGCGCCCCCGCCCAGCACGGCCTGCCGCGGAAGTCGTTCTCGATGACGCCGGTCCGGTTGTGCCCGCCGAGCTGCAGGAGGACCGTCGCCTCGTCCCGCGAGTAGTCGACGACCGCGCCGCCTTGCTTCTCCGGCTGCACCTTGTGCGCGATGCCCGCGCCTGCGAAGCGCTCGTGCAGGGCCGGCAGCGCGGCGAGCACGCCCCGCGTCGCCACCGACGTCACGCACAGGTGCGGCGCCGGCAGCGCCGGATCGGCCGCCGCGCAGAGGGCATCCTGCAGCCAGCGCGCCTTGTCGCAGAACGCCCCGACGTCGTCCACGTACTCGAGGTGCAAGCTGCACGAGAACACGCCGACACGCCCGGCCGCGGCGCGGACGAAGCCGCCGAGCCGCTCGCGCGAGGCGGACAGATTCGTCACGATCGACACGCGATGGCCGAGCCCGGCGATCCCGGCCACGATCTCGTCGAGGGTCGGGTGGACGAACGGCTCACCGCCGCTGAGCTTGATCTCCCAGCGCCCAGGCAGGCGCGCGAAGGCCTCGAGGAAGCGCGGGGTGTCGCGGCTCCAGCGGCCGCGGTCGTCCTTGAAGCGCTGCGTGCAGTAGGTGCACCGGTAGTTGCACGCGGTGTTGACGTTCCAGCTGATCACGCCCTCGTCGGGCCGGGGCGTCGCCGTCGTCGCGAGGCTCACGCGTCCCCCACGCCCTCGATCATCCCCCGGTTCGCGGGCACCGTGCACGGACAAATCGTGTAGGGGCACGGGCTCGGCGCGAGCCAGCGCGCGAGCGTGCCCTCGAGTGCGTTGCCGAGGCGCCCCTGGCCGAAGCGGCGCGCGGTGCGACAGGCGAACGCCTCGCCGTCCTGCAGGAGCACGAAGTACTCGACGCCGGCCCAGCAGCGCTTGCCGGCGTAGCTCGGCGCCACGTTCGCGCGGCGCGGCCCCGGCGACAGGCCCACGAGGGCGTCCACGTGCGCGCGGTCGGCCTCGTCGTACTCCACGACGCCCGGCCCGACCTTCATGACCTGCGGGAAGAGCCGCAGCCCCGCAGCCCCGAGCGCGGCCTCCGCCGCGCGCACCTCGGCGAGCCGCCCCGGCACGAGCACCGCGTTGACCTCCAGGCGCGCCGCCGGATCGTTCATCGCGCGGAAGGCGGCTGCCTTTTCGACGAACTCCGCGACGCCCACGTGCTCGAGGTGCAGGCTGGCGCTCACGATTCCGAGGCGCCCGCGCGTGAGCCGCGCGAACCGCTCGAGCTGCGCGAGCGGCGCCGACAGGTTGGTCAGGACCGAGATCGTGTGCGGCGTGTCAGCGATCAGGCCCGGCACGATGCGCCCCAGGAAGGCGCGGAACGCGAACGGCTCGCCGCCGGTCATCTTGATCTCCCAGTGCCCCGGGAGCGCGCCGAAGAACGCGAGGAACCGCTCGACCTCGTCGTCCGACGGGTGGCCGACGCGCGTCCGCTTGCTCTGGATGCAGTAGCTGCAGTCGTAGTTGCAGACGCCGCAGACTTGCCACTCGACCGTGGGCTGCCGCGTCATCGCCCCGTCACCGCGAGCAGGCGCGCCCGGCCGTGGCGGGCCTCGAAGCGCCGCGCGAGCGCGACGTTCTGGTTGAACTTCCCGCACTGGCCGCAGCTCGCGAAGTATTCGCCCCTACGCATGCGTTGCCGCAGCGCGCTCCAGGCCTCGCCGCGCCAGAGCTCCGAGAAGCGCGCCTCCGCCAGCGAGCCGACGCGCACGTCGGTGTTGCAGCAGTAGAGCACCGTGCCGTCCACGAGCACGCGCGCGTAGTAGTGCCCCTGGAAGCAGCCGACCTCCGCGATGGGCGCGGTGGCCTCGCCGCCGGCGTCGAGCTGCCGGGCGAAGACGTCGAGGTTGGTGGCGACGCCGAGCTCGCGCGCGAGGGCCGCCGCGGCCGGCACGCCCACCTCGCCGAGGTGCGCCCGCTGCGCCTCGGTGATCCGCGCCGCCTCGGTCCCCGAGTGCAGGCCCGCGAGCTTGAAGGTCACCTGCGCGGCCCGGTAGCGGTCGCCGAGGCGCACCATCCCGGAGAGCTCGCCCGCGTTCGGCGCGCAGATCACGTGGACGTGCTTGTAGCGACGCCCCGCGGCCGCGAAGCGCCCCAGCATCGCGTGGAGCTGCCGCCACTCGTCCCCGCGGAAGCTCGGGTGGAACGCGCGGTACGCCTCCTCGGTGGCGCCGTGGATGCCGATGAGGAGCTGATCGACCTCCAGGGCGAGCAGCCGCTCGGGATCGGCGGGGATGAGGTTCGTGATGATGGTCAGGTGCAGGCCGCGCCGCTTGACCGCGCCGAGGATGTCGTAGACGCGCGGGTGCACCATCGGGTCGCCCATGCCCGAGACGATGATCGCGCGCAGGCCGCCGAGCGACGCGACGTCGTCGAGCAGGGCCTCGACGGCGGCGGGCGTGGCGCGCTTCTGCTTCCACGCCGCGGGCCGCGCCACGTCGAGGAGGGGCGAGTGGTCCCAGCAGGTGATGCAGTTGGTGTTGCAAGCATTCGTGATGTCGACGTGAACCGTCTCCGGGCCGAGGTCGACGCGCCCGGCCGCCAGCGCGTCGAGGCGACGGTCGCCGTCCTTCACGGCGCGCGCTCGAGGAGCTCGCGGTTCGTGCTCGCGCCGCCGGCCTGCGCGGCCGACAGGAGCGCGATGCCGCGGTAGAGGTCCTCGCCCCGGCCGTGCAACCTGCCGAGGAACGCCCCGAGCCGGCTCGAGAGCTCGAGCGGGCCGAGCTCGCGCTCCGCGCCGAGCATGCGCAGGAGCACGAGCGCCCCGTGCCAGTCGGAAAAGGGCGAGAGCGCCGCGAGCACGACGTGGCCCGCGCGCGCACGCTCCGCGACCGGTGCGGCCGGCAACCGGCGCAGGAAGAGCTCGACGAGGCGCACGGCCTCGGCCGGCGGCAGGCCACGCGCGGCCGCGTCCTCGAGCAGGCGCGTCGCGTGCTCGGGGGTCGCCGCGGCGCCCTCGGGCGCGAGCGCGTGCATGAGGGTCAGGAACGGCTCGAGGTCCCCGCCGAGCCCGCGCGCCGCCTCGAGGAGCGAGTCCGTGACGGCCGCCTCGGCCGCGGCCACCTCGTGCTCGGGCAGGACGAGCCGCAGGAGCTCCGCCGCCAGCTCGCGCGCGTGGTTGCGCGGCACGAGCGCCCGCGCCGCCTCCGCCGCCCGCGCCCGCGCCGCCGGATCGCGCCAGGCGCGCACGGCGGCCGAGAGGCCCGCGGAGAGCTCTCCCCGCGCGAGCTGCACCGCGGCGCCCGCCGCCACCGCCCGCGCCGCGCGCACGTCCTGCTCGTCGGCGATCTTCTCCTGCGGCACCCACACGGCCGGCACGCCCGCGTGCATGAGCTCGAAGAACGTGTTGTAGCCGGCCGCGCACACCGCCAGATCCACGCCCGCCATGAGCTCCGCGGCGGCCGGATCGACCAGCCACCGCACGCGCGGGTCGTGGATCGCGCGGCCCCGGTAGAGCGGGCCCGCGCCGACCACGAGGTGCAGGCCCGGCTCGCCGAGCAGCACGCGCGCGACCTCGTGGAGCTGCGCCTCGGCGCCCGGGTCGCCGCCGCCGCCCGCCGACACGTACACCGCGAGCTCGCCGTCGGGCAGCCCGAGGCGCGCCCGCGCCTCCTCCCGCGACAGGAGCTCCACGCGCTCTCGCACCATGACCGGCCCCGTGTGGTGCAGGCGCGCGCGGGCGGCCTCGGGCACGCGCGTCGTGCCGTCGTCGTGATCGGGCACGAGGATGGCGTCGTAGAGCGGCAGCATGGCCTGGAAGTCCGCTCGCTCGGCGAACGCGGCCTTCATGGGCCGGTAGACGAACGCCTTCCTGGCGACGAGGTCGAGGGCCGAGAGCAGCTCGCCGAACGAGCCGCGCGGGAACGTGTCCACGACGAGGAGGTCCGGGCGCAGCAGGCCCAGCGAGTGCCACACCCATTGCTTGGCGAGCGCGAGGTAGGCGAGCTTGTCGAGGCCCGCCTCGGTGACCGCGGTCTTCGACGGCAGCTTGAACGACGCGAAGCGCTCGTGGAACAGGAGGCCATCGGCCTCGCTCGACGTCAAAAAGTAGATCTCGGCGCGCACCCCCGCGTGCGCCGCGTAGCGCCGCAGCCACCGGCTGATCGCGACGAGCCGCTGCAGATGGCCGACGCCCGAGCCGTTGACCGCGTAGTTGACGATGCGGAGCGTGCGCGCCATCAGGACGGATCCGTGAGCGCGCCGGCGATCTCGCCCGCGTCCGCGCTCGCGATGGCGGCGGCCGCGTCTCCGTCGTCGACCGCGGCGGGCTGGTAGTGATAGTCGGGGTGCGTGCCGCGGAACTCGCGCACCTCGGGGATGAAGTCGCCGCTCGCGCGGCCGTGCGTCATGTGATCCCACCACAGCCAGTCCGCGCCGAAGTGGCAGCGGTGGTAGTCCTCGTAGACGTAGATGGTCTCGTAGGTGCGCACGTAGCGCTCGCGCTGCTTGGCGAAGCGCGGCGCGCGGCTCTGGAAGCGCCGCTCGAACTTCTCTGCAGGGAAGCGCGTGCCCGCCTTCTTGGGGCGGCTCAGCTTGACGACGTCCGCGGACAGCTTGCGCAGCGCCTCGGAGATCTCCTGCGCGGGCTTGCCCACCTGCTCCATCGAGAGCGCCTCGAGATAGGCGCCCTTGGCCTCGAGGCCGCTCCAGCGCTTGGCGAGCAGGCCCACCTCGGCGTCCTGCTCGAGGCGCGGGCCGAGCGCGGCGATGGGCGTCTGGCGGAGGTGCTCGCCGAGCGCCGTCCGTGCGGCCGCCAGGGCCCGCCCGGGGGCGCTGGCCAGCGCGCACAGGTTCTCGTCGCGCTCCGCCTCGAGCGACTCGCTCGCGTCGATCTCGCCCTCGAGCTGCCGCTGCCGCGCCGCGTACTCCTCGTCGGCGCGCCTGGCCTCGACGTACTCGGCGCGCACCTCGACGAAGGTCTTCTTGCCCGCGAACCGCTCGAGGATCTCGTCGCCGGCCTTCCAGTCGGCGTAGTAGCTCGAGCGCCACCAGCCGATCTTGTAGGCCTCGGTCCCGTAGCCGACCTCGATCAGCCGGGCGAGCCGCGGGTGCGCGCAGGCCTCGAGCGTGCGCTGGTAGATCGTGCGCTGCTCGAGCACCTCGGCGAGCGCGCGGACGAGCGTCCCCACGCGCGGCGCCCGCAGGAGCACGCGGTCGCGGTAGCGCGCATCGGCCTCGATCTCCGCGTTGCGCTGCTCGAGCGCGCGGACCTCGGCCTCGAGGCGCGCGATCGGGCTCTGCTGCACGAGCGCCTGGTAGCCGGTGAGCTGCACGGCGCGCGCGATCGCCTCGGGCGTGAGCGCCGGCAGGAGCGCCGCGGAGAGCTCCTCGAGGGCCTTGGCGGCCTCGGCCCACACCTGGCGCGTGCGCGCCCGATCCTGCGCGTCGAGCTCCGCGAGCCGGGCGTACTCCGCGCGCAGCTCCGCCTCCTGCTTGCGCGCGGCCTCCATGAACTGCTTGACGCCGTAGGTCTTCGTCGTCACCGGCGCAGGCTCCGCACGCGCTCGAGGAACCGGTCCGCCGCGAACGCGAGCGTCTCCGCGTCCTCCGCCTCCATCTCGTCGACCACCAGCACGAAGAGCTCGCCCCGCTCCATGCGCTCGCCGAGCCGCTCGACCACGGCCTCCGTGACCTCCCACGGATCGCCGGCCTCGAGCGTGACGTACTCGTAGCCGACGCGCGCCTTCGGATCGAACCCGTCGAGCTCGACGCGGATGCCGTCCTCGTCGAGGCGATAGGCCTCCTGGATCACGTAGCCGGCCGCCTCGAAGCGCTGCTTGAGCAGCGCACACCCGTCACGCTCGCGCATGGGGCGCCGATCGTACACCACGCGTCCGGGTTATCCTGGGGGTCATGGGATCCCGTCGATACGCCTCCTGCTGGTCTCGGCGAGCGATGATCCTGCTGCTCGTCGCGAGCTGCGGGCCCACCACGGCCTGCTCGGGCACGCTCTACAACCGCGACTGCTGCGTGATGCAGGGGCAGTGCTGCCAGAACTACCCGACGGACAACTCCTCGGTCGGCCCGGGCTGCGCCGGCATCGTCATGTGCATGTGAGCGGCGGACCGCGCGCAAGATCTGCCTTGGGCGCAAGACCTGCTCGGCGCATCGCCGTGGGATCGGCGCGAACTCGCGCGACACGCACTGGCACGTCGGCTGCTAATCGCCGGGGCATGCGCACGTCGAATCGACCTTCCCTCCTCGCGCTCGCGCTCGGCGTCGCCGCCTGCGGCGGTGACCTCGACCTCGCAGGAGTGCCCGAGAGCGCGCCCACCGAGGCGCCCACCGAGGCCGAGGAGCCGGTCGCCGAGCAGGCCGCGGCCGTCGCGATCGCCGGGGAGCTGCGCGGCTTGGTCACCACGACCGCCGCAGACCCCACGGCGAACCGCTGCGTGCCGAACCCGGTCGGGCAGCTCCAGGCGCTGCGCGATCACGGCGACATCCTGGGCTTCAACATGGGCGCCGGCTACCCGAATCCCGCGCCGTACTCCTATCACTGGCAGGGCATCCAGCGCCTGCCGATCGGCGGCGGGAGACTGTTCGCCGTCTCGAGCTCCAACGCCCCCGCGACCGGCGGGCACCTCGCCATCGTCCAGCTCGGCTCGCGCGGGACCGCCGGCGGCCGCCTGCGCAGCAACCGCCTCTCGACCACGACGCAGGACTGGAACGTCCAGCCCGCGGGCAGCGACGGCATCGTGCAGGACCTGCTCGTCAACACCGTCTTCAACCACCCGGGCGGCCTGCAGACGCTGGGGCGCTACCTCCTCGTGCCGCTCGAGCGGACCGGCGACAGCGCCGACCTCGCGCGCGTGTACCTCTACGACACGCTCGGCACGACGGACCCGTGGTCGTGCAATCCCGCGACGGGCGTCGGCTGCCTGACCAAGAAGTGGGGCTTCGTCGTCGGCGCGACGGGCGCGGGCACCGTGTCGGCCGCGAGGCTGGCCGACGGCCGCTACGTGATGGTCACGACGCGCAAGGGCATCTCCACGCTGGAGGTGCACGTGTCGCAGGCGGGCAAGGCGCTCACCGACCCGACCGCGTTCGGGACCTGGGGCTCGTTCGAGGGCCTGTGGAACAGCACGAGCCCCTGGGAGGAGTACCAGAACCTCAGCATGCTGGTCGGCTGCGACGGCCAGCTCTACCTGCTCGGCAGCCACAACAACGGCAGCGAGCCGTGGAGCGTCTTCGGCGGCTGGGACGAGGACTGGCTCGACCTCTTCGAGCTGCACCTCGTGCCCAGCGGCACGCGCAACGCCGACGGAGATCCGAGCCTCACCGTGGGCCTGACCAAGGTGGCGAACCGGCACCTCTACTGCGGCACGTCGGCCGGCAAGACGCAGTGCAACCTGATGGCGGGCGGCGGGGCGTGGGTCGATCCGCAGGGGCGCCTCTACTTCTACGCGACCGAGCACGACAACGACGGCCCCGGAGGGTCGGTCAAGATGATGGAGTTCCGCCCGGGAAACCACCTCGACGATCCCGGCACGAGCGGCGTCGAGGGCTGCCCGAGCCTGTCCTCGGCCTACGTCGAGCTCTTCGACGGGACGAGCTACGGCGGCACGAGCCTCATGATCGACTACGCCGACCGCCTGCGGCGCAACTACGCCAACTTCGGCACGGCGTTCGACTTCCACGACCGCGCGCGCTCGGCTCGCTTCTGCATCCCGTCGGGCACGCGCTACCGCCTGTGGAAGGACTCGAACCGGACGGGCGCGTCCGTGGACCTCGTCGGCACGGGCGCGCGGCAGTCGGTGTCGTGGTCCACGAACCTGCAGCTCTCGTCGGGCTGCTACCACAACGGGACGAGCTGCCTCTGACGGTCAGCCCCCGTCGGGCGCGAGCTCGCCGAGGAAGGCGAGCACGGCCGCGTTGAACGCGTCGTTGCGATCGCCCGCCACCATGTGCGCGGCGCCGCCCACGTCGGCGTAGCGCGCGCCGGGCACGAGCTCGAGGAACTCGCGCGCGCCCTCCTCGCTCAGGACGTCCGAGAGCCCGCCCCGCACGAGGAGCGTGGGCAGGCGCAGGGCGCTCGCGGCGTTGCGCAGCCGGGCGGCCGCGTGCGCGGGATCCTCGCCGTGCCCGGCCTCGAGGAAGCGCGGGTCCCAGTGCCAGCGGTAGCGCCCGTCGTCGCCGAGCCGCAGGTTCTTCGCGAGGCCCGCGAGATCGCGCGGGCGCTTGCGGTGCGGCAGGTAGGCCGCGACCGCGTCCGCCGCCTCCTCGAGGCTCGCGAAGCCGCTCGCCGCGTTCTCCGTCATGAAGCCGAGGATGCGCTGCACACCCTCGAGCTCGAGGCGGTGCGCGATGTCGACCATCACGAGCGCGCGCGCGAAGGGGCCCTCGGCCTCGGCGAGCAGCGACGCGAGCCCGCCGAGCGAGGCGCCGACGAGGACCGGTCGCCGCCCGAGCGCCGCGCAGACGGCGCGCACGTCGGACGCGAAGTCGCCGAGCGCGTAGCGCCCCTCGGGCGACCACGCACTCTGCCCATGGCCACGCTGGTCGATCGACACCGCGCGAAAGCCCTTGCCCGCGAGGATCTCGGCGAGCCCGCCCCACGCGTGCCGGGTCTGTCCGCCGCCGTGGAGCAAGAGCACGGGCGGCGCGTCGTCCGGTCCGAGCGAGTCGGCCGTGATCCGGAGCCCGTCCGCGCCCGTGAAGTGGAGGACCATCGCCGGCATCATAGCGGGGGCTCGACCCTATACTGATCTGCGATGGCACAGCCGGGCGAGATCCTCGCGGGGCGTTACCGGATCCAGGAGGTGCTGGATCGCGGGCCGCCGACCGCGACGTGCACGGGCGTGCGCCTCGCCGACGGCGCCGCCGTCACGATCAAGGTCCTGCAGTCGATCCTGGCCGGCCAGAAGGAGCACCTCGGCCGCTTCGAACGCGAGGCCGACGCGATGAGCCGGCTGCGCCACCCCGCCGTGCCACGCGTGCTCGACTTCGTGAGCGACGACAAGAGCCACTTCCTCGCGATGGAGCTGTGCTCGGGCGAGACGCTCGCGGCGCGCATCCAGCGCCTCGGCGGCCTGCCGTTCTCGCAGGTGGTGCGCATGCTCGACTGGTTGCTCGAGGTGCTCGGGCACCTGCACGAGAACCAGATCGTCCACCGCGATCTCAACCCGAAGAACCTCGTCTTCGGCGCCGGCCCCGACGGCGAGATCCTGCGCATGCTCGACTTCCGCAGCGCGCGCATCGGCGAGGTCGCGCTCATGGCCGGGCGCGGCTGGGTGCAGATCGGCACGGGCGGCGGCAGCATGAAGCTCACGCAGATGGGCACGACGCTCGGCACGCCCGAGTACCAGGCGCCCGAGCAGATCTCGACCGGCGAGGTCGACGGCCGCGCCGATCTCTATCAGCTCGGGTGCGTCGGCTACGCGATGCTGACGGGCGCGCCGCCGTTTGCCGGCAAGAGCTTCGAGGTGATGACCAAGCAGCTCAAGGAGGCGCCCGAGCCGCCGGGCCGGCGCCGCCCGGACCTCGGGATCCCGCCGGGGCTGGAGGCGTGGATCCTGGCGATGCTGCGCAAGGACGTGGCGGAGCGCTTCCTCGACGCGAAGACCGCGCGCGAGGCGCTCTCGGAGGCGATGGAGCACGGCGCCCTGCCCGGCTGGGCGCGCGCCGCCGGCGACCTCGCGCCCGCGCCCGCGCTCGCCACGCCGCCGCCCGCCGCGCGCTCCGGGCAGGTGCCCGCCGCGCAACCGCGCCAGCCGGTGACGACGCAGCCGCAGGGCTCCAAGGCCTCCGCGTCCGCCTCAGCGTCCGCCAAGGCCTCCGCGTCGCTGCCACCCGGCACGCGCATCCCCACGCCTCCTCCTTCTGCCGCGGCGTCCTCGACCTCGCATCCGCGGTCCGCCGCGCGTCCCGGCTCGCCGATCTGGCTCTGGCCCGCGATCATCGGCGCGATCGCGCTCCTGGCTGCCGGCATCCTCCTCGCCGTCTTCCACCACGGCAGCGACTGACTTACGAGTGGCCGCCTCGGAAGGCGTCCACCAGGCGGGGCGCGCCGCCCCGCCCCCAGTTGGGCAGAGCCCAACTGGGCCCCCCGCCCTGCGTCTTCGCTCGCTGCGCTCGCTACGCCCTTGCGGCTCGCTCCGCTCGCCTCGATCGCGGATGGCGACTGAGCGGCTCTTGGCTCCCAGAAAACTTGAAAACTTGAGCCTGACCCCTTGGTTCGCCTCCCTGCGTCTTCGCTCGCTGCGCTCGCTACGCCCTTGCGGCTCGCTCCGCTCGCCTCCTGGTCACGCCCGACCGCGGTCTTGACCGGCCGCCTCTCCCGCCCGCACCCTGAAGCAATGGATCTCCTCATCACCGGCGGCACCGTGGTCGATGGCACCGGGCGCGCGGGCAGCGAGGCCGACGTGGGCGTGGTGGGCGATCGCATCGTCGCCGTGGGCAGGAACCTCGGCACGGCGGCGCGCACCATCGACGCGCGCGGCTGCATCGTCACGCCGGGCTTCGTCGACATCCACACGCACTACGACGGCCAGGTCACCTGGGACGAGGAGCTGCGCCCGTCGTCGGTCCACGGCGTCACCACCTGCGTGATGGGGAGCTGCGGCGTCGGCTTCGCGCCGGTGCGCCCCGCCGATCGCGCGCGCATCATCGGCCTCATGGAGGGCGTCGAGGACATCCCGGGCGCCGCGCTCGCCGAGGGCATCCGCTGGCGCTGGGAGTCCTTCCCCGAATACCTCGACGCGCTCGACGCGATGCCGCACGCGATCGACTTCGCGTGCATGGTGCCGCACGACGCGCTGCGCGTCTTCGTCATGGGCGAGCGAGCCGTCGCCAAGGGCCCGGCCACCGAGGACGACCTCGCGCAGATGGCGCGCCTCCTGCGCGCGGCGCTCGACGCGGGCGCCGTCGGCTTCTCGACCGGCCGCAGCGACAACCACCGCGCCACGGACGGCAGCGAGACGCCCGCCGCGGACGCCTCGAAGCACGAGCTCGCGGTGCTCGCGGGGGCGCTGCGCGGCGGCGGCCGGCGCCTCCTGCAGATCGTCAGCGACTTCGACATGGCGCGCGGCCCGCAGGCGTTCGACGGCGAGTTCGACCTCGTCGAGGCGATGGCCGAGGCGAGCGGCGCGCCCATGAGCATCTCGCTCCTGCAGCGCCTCGGCGCCGCGGATCAGTGGAAGCGCATCCTGGGGCGCGTCGACGCGGCCGTCGCGCGCGGCCTCGACCTCAAGGTGCAGACCGCGCCGCGCGGCATCGGCGTGCTGCTCGGGCTCGAGGCGACGTTCCATCCGTTCCTCGGGCACCCGTCCTACAAGGCCGTCGCGGCGCTGCCGCTCGCAGAGCGCGTGGCGCACCTGCGCAAGCCCGAGGTCCGCGCGCGCATCCTCGCCGAGAAGCCCGACAAGGTCGCCGGCGACGGCAGCCCCATCCCGCCGCTCGCCGACCAGCTCATGGCGAGCCTCGACTTCGTGTCGATGAGCCTCTTCCGCCTCGGCGAGCGCCCGGCCTACGAGCCGCGCCGCGAGGACTCGCTCTTCGGCGAGGCGATGCGCGCGGGGCGCCCCGTGATCGAGATCCTCTACGAGGCCCTGCTCGAGCAGGACGGCCACGCGCTCCTGTACTTCCCCATCTACAACTACTCGGCGGGCAACCTCGACGTCGTGGCCGAGATGCTGCACCACCCGCGCGCGCTCTTCGGCCTGTCCGACGGCGGCGCGCACGTCGGCACGATCTGCGACGCGAGCTTCCCGACCTTCCTGCTCACGCACTGGGCGCGTGACCGCAAGGAGCGTCGCCTGCCGCTCGAGCGCGCGGTGCACATGCTCACGGGCGCGAACGCCGCGTGGACCGGCTTCGACGACCGCGGCGTGATCGCGCTCGGCAAGCGCGCCGACCTCAACGTCATCGACCTCGGCGCGCTCGAGCTCCTGCCGCCGCACCTCGTCCACGATCTGCCCGCGGGCGGCAAGCGCTTCCTCCAGGAGGCGCGCGGCTACCGCGCCACGATCGCGCGCGGCGAGGTGGTGGCCGAGGGCGGCGCGCTCACCGGGGCGCGCCCGGGCCGGCTCGTGCGGGCGCGCTGCCCGTGAAGCGGACGCTGCTCGCCGTCACGCGCGACGGCTTCGTGTTCGCCGACCTCGTCCCCACCTGACGCGCCCATGCGCCCGAGCCTCCTTCTCGTCAGCGACGTGCACCTGTGCCGCCTCCGACCGGGCATGGTCGCGGGCGGCCAGCGCGAGCTCGCGCGCTTCCTCGATCACCACGCCGTGCACCGCGACGGCGAGCGCCCGTGGCGCCTCGTGCTCAACGGCGACCTCTTCGACTTCGACCACCAGGCCGTCGGCATGGCGCGGCGCGGGCGCGAGGCGGCGTCCCTCGAGCTCCTCGCCGAGGTCGCCGCCGAGTTCCCCGACGTCATGGGGGCCCTCGCCCGCTTCCTCGACCGCGGCCACCAGATCGTCGTCATCCCCGGCAACCACGACTTCGATCTCATGTGGCCGAGCGTGCGCGCCGCCTTCGCCGCGCGCCTCGCCGCCGAGCTCGCGGATCCCACCGCGATCGACCGCCTCTCCTTCCGTGACTGGTTCTACTACGAGCCCGATCGCGTCTACGTCGAGCACGGGCAGCAGTACGACCTCGACACGTCCGTCGCGGGCCTCCTCGCGCCGTTCGACGCGGCCCCCGCCGGCCGCGTGCTGCGCACGAACCTCGGCACGCACTGGATCTCCGGCTTCTGCCCGCTCATCCCCGAGATCGCCTACCACGTCGATCACACCCGGGGCCCGCTCTACTACCTGCCCGTCATCGCCCGGCGCTACGGCCCACGCGGGCCGTGGCTGCTCGTGCGCTACCTCGCCTTCGCGCTGCGCACCGTGCTCGCCGCCGGCCCGACGCAGGCGCACGCCCACCCCGAGCACACCCTCAGACGCGCCGCGCTCGCCGCCGAGACAGGCGCCCCCCAAGCGTCGCTCGAGGCCCTCGACGCCCTCGCGGCCGCCCCCCGCCTCGGCTCGCGCGCCTCCACCGCCGCGCGCCTGCACCTCGTCGCGGCCTTCACGATCCCGCTCGCCCTCGCCCTCGGCGTCGCCGCCCTCGCGCTCGGCGCGGCGCCCCTCGCGATCGCCGCGGGCGCCGCGCTCGCCGCCGCCGTCCTCGCGAGCCTGCTCGGGGGAGGTCGCTACGCCGGCCACGCCGAGCACGCCGCGCGCGCCGCCGCCGCGCAGGTGCAGCGCCTCCTCGACGTGCCCATCGTCTCGTTCGGCCACGTGCACGTGGCGACCGACGAGACCTGCGGCACCGGCCGCTACCTCAACTCCGGCACCTGGCTCTCGCCCCACCTGCCGCTGACGTACGTCCGCATCGGCAACGACGGCGCCAGCGTGCTCACGTGGCCTCCGCCCTGACCTCGCGCGCCGAGACGGAGCCTCTCGCGGCACGAGACTGCGTGTCTCGCCCGGCGAGACGGCTGGTCTCTTGCCCCTGGATCGAGGGGCTCTTGAAGCCGGCAGAGGCCTTGCAATGGCCTGCCTCCAACATGCGAGGAGGGCTCATGCGCAGGTGGACGTGCTTCGTGTTCGCGGCGGTAGTCACCACTGCATCACCGGGTTGCGGCAGCGACGCGACCACGGGCGGTGCAGGTGCGGGCGGTGCAGGTGCGGGCGGTGCGAGTGTGGGCGGTGCAGGTGCGGGCGGTGCAGGTGCGGGCGGTGCAGGTGCGGGCGGTGCGGGTGCGGGCGGTGCGGGTGCGGGCGGTGCGGGTGCGGGCGGTGCGGGTGCGGGCGGTGCGGGTGCGGGTGCGGGCGGTGCGGGTGCGGGCGGTGCGCCGGTCGAGCCCCCGCCGGTCCTCTCGGTGCCCATCGTCGACCTCGCGGGCACCTACGACGCCGCGACCCACCGGCTCGCGAGCCTCGACTGCAACGCGCGCTTCCCCGACAACGTCGACGACGCCTGGTGCTTCCAGGCCTACGGGACCTCGCTGCGCGGTGGCTCGATGAGCTCCTCCTACAACTACAAGGTCGCCGCCGGCACCGTCGTGCTCGCCGCGACCGCCGGCGTGCTCGACGCCATCGAGGCCGAGAGCAACCCGCTCTACCCGGGCGAGTTCGAGATCCGCACGCGTCCAACGGCCACCTCGAAGTACACCGTCCTCTACGATCACGTCCGCAACCCGACGGTCACCGCGCCCGGCGCGGCCATCACGCCCGGGATGGCCCTCGGGATCGCCGGCATCCACACGAGCGATCCCGCCCGCTGGGGCCGCGTGGAGCTGCAGGTCAACCTCGACGGCGCCAGCCGCGCGGACACGCACACGCTCTGCCCCGAGCCGCTCGGCTCGCCCGACTTCAACGCCGCGCACCGCGCCGCGCTCGCGGCCGACGCGGCCTCGTTCCCCGCGAACATGTCCACCGCCCTGTGCGTGACCCCCTGAAGCCGCCGCCACGGCCGGACGGCCCGCGCACCCGAGCGGCGCTCGGGCGCGGTATCCTGTGGCAAGGAATGGACCGATCGAGCACGGCGACAGGGGTGGAGCTCGGGCCGAGCGCGCTCCTCGGCGAGACCCCCGCCATGCAGGCGCTGCGGCAGCACATCGCCAAGGTGTCCCCGTCGGACTCGACCGTGCTCGTCGAGGGCGAGACCGGCACGGGCAAGGAGCTCATCGCCGAGGAGATCCACCGGCAGGGCGCGCGCGCCGACGGCCCGTTCGTCGTCGTCGACTGCGGCTGCATCCCCGGCGAGCTGCTCGAGAGCGAGCTCTTCGGCCACGAGAAGGGCGCGTTCACGGGGGCCGCGGCCTCGCGCAAGGGCGCGTTCGAGGAGGCCCAGGGCGGCACGATCTTCCTCGACGAGCTCGGGGAGCTGCCGCTCCCGCTCCAGCCCGCGCTCCTGCGCGCGCTCGAGAACCGCACCGCGCGCCGCGTCGGCTCGAGCCACAGCTACGCGCTCGACGTGCGCGTCGTGGCCGCGACCAACCGCGATCTCGAGGCCGCGATCGCGCAGGGCACCTTCCGCGCGGACCTGTTCTTTCGCGTCGCGGTCGTGCGGCTGACCGTGCCTCCGCTGCGCGAGCGGCGCGCGGACATCCCGCTCCTGGCGCGGCACTTCCTCGAGCGCTTCGACCACGGCGACGACGCGATCGATCCCGACTTCCTGGCCTACCTCTCGCACCGGCTCTGGCCGGGCAACGTCCGCGAGCTCCGCAACGTCATCGAGCGCGCCGTGCGCTTCGGCGAGGGCGAGCGCCTGCACTACACGCGGCGCAGCCTGGTGCCGCCCGCGCCCCCGCGCGCCCCCGCGCCTCGCGCGACCGGCGCCGGCGTCGTCCCGCATCGCACCGCCCGCGCGCACGCCCTCGATCACTTCAGCCGCGAGTACGCCCGGACGCTGTTCGAAGCCGCCAATGGCAACGTGGCTCGCGCCGCGCAGCTCGCCGAGGTGCACCCGACCTACGTGCGCCGCTGGTTCCGCGACTATCAGCTCCGCAGCGACGACGAGCGCTAGTGCTGCCCGTCAGAAGTGGACCGGCATCCAGACACGTGAGCGCTGTGCACGCCAGGTGGGGGCAGCACTCGCGCACGCGGAGCGTGCGCAAGACCAGCACCCAGGGCCGCTCGTCGGATCAGCTGGAAGCCTGGGGAATCCCGGACGGGCAGCACCAGGTGTCGCGTTGGCTCGCGCTCCGCGCTCGCGAGTGCCGCCTCCACCACGGTCCCATGTCGCCCTCCAGGTGCAAGACCGGTCGAACATTTGACGAGCGGCACTAGTGCCGCTCGCACCGCGCATCGCGCGTCGGGTCCTCACGGCCATGCTCCTTCCGGCGATCGCGCTCGGCTTCGCGGCCTGCGGGGACGAGGGCCGGCCCCAGACCCTGCGGCTCGTCTACCCCTCGGTGGCGATGGAGCGCGCCGCCCGGCGCCTTCGCCTGCGCGTCTGGCCACGCGAGAGCGTCGCGTGCGAGGCGGCCACCGCCCCAGCGGCGGTCGAGCTCGAGCTGCCGGTGGACGGGGCGCCGGCCCTGCCGGAGATCGCCGCCGGCGGCGCGACCTTCGAGATCGTGGCGTGGAACGCGGCCGACGAGCGCTTCCTGGCCGGCTGCACGAGCGTCGTCCTCGACGCCCGGCGCGCCGGCGCCGTCGTCGTCCCGCTCGCCGAGTCGCGCGGCGAGTGTGCGAGCGGGGGTCTGCGAGCGTGCTTCGACGGCCCCGCCGGGACCTCCGGCGCCGGCGCGTGCGCCGCCGGGTGGACCGCCTGCCATCGCGGTGCGCTGCTCGCGTGCCAGGGCCAGCGCCTCCCGCTGCCCGAGCGCTGCAACGGCCACGACGACGACTGCGACGGCTCCGCCGACGACTCCGCCACGTGCGCGCGCGCCGGCTGCGCGTCGCCGTGCGGCCGCTCGAGCGACTGCTGCGGCGGCGCGTGCGTCGACGTCGAGGCCTCCCCGCTGCACTGCGGCGCCTGCGACCACGCGTGCGGGGAGGGCGACCGCTGCTGCGGCGGTGCGTGCGTCGACCCGACGAGCGCGCGCGGTCACTGCGGCGCCTGCGGCCGCGCTTGCGCACCGGGCGCGAGCTGCTGCGACGGGCGCTGCGCCGATCTCACCAGCGATGCCAATTCGTGCGGCGCGTGCGGCCTCGCGTGTGCCCCGGGCGAGTCGTGCTGCGCCGGCAGGTGCCAGCCGGCGGAGGCCTGCACCTGCAGCCCGAGCACGTGTCCCGACGGCTGCTGCGACGGCGGCCGCTGCCGCACCGGCGTGGAGCGCGGCGCGTGCGGCGTCGGCGGCGCGGCTTGCCAGACGTGCGCCGACGACTCCGCGTGCCTCGGCGGCGCCTGCACGGCCTGCGGCTGCCTCGAGCTCTCGCCCGGCGCCCCCACCGGCTGTGCCCCGGCGCCGCTCGCGCTCGCGAGCTGCCGCGGAGACGGCGACGTCTGCGTCCACTGCGCGGACGGTGAGCGCTGCGGGGCCGGCGCTTGCGCCCCCGCGCGCGACGCGGAGGCGCCCTGCAGCGACGCCGTCGAGCTCGCGTGGCGACGGGTCTCCGGCACCGAGCCGCCCCCGCGCACTGCCTTCGCGCTGGCCTACGACGCGGCGCGCGCGCGCGTCGTCCTCCACGGGGGCGTCGGCCGGGACGCCGCCGGCACGTCGGTGATCCTCGGCGACACCTGGACCTGGGACGGCGCGTGGCGGCAGGAGCAGGCGGCCGGCCCGCCCCGCGCGGGGCACGCGCTCGCCTTCGACGCGGCGCGCGGCCAGGTCGTGCTCTTCGGCGGTCGCGGCCCCGAGGGTCTGCGCACCGACACCTGGCTCTGGGACGGTGCGCGCTGGAGCTTCGTCACTCCCCCCGAACGGCCGTCGCCCCGCTCGAGCCACGCGCTCGCCTACGACGCCGCGCGCGGTCAGGTCCTGCTCTTCGGCGGCCAGAAGGACACCGCGATCCTGAACGACACCTGGACCTGGGACGGCGCCGCGTGGACGCAGCACTTCCCGCCCGAGGCCGACCTGCCCCCCGGCGTCACGGGCCTCGTCGATCACGCGGGGCGCGGCGTGGTGGTCCTCGTCTGGGCGGGCGCCGACACGGACTACTGGCTCTGGGACGGCGCGCGCTGGACGCGCCGGCACCGGGACGACGGCGGCCTCGCGGGCGCGGGCGAGGCGATGGCCTACGACGCGGGACGCTGCGGCCTTCTGCTGTGGGACGGCCGACGCGACGGCGAAGCCGGTCTGCTGCACCCGGGCGGCCACGCGCAGCGCTGGAACGACAGCTGGGCCGACCTCGCGCCGTCGGGCGACCCGCCGGGCGCGGGTGGACGCATGGCCCTTCACGCGGGGCGTGGCGCGCTCCTCCTGTTCGGCGGGCAAGACGCGGCGGGCCTGGCCTCCGGAACCTGGGTGTCCGAGCGATGATACGATCCGACCGGGTGCCCAGCGAAGCCCGCTTCCCGCCGGCCCCGTTCGACGTGCTCGGCCGCATCGGCCGAGGCGGGATGGGCGAGGTCTGGCTCGCGCGGCGTCGCCACGAGGATCGCCTGGTCGCCCTCAAGCGCCTCTTGCCCGAGGTGGCGTCCGATCCCGAGGCCGTGGCGCTCTTCCTCGACGAGGCGCGGCTCGCCCTGCGCCTCTCGCACCCGCGAATCGTGCGGGCCTTCGAGCTCGTGCCGGGGCCCGACCCGGTCCTCGTGATGGCGTTCGTGCACGGCGTGTCGCTGCACGTCCTCGCGCGGGCGATGGCCGCGCGGCGCGAGGACTTCCCGCTCGCGCTCGCCGCCCGGCTCGGCGCCCAGGCGGCCGCGGCGCTCGCGCACGCGCACGCGCTCGTCGATGACGCCGGCCGCTGCCTCGGCGTCGTGCACCGCGACGTCTGCCCGCACAACCTGCTCGTCTCGTTCGACGGCGCGATCGCGCTGGTCGACTTCGGCATCGCCAAGGCCCGCGGCGCCTCGCACCACACGCGCACGGGCGTCCTGCGCGGCAAGCTGCAGTACATGTCGCCCGAGCAGTCCCGCGGCGAGCCGCTCGACGGCCGCTCCGACGTGTTCGCGCTCGGCTGCGTGCTCTACGAGCTCGTCACGGGCGCGCCGCCGTTTGCCGCCCGCACCGAGCCCGAGGTGCTGCGTGCGCTGGACGCGTGTCGCCCTCGCCCGCCGTCCGAGCGCCGCGGCGACCTGCCCGAGGCGCTCGAGCGCGCGATCCTGCGCGCGCTCTGCGCACGTCCGGAGGACCGCTTCGCGGGCTGTGGCGCGCTCGCCGAGGCGCTCGAGGCGGCCGCGCCGGCGTGCCCCGACGAGCCCGCCGATCTCGGCGCTCTCGCGCGCGACCTGTTCCCCGAGCGCGCAGACTTGCCACGCTGGATCGACTCCCTGGCCGGCACGCGCGCCGAGCTCCCGCCTCCCGCGCCGCCGGCCCCACGCCCGCGCGCGGAGCGCCCCTGGCTCGCAGGCGCGCTCGGGGTGATCGCGCCGTTCGCGATCGTGGCCGCTGTGCGCGGTCCCGACGAGCCGCCCGCGCGGAGCGAGCCGCCCCCGCCGGCCGAGGTCGCGAGCGCGACACCGGTGGCCCTCGGCGCGCCGCAGCCGGAGGCGCCGGCGCCGCCATCGCCTCGCGCGCGTGCCCGCGCGCATCCCGCGCGCGCGACTCCGACACCGGCACCGCACGCCCCCTCGACGCGGGGCACGCCTGCGCCCGCCGCGCCCGCGCCCGCCGCCGAGTCGGCCGGTCCCGGCTTCGTGACCTTCGACATCCAGCCGTGGGCCGACGTCGAGCTCGACGGCAAGTCGATCGGTCAGACGCCGCTCGCCGGCGTGGCCGTGCCCGCGGGCGCCCACCGGGTGCGCTTCCAGAACCCACGCGCGGGCATCCAGGTCGCCCTCGGCTTCCACGTCGCGGCGGGGGAGCGCAAGGTCATCCGACCGGCCAGACCATGAGCCTCCGCGAGACGCCCCGTCGACGCCGCGAGACCCGCGATCTCGCCCCGCGAGCCTCCCTGGCTCGGGGGCGCACGGCGGCCACGCGCTTCCGCGGGCTTCGCGACGGCAGGAGGCTTGCACAGGAGCCCGGACGGACCCCTTGAGCAGGAACCCCCGCCTCCGCCTCTGGCTGCTCGCCGCCAGCGTCACCGCCTGCGACGGCGTGATCGCACCCGCCGCGCCCGCACCGGACGCGCCGCTGCCGCCCTCGCCGGCCGACGCCCCCGCGCGCACCGGCGTCTTCCCCGACATCGCGGCGCTCGCGCGCCAGGTGAGCCCCGTCCTCGCGCCCCCGGGCGCCTCGCGCCGCTCGGGCTACTCGCCCGCCCCCGAGTGGGCCGACGCCGAGCGCATGCTCTACGACGTCCTCGGCGACGCGAGCGACCTGCGCACCGCGCCGATCACGCGCGTCCACGCGCTCGTCGGCCACGCGCAGTGGCTCATCGACGAGATCAACGGCTGCCACTTCGATCGCGCGGGGGAGCCGACCGCGTGCACGCCGGTGCCCGCCGGCGCCGCCGTCGAGATGCCGTGGATGCACGCGCAGGGCGAGCAGCCGTTCTTCGCGTTCGACGACACGGGCGTGTACCGCTGCAGCTTCCGGAGCCGCACCGGCGGCCGCGTCTTCTTCGGGCGCGCGCCGATCGCGGACGCCCCCGCGAGCTGCGCCGATCCCTTCGAGTATCACTTCCTCGACGGCGAGGACTACGCCGAGCCCAACCCCGACATGCCCGAGGTGCGCGGAGAGACGCGCACGATCTCACAGGGCTTCCGCGTGCGCTACGACGGATGCTCGAGCGACCTCCGCCTCGTGTACGCGCACGCCTCGGGCTACGCGCGCGCCGGCGTGCCGACGCTCGCCTTCTCGAGCCGCTCCGAGCTCATCGGCAACGCGAGGACCCACGAGTTCCGGCTCCGCATCGCCAAGCGCGACGGCGCGCTCGGAGGGGCGGCGCTCATGACGACCGAGGCGGCTGGACGCTCCCGCGCGGACACGCCGGGCGAGCTGCAGCACCTCGTCATCTCGCTGCGGCGCTTCCTGCCCGACACGTCGACCGCGCCAGCCATCGACCAGCGCTTCTGCCTCGAGGTCCGCGGCGCCACGTTCACGCCGGCCGCGAGCGGCTGCGAGGCCTACGACGCCACGTTCGCCACCATCCCTCCGCTGTCCGGCGCGCGTGTGCCGGCGCAGCGATTTTCCGCGGATTTCGGCTCGATTCCGCCCCCTTCGGGCGCCTCGATGTGCGGAGGGCCGGGCCGCGCGGACGGCGGCGCGGGCTCGGCGGACGCGCGCTCACCGGACGGCGGGCGGCTGCCACTGCAGGGGCACTCGATCGTCGCCCCCCCCGCGGAGGGCCCAGACCGTGCCTCCGGCGACCGCGACGAGGCCGCCCACGACGGCCGGCCAGAACCAGCCGCGCTGCGACCAGGGCAGCACCGCGGGCGCCTCGTCCGGCGCCGCGGACCCGAGCAGCGCGACCAGCGGGCGCCGCTCGTCGCCGAGCGTGACGGCCACGTTGTCGTGCGCGTCGAGCCCCTCGACGAAGTACTCGGCGCGCGCCGCGTCGCCGAGCACGATCGACGTCCCCGGGGCGCCGCGGACCTCGCGCCAGGGACCGCCGGCGCTCCGGCTGCGCGCGCGGATGGTCGCCACGAGCCCGAGCGGATCGCCGACCACCCCGACGCGCAGCACCAGCGAGCGACCGGCGCTGGCGAGCGCCAGGGCGCGCAGCCGCAGCCCGACGCCGCCGTGGAGCCTGCGCGCGGCGACGAACGCCTCGAGCACCTTGGGCGGCGCGTCCGGCGGGAGGTCCATCGCGGGATCGAGGGTCATCGCGAGGCCGAACGAGTGCAGCGCGGCCTCGCGCTGGCCCGCGGCGACGTACGACCAGCCGAGCACACGCTGCCGCGCCGCGAGCGCCTCGCGCGCGAGCCCGCCCGCGCGGATCTCGCGGTTCGCGGCCACGATCGCGTCCTCGTAGCGCGCCTCGGCGAACAGCGCCTCCGCGGAGGCCGGCCCGAGGAGCGCGAGGACGATGAGCGGGCCCACCGGCCGATCTTACCCGACCGCCGTCCGCCCTAGCCCCAAGGCACCGCCGGCCCCGCTGCCGGCCCACTCCCATCGCTCACGCACCACGGTGCGCCCGTCTCGGCGGGCGCGGAAGGAGAGCTCCATGCGAAGCGTCCTCGGTCTCGGCATCCTCGTGATCCTCGGCTGCGGCGGCACGCCCCGCCCCGACAACGCAGGCGCCGCGGGTGCCGCAGGCTCCGCTGGAGCCGCAGGCTCCGCTGGTGCCGCGGGCTCCGCTGGTGCGGGTGGCGCGGGTGGCGCTGGTGCCGCCGGTGCCGCCGGCTCCGCCGGTGCCGCTGGCTCGGCCGGTGCCGCCGGTGCCGCGGGATCCGCAGGAGCCGCAGGTCGAGGGGGCGCCGGCATGGGCATGGCCGGCATGGGCATGGCTGGCATGATGGGCACGAACGGCGGCCCCGACCCGCGCTTCCCCGCGTGCACGAGCGGCCCGCTCTTCGACACGCTGCCGCTGCCCCTCGACGGCTTCATCGGCTTCCGCGCGCTCGGCTTCCTCGCCCCGCCGATCCACGTCTTCCCCGCCAAGCACTCCTCGTTCGCGCGCTCGCTCCCCGGCGACATGCCCGCCCCCGCCACCGTGCGCTCCCCCGGTCACGCCTGGCTCACCACCGTCGAGGAGTCCACGTTCCCCGCAGGAAACAAGGCCTACACGCTCTACTTCTACGCCTGCCGCGACGTGCGCGTCTTCTTCAACCACATCGGCGCGGTGTCGTCGCGCGTGGCCGCGGAGATGTCGAACCTCCAGCCGACCTGCTTCGACGTCGACACCGGCGCCGGCTCCGGCCTCGTCCGCAAGTGCGACTACGCGATGCAGCTCGAGCTCCAGGGCGGCGACGACGTGGGCCAGAGCGACATGGCCGCCGGTGTCGACTTCGGCATGGTCGACTTCCGTCAGCCGCCCGCTGCCTTCGCCGAGCCCACCCACTACAACCGCGACTGGCTCTACTTCGCCTCGCCGGTGCCGCTCTTCACGCCCGAGACGCGCGCCGCGCTCGAGCCCCGCGTGGGCGCCTACGACGGCAGCCTCCGTCGCACCGCGGATCCGATCTGGGGCACGTACGTCCAGGACCTGCCCGGCACCGCCCAGGGCAACTGGTTCGTCCCGGGCAAGACGCTGACCAACACCACCGAGGTCTCGTCCTTCGTGGCCCTGGTGCACGACTACGTCGATCCGTCGCAGCCGGTGCTGTCGAACGGCACCTCGATCCCCGGCCTCGGGATGGGTCTCTACACCTTCCCGCTCGAGACGACCGGCGTCGTCAATCGCGACTTCGCCGACGTCCGGCCGGGGGCGACGTACTGCTACGAGCGCTTCTCTCAGGGCCGCACCCGCGGCGCCTCGCCGCTCACGACGCCCGCCGGCGTGGTGCTGGTCGCCATGCCGGACGCGAGCACGCTGCGCCTCGAGCACGTGGCGGCGACGACGTGCGCAGCCGCGCCCGCGCTCTCCGCCGCGGCGACGACGTTCGTCCGCTGACCGTGCCACCCTGTGTCGCCGATCGCGCCGGATCCCGCCCATCCCCGCGAGATCTCGCCGACCACGGCTGGTCCCCCGCGTGCAAGCGCTGGCGCGCATGCGGACGACCCTGCTCCTCCTCGCCGTGACCGGCCTCCTCGGCTGCGGCTCCGACAAGCTCCCAGCGGGCGGCCGCGACGGCGCGTCCCCGCCTGACGGCGGCGTCCGACCCGACGGCGCCAGCCGACCCGACGGCCCCCGCGTCCCCGACGGCCCCCGCGTCCCGGACGGCCCGCGCCGGCCCGATGCGCGGCGCGACCTCGACGCCACCGATCCCGTCGACGCCAACCCCGAGTGCCGCAATCCCGTCGAGGGCCAGCCCTGCAGCACCGAGGGCCTCATCTGCCCGGCCGACTGCTCCGACCGCTGCCAGTTCTGCAACCTCTGGTCATGCCGCAGCCGCGTCTGGACGCGCCTCGAGGCCTTCCCCGATCCGACGTGCGGCCGCGACGGCGGCCCTCCCGGCGACGGCGGCTCGTCCCCCGACGCCGCGCGCACCTGCGGCGCCTCGGGAGCCGGCACGTCCAACGCGCCACCCGTCGAGATCTCCTTCGAGGGCCTCGGCTGCACGTTCACGCTCGCGCAGGCGGCGCAGGGCCTGCGCCTGCCCTACACCGTCCGCGTCACGGCGACGACGCCCGACGTGATCCCGCTGCCCTCGGACGCCGGCGGGTGCGAGCGCCCCGGCCCGAGCGGCCTCTCGATCGCCGCCTCGGTGAGCGGCAACGGCCAGCGCTACTGCCTCTGCGACACCGGCCTTTGCCCCGCGCCGCCGACCACGCCCGTCACGCTCCAGCCGGGCTCGTTTCCTGGCGCGCTCGAGTGGATGGGCCGCAACTGGTCCGGCCCCTCCGACACGAACAACCCGATGGGCGCCGCCTTCCCGCCGGGCAGCTACTCCTTCACGGTGAGCACGCGCGGCCTGCGCCGCACCGCCACGGGCGACGTCCCCTTCGAGCTGTCCGCCACGCGGGAAATCGTGCTCACGCGCTGACTTCCGCTATGGTGAGGGCATGTTTCGCCCGCGGCACGGCCTGGCCGCCGCCCTCGCCCTCTTCGCCCTGCTGACCGGCGAGGCGAGCGCCGGCGAGTCGATCGTCCTTCGCCTCGCCAGCACGGCCCCCGAGGGCTCGCCCTGGGCCGACGCCTGCCAGCAGATGGCGAGCAGCATCGAGAAGGCCTCGAAGGGTCAGGTCCGCATCAAGCTCTTCTTCTCGGGCCTCCTCGGCGAGGAGCTCGAGACGGCGCAGCAGCTCCAGCGCGGAAAGCTCGACATCTACGCAGGCAGCTCCTCGTCGCTGGTCGATGCCCTGCCCGAGCTCGGCGTCCTCGAGATGCCGTTCCTCTTCGCCGACCTCGCCGAGGTGGACCGGGCGCTCGGGCGCGCGCTGCCGGCCCTGGGCAAGGCGATCGCACAGCGCGCCTACCGTGTCCTGGGGACCACCGACGTCGGCTTCCGCCACATCGGCAGCAAGGCCCCCGTCCAGAGCCTGGCCGACCTGCGCCGCCTGCGCCTGCGCTCGCAGCCCTCGCCGCTCCACGCGCGCCTCTGGGATCTGCTCGGCGTCAAGCACCACCCGATCGGCCTGCCCGCCGTCGCGCGCGCGCTCGAGGACGGCACCGTCGATGCGTTCGATGGCTCGGTGGTGTGGATGCTCGCCGCGGGCTGGGTGCCGATGATCAAGCACCTGACGCTGACGAGCCACATGTACCAGGCAGGCGTGATCGTGGCCGGCCCGTCCGCGGTGGCCAAGCTCCCGAAGCCGCTCGCGCAGAAGCTCCTCGCCTACGACCGTGACCTCAGCAAGGACAGCTACGCGCGCGTGCGCCAGCTCGAGCAGACGCTGCTCTCGCAGCTGGGCGGCATGGGCGTCACGGTCGCGTCGCTGCCGCCGCCGGTGCGCGCCGGCCTCACCCGCGCCGCGCTGCCCGTGCGGACGGAGTGGCGGCACGGCGCGACGCCTCAGCTCCGCGCGCTGCTCGATTCGATCGAGCGCCGCTGAGTTGCGAGTGGCCGCCTCAGGAGGCGGCCACCAGGCGGGGCGCGCCGCCCCGCCCCCGCTCGCCACAGGCTCGCGGGCCCCCCACCCTGCGTCTTCGCTTCGCTGCGCTTCGCTACGCCCTTGCGGCTCGCTGCGCTCGCCTCGAGAGGTGGAGCCGGCCCCCTGCGGCTCGAACGCGCCTACTGCTTCTGCAGCCGGTCGACCACCTTCTGCGCGAGCGCCATGCCCCACTTCTGGCCCGCGGCCATCGACTCCTGCGTGAGCTGCGGCAGCGACTTGACGAAGCGCTTGCCGGTCGGCGTCTCGTAGAACGCGATGACGACCTTGATGTCCTCGTGCGACAGGTGCTTGTCGTAGATCGGCACGACCATCTCGATGAGATCCTCCGCCTTGATCTCCTTGGCGAAGTCGTCCCAGAACTTCTGCGGGACCTTCGGGTTCTGCGCCTTGAACGTGCCGAGGAGCTGCGTCGCGACCTGCTTGCCGAGGTCCCCCGACCCCGTCAGCCGCAGGAGCTTGCGGATGTCGTCCTTCTTGTCGGCGTGGGCGGGCGCCGCGAAGGCGCAGAGCAGGGCGAGCGGGAAGACGAGGCGAGCGATCGTTCGGATCATGGGTCCCTCCAGGGGGAGGGAGGATACACCTACATCGTCGAGGCCACGGTCGTCTTCGCGGTCCCGGCCTTGTCGAGCGTCAGCTCCGCGACGCCGTCGGCGAAGCGCACCTTGGCGACCATCAGCTTCTCCTGGCGGTCCACGATCGCGAGCGTGTTCGACTGCACGCGCTCGGAGATCTCCTTCATCTTCGTCTGCAGGTGGCCCATCAGCGTGCCGCCGGTCTTAACCATCTGCAGCGACATGATCTGCCCGTGCAGCTCGTCGAGGCGCGCGCGGAACTCCTCGCCGCGCTGGCGCAGGTGGTCGATCGCCTGCTCGTGCACCGCGATGTCCCCGTGCATCTGCACGAGGCGCTTCATCTCCGCCGCGACCTTCGCGTCCGCGGCCGGCGTCTCGAGCCACAGGCGCACGAGGTCGATGCCGACCGGCGAGCGCAGGTCGAGCGTGCGCGTCATCGGCGTCTGCTCCTCGAGCGCGAGCGTGCGCGTCTCGCCGGGCTGCATCTCGAGCTCGAACACGCGGGCGTCGCCGAGCTGCAGGCTCGCCTTCGGCGCCTTCTGGAGCGTCCAGCCCTTGCCCACCGTGTGGCGCACGAGCACCGTCGCCACCGCGTGCGAGCGGTTCTGCAGCTTGTACTCGATCTTCCGCACGTGCTGCACCTCGGCGGTCAGCACGCCGCGCACGAGCTTGACCAGCCGCGAGATGTGGTCCTCGTCGCCGCCCTTCTTCTCGACCACCACCTGGCGGTCGAGCGCGAACGGCACGAGCGCGATGCCCTTCGGCGGGATCGCCTCGGTCAGGCCCTCGCCGATGAAGCGCTTGCTGCCGTACACGGTCATGGGGCCGGTCTCGAGCGTCGAGTCCGTGGGGTTTCTGAAGCGCACCGCGCGGAACGCGTAGCGGCCGTCGCCGCCGCGCGTCTCGGCGTCGTAGAGGTAGACGATCTCGCCCTGCGCCGCGCCCTGGACGATCGACACCATCGCGCTCGTGCCCCGCTTGACGGTCATCGGCGCGCCCGACTCGAAGTGGCTCTCGCCGACCGGCGGCGCGTCCTCGGCCACCTTGGCGTCGGCGACGCGCGCCTCGGGCTTCTCGACGACGCGCACGCCGGCGCGCTGGCCCGCCTGCACGCCGCGGCCGACCGCCTCGACCTGCCCCGGCGCGACGCCGCCCAGGATGAGCTGGTTCCGCAGGTTGTTCGCGCGATCGAGCGCGTGCACCTCGGCGTCGGCCTCGCCCGGGTCGGCGTAGCCCTCGATGACGATGCGACCGCGCCGGTTCTTGAGCGACTCGGCGAGCGCGCGCACCTGCTGGTTGTCGTTCGTGATGGGCTTTCGCGCCGGCTGCGCCGTCCGCGGGGCGGCGGGCTCCCTGGCCGCGGTGTCCGCCGCGGGTGCCCCGCGTTGCTCGCGCGACTTCTTGTTGCCGCGCTTGCCGTAGCCCTCGCCGCGCGAGCCCAGGGCGCCGCCCGGGCCGCGGGCTCCGCGCGACTTGCTCTCGTCCGCGGGCGCCGACATCGCGAGCGCGTCGGCGACGATGTCCGGGTGCCCCGCCTGCCGCGGGATGTCCTGGTCCGCGAACGTGCCGACGACGAGCTGCCGCTCGCTCTCCTTGAACAGCGTGCCGCCGATCGGCGGCGCCTTGGCGAACGTGTCCTCGGTGTGCAGCGTCTCGCGGTGCACGAGGCGGATGCTGTGCAGGTCGTAGCGGAACGACATGGCCGAGCTCGAGCCGACGCCGACCTTGACCGCGCGCCAGTCCTCGCCCGACGTGTTGTCGACGATGGCCCAGCCCGCGAGCTCGACCTGCCCGCTCGTGCCGACCGTCACGCGGTAGCTCGGCTTCCACGCCGGCGCCTCGGTCACGTACGACAGCACCACGTCGCGCGCGGTGGGCTGCGTGCCCGGCGCGACCGGCCCCGACGGCGGGAGCTGCACCGTCATGTCGACGTGACCGTCGGTGGCCGGGAGCTGGCTCGGGAACGCGACCGGCAGCGCCTTGCCCGTCCTGGCGTCCGCGACCGACAGCGACTTCAGGAAGTCGTCGACCTTGTCGGCCGGCACGCGCAGCGACAGGGTGTCGCCCACCACGCGCGCCTGGCGCTCGTAGTAGGCGATCCCGTTTCTGTAGACGACGACGCGCCCGAGGGCCGCCTCGTCGGTGCGGACGAAGGTGGTGAGCCTCGGGCCGCAGGCAGTGAGCAGGAGAAACAGCGGAAGTAGTCGTCTCATGCCCCTTACGACGCCCACCCCACCCGCGGGATCCCTCTCAAAAACTCGCCAAGCCCCGCGCGCCATGTCATCGATCGATCAGGAGATCCTCCGCATGCTGACCCTGCGCCACCTGCTCCTCGCCGGCTCCGTCGCCCTCTCCTTCGGCCTGCTCCCGGTCGCCGAGGCCGCCGCCGCCGAGCCCCCCGCGGCCTGCAAGCGCGGCCGGAAGCTGCGCAAGAAGGCGAAGAAGGCCAAGGGCAAGCGCAAGCACCACCGCAAGGGCCGCAAGGGCGCCAGGAAGCACCGCCGCGCCCACCGGTGACGTGTGGCCGCCTCGAAAGGCGGCCACCGCCGATCCCCTGCTGCTTCGGGCCGCGATCGATCGCACTCCGATCGATCTGAGCCCCTCCCGCGATCGATCGCACTCCGATCGACCCTGCGGCGGGCGCTCCACAGCAGCTCGGCCGCCTCTGTGAGCCGCCTCACCCAGGCCACCGGCCTGGCGAGCCGCTTCACACGCAGTTTCCCGCCTGAAAAGCATCTCTTGCAGCCCACATGTCACCCCCCTTACTTTCGGGGCGTGTCATTCGCAGGAGCTCCCATGATCGCCGCTGGTTTCCGCCTCGCCCTCGCCCTCGCCCTCGCAGGCGCCTTCGGCTGCTCGAACAGCGCCCCCGCCGGCACCTTCGGCAGCGGCTTCGGCGGCTTCGGGGGCGCGGCCGGCTCGGGCGCCTCGAGCGGCGGCGCGGCCTCGAGCGGCGCGGGCGCGTCGAGCGGCGCGATCGACGGCTCGGCCAGCGCGGCGGATGCCGCGTGCGGCCTCGTCACCTGCCAGCGCGCAAACGCCAACTGCGGCCCCGTCGGCGACGGCTGCGGCGGCGTCATCGACTGCGGCACCTGCGCGACCGGCCAGACCTGCGGCGGCGGGGGCATGCCGAGCCAGTGCGGGCTGTCGTCGAGCTGCATGCCGCGCACGTGCGCCGAGGCCGGCGCGAACTGCGGCCCCGTCTCCGACGGCTGCGGCGCCCTGCTCCAGTGCGGCACCTGCGCGACCGGCCAGAGCTGCGGCGGCGGCGGCGTGCCGAGCGTCTGCGGCTCCGGCGGCGGGCCCGACGGCGGCGCGGGCGGCGGCGGCAGCGGCATGTGCACGCCGCGCACTTGCGCGCAGGTCGGTGCGAACTGCGGCCCCGTCTCCGACGGCTGCGGCGCCCTGCTCCAGTGCGGCACCTGCATGGCGCCCGACATCTGCGGCGGCGGCGGCACGCCGAACGTGTGCGGCGGCGGCGCGCGCGACGGCGGCATGCCGGCGTGCACGGGCCTCTGCACGCAGCAGGTCCCCTGCCCCGGCGGCGGCACGACGACCGTGAGCGGCACCGTGGTCGCCCCGACGCCCCCGCAGTACGGCACGCCCGATCCGCTCTACAACGCGCTCGTCTACGTGCCGAACGGCACCGTGCGGCCGTTCCCGACCGGCGTCTCGTGCGATCAGTGCGGCGCCACCGCCTCGGGGAACCCGCTCGTCACGACGGTCACGGGCGCGAACGGCCAGTTCCGCCTCGAGAACGTCCCCGTCGGCGCGAACATCCCGCTCGTCATCCAGCTCGGCCGCTGGCGCCGCCAGGTCACGATCCCCCGCGTCACCGCCTGCCAGGACAACCCCATCGGCACCGAGCTCACGCGCCTGCCGCGCAACAAGAGCGAGGGCGACATCCCGCTCATGGCGATGATGACCGGCGACGTCGACCCGCTCGAGTGCGTGCTGCGCAAGATCGGCATCGACGACGCCGAGTTCACCGCCCCGGGCGGCAACGGCCGCGTGCAGATCTACCTGCAGAACGGCGCCACCACGCCGGGCGCGCTCGACCAGGGTGACCTCTGGGCGAACCCGATGGCGCTCGCCGGCTACGACCTCGTCATCCTCGCCTGCCAGGGCAGCGAGGACCGCACGTACTCGACGCCCTACGGCCAGGCGCTCGTCAACTACACGAACAGCGGCGGCCGCGTCTTCGCGACCCACTGGAACTACGGCTGGCTCGACCGGATCATGCCGTTCCAGTCGACCGCGCAGTGGGTGAGCCAGATGGTGCACGAGACGTTCCCCATGCCCGACCCGATGCCCGCCGACGTCGACACGTCGTTCCCCAAGGGGGCCGCGTTCGCGCAGTGGCTCGGGCTCGTGGGCGCGCTGTCGTCGCAGCCCAATCACATCCGCATCTACAACCCGCGGCACGACCTCGATGCGGCCCTGCCGCCCGCCCGGCAATGGATCTCGAGCCCAAACCCGGTGACGATCCAGCACTACACGTTCAACACGCCCGTCAATGCGCCGGGCGACCTGCAGTGCGGCCGCGTCGTCTTCAGCGACTTCCACGTCACGGCGGACACGCCCGGAACCTTCCCGCACACGAGCGGCATGCGCTTCCCGACCGAGTGCCGGGTCGCCCCTCTGACGCCGCAGGAGAAGATCATCGAGTTCATGCTGTTCGATCTCTCCTCGTGCATCGCGCCCGACGCGCCCTCGTGCACGCCGCGCACGTGCGCGCAGCAGAACCTCGCGTGCGGCCCCGCGGGCGACGGCTGCGGCGGCGTCCTCGACTGCGGCAACTGCCAGGCCGGCCAGACCTGCGGCGGCGGCGGCGTCCCCGGCCAGTGCGGCGGCGGCCAGACCTGCACCCCGCGCACGTGCGCCCAGCAGAACCTCGAGTGCGGCCCGGCCGGCAACGGCTGCGGCGGCGTCCTCGACTGCGGCACGTGCACGCCCCCGCTCACCTGCGGCGGCGGCGGCGTCCCCGGTCGCTGCGGCAACACGCCGTGCGTCCCGCGCACGTGCGCCCAGGTCGGCGCGGAGTGCGGCATCATCGGCGACGGCTGCGGCGGCCAGACGAGCTGCGGCCAGTGCGTCGCCCCCGACGTCTGCGGCGTCGGCGGCCCCAACAAGTGCGGCACCATCGGCTAGTGGCCGCCTCTGAAGGCGGGCACCAGGCGGGGCGCGCCGCCCCGCCCCCGCTCGCCACAGGCTCGCGGGCCCCCCACCCTGCGTCTTCGCTCCGCTCGCTCCGCTACGCCCTTGCGGCTCGCTCCGCTCGCCTCCCGGATCCATTCCGGCCGAAGCCTGAAGCCTGAAGCCTGAAGCCTGAAGCCTGAAGCCCGTCAGAGCGACTCGAGGTACTCGGCGACGCCAGGCAGCCGATCGCGCAGGTCGGCGAAGCGATCGGGCCCCCCGGCACACTGCAGAACCTGCTCGAGCACGGCGGAGGTTGCATGATCGACCACGCGCCGCACCTCGAGCTGATCGCGGTGGTCGACCTTGCAGTCGAAGAGCGAGCCGGCGAGCTGCACGCCGCAGACGTCGTGCGCCGTGGCCGCCTGCACCATGTCGCGACCCATGCTGCTCTTGATGAGGCACAGGTCCGAGAACGCGAGGTGCCCGCTGCCGTCGATGCCCACGAAGCGCTTGCGGCCCGTGGCGGCCTCGTAGGCCCGGTGGCTCTGGGCGTAGTCGGCGACCGCATCGCGGTTGGCGGCCATGACGAGCTGGGTCTCGGCCCCGCTCGCGGCTCCGGAGGCCATCGGGATGGCCACCCGAACGCCTGGCCGGGAGGCCAGGCTCGCAACGGCGCCACCCCCGGCGCTGTGACCGGCGACGCCGATGCGCTCGAGGTCGAGGCGCCCCGCGAGGAAGGCGAACGGCCCCATCGGTGCGGCCATCGCGTCGAGCACCGCGGCCCCGTCGGCGGCGAGGTTCTGGCTTCCCGAAGCTGGCTGGCCGCAGATGAACGACACGAGGTCGCCGAGGAACAGGCCGGGGTGATCGGCCGCGACGACCACGAAGCCCCGGCTCGCCCAGTGGGTCATCTCCGAGAGTGACTGCGTACGGAAGCCCGCCGTGCCGTGGAAGAAGAGCACCACGGGGTACGGGCCGTGCGTGGCGTCGGGCGCCAGGTTGCGGGCGCAGTCGCAGCGCTGCAGTGGTGTGTCGTCGTCGGGGACCTTGACGCGCTCGGACGCGGGCAGCCAGGCGCGCGTGTCGTAGACGACCGGCTCGTGCCCTGCGGCGGCGCCGGGGACCGCCGGATACCACACCTCGACGGTCAGGCGGCCCACCTGCACGGTGCGCACGCCGACCGCGAACGGCCCTGGTGCCGCAGGATCCGACGGCCGCTCGAGCAGCGTGGCCTGCCCGCAGCCGGGGACCGTGGTCGGCGCGGCGGCGCCTCCGGATCCCGCGCCGCCTGCGCCCGCGGTGCCACCGGCGCCGGCGGTGCCGCCTGCGCCGGCGCTACCGGCGAGCCCACCGGTGGAGCCAGCCGCGCCGGCGGCTCCCGCGGCCCCTGCGCTCCCTCCGGGCGCGCTGCCTGCTGGAGAGGACGAGCAGGCCGTGGAGCAGAGGAGCGCCGTCAGGGCGAGGGCATGGTGCCGCATGGAGCCTCCGTCTTCAGAAAGTAGACAGGCGTACGTTCTACTTTCTACGAGGGGCTCTGGCAAGCCGAATTGACGTCAGGTGCCTCGAACCTGGGCCGCACCTGGCTGTCCGCTCGGCGGGGATCAGCGCGCGGCTTGCACGGGGCCGGGCGAGAGCTGGAGGAAGCGGAAGCCCATGCCGGCGGGGCGCTGGCCCTGCGCCCGCCGGTGCCAGACGACCACGCCGCGGGCGACGACGCTCGCGCGCTCGTTCGGCAGCGTCCACTCGATCTCGACCTCGGCCCCGACGGGCAGGAGCTCCTCGGTGCGCAGGAAGAGGCCGTCCTGCGACAGGTTCTCCACCACGACCGGTCGCGTCGTCCGGCGGTGGCGGAGCCGCGCGGGAAACGCCACCTCGGCTCGTGGCCACGCGCGCCGTTCGGTGGCCTCCTCTCCCGTGGTCGCGTGCCCGCGCCAGAGCTGCAGCACCCGGAGGTCTCCGCGCACGATCTGGTCGCTCACGTCGACCACCAGCTCGATGACCCGCGTGACCTTGCCCTCCACCACGAGCGGCCCCGCCGTGCGGTGCACGTACACGCGCTGCCCGAGGCGGTTCTCGACCCACGACACCTCCTGCTCGGTGCGCCCGCTGCGAAACGCGCGCGTGACCGGGCAGACGTCCTCGCGCCGCCGACCGAAGACCTCGACGTCGCCGCGCCCGATGATCTCGGCGGCCGCGTGCCGGCAGACCCGCTCGACGAGCGGGTTCGCCGCCGAGATGGTGCCGTCCGACTCGTAGAGGATGCACGCCGCCGGCACCGAGTCGAAGATCGTCTGCAGGGTCCGGCGCTGGCGCTCGAGCTCCAGCGCGAGCACGCGCTCGACGGTCACGTCCCGCACGATCGCCTGCGCGCCCACGAAGACACCCGCGCCGTCCACGATGCGCGATGCGTCGAGGCGCACCGTCCTCGTCTCCCCGCTGCCCCGGCGCAAGAGGAGCTCGAGGTCGCCGACCTGGCCGTCGCGCGCGATCGCGGCGAGCGCGCCGAGCACCTCGGGGATCGACTCGGGCGCGCAGAGATCGACCAGGGAGCGCGACAGGAGCGCGGCCTGGTCGAGGCCCGCGAGGCTCGCCATCGCCGGGTTGCAGTCGAGCAAGCGCCCGAGCGGGTCCATGGTGAAGACGCCGTCGCGCAGGCGCTCGAGCAGCGCCCGCAGGCGCCCCTCGCGATCGAGCAGCGCGGCCACCTCCTCGGCCTTCGTACCGCCGGCCACCTGGAACACGAAGCCTGCATCGACGCCGAGCACGCGCGCGAGCCGCTCGAGCTCCTCGATCCGCGGGACTTGCCGCGTGCCGTGCTTGAGCGCGGCGAAGCTGCGCCACTCCATCTCCCACCTCCGCGCGACCTCGCGGTCGGAGGGCTCGTCGCCGAGGCGGAGCCGGATGAACCGGTAGAGGTTCTTGCAGCGCGCCTGGGTGTCTCCTCGAGGCGGCGTCCTGCGCCGCACCCGCGGCCTCGGGCTCACTGGCGGTACACCAACATCAGCGCCGCGACGCCCGCGGCGACCACGAGCACACCCACCACGATGAGCCACGTCGACGAGCCGGCGCTGGCGGCCGGGGCCGGCCTGGCGGCGGGCCGCGGCGGCGCGGTCGGGATGCGCCGGGGACGCGGGGCAGCGACCGTGTCCAGGCCGAGCTCGAGCGACACCTCCGGCGCGCTCGGCGGCGCGTAGCGCGCGTCCTCCGAGACGGGCGCAGGGACCGCGCGCGACGGCGCGTTGGGGCCGGGGGCCGCAGGGGGCGGGGGCGCCGACAGCCCGGGCACGTGCGGCGCGGCCGACGGATCCGGCATGTCGAGGTCCACATCGACCGGCCCGAACGTCGCGCTCGGAGGGCCGGCATCCCGCGCCGCACCCTCCCCGGGGGGCAGGTACACCGAGACGTTGTCGAGCGTCACGACGTCGGCGATGCGCGCCTCGAACGCGGCCGCCAGCCGGGCGAGCTCGTCCTGGCTCGGCGCGGTGACGCCGCCGGGGCACGTCATGAGGATCGCCTGCGTCGGCGGCACGAGCGGCGCATCCAGGCGGGGCGGGCGGTCCCGGCGCGCCGGCGTGGCACCCAGCGTCGGGGCGATGGCGTCGATCGCCTCGCAGAGCTGGGCCGCGTTCTGCAGCCGGTTGGAAGGGCTCTTGGCGAGGAGCTGCATCACGAGCGCCTCGAGCTCGTCCGACCACGCGGACCCGGGCGGCATGCTCCCGCGCAGGGGCGGCGGCAGCTTGCCCACGTGCCCCTGCCAGATCTCGACGACCGTCGATCCGTCGAACGGCAGGTGACCCGTGAGCGCCTCGAACAGCACGACGCCGAGGGCGTAGAGATCGCTGCGCGCGTCCACGGCCCCACCGAGGCACTGCTCGGGCGCCATGTACTGCGGCGTGCCGACGACCGTCCCGGCCCGCGTCTTGGGCGAGCGCACGCTCCCGGCCCCGGTGTCGAGGAGCTTCGCCACGCCGAAGTCGAGGAGCTTGGCCGACAGCCCACCCTTCTCGTCCGCCGCCAGCATGATGTTGTCGGGCTTGAGATCGCGGTGGATGATCTGGTTCCGGTGGGCCGCCGCGAGCGCGCGCCCCACGTCCCGGAACGGCGCGAGCGCCGCGACGGCCGAGACGGGCCCGAGCCGGTCGATGCGCGCGCGCAGCGTCTCGCCCTCGAGCCGCTCCATCACGAAGTAGTGCCGGTGATCCGGGAGCTGGCCGAAGGAGAAGATGTCCACGATGTTCGCGTGGCCGATCGCGTTGACGGACCGCGCCTCGAGGACGAACCGCTCGATCGCGTTGCGGTCCTGCGTGACGGCGGCGGCGAGGACCTTGACCGCGACCTTCTTGCCGATCACGGGGTGCACCGCGGCGTAGACCGTCCCCATCCCCCCTTCTCCGAGCAGCGCTTCGATCCGGTACTCGCCGACGAAGCTGCCGATGGCCAGCCCCTGCGACGGATCCCCTGGCTCAGCCATGCGCGCTCGCCACTCGGCCTCCAGTGTCGCACAGCCCGCGCGAGCGTTCGACCTCTTGGTGGCAGTGTGACACCACTCGATCCCTCGACGCTCCGTGCAAATTCTGCATTTCTCTCGGGACAATCACGCTGATGGCGTCGCACTGACTCCACCCCGTCGCCGCTTCCTCGAGAAGGCCACGAGCCTCGACGAGCGCAGCGCCGAGCGCCGGTGGCCCGCAGGGCTCCCGCTTGCGCCCCCCGGCGGCGGGGCGGTACGCTCCGTGCTTCATGTTCAACCTGAAAGCCGTTCGCAACGGCCTCGGCTACCTCCGCTCGCACCCGAGCTTCCTCCTCCAGGCCGCGAAGGACGCCACCCGGCTCCAGATCGACGTCCCGCTCGACCTCCTTCGATGGGCGGTCGCGAGGATGCCCAAGAAGGGCAAGCTCGCCGGACTCGAGGTCTACGCGAACCCGCCCGCGCTCGGCGTCGCGGCGACGCTCGACCTCTTCGGCACGCAGATGCGCGTCACCGCCGACGTCGGCTTCGACGCCGTCTCGGCCCGCTCCGACGAGCTGCGCATCGAGCTGCGCATCGCCGAGCTCAAGATCAGCGCGCCGCCCAACAGCCCGGCGGCGCAGATGCTCGGCGCGATGGACCTCAAGCGCCCCGGCAACCTCCTCGGCTTCCTGCCCAAGAAGCCGCCCGGCCTCGTCGAGGCGCGCGACGACCGCTTCGTCTTCGACCTCATGCGCGTGCCCGCGCTGGCCGGCAACAAGGGGCTCAAGAAGGCCCTCGAGGTGCTGCAAGACGTCGTGCACATCAAGGAGGTGCGGACGAGCGGCGACCTCCTGACGATCGGCCTCGGCGTGCAGGTGGGCGCGGTCCCCGGCGCCCTCGCCAAGCTCCGCGCCGCGTACTAGAGCCTGCGATGTCCTCCGCGCTCCTCGGCAAGAGTCCCCTTCGCACCATCGAGTCCTCCCTCGGTCCGCTCGGCGCGGGCTCGCTCGGTCTCGTCCTCGCGCGCACGGGCGTCGGCAAGACCGCCTTCCTGGTGCAGATCGCGCTCGATGTGCTGGCGCGCGAGCGCGGTGTCCTGCACTTCGCCCTCGGGCAGACCCTCGACCTCGTGCAGTCCTACTACGAGACGCTGTACGAGGACCTGTCGACGGCGTCCGGCGCGGGCAGCGCGGGCCGCGAGGCGGCCTGGACCGAGCTCGTGCGACGCCGCATCATCCAGGCCTTCGCCGAGCGCTCGATCTCCGCGGATCGGGTGGAGAAGGCGCTCGACACGTTCGCGCACTCGCTGGCATTCCGACCCGAGGTCATCCTCATCGACGGGTTCGACTGGTCCGGCGCCGTGGCCTCGACGGCCGCGACGATCGGGGCGTTCAAGTCGTTCGCCCGCCGCGTCGGCGCCGAGCTCTGGATGAGCGCCCAGATGCCACGCGCCGCCGGAGCACCCACGCGCTTGCCCGCGCCGTGCGACGGCTACGCCGCGATCATCGATCGCGCGCTCGTCCTCGAGCCGACCGGCCCCGACGTCTCCGTGCGGGTCGTCCTCGAGCGCGGCGTCGAGGGCGCCGAGGCCGAGATGCGCCTGCCCGTCGTGCACCTGCAGCCGGACACGCTGCGCCTCGCGGCCGCCGAGGGCGACCAGGAGTCCGGCGGCCCACGCTTCCCGCGCAGCGCCTACACGCTGCTCTCGGGCGCGGCGCAGGGCGCAGAGGCCGAGTTCGGCGCCTGCGCGGAGCGGCACGGCATCGCCGAGATCAACTTCTCCTTCGAGGGTCACGCGGCGGCGCGCACGCGCGGCCTCGTGCAGCTCTCCGAGCAGGAGCTCCGGCAGGGCGACGTCAGCTCGCCGAAGCTGACCTCGCACATCTCCCGCACCTACCCGGGCACGCCGATCTTCCGCAAGGTGCTGCAGTCGATCTGGCACCAGGTGCACACGGCGGGTGAGGTCTTCGTGGTGGGCAGCATCCTGCCGGACGACACCATCAAGGGCGGCACGGGCTGGGCAGCCGAGCTGGCCAAGCACGAGCAGAAGCCGCTGCACGTGTACTGCCAGGAGCGCCACGGCTGGTCGTTCTGGAACGGCCACGCCTTCGAGCCCGATCCCGCGCCCATCATCACGCGCACGCGGTTCACCGGCACCGGCACGCGCTTCCTGACCGACGACGGCCGCGCGGCCATCCGCGCCCTGTTCGAGCGCTCGTTCGGCAAGCCGGCCGCCAAGGGCTAAGTCCGAACCCGCCTCATGCCGCCCGCGGACAGGCGAGCCGAGCGGATCTCCGAGTGCGTCAGCGCGCTCGGCGTGTGTGCCGAGCCGACGCTGCTCGCGAAGTGGTGCGGCGAGGTCGGCGACGAGCGCGTGCGCGATGCCGTCTCCCAGTGCCTCGGCGCCGCGATCGCCCAGCGGGACGCGCTCGAGGAGCACGCCGAGCGCGCCCTCGGGCCGTTCCTCGGGCGGCTCCCGCCCCTCTTGACCCTGCTCGAGCGCGACCGCACCTGGCAGGAGAGCCTGCCTGCGGCCGCACGTTCCGCCCTGTCCGCGCTGCTGGGTCGCTGACGTCCCGGCACACCCGCGTTTCCACCTCGTAACGCACTGCAGCGCAAGGGCTCCCAGCGCTGTGGACGGGACTTTCATGAGCGCTATCAATGCGTTGAAACAATCTTCACACAGCATGTTGACACTATGCGTCATGCGAATTAGCTTCTGCGTCAACAAGGAGCTGACCCCATGGCAAAGAAGGATGACAGCGTGTACGAGACCTCTTCTCTCAAGAACGGCACCGAGGCTGCGGCCCCGGTCGAGGACACCGTCGGCGCCGCCACGGAGCTCGTGGGCACCGTGATCCAGCGCGTCCTCTCGGGCCTCGGCAACCTCTCGGCCGAGAAGGCCAAGCTGATCGGCAAGGCGATCGACCTCGGCGAGACCGCGGCGACCTCCGCGATCAAGCTCGTGCGCGACGCCAACGACTCGGAGACGGCGACCGAGCGCCAGGTGCTCGGCACGATCGAGCGCCTCGTCTCGGGCTGGCTCCGCTGGGGCGGACAGTCCGCTCAGGCGGTCGCCAGCGTCGCGACCCTGCGCAACGCGCCGGCCCCCAAGGCCGAGTCGCGCGCCCAGGCGTAGTCACACCACGAACGAATCTCTCGCCTCCCGTCCTCTGGACCCCTCCCTCTCCCTTGGCGTCCTCCCACGCCGGCAGAGGGCGGGAGGCCCTTTCTTCCCGTTTCAGGCAAGCGCGGCGCGGATCGCGGCCAGGACCCTGGCCTGCGCCGCGCGCATGCGCTCGTCGGCGTTGCCGAACACCACCACCGAGACGGCGTCCTCGTGGCGCACGATCGACACCGTGCCGTCGGGCGTGCGCACGCGCACGTCCCGCCAGCGCGCGGGCGGCGGCGCCTTCGGCATCACCAGCGCGCCGTCGACCATCGCGATCATCGACGCGTAGCCGCCCTCGGCCAGAAGGCCCAGCACGCGCTCGAGCGCCGGCGGCTCCACACACGGGACGCGTTCCTCGAGACCCATGCGGCCTAGTATGCTCCAGGGCCCATGAACGCCGACCTCGCTGCCTCCGTCCGCGCCTGGATCGCGGACGATCCCGATCCCGAGACCCGCGCCGAGCTCGAGGGCCTGCTCACCGCGGGCGCCGAGGCCGAGCTGGCCGACCGCTTCGCCGGGCGCCTCGAGTTCGGCACCGCCGGCCTGCGCGGCGTGCTCGGGGGCGGCCCGAACCGGATGAACCGCGCCGTCGTGATCGCCGCGACCGCGGGCCTCTGCGAGCACCTCGCCGCGAGCGGCCTTTCCGAGCGTGGCCTCGTCATCGCCTACGACGGGCGGCGCCTCTCGCGCGAATTCGCCGAGGAGGCGGCGCGCGTGGCCGCGGGGCGCGGCGTCGTCGCGCACCTGTTCTCGCACCTCGCGCCGACCCCGCTCGCGGCCTACGCCGTCACCGCGCTCGGTGTGGGCGCCGGCGTCATGATCACCGCGAGCCACAACCCCCCCGAGTACAACGGCTACAAGGCTTACTGGTCGAACGCCGCGCAGATCATCCCGCCGACGGACGTCGCGATCGCAGCGGCGATCGGGCGCGTGGGCTCGATCTCGCGCGTGCCGCGCCCCTCGCTCGCCGAGGCGCGCGCCGCCAAGCTCGTCGTCGACGTGCCGCCGCGCGTGCAGGCGAGCTACCTCGACGCGATCGCGGGGCTCGTGCCGCCCAAGGGCGCCGGCCGCGACACGCTCGGCATCGTCTACACCGCGATGCACGGCGTCGGCGGCGCGCTGGTGAAGGAGGCGCTCGGCCGCGCGGGGTTCGCCAGGGTGCACCTCGTCGCCGAGCAGTTCGAGCCCGACGGCGCGTTCCCCACCGTCGCGTTCCCGAACCCCGAGGAGCCGGGGGCGCTCGACCTGTCCCTCGCCCTCGCGGAGAAGACGCGCGCGGACCTCGTGATCGCCAACGACCCCGACGCGGACCGGCTCGCGATCGCGGCGCGGCGCCAGGACGGCACCTTCGCGGCGCTGTCGGGCAACGAGATCGGCGCGCTCCTCGCGGGCCACACCGTCGAGGGCGCGAAGGACCCCGCGCGCAAGGTCGCCATCACCACCATCGTGTCGTCGCCGTTCCTCGGCGCCATGTGCGAGCGGCTCGGCGTGCGATACGAGGAGGTGCTGACCGGCTTCAAGTGGATCGCGAACCGCGCGATGGACCTGCAGGCATCGGAGGGCCTCGAGTTCCTCTTCGGCTACGAGGAGGCGCTCGGCTACACGGTCGGCACGATCGTGCGCGACAAGGACGGCGTGGGCTCGGCGCTCGTGCTCGCGGACCTCGCGGCGCGCGAGCAGGCCGCAGGGCGCACGCTGTGGGAGCGCCTCGACGAGCTCTACCGGCGCTACGGGTACTACGCGAGCGGCGCGAAGAACGTGACGCACAAGGGGCAGGACGGCGCGCAGCGCATCGCGGCCACGATGGAGGCCCTGCGGGCCGCGCCGCCCGAGCGCGTCGGCGAGACGGCGGTGCGCGCCATGACGGACGTGGGGCGCGGCGTGCGCGTCCGCCCGGGGGGCGGCAGCGAGCCGATCTCGCTGCCGCGCTCGAACGTCCTCGCATTCGCCCTGGCGGATGGGTCGCGCATCACGGTGCGCCCGAGCGGCACGGAGCCGAAGATCAAGTTCTACTTCGACGTGCGCGAGGAGGTGCGGGCCGAGGAGACGATGGCGGCGGCGCGGGCGCGCGCGGCGGGGCGCCTCGGCGAGCTCGAGCGCGCGTTCATGGCGCTCGTGACATGATCGATGGCAAGGACGCCGCCGAGACGAGGCGGCTCGAGGAGCCCGCCGCCGCGGCGGACGTCACCCCCCGGCGCTACCTCGTGGTGTTCGAGGGCGAGCGCTCGCGGATGTGCCCGCTGCCGGCCTCGGGCGAGATCGTGATCGGCCGCGGCGAGGGCGCAGGCATCGCGATCGACGACAGCGCGGTGTCGCGGCAGCACGCGCGCATCACGCTCGAGGCGGGCGGGGCGCGCATCGCCGACCTCGGCAGCCAGAACGGCACGCAGCTCGACGGCCAGCCGCTCGTCGGCGAGGGCGTGCTGGAGCCCGGCGCGACGATCACGGTCGGCGAGGTGGCGCTCGTGTTCTGCTCGCCCGGCGCGGCGGGCGCGGGCCGGCGCGCGCTGGCGCTCGAGGCGCTGCGGGAGCGGCTCGAGGACGAGGCCGAGCGCTCGCTCGCGTACCAGCGGCCGCTGTGCGTCGCGGTGCTGGCCTTCGCGGAGCCGCCCGACCGACCGCCGCTCGATCGCGCGCTCTCGCGCCTCCTGCGGCGCATGGACGCGTGGTGCTGGAGCGGCAAGCGCGAGCTCGTCGTCGTGCTGCCCGAGACCGACGCCGAGGCGGCGGAGCTCGTGGCGCGGACGCTCATCGCCGAGATCGCGCCGGATGCCCGCGCAGGGCTCGCGAGCTGCCCTGGCGACGGCTCGGACGCGGGCACGCTGCTCCTCGGCGCGCGCGCGGCGGCGGCGCGCTCGGCCGAGGGGAGCGCGGCCCCGGCGTCAGACGCCTATCGCGCGGTCCCGGTCGGCGAGGCGGTGCTGCTCGTGGCGGATCCCGCGATGGTGCGGCTCGTCGCGCTCGCCGAGCGCCTGGCCGCGACGCCGCTCGCGGTGCTCGTGTGCGGAGAGACCGGCTCCGGCAAGGAGCTCCTCGCCGCGGCGGTGCACGCGCTCTCTCCGCGCGCCAAGGGGCCCTTCTCGGCGCTCAACTGCGCGGCGCTCCAGGACACGCTCATCGAGAGCGAGCTCTTCGGGCACGAGCGCGGAGCGTTCACGGGCGCGGTCGCCACGCGCACGGGCCTGCTCGAGAGCGCGGACGGCGGTACCGTGTTCCTCGACGAGATCGGAGAGCTCTCGCCCGCGGCGCAGGCGAAGCTCCTGCGGGTCCTCGAGACCCACCGCATCGTGCGCGTGGGCGACACGCGCGAGCGCAAGGTCGACGTGCGGGTCGTGGCCGCGACGAACCGCGACCTCGAGGCGGAGGTCGCCGCGGGGCGCTTCCGGCAGGACCTCCTCTTCCGGCTCAACGCCGCGACGCTGTGGATCCCGCCGCTCCGCGAGCGGCGGCGCGAGATCCCGCTCCTGGCGCACGTCTTCCTCAAGGCCGCCTGCGCGAGGGCGAAGCGCGCGGTCCCGGTCATCTCGGACGCGGCGATGCAGCTCCTGTCGGCGCACCCGTGGCCGGGCAACGTGCGCGAGCTGCGCAACGTGATCGACTACGCGGCCGCGATCGTGACCGAGGACGTCATCGAGCCCTGGCACCTCGAGGACCGGCTGCCCGCCGCGCCGAAGCCGGCGCGCGCGGCGGCCGACGCGCGAGCACGCTCGCTCACCGACGAGCTGCGCGAGCTCGAGCGACGGCGCTTCACGGCCGCCCTCGAGGCCACCGGAGGCAACCAGACGCGCGCCGCCGAGCGCCTCGGCGTCCCGCTGCGCACCTTCGTGCGCAAGCTCAAGCAGTACAAGATCGAGCGGTAAGCGCTCGCCCCTCCTGCCGCAGTACCTAGAAACGTTCGGGCGAGCTCGGCACACCTGCCTGACCGGGCCGGCCAGTCGAGTAGCCCCCCTGCGCCAACCTGGCGTTCCCCGGGGTCGCGCACACGCGCAGGCCGAGGAGCGGGTAGCGCTTGCCGGGCTCGCTCGGGTTGCGGTTGACCACGAGCGCGGTCAGCTCGTCCTCGTAGAAGCTGCCCCCGCGATCGGTCGGACCGAGGCCCGGCGCGGCGGGCGCCACGATCTCCCAGACGTTGCCCGCGAGGTCGTCCACGCCGAAGAGGCTGCGCGAGCCGGGGTGCGCGCCGACCTCGTCCGGGCCGAACGCCTCGGGCTTCTGCCCGTAGGTCACGTCGATGTTGGCGTCGTCCGGGCCGAGGTGATCGCCCGTCGGCAGGGGGCGCGCGTCGGCGCCCCGCGCGGCGCGCTCCCACTCGCGCTCGGTGCAGACTCGTGCGCCGGGGACGCGGCCCGTGCGATCGAGCCACGCCGAGAACGCGAGCGCGTCGTCGTACGAGACCGCCGAGACGGGCATGCGGAGCCAGTCCTGCTCGGCGCGGCGGTCGCGGCCGCGGTAGCGAATGGGCTCGCCCGCGCGCGCGGTGTACGTGTGCCCCGCGGGGCGCATCTGCAGCTCCCACGTGCGGCCCCGCGGCAAGAGCTCGAGCGCGACGTTGGCCGAGATGCGGGCGCGGGGCGTGCGGCGCGTGCGCTCGGCCGCGGGGAGCTGCTCGAGGAACGTGATCCAGTCGCCGAAGGTGACCTCGTGGCGCGCGATGAAGTAGCCGCCCGTGGTCGCCGTGTGGGCCGGCGGGGCGCGGAAGAACGAGCGCCGCAGGGGGCCGTCGTCGACGCTACCGAGGACGAACCGGCCCGGCGGCACGTAGACGAAGCCGGCGGGGATCTCGGTGGCGGTCGGGATGGGGACCTCGGCGGCGAGGCGCTCGCCGCGCTCCAGCAGGATCGGCAGGCGCACGGGCGGGCCCCCTTCGGCCGTGACCTCGAGCAGGTACGAGCCGTGGTCCAGGGCGAGCTCGAGCGGCGTGCGGCCGATCGGCGCCAGCGGGACCTCCGCGCCTCCGAGGCGACGCATGGAGACCGCGGCGCCTGCCGGCAGGCTCGTCACGGACAGCGTGGCCTTCGCGCGGAGCGAGCCGGCCTCGCGGCCGTGGGGATCGAGGGCGACGATGCGCTCGGCGAGGTCGTCGCGGGCGAGCGGATCCCGGCTCGTGCGCCAGCGCTCGTGGAGGGCGCGCGCCGCCAGGGCCCGCAGCGCGGGGCGATCGGGGTCGTACGGCAGGGCGGCCTCGATCTCGCGCTGGGCCCTGAGCTGGCGGGCCTCGAGGTCGTGCGCGAGCGCGGCCGCGCGGGTCCAGCCCGCCTCTGCCTCCTCCGGGCGCTGCGCGTCGAAGAGGGCGAGCGCGCGCGTGCGCTCCGCGTCCACCGACCGCGCGAGCATCGCCGCGCCGTCGAGCGCGCCGAGGCACGCCGTCACGTGCCCGCCGATGCGGGCCTCGAGCTCCTGGCGGACGCGGGCGCGCGCCACGAGGAGCGCCGCGCCGATGAGGACCGGCACCGCGAGCACCGCGCCTCCACGCAGCAGGCGACGGCCCAGCACCGCGCGCCGGCTGCGCGCGAGGAACGCTCGCTCGAGCTCGCCGAGGCCGGGGCCCGCGGCGCGCGTCTCAGCGAGCTGCCGCTCGCCCCAGAGCGCCTCGCGCGCGTGGTGCAGGCGCTCCCACTCGCGGGCCGCACGCGCGACGCGCTCCTCGGCCCAGCGGCGGCCGGCGTCCTGCGACACGAGCCCGCGCAGCGTGCTCCAGCCGTCGACCAGCGCCTCGTGCGCGATCTCGTAGGCGGTCTCGGTGGGCGCGTCGGCCTCGGTCGCGACGAGCAGTCGCCCCCGCACGAGCGCATCGAGCGCCGCGCGCGCGGGCCCCCCGCCGGCGAGCACGAGCTCGCGGTCGGCGCGGCGCGCCCGCGTGCCCTCGGCGGTGAGGAGCGCCCCCAGCAGGCGCATCGCCTCCGCGCGCTCGGCCGGCGGCAGGGCCGCGAGCACGCCGTCCGCGTGGCGCGCGAGCGCACCGGAGACGCCACCCAGCGCCTCGAGGGCGCCATCGGGGATGACGCGCCGGGCCTCGTCCCGGCGATCCCACAGGAGCGCGAGCGCGAACTCGAGCAGCGGCAGGCCGCCGCGCGCGCGCAGCGCCTCGGCGAGCAGGGACTCCACGGTCCCCTCGGACTCGAAGCGGAAGCCCTTGGCGGTGACGGGGCCCACGATGGCCTGGCGCAGGCCCTCGGCGTCCATCGGACCGAGCAGGAGCACGGCGGCCGAGATCTCGCGGCCGAGCGTCGGCAGCGTCTGCAGGCGCGAGAGGAAGTCCGTGCGCGCCGTGGCGAGCACGCGCAGGGCGCCGCCGGCGGCGACCATCGAGGTCAGCGCCGCGGCGAACGCGGCGGCCTCGGCGGGCGCGGCCAGCGTGACGAGCTCCTCGAGCTGATCGACGAACAGCACGAGCCCCTCGCCCCGGCGCAGCTCGCGCCCGAGGTCGGCGGGACGCTCCCGCAGGAGCGCCTCCACCGCCGCCTCGCCGCCGAGCGAGGGGCCGAGCGCCGCGGCCAGGGAAACGAGCGGGCGGCGGCTGGGCACGAGGGAGATCGCGCGCCGGGGGGCCACGTCGCCGAGGGCGCCCTCCTCCACGCGCGGCACGACGCCCGCGCGGCAGAGCGACGACTTTCCGATGCCCGAGTCGGCCACGACGAGCACGAGCGGCTGCGCGCGCAGGCGATCGAGCACGGCGCGCACCTCGGCGTCGCGGCCGAAGAAGAGCGCGCGGTGCGCGGCCTCGAACGGCGCGAGCCCACGGTACGGGGCACCCTCGGGGAGCGCGCGCGCCGCGCCGGCGTCGACGAGCGCCTCGAGGGCCTCGCGGACCGCGTCGGCGCTGGCTGGCCGAACCGCCGGATCGCGCGCGAGCAGGGCGTCCACGAGCGCCGCGAAGCGCGGCTCCACGCCGGGCGCGCGCGTCGCGAGCGGGGGCGCGTCGGCGGACGCCACGCGGGCCTCGATCGCCTCGGCGGACAGGCCCGCGAGCGGGGCCGCCCCCGCGGCGAGCTCGTACAGGAGCACGCCGAGCGAGTAGAGATCCGAGCGCTCCGTCGCGACCTGACCGAGCCACACCTCCGGGGCCATGTAGAGCGGCGTGCCCGCGCGCTCCGTGGGCGCGTCCGAGGACGTGGGCCCCGCGCCCCCGGCGGCGGGCGCCGGCGCGAGCGGCCGCGTCGCATTCGGATCTGCAGATATGTCTGACGCCTTCGGGACCGCCTTGAGCGTGCGCGCGGTGCTCGCCTCGACCACCTTGGCGAGGCCGAAGTCGAGCAGCTTGACGGTGCCGTCCTCGCCGCGCATCGCGTTCGCGGGCTTGAGGTCGCGGTGCAGCACGCCCGCGCGGTGCGCCGCCGCGAGCCCGCGCGCGAGATCGATGCCGATCGCGCAGACCTCGCGCCACGGCATCGGCCGCGGGAGCTCCGCGAGGCTCTGGCCGCGCACCAGCTCGGAGACGAGGTACGGGTGATCCGCCACCACGCCCGCGCGGTGCACCGCGACGACGTTCGGGTGCGCGAGGCGGGCGATCGCGCGCGCCTCGACGAAGAAGCGCGCGTGGTCCCAGTCGTCGAGGGTGCCGCGCACGGTGCCTGTGATGAACTTGATCGCGACGTGCCGGTCGAGGAGCGTGTCGTGGGCGAGGTAGACGACGCCCATCCCGCCGCGACCGAGCGGGCGCACGAGCTCGTACTCGCCGAAGGCCGAGGGGGGCGCGAAGGCCCGTGCGCCGGGTTCCATGCCCGCGGCGAGCGTAGCACGCGGCCGCGGCGGGCCCGGACGGGTCCCCCGACCGAGCCCGACTTCACGTACGATGTGAGCGATGTCGCCTGCGCGCGATCGCCGGGACCTGCTCGCGCCGGATCCGAAGCGGCCGGTGGGGCTCATGCTGTCCGGCGGCGGCGCGAGGGGGGCGTTCCAGGTCGGCGTGTGGAAGGCCCTGTGCGAGCACCCGCGCGGCCTGCGCGGACGCCCCGCGGTCGAGAGCGGCACCTCGGCGGGCGCGCTCAACGGCGCGCTCATCGCGGCCGGCGTGCCTCCCGATCGCATGCTGCGCTTCTGGCTCGACCTCGCCGAAAAGCCCCCCGTGCGCGCGAACGCGGTCTTCTTCCGCACGCTCGAGCGGGCGCTGGCCAAGCTCGCGGTGCGCGAGCCCGTGCGCGGCGTGCGCCCGCGCTGGCGCGAGCTGCGCATCCTCGGCTCGCTCCTGCGACGGCACCACTGGTACCGCGCGAGCGGCCTCCTCTCGATGGTGCTCGAGTTCGCGATGACGGCGCGCTTCGACTCCCTGTCCGACCTGCTCGACGGGATCGGCACGAGCTACCTCTTCGACACGAGCCCGCTGCGCGAGCGGCTCGCCGACGCGATCGGCGGGACGACGCTGCGCAGCGAGGTGCGCCTCGCCATCAACGCGGTCGACGTGCAGACGGGCGGCGTCGTCCGCATCGTCAACCACCCGCCCCGGAAGGCGAGCCCCGCGGCGTCGCGGCACTACCGCTACGAACCGGTCATCACGCTCGACATGGTGCTGGCGAGCGCGTCGATCCCGCTCCTGTTCAACCCGGTGCCGATCGGTGACCAGCTCCTGTGGGACGGCGGCCTCCTCGTGAACTCGCCGATGGCACCGGCGGTGGCGCTCGGTGCGCGGCGGCTCGTGCCGGTGCTCGTGACGACGGGCCCTGCGCACCCGGGCGCGCGCCCGGCGACGTTCGGCGCCGCGATCGAGCGCCTCGCGGACGCGTTCCTCGAGAACGCGTACAACATCGACCGCAAGCTGCTCCTCGATCGCAACGCGCTCGCCGCGCGCTCGAAGGCGCCGGACCTCGCGGTCGTCGAGCTCTTCCGCGCGATCCGCCCCGAGTCGAGCACGCTGTTCGGTGCCGGCTCGTACCTGTACTTCGAGCCGCGCACGCTGCGCGAGATGCACGACGCCGGTGAGCACGCCGCGCGCGCGTGGCTGGATCACGGGCCCGAGCTCGACTCGCGCGAGCGCGAGGAGTGACGGATGGGCGCGGGGGCGGACAGGCGACCGAGGGCCCCGAGGATGGGCGAGCGCGTGGGCTGGCTGGTCCTCGTCGGGTCCATGGCGGCCCTCGTCGCGCCCGCGATCTGGAGCGTGCTCCACCCGCGGCAGGGCCTGCCGCTCCTGGCGCTGGCGCTCTGCGCCTGCGTGCTGCTGCTGCGCCAGCTCGTGCGACGGGAGCGCCGGGACGGCGCGGACCAGCTCGAGCGGCTCTGCGGCATCGCGACGCCACAGGGCGACGCGTGGCGCGCGCTCTTCGACGCCGAGGGGCTCGCAGCCCACTCCACGGCGGTGGCGCCGCTCCTGCGCCGCGCGATCCGGCTCTCGCCGCGCCGCACGCAAGCGCCCGGCCGCTCGCACCTCGGCGGCCGCCCCACCCTGCCCGTCGGCCACGAGTGGCCGCGCTGCGCGGGTCGCCCGCTCGACTTCCTCCTGCAGCTCGACCTCGCTGAGATCCGCGCGCTCGGCGAGGGCCCGCTCCCCGCAGACGGGCTGCTCTGCTTCTTCTTCTCTGCCGAGGTGCTCGGCCAGGCCCGGCTGCGCGGCGCCGCCTGCCCGGTCGTGTACGCGCCCGCGGACGCGGGGATCCCCACCGAACCGCCGGCCGACGCGCAGCCGCCGGCCGTCCTGCAGGTCCCCTGCGCCCTCGAGCTCGTCGCCTACGACGATCTGCCCGACCTCGACGCGCGCAATCCGCTGCGGGCACGGCTCGACGAGGAGGAGGCCGGAAGGTACCGCGACATCGCCGCGTTCCTCGCGGGCGGCGGGGGCGACGCGCACCACAAGCTGCTCGGCCACGCCGAGCCCTTCGGCGACTCGATGGAGCTCGCCTGCGAGATCCTCGCGGCCGGCGGCTCGTCGAGCACCGGCGGCACGGCGCTGACGAGCGAGCTCCTCGAGCGGTGCCACCGCTGGCGGCTGCTCCTCCAGCTCGACTCCGACGAGTCCGTGCCGTGGCTGTGGGGCGACCTCGGCCGGCTCTACTTCTGGATCCCCGAAGAGGACCTCCGGCAAGCGCGCTTCGACCGCGTCACCGTGCTGAGTGACGATCGCAGCCGCTGCGCGTAGCGCCGGACGAATCCGTGGGGACGATCGCGAGTCCGGCGAGGCGAGCGCAGCGAGCGGCAAGGGCGTAGCGAGCACAGCGAGCGAAGACGCTGGAGGGGGGCCCGACCGGGCTCTGCCCGGGCGGGAGAGGCCGCGCGGCGGTCTCCTGGTGGCGGCCTTCCGAGGCCGTCACACGCAAGTCAGATCGGCGGGGCGGCGGAGACCTCGAGCTTGCCCTTCATCATGTCCATGCCGCACGCGAACGCGATCTCGCCCGGTTTTTCCGCGCGGATCGGGATCGCGACGGGCTTTCCGACGGGCAGCTCCTTCTTGATGCCGAGGGACGGGAAGACCACCTCGGCCGCGCACTCGTTGGGCTCGCTGCGCAGGAACACGAGCGTCACGTCCTCGCCGGCGCGCACCTTGATGCGGCTCGGCTCGTAGCCCTTCATCGTCACGCGCACGTCGACCTGGCGCCCCTTCACCTCGATGGCGGGCACCACCAGCGGCGCCGCGGCGGGCGCAGGCGCGGCGGGCTTCTTGTCGCAGGCGCCGATCGCCAGGAGCAGCGTTGCGCCCAGGAGCGCCCGCATCACTCCTCCTGCTTCTCCCACCACTGGCACCACCACTCGCCGCCGACGAGAATCCGCAGCTTCGAGTGCCAGCAGTACGAGATCTTCTTGTCGGGATCCATGTAGTAGAGGCAGTTGTCGCACTTCTCGTCGCCGTTCGGCTGTCCGCGCAGCACCGCGTCCTCCGCGAGGTGCCGCAGCTGGATGGACAGCTTCTCGTCGATCTCCTTGGGCTCCGGCTTGGGCAGGTCGTCTTCGGCCATGCCGCGAACGTAGCAAGGTCAGGGCGCGCGGACGAGCGCGAACGCGCTCGTGTAGCCGTGCACGTACGTCGCGCCGCCGAGGGGGCCGATCTCTCCGTTGCAGAAGAAGCCGCCGAGGGGGACCGGGCCGAGGCGCGAGCGCAGGAGATCCGTGTCGTGATCGTCCTTGCCGAACAGTCCCTTGCCGCGGCCGAGGCACGAGAAGAGCAGCGCCCCGGCGGGGCGCGGCGCGCCGGTCGCGACGTGCGCGTCGAGGAGGCGCTCGAGGTTGCCGGCCGCCGCCGCGGCGTCGCGCAGCATGAACTGCACGACCTGCCAGGGCGCGACCTCCGCGCCGACCGCGATGCCGCCCTTCTTGGGATCGACGCCCACCAGGTTGCGCGCGAGGAGCTCGCCGCCGTGGTACTCGAGCTCCTGCTTCATCTCGAGGCCGACGAAGAGCGCGCCGCGGAAGAGCTCCTGCTCTGGAGGCGGCAGGCTCTCGTAGAGCGACTTGAGCATGTCGAGCGGGCGCTTGTGGTCGAGCTCCTCGATCACGTGGCCGTCCGAGCGCGTGACGATCATCGGGTTGCCGATGGGGCGACAGCCCTGCGCGACCAGCGTGTCGATGACGACCGCGCCCGCGAGCGCCACGCCCACGAGGCCCGAGCGCTTGAGCGCGCCCCCGAGGAAGAGGCCGTTCGAGCCGGGGCGCGTGCCGCCCGAAGCGAGGCCCCCGACCTTGCGCCCGGTCGGGTAGGCCTCGTCGAGGTCCGCCACGACGTCCTCGGCGTCGCATGAGAACGGATCGGGCAGGAGCAGGAAGTGGCGCGTGGCGTCGCGGCCGAAGCGCGCCTGCCAGGCCGCGGCGTCGGCGGGGATCTCGTCGGGGGACATCCAGAACGGCTCGACGACGACGTCGGGCAGGTGGGCGACCGACAGCGAGATCGCCGGCTTCGACTCGATCTCGCGGCCGCCGCCGATGACGCCGCCGCCCGAGCAGCCGATCACGACCGCGCGCGGAAATGCGTCGCGCACCAGGCCAGGCAGGCGTGCAAAACTCGAGGCATGGTGCGGCGACGCGAACAGCACCGCCAGGTCGGCGGGCTCGGGGCCGAGGGCGGCCTGGAGCTCGGCGGCGAGCTCGCTCACCGCACGCGCAGGAGTGGCCTGCTCGGAGACGGCGGAAGCCCAGCGCACTGTGCCGTTGTGCCACGCGCGCGGGCCGCGCGCAACGCGCTCGTTGCGCGCAGCGCGCTCGTTGCGGGCGCGATCGCGCTTGGGGCTTGCCACGAGGCGGCGCCCGTGTACGTCTATGCGCCGCCGCGAGAGGGGAGCGCGCTCGCCCAGAAGGTGAGCGCCTTCCGGCACCTCGAGAGCGCCCACTACTCGCTGCGCACGGACCTGCCCCCCGACGAGGCGAGGAAGGCCCTCGTGCGCGCCGAGCGCACGCGCGAGGTCGTGCTGGCGTTCTTCCCGGCGGCGGTGCTGCCCTCGGCGCGCGAGCCGCTCGTGGTGCTGCGCTCGCTCGAGGACTTCGTACGGCTGCGGCGCACGGCGCTCGTGGTCGAGGGGCCCGAGGAGATGCTCGTCGTCCCCGCGGACCCGGAGGAGCTGGGTAGCGGGCTCATCGCGCGGTCCCTGGTGACGCGGCTTCTGCCGACCGCGCCGGCGTGGCTGCAGGCGGGCCTTTCGCACCACCTCGGCTCCATCCAGGTGAAGGCCGACGCGCGGGGGACGTTCGCGCACGTGGGCGAGCCGGATCCGGGCCTCGCGGCGCGGATCCAGCGCGAGGGCGGCCTCGATCTGGCGCGGGCGCTGACGATGCGACGGTGCGAGCTCGACCGCGTCCCCGAGGCCGAGCGCGCGACGTTCGAGGCGAGCGCGTGGCTGCTCGTGCAGACGATGGCGGCCGACCAGCCGGAGGGCCTGCACGCGCTCCTCGGGAAGCTGTCGGCCGGCGAGCCCGCGCCAAAGGCGATCGCGGCGGTGCTCGGCCCCGACGGGGCGGGGGCGCTCGCGCCGCGCGCGATGGCGCTCCTCGGGCGAAACGAGCTGGCGGCGTCGCGCGTGCCGCTCGGACCGGAGCCGGAGGTGCTGGCGGACCGGAAGATGCCGCCCGCGGAGGCGCACGCGCTCCGGGCGCTCCTGCACCTGTCGTCGCTCCTGCACCCCGTGCCGGCGCTGCAGCTCCAGCGCGCGCAGGTGTCGACCGACTTCGCGCGCAGGCTCGATCCGAAGAACGCGTCGGTGCGCGTGGTCGCGGCGCGGCTGGCGACCGGCTCGGCGGGCGCGGTCCCGATCGCGCGCGAGGGCACGAACGCGGCGCCCGACGACTGGCGCACGTGGTGGATGCTGGCCCGCGCGCTCGAGGACAGGACCGAGGACGCGGCCGAGTGGCAGGCGGCGGCGAAGCGGGCGGCCACGCGCGGCGCCGCGCACGGGGCGGCGCTGCTCCTCGGCGCGCGAGCGGCGCTGGCGGCGGGCGATGCGAAGCAGGCGGAGCGTCTCGCGGCGCAGGCGGCGTGGCGGCTGCCCGCGAGCCCCGCGCCCTTCGCCGCGCTGTCCGAGGCGAGCCAGCGCCTCGGCAAGTGCGAGGCGACCGCGCGCGCAGCACGTGCGGCGCTCGAGCGCTCGGCGCTCTGCGACGACGAGGAGGCGTGGGGCAAGGAGCGCGGCAGGGTCGAGGCGCTCGAGGCGAAGTGCGCGCCCGTGCCGCCCCCGGTGGACGGCGGAGTGAGGGACGCGGTGCCGGGGCGGGACGCAGGCGCGTAGGAATCCCGGGCGCTCGACGCGAGCAGGGGACTGTTGTCCCGGCTGATGGCGCAGCCAGTTGCCAGGGTGTGTTGACCCCTGTTGGCCTCGTAAACCCCCGAGATCACGTCCAGGGCGCAGATGTAGGCGATGGTACGATGCTTGCTCAAGGCCTCCGCAACGTGAGGAGGCTCGCCGTGCACACGAAGCTGCTGGGACTTGTCGTCGCGCTCGGATTCACCGCGGTCGCATGCAGTGACGCCGATCCGGGAGGTCACGATCTCGGATCCCCCGACGCCGGCCGTGGCGGGCGCAAGGCCCCCGACGGCGGCACGGCGCCCACGCCCCGCCCCGATGCCGCGCCTGCGCCCCAGGCGGACGCTGCGCCGACGCCTCCCACGCCGACGCCGGACGCGGCCCCCGCGCGGACCTTCGAGGCAGCCTCGCCGCTTCAGGCCTCGCTCGTCGAGGGCGATGCCCACGAGGTGCGCGTGCGCCTCGTCGCCGGCAGCGCGCCCATCCCTGACACCATCCGCTTCGAGACGATGGGCAACGCCCGCGGCGCCGTGGTCGGCGCGTCGGCGCCGATCGACTCGACGGGCGTCGCCCGGGTGACGCTGCGCGCGGGCCTCGCCACCTCGTTCGAGGTGCGGGCACGGACCTCGATGGGCGAGCTGCTCACCTTCCGGTACGCGGTCGCGCCGCGCTTCGACGCCACCGGCGCCTACGACCTCGAGTCGGCGATCGATCTCGGCGACGGCTTCGTCTCGACGCTGGGCCCGGGCCTCGGCACCCTGACCGACCTCATCGACAGCCCGAACGATCCGGCCACGTTCCTGATCGATCGCCTGCTCCTCGAGATCAACCAGCCGGCGCTCTCGACCGCGCTCGGCTTCCTGCGCCCGGGCATCGACTCCGCGCTCAACGAGCAGCTCCTCCGCCTCGCGCCGAACCTCCTCGGCAACCTCCGCCGCGTCGGCATGGAGCTCGGGCGCGTGGCCCGCGAGATGCGCTTCGGCTCCACGATGATGGTGGCCGAGGTCGCCACGCTCGAGCCGGTCCACGAGCTCACGATGACCCACACGATCACGACGGTGATGTTCACGACCTCCGCCGGCATGCGGGTCTCCTTCCCGATCACGATGGCCGGCGTCACGCCGCCCGCCGCGGTCGGCGTCGGCGGCCGGATCGAGAACCCGGCCCTCACCGGCGGACGCGCCGAGGATCCCAGCAAGCTCCTCATCGACCTGCACGCCATCGACTACCCGCTCGAGCCCGTCGTCCGCCTGGCGATCGATCGCGTCATCCTCCCCGAGCTGTTCCCGGGCGCGACGTCGCTCGGAGGCATCCTGCAGAGCCAGGTGAGCTGCATGGACGTCGGCGCCTGGCTCAACACGAACGTCGGGTTCGGCGGCGTCGCCACCTGGCAGTCCTTCTGCGATAGCGCGCTGCAGGCGGTGGGCACCATCCTCGAGAACGAGCTTTCGGCCTGGCTGACCGGCGCGAGCGGCGCCCTGCGGGTGTCCGGCAACGCCGTCGTGAACGACGCCAACGCCGACCGCTTCATCGACACGCTGACCGCCGGCAACTGGAACGGCAGCTTCAACACGCCGTCGCAGAACGTCGCGCTCCAGGGCGCACCGAAGAGCGCCTTCGTCGGCGCCCGCCACCGCTGAAGATTCCCGGCACCACCTCCGAGAGTGTTGGCCAATCGATCGGCCGGGGGGCCTTCGGCCTGCGCCCGATCGAGCCGCTCGTCATGGTGCGATGGGTGTTGTCACGGCGGCCGGGACGCTCGCATGCTCGACCCATGGGACGCTCAACTCGAGCCGATAGTTCCCGAAGAACTCCCTCGGTGTCGTGGTCGCGCCGGAGCCCGACGAGGATCGCACCGTGAAGTCGCTGCCGCCCTCGCAGGAGAGCTCCGTGCCGGCGAGGCAGGCGAGGAGCGCGTCGAGCGTCTGTGAACAGGTCGTCGAGCGGCGGGCGGCTTCGGCCCGCTCGCCACAGATCGCCGCCTCGCCTCCGCAACCGGGAGCGGCCCCGAGCTTGCCACAGAAGCCCCCTTCGCTCGGTCCGTCGCCGCAGCCCAGCCACACGGCCGCCAGGATCACGCCCCACCGATTCTTCATCGCCGCACCTCGCGACCACGGAGAATACTGCCACCGTCGTCTGCCTGGGCGTCGGCTTCGAGCACCCGGGTCAGAGGGGAGTGGTAGATCGATGTCGTGGACGCTTACCTGAGCCTCGTGCGCGAAGTGCTCGACCACGGCACGCGCAAGGAGAACCGCACCGGGGTCGACACGCTCTCGACCTTCAACTGGAACTACGAGGTCGACCTCCAGCGCGGGTTCCCGCTGCTCACGACCAAGGCCGTGTCGTGGAAGAACATCGTCGTCGAGAACCTCTGGTTCCTGTCGGGCGAGCGGCACATTGGCCTCCTCAAGAAGCACGGCTGCAAGTTCTGGGATCCGTGGGCCGACGCGGACGGCTTCGTGCCGAGCGCCTATGGCAACTTCTGGCGTCACTTCCCGGTGCCGGGGCCGGACGGCGGCGGCGCGGAGTCGGACCAGGTCGCGTGGGTGCTCGAGGAGGCGCGGCGAAACCCCATGAGCCGCCGGCTCGTGATCTCCGCGTGGGCGCCGGGCAACGCGCAGACGAGCAAGCTGCCGCCGTGCCACGCCCTCTGGATCATGAACGTCCAGAACGATCGCGAGGGGCGGCCGACGCTGAACCTCCACCTCACGCAGCGCAGCGCCGACGTCGCGCTCGGCGTGCCGTACAACGTGGCGGGCTATGCGTTCCTGCTCGAGCTCTTCTCGCGCTTCCTCGGCATGCGCGCGGGGATCTTCGCGCACACGCTCGTCGATGCGCACGTCTACACGTGCAAGCCCGACGGCCAGATGGCCGAGTACGACCACGTGCCCGGCCTGCGCACCCAGCTCGAGCGCGCGCCGCGTGCCCTGCCCCGCCTGCGCATCGACCCCGCGATCCGGTCGCTGGACGACATCCGGCCGCTCCTCGAGGCCGACACCGCCACCGTCATGCGGCACTTCGTCCTCGAGGGCTACGACCCGCACCCCGAGATCAGGTTCAAGGTCGCGGTGTGACGTGATCGGCATGATCGCCGCCGTCTCGCCCGAGGGCGTCATCGGGCTGCACGGCCAGATCCCGTGGCGACGGCCGGCCGACCTGCACCGCTTCAAGCGCATCACGGTCGGCAAGACCGTGATCATGGGCAAGAACACCTGGAACGAGCGCAAGCGGCCGCTGCCGGGCCGGCGCAACGTCGTCGTGACGCGGACGCCCATCGAGGGCGTCGAGTGCTTCGCCACGCTGCGCGAGGCGATCGCGTCGTGCTCGGGCGAGATCTGGCTCATCGGCGGCGCCGGCATCTACCGCGAGGGCATGGAGGTCGCGGACGTCATCGACCTCACCTACGTGCCCGATCGGGTCGAGCACCCGGACGCCGTGCGCTTCCCGCCGATCGACCTCGCGCGCTTCGAGGCCGGCCCGCGCGAGCGCCACCCCGACGACCCCGAGCTCGAGCTGCAGCGCTTCCACCGGCGCTGACCAGAAGCGATGCTCCACGTCGTCTCCTCGAACCGCACCGAGGCGCTGCTCGACGCGCTGGCGGAGCGGGTGAGGGCGGAGCGGCCCGGCGGCGCGCGCGCGCTCGACCCGGTGCACCTCGTGGTGCCGACGCGCACGCTCGAGTCGCACCTGCGCATGGGGCTCGCGGAGCGGCTCGGCGTCGCGGCGAACCTGCGCGTGCACTTCCTCGAGCGCCTCTTCGGCGGCCTCGGCGACGAGGCGGCCCTCCTCGGACGCGGGGCGCTCGAGACGCTGTGCCTCGATGTCCTCTGCGACGACGACGCGCTCGCGCACGAGGACCTCGCGCCGCTCCAGCGCTGGCTCGACGCGGCGCCCGACACCGGTGGCCGCGACGGCCGGCGCGTGGAGGTCGCGCTCGAGCTCGGGCGGCTGTTCGCGGAGTACGCGAGCTCGCGGCCCGAGTGGCTGCGCGACTGGACGCGGCAGCCCGTGGGCGGCGGCGACACCGAGCGCATCCAGCGGCGCCTGTGGAAGCAGCTCGTCGCGCCGCGCGGCCCGCTCGACCGGCTCGCCGCCGAGCGCGGGGTGCGCCCGCTCCTCCTCGCGGAGCAGCTCGAGCGCCTGCCGGCCACGCTGCCGCGCGCGCTGCACGTATTCGCATTTTCGTACATGTCACCGCTCTACCACCGCGCGCTCGCGACGCTGGCCGGGCGCACCGACGTCGTGGTCTACGCGCCCAACCCCTGCCGGCAGTTCTGGATGTCGCGCGATCCCGAGGTGGACGCGACGCTCGTCGGCGCGTGGGGCCGCCCGGGGCGCGAGCACCTCGCGGCCCTCGGCGCGCTCACGGAGTGGTCGAGCGAGGACCACTTCGTGGAGCCACAGGATGAGGGCGCCCTCGCGTCGGTGCAGCGCGCGCTCCTCGACCTCGCGCCGCTCGACGGGGTCCGGCCCGACGCCTCGCTGCGCCTGCTCGCGTGCCCGAGCGTGCGCCGCGAGGTCGAGGCCGTGGCGGACGAGATCTGGGCGCTGCTGCGCGCGCACCCGGAGCTCCCGCCGCGGGAGATCGCGGTGCTCCTGCCGCCGGCCGTGGCCGAGGAGTACCTGCCGCACGTGCTCGGCGTGTTCGCGGAGAGCCACGGCCTGCCGTGCCACGTGGTCGACCTCGACCCGCCGTCCGCGCGCCCGGTCCTCGAGATCGCGCGCCTCCTCGTCGAGCTCCCGCGCTCGCGCCTCGCCCGGCCGGACGTGCTCGCGGTGCTCGGCCAGCGCGCGGTGATCGGGGCGCTCGGCGGCGCCGATCCCGCGGACCTCGCCGCGACCATCGACGCGCTGGGCATTTTTTCTGGCGCCGACTCGAGCGCGCTCGCGGGGACCTACGCCGCGGACGAGGCGCGGCTGCACTGGGATCAGGGCCTGACGCGGCTGGCGCTCGGGACGCTCGTGCCGGCGCGCGGAGCGCTGCCGACGCGCGAGGGCCCCGCGGAGGTGCCGCCGGTGCCGCTCGACGAGGACGCGGTGCTGCGGCTCTGTGCGCTCGCGCGCGCGGTCCTCGCCGAGGCGGGGGCGCTGGTCGGGGCGCGCCTGCCGCTCGGCGCCTGGGGCGAGCGCTTCGCGGCGCTGGTGCGACAGCTCGTGGCCCCGGAGACGCCGGAGGACCTGCGCGATCTCGCGCTCGCCGAGGCGGCGCTCGCCGAGCTGGGGACCCTCGACGTGTCCGGGCGCGCGGTGCCGTACCGCGTCGCCGCCCCGCTCGCGGTGCGCGCGCTCGGCGGCATCGAGCGCGGCCGCGGCGGCTACGCGCCCGACGCGGTGGTGGTGTCGTCCTTCGTGCCGATGCGCGCCCTGCCCTTCGACGCGACGTTCGTGCTCGGGCTCGGAGAGGCGACGTTCCCCGCGCCCGATCGGCCCGCAGCCCTCGATCTGCGCGCCGCCGAGCGCCGCCTCGGCGACGTCAGCCCGCGCGAGCGCGACCAGTTCCTCCTGCTCGAGACGCTGGCGCACACCCGGCGCTTCCTGCGCCTGTCGTGGGTCGCGCGCGACGCGCGCAGCGGCGATCCGCTGGAGCCGTCGCCGCTCGTGTCCGAGCTGCTCGCGGCCCTCGCGCCCGTGCCCGCCGCGCAGGCCGCGTGGGTGCGCCGGCCGCCGCTGCACCGCCACGATCCGGAGCTGCACCCCGCCCTGTGGGACCTGCCGGCCGTGCACCCGCCGGTGTCGCAGCCCGAGGCGGTGCGCGAGGCGCAGGCGCTGGCGCTGCGCGGCACCGGCGGCGAGCGCGCGCGCGTCCTTGCTTCGCGCGTCGAGGTCGCGCCCGTGCCCACCCGCGAGGCCGTGCAGATCACGACGGGGACGCTGCGGCGCTTCCTGCGCGCGCCGCTGCAGGCCGCCGTCGGGTTCCACCTCGGCCTGCACGAGGACGACATCGACGACCTCCGCGCGCGCGCGGACGAGCCGTTCGCGCTCGGCCCGCTCGAGCGCACGATCCTCGTCGGCGAGATCACCGCCGCGATGCTCCGCGAGGGGCCAGCCGCCGCGGAGATGCATCTGCATGCGCGCATGCGTCAGCTCGGGCGGAGCGGGCGGGCGCCGGTCGGCACGCTCGGCGCGGCGGCGGCGGCGGCGGTGCTCGCCGCGGCCCAGCGCGGCACGGTGCGCGCGCGCGCGGCGCTTCCGGAGGCGCGCTGGGAGAGCCTCGCCAGCGAGCACTTCGGCTTCGCGCCCGAGGACGCGCCCGAGGGCGCCGCCGTGCACCCGGCCCTGCGGCTCGAGATCGCGCTGGGCGATCGCACGACGGCCGTCGAGATCGTCGGGCCGACGGGCATTCTGCTGCCCGATCTGCCCGCGTCGGTCGTGGTGCTCGCGCGCAAGCCCGAGGATCGCGACCTGCTCGGCCCGCTGGTGGACCACGCGCTCCGGTCCGCCACCGGGCGCGCCGGCGGCGAGCACACGGTCCTGCGCGTGCCGGTCGATGGCGGCACGACGGAGCGCACCCTCGCGGCCCTCGGCGCCGCGGACGCGCGCGCCTGGCTCACGTCGATCGTGGCCGAACTCCTCGCCGGCCCGCCGCCGGAGCGCCTGCCCGTCGAGACCGCGCTCGCGGTCCTGCAGAAGGGAGACGCGGACGCGCTGGCGGCGCTGGTGACCGCGCGTACCGCCGTCGAGCCGTCGGAGCAGCGCGGGCCCGTGCGGCACCCCGAGCGCGTGCCGCCGCCGGCCTCGCTCGAGCGGGCGCGGGAGATCGCGCTCCGGCGCTTCCGGCCCCTCGTCGCGGGCGCCGCGCAGGCGACCCTGGCTCTCGTGGAGGAGGAGGACGCCACGTGACGGCCGCCGATCCCACGCCGCGCGCGCGCACGCTCGACCTGCCCGGGCACGGGCACGTCGTCATCGAGGCCTCGGCGGGCACCAGCAAGACGTACACGCTCGAGCGGCTCGTCGTGGAGCTCGTGGTCGACGACGGCGCGCCGATCGAGTCGCTGCTCGTTGTCACGTTCACGGAGAAGGCGACGTTCGAGCTCAAGGCGCGCGTGCGCAGGGCGCTCGCGGAGGTCGCCACCGGGGGGGCCGAGCCTGCGGCCCGGGAGCGAGCGGCGCGCGCGCTCCGTGGCCTCGGCGGCGCGTCGATCTGCACGATCCACGCGTTCTGCCAGCGCATCCTGCAGGAGTACGCGTTCGCGAGCGGGCGAGCGCTGACCGAGACGGCGGTGGACGGCGCGCGCGTGTTCGCGCGGGCGTTCCGCCAGGCGGTGCGTACCCGCATCGCGACGGCGCCCGAGGGCGCCCGCCTCCTCGAGGCGTGGCTCGCGCGGCTCTCGCTCGACTCGCTCGAGCGGCTGCTCGCGGACGCCGTGCGCGCGCGGCTCTTCGATCCGGCCACCGGCGACGGCGCGCCCTTCGGCCCCGCCTTCGACGCCGCCGAGGTCGCCCGGTGCCTCGAGCGCTTCCCGCCCGAGGAGGGCTGGGCGCCCGCGGTCGACGCGGAGCTCAAGCCCATCAAGGCCATCCGCGCGAACACGCGCGGCGCGATCACCGACCGGCTCGGCAAGCTCGAGCGCCTGCTCGCGCGGTTCCGCGAGACCGGGGACCTCCTCGGCCTGGTGCTCGACGTCGAGGCCGACAAGGGGCTCTTCGCGCCGTTCCACCGCAAGCCCTACGACGGCGCGACGGAGTTGCCGGCGATCGCGGCCGGGCTCGGCGCCGCCGCACAGGCGCTCGAGGCGCTCCTGCCGACGCACCAGGCGCTCGCGGTGCACCTCCTCCTGCCCGCGGTGCGCGAGGAGATCGAGGCCGACAAGCGCCGCGCGGCGGTCTTCGACTTCGACGACATGCTCTCGCTCGTGGGCCGGGCACTCGCAGGGCCGGACGGCGCGCGCCTGCGGAGCTCGCTGCGCGAGCGCTACCGTCACGCGCTCATCGACGAGTTCCAGGACACCGACGTCGTGCAGTGGCGCATCTTCAAGGCGCTCTTCTTCGACGGCTCGGAGGGCCACCGCCTGTTCCTGGTCGGCGATCCCAAGCAGGCCATCTACGGCTTCCGCGGCGCGGACCTCGAGGCGTACCTCGGCGCGTGCCGCGAGGTGCGCGAGGCGGGGGGCCACGAGCGGCGGCTCGAGCGCTCGTTCCGCTCGACCGCGGCGATGGTGGACGCGCTCGGCGTGCTCTACGACGACGCGGCCCCGAACGCGCTCCTGACCGGCGAGGTGCGCCACGGTCCGCCGCTCGGCTGCGGCAGGCCCGAGCTGTTCGCGCGCGAGGCGGGCGCGGCCGCGATCCCGGTGGTGCTCCTCGAGGCGGGGGTGGGCCCGGTCGCGACCACCGTGCCCGCGGCCGTGGCGGCCGAGCTCGCGGCGCTCCTCGGCGAGCATCCCCTGGAGGTGGGCGACGGGCGCGGCAGCCGGCGCGTCGGGCCGGGCGACGTCTTCGTCCTCACGCGCACCGAGGAAGAGGGGCTCCGCGTCGGCGAGGCGCTGCGGCAGCGCGACGTGCCCTACGCGTTCTACAAGCAGGGCGGGCTCTTCCGCACCGACGAGGCGGCCGACCTGCACAGTTTGTTGGGCGCGATCGCCGACCCGGCCTCCACGAGCGCGCGGATGCGCGCCGCGCTGACCTCGTTCTTCGCGCTCGGCCCCGAGGACGCGCCCCGGCTGCGCGCGGCGGGGGCCACCGACGCGATCACGGAGCGGCTCTGGGCGTGGCACGCGCTTTCGTCACGCGGAGACCTCGAGGGCACGCTGCGACGCGCGATCGACGAGAGCGGCGTCGTGCGTCGCCTGTTGCTCGAGGGCGGCGGCGAGCGACGGCTCGTGAACCTGCGGCACCTCGTCGAGCTCCTCGGCGCGGAGGCCCACCGCACCGGGGCGACGCTGCTCGATCTCGAGATGACGCTCGGCGCGTGGATCGCGGGCCGGGCGGCGCCCGCCGGCGAGGACGGCGACGTCCAGCGCCTCGAGCGCGAGCGCGACGCCGTGCAGATCATGACCGTCCACAAGTCCAAGGGCCTCGAGGCCGAGGTGGTCTTCCTCGCGGGGGGGTTCTCGCTCGGACGCGCGGGCGCGCTCGACGCCTACCACGAGGGCGCGGAGCGGCGCGTGCAGGTGGGCCGCGCGCGCGACGCGGCGATCGCGGACGCGGTGACGGCGGAGCGGCGAGGCGAGGACGAGCGGCTCCTCTACGTGGCGCTCACGCGCGCGCGCTCGCGCCTCTACCTGCCGTGGACGACCGAGCGGTCGAGGGGCACCGACACGCTGTGGGAGCGGCTGCGCCCGCGCCTCGAGGAGCTGGACGTCGACGGCGTGCGCTTCGAGCGCCGCCCTGCGCGCTCCGCCTCGGCCGCTCCCGGGGCCACCTCGACGCTCCGACCGACGCTCGATCCGAACGCATACGCCGATCCGGATATGTTGCAGGGTGCGATCCTCGCGGCCCGGCCGCGCTTCGTCGTCACCTCGTACACGCGCCTCAAGCGCGCCGAGGCGCCGCCCCCCGCGGCCGCGCGCCCGGCCGACGATCCGCTCCCCGGCGGCGCGCACACCGGCATCTTCCTGCACGCGCTGCTCGAGGCGCTGCCGCTCGAGACGCTGGCCGGGCGGCCACCCCTCGAGGCCTGGCAGGCGCGCCCCGACGTCGCGCGGCTCCTCCTCGCCACCGCGCGGCGGCACGGCTTCGACGCGGCGCTGGTCCCGCGGGCGGCGGCGCTCGTGCACACGGCGCTGACCGCGCGGCTCCCGCTCGACCCGCCCCTGCCGTGCCTCGCGGCGGCGCGCCAGGAGCGCGAGATGGAGCTCCTCTATCCCCTGCCTCGCCACGCGTCGGGGGCGCCCCGCGGCTTCGTGCGCGGCTTCGTGGACCTCGTGTTCGAGCACGACGGCAAGCTCTGGGTGCTCGACTGGAAGAGCGATCTGCTCGCCGACTACGGGGACGCGGCGCTCGACGCGCACGTCACGGCGCACTACGCGCTGCAGGCGCGGCTCTACGCGATCGGCGTCGCGCGCCTGTGCGAGGCCCACGATGCCCGGGCCTACGACGAGCGCTTCGGGGGCCTCGTGTACGCGTTCCTGCGCGGCATGCGCGCAGAGGGCGAGGCGCCCTCGCCCGGCGTGTGGCACCGCCGGCCGAGCTGGGCAGAGCTCTGTCGCTGGGACGCCGAGCTCGAGGAGGTGCGCGCGTGACCGCCGCGCTCCTCGCGCGCCTGCCGGGCTTCCCGGTCGCGCTCCTCGAGGCGGCCCGCGCCCTCGACGGCGGCGAGGGTCTGGTCGTGCAGGCCTGGGAGGCCGCGCGCCTCGTGCCGGGGCTCGACCCGACCGACGCCGCGCGCCTGGCGCTCGCCCCCGTCCTCGCGGCGCGGAGCGGCTCGACGGCCCTGCCGCTCGACGCCGCGTCCTTCTCCGCAGCGCTCGGCGCGCTCGCGGATCGCACCGCGGCCGAGCGCGCGGTGGCGCTGGCGTCGCACCCCGGGGTGGCGCCGCTCGTCGGCCCGGCCGGCAGCGGGTCACTGCTCGTCCTCGACGAGGGTCTCCTGTACGTCGCGCGCCTGTGGGACGCGGAGCGCACGCTCGCCGGCCGCATCGCCGAGCGAGCGACGGCGACACCGCTGGCCGTCGACCCCGCCCGGGCCGCGACCGCCGAGGCCGACGCCGCCGGCAGGCCGACGCGGGCCCGCGATCGCGACGTCGTGCTCGCGCCGGGACAGCTCGCCGCCGTGCGCGGTGCGCTCGGCGCGCGCCTGTCGGTGATCACCGGCGGCCCCGGCACGGGCAAGACGTCGATCGTGGTGGCGCTCCTTCGCCTCGTCGCGCGCCTCGGCGTCGCGGCCCCGCGGATCGCGCTCGCGGCGCCCACCGGCAAGGCGGCGCAGCGCCTCGGCGAGGCCACCTCCGAGGCGCTCGCGTCGATCGCGCGGCCCGCCGCCGAGGATCTCGCGCTCTCGTCCCTGCCCGAGCCGAGCACGCTGCACCGCCTGCTCGGCTACTCGCCCGCGCGCGCGCGCTTCACGCACCACGCGCGCCGCCCGCTGCCGCACGAGGTCGTGGTGGTCGACGAGGCGTCCATGATCGACCTCGCGCTCATGGCTCGCCTCTTCGAGGCCGTCGGGCCCGACGCCCGGCTCGTCCTGCTCGGCGACGCCGACCAGCTCCCCTCGGTGGACGCCGGCGCGGTGCTGCGCGATCTCGTGCGTGCCGCCCCGGCCACGGAGCCGCCGCGCCCTCCGGCGCCGGCCGCCCCGACGTCCCGCCGCCGCGCCCGCGCGCGCGCCGTCCCGGCCGCGCAGCTCGCGCTCCCCCTCGGCGAGCTCGCGAGCCCACAGCTCGCGCTGCCGCTCACCGGCGCCGTGCGCGCGCTGGCCGTCACGCAGCTCACCGACAGCTACCGCATGGATCCCTCCGATCCGGATGGGCGCGCGATCCTCCTTTGCGCCGGGCACGTCCTCCGGGGCGAGCCCGATGCGCTCCTCGGCGCCGCCGAGGGCGCCCTTCGCGCGACGGATCCGGCCGCGCTCACGTACCACGGCCCGGAGCGCGTCGCCGCCGCCCGGCGCGCGGCGCTGCTCGACCGGCACCACGCGCGACACGTGGCCCCGCTCGCCGAGGCCGCCCGCGTGCCCCTGCGCGTCGACCCGTCCACGGGAACGCTCCTCGACGTCGCGCGGGCCGAGGAGCTCGCGCGAGCGCTCGAGCACGGCCGCGTGCTGTGCCTCGTGCGCGAAGCCGGCGGTGGTGCCTCGGTGGACGCCGTCAACGCGGTGCTCGGCGCGCGCCTCGGCCCGCTCGCGCCAGGGACGCCGCTCGTGGCCCGCGGCAACGACTACGGCCGCGGCCTGTGGAACGGCGAGCTCGGCCTCGTCGTGCTCGTGTCCGGCGGCCGAGCGCCCGAGCCCCGCGCGCTCTTCCCGCGGCGCGTCGCCGGCGAGTTCCGCCCCCTGCTGCTACACCCCGAGACGCTCGGCACGTGTGATCCAGCCTTCGCCATCACCGTGCACCAGTCACAGGGCTCCGAGCTCGACGAGGCCCTCCTCCTCCTGCCCGACCAGGACCTCGCCCTCGCCTCGCGCGAGCTCCTCTACACCGCCATCACGCGGTGCCGCCGCTCGATCGTGGTCTGCGGCGACGAGCCCGTCGTCCGCGGGACCGCCGCGCGCACCCAGGCCCGCACGTCCGGCCTCGCGCGACGCCTCGGCATCACGATGGCCTGAGCCGCAGCCGCGGACTATGATCGCGCCATGCAAAGGACTGCCGCCACGCTGTGTGCGCTCCTCCTCGCGGCGGGTTGCAGTGACGCCAGCCAGGCGAAGCCGGGTGCAGGCGGCGGGTCAGGCGGCGCGGGTGCGGGCGCTTCGAGTGGCGCCGGTGGCGGAGCCGGCACGGGCGCTGCCGGGGGCGGCGGCGGCGGCGGCGCTTCGGGGAACGCCGGCGGGGCCGGGGACGGTGGCTCCGGCGGACAGGTCCTGACGCCGGATCCCGACGAGCCGCCTGACGTCCTTCGCCCCATCACCACGATCGCGATGGTCGATCCGACCCGGTGGCCGACGCCACGGCGGCCCTACACCACGGCAGCGGGCGGCACCGTGCTCCACGTCGCCCCGGGCGGCGCGGACAGCGGCGACGGCTCCCTCGAGCGACCCTTCAAGACGATCAAGAAGGCCGTCGCGACCGCGCGATCCGGCGACATCGTCCGCGTCGCGGCCGGCACCTACACGCTCACGGCGAGCGACACGTTCGGCCTCGAGCTCGACAAGGACAACGTCGTCCTGACGGCGCGCCGCGGCGAGCGCGTCGTGCTCCGCGCAGGGGGCGGCACCGTCGCTGGAGTGCGCATCACGGGCGACGACGTCGTCTTCGACGGCTTCGAGCTCGAGGGCTTCTCGGACGTCGGCATCATGTTCGGCCGCACCGACCGCACGCAGCGGGGCGTCCAGATCCTGCGCACCAAGGTCACGGGCGGGACGGACTCGATCCGCTCCGTCGTGCCCGGCAGCCGCGGCATGGCCCTCATCGATGGCCTGCTCGTCTACGACACGGAGATCGCGATGCCGGGCCTCATCGGCTTCAACTGCGGCGAGGGCCCCTGCAACGGCGTGCGCCTCGAGCGCGTGACCGTCCACGGCCGCGGATCCTCGGGCGGCAACACCGCCGCAGACGCCATCGCGTTCGAGGACGGCGCGAACCTCGCCGTCGTCGACTCGGAGGTCACGAACGTCGAGGGTGACGGCGTGGACACCAAGGCCGACGGCGTCGTGGTCCTCAACGTGCGCGCCCACGACCTCGGCCGCAACGGCATCAAGCTCTGGCGCGGCGGCGACGTGATGAACTCGCTCGTCGCCAACACGGGCGCGGACGCCGCCATCGTGTTCGACAACCCCGGCGCCTACCGCATCCTCAACACCACGGTGGTGCGCCACTCGCCGGGCGCGAACGCCTTCTCCGTCACGGCCGCCTACGACATGCGCGGCCCCGGCACGCTCACCATCCAGAACAGCATCTTCTCCCGGAACTCGGGCTCGATCTTCGCGCCGTCCCAGTTCACCGTCGTGCTCGAGAACAACCTCTTCTTCGGCACCGAGTCGGGCTTCGAGTTCACCTGGGGCGACATGCAGTTCGGCGGCGGAGACAACGCGCTGTCGGCGCTGCGCGGCGCCGCGGACAACCTCCAGGGCATGGACCCGCGCTTCGCGGACACCGCGGGCGGCGACTACACGCTCATGGCCGGCAGCCCCGCGATCGATCGCGGGCGCGCCGTCCCGCAGATGCCCGACGTGGACCTCGCCGGGAACCCCCGCAGCGCCGGCGGCGGCGTGGACCTCGGCTGCTACGAACGGCCCTAGCTGCGATCGGCGGCCTCGGAAGGCCGCCGCAGGCGGGGCGCGCCGCCCCGCCCCCGCTCGGCATAGCCTCGCGGGCCCCCCACCCTGCGTCTTCGCTTCGCTTCGCTTCGCTACGCCCTTGCGGCTCGCTGCGCTCGCCTCGAGGCTGCATCGAGCATCCGTCCGTCGAGCCCGAGCCCAGCGAGGCGAGCGGAGCCCGAGCCCGCTCGGACCCCACGCCTCGGAATGCGTCCGATCGTCACCGACCGCGGTTCATCCGCTCGCGCACCCACGCGAAGTAGCGAGGCTCGCCCTCGCCCTCGACGACCTCGAGGCCGATCACCTCGGGCAGCTCGTACGGGTGGATCTCGCGGATGCGCGCGGTCAGCGCCGGGAGCATGGCCGCCGTGGTCTTGACGAGGAGCGTGTTCTCCATGTCGTCGTACATGCGCCCCTCCCAGACGTAGAAGCTGCGCACGCCCGGGACGACGCTCACGCACGCCGCGAGGCCCTCCTCGACGAGCTGCTTGGCGATCCGAGGCGCGTCGTGGGGCGCGGCGTTGCAGAGCACAACCCGGAGGGACTGTCCGCTTTCGTCGCTCATCGAGGCCAAGGTACCGCCGCCGCCCCGCGAAGTGGTGAGCTACGATGTCCCCCTCATGACCGACGCCGGTCGTCTCGGAGAGTTCAACCGCGAGCGCGAGGCCATCATCGGGGACGTCGAGCGGCGCGTCGTCGGCCGCGCCCTCGAGCGGCACAAGCGCGGGGGCGACGAGCGCCTCGAGTACGTGCTCAACGAGGCGGCCTACGAGGAGCTGCGCCGCCTCGAGCACGCGCGAACCCCCGAGGACAAGAAGGAGCGCGCCTCCTGGCAGCGCCTCTCGGGCGCCCTCGCCCGCCTCTCCGACTTCGAGAAGGAGGGCGAGCTGCGCAGGCTCGTGCACGCGATCGCGATCGACATCGCGGGGAACTTCGATCCGCGCGTGTGGCGGTTCGCGCGGGGCGTGATGCCGATCGGCGTGGCGCTCCTCGGCCTGCCCGAGCGGGGCCTCGTCGCGACGCTGCGCGGCGGGCTCGAGCAGCTCCGCGCCCTCGATCGCAACCTGCGCATCGAGGGCGACACCGAGCGCCTGCGCGCCCTGGCGGCGCGGGGCACGCTGGTCGTGGTGCCGACGCACCTGTCGAACTTCGACTCGCCCGTGATCGGCTTCGCCCTCGAGCGCGCCGGCCTGCCCGCCTGCACCTACGGCGCCGGCAAGAACCTCTTCACGAACCCGTTCCTCTCGTACTTCATGCACAACCTCGGCGCCTACCGCGTCGATCGCCGCATCCGCCACGCCCTCTACAAGGACGTGCTCAAGGAGTACTCCACCGTCCTCATCGAGCGCGGCTTCCACAGCCTCTTCTTCCCCGGCGGCACGCGCAGCCGCTCGGGCGGCGTCGAGGGCCACCTCAAGCTGGGCCTGCTCGGCACGGCGCTCACGGCGTTCGGCAACCGCGCCGCGCGCGGCGACCGCCGGCCCTGCGCGTTCATCGTGCCCGTGACGCTCAACTACCACCTGACGCTCGAGGCGGAGACGCTCATCGCCGACCACCTCGCCGAGCAGGGCAAGAAGCGCTTCATCATCGAGGACGACGAGTCGGTGCAGGGCACGCGGATCCTCTCCTACGTGCGCGCGGCCCTGCGGACGCCCGGCTGCCTCGTGGTGCGCTTCGGCACGCCGCTCGATCCGTTCGGCAACGAGGTGGACACCGAGGGCCGCTCGCACGCGCACGATCGCGTCGTGGACGCGGCGAGCTACCTCGATCGCGGCGGCGCCCCCGGGCCGGAGGCGGCGCGCGACGCCGAGTACACGCGCCTGTGCGGCGAGGCCATCTCGCGCGCGTTCCGCCGCGAAGTGCGCTTCCTGCCGACGCACCTCGTGGCGCAGGCGCTCTGGGAGCGGATGTGCGCCGCGGCGCGCGAGCGCGACGTCTACCGCGTCCTGCGGCTGGCGCGGCCGACCCCCGTGGCGCTCACCACCCTGGCCGAGGACGTCGACCGCCTGCGCGACCGGCTGCGCGCCGCGCCCGGGCAGCCGCACGGCCTGCCCGACGCCTCGTGGGACGGCAAGGACGGCGTCTCGGTGGTCGAGGCCGCGATGCGCTCGTTCGCGGCGTTCCACCCTCGCCCGCCGGCCGTCATGAAGGACGGCGCCGCGCAGCCCTTGCAGCTCCAGGCGCTCTACTACTATCGGAACCGCATGGCGCACGTGCCGAAGGGCGTCCTGTGACGGCGCCGCGAGGGCTCGCGATCGTGGGCGCCGGGGCGCTCGGTCGCGCGCTCGCCGGGACTGTGCGCGCCGAGGGCAAGCGCGTGCTCATCGGCAGCGCCAAGGGGCTCGAGGGCACGGTGCCGATGCAGGAGGCGTGCGCCGAGAGCCGCCTCGTCGTCCTCGCCGTGCCGCCCGAGTGGGCGCGCGATGCGCTGTCGAAGCTCGCGCCGTTCCTCGACGGCTCCCACCTGCTCTTGCACACCGCGCGCGGCCTCGATCCCGAGACGAAGCTGCGCATCTCCGAGGTCGTGCGGCAGGAGACCGCGGTCCTGCGCGTCGGCGTCCTCGCCGGGCCGCTGCGCGCCCGCGAGCTCGCGCGCGGCGAGCCCACCGCGGCCGTCGTCGGCTCGCGCTTCCCCGATCTCGTCGAGGAGGCCAAGCAGCAGCTCGGCGGCGCGCGCCTGCGCGTCTACGGCAACCCCGACGCCGTGGGCGTCGAGCTCGCGGCGGCCCTGGGCCTGACGCTGCGGCTCGTCGAGGGGCTCGCGACCGGGCTCGGCTTCGGCCCCGCCACGCGCGCGGTGGCGCTCACGCGCGGGCTCGCGGAGCTCGCGCGCATCGGCGAGCGCCTCGGCGGCAAGGAGCGCACGTTCATGGGCCTGTCCGGCATGGGCACGCTCCTCTCCGATGCGGCGGGCCCCGCCGACGAGGACGTCGCGTTCGGCGAGACGCTCGGCCGGGGGACGCCACGCGTGCGCGGCGCGGAGCCTCCGAGCGCCCTCGCCGCTCGCGCTGCCGCGGCGCTCGCGAGCGACACCGGCACGCGCACGCCGCTGCTCCAGGCGCTGCGCGCGCTGCTCGACGGCCAGCTCCAGCCGACCGACCTCCAGCGAGCCCTCATGGAGCGCGCGTTCGCCGACGAATGAGCCAGGTGGTCCGCGCCCTGCTCGCAGTCCTCGCCGTGATCGCGCTGCCCGCCCGGGCGCGCGCCTACGAGGGCGAGGTGACCGCGACCACGATCGGCCAGGGCTACCAGCTCCGGCGCTTCGACGACCGCGGCGGCTCCGTGATGCTGTCGCGCCGGCGCGTCACGCAGCTCCTGTCCGCGGAGCTCTCCGACCTCGTACCCACCGACTGGACGCGCGGCGGCGAGCGCAACCTCGTCTTCTTCTCGAGCCAGCTCCGCTTCGACTACGACTTCGGGGACTACTCGCGCGCCGCCCCCGGCGGCCCGAGCCGCATCCGCGAGCTGACCGATCCCACGCAGGCCGGCCAGCAGTTCGACCTGCTCCACGCGACGCTCTCCGTCCGCAACGGCGCGGGCCTCGTCGACGCCGATCTCGGCCGACAGATCATCATCGACCACTTCGACTACTTCGCGCTCGACGGCCTCGACGCGCGCGTGCGCGTCCTGCCGTGGCTGGTGATCGAGGGCCTCGTCGGCGTCGAGGTGCGCGGCTCGCACCCCTTCGGCACGGACCACTTCGAGCTCGACGGCACGAGCACCGGCTCGCGCGATCGCCTGAGCTGCGCGGGCGTGGTCGCCGAGCGCTGCCCCGACCAGGCCGACGCGCTCTCCCCGGTGGCAGGCGGCGCGATCGCGCTCGAAGGCCTCGGCCCGCTCGACGCCCGCGTCGCCTACCGGCGGACGTGGTCGCGCACCGCCGGCTACCGCTCGGCGGTCGTGCAGGAGGCGCTCGCGCCGAGCGGCCTTCCCGACGTGCGCCCCGCAAGCGCCACCGACGAGGAGAAGCTCTCGGTCTTCTCGCGCCTGGCGCTCGGGCGGCTCTTCCCGTACGCAGGCCTGCGCTGGAACGTGCTCGTCGGCGCGATCGACGAGGTCGCCGCGGGCCTCGACGCGGATCTACCCGGCGGCCAGCGCGCGACCGCCGGCTACGCGTACCTCCTGCCGACGTTCGAGGGCGACTCGATCTGGAACGTCTTCTCGCGCGGCGCGTACCAGGACGCCCGCGTGCGCTGGGAGGTCCCCGTCCCCGCCGCCGGCGGCACCGCGCACCTGCGCGCGCACACCCGCGTTTACGAAGAGGCGCCCGGCTCGCCCGGCGGCCGCTGGGACCGCGTGGAGTGGGGCGCCGGCACCGGCCTGCGGCGCCGCACCGCGCTCGCGCTCGCCCAGCTCGACGCCGAGGTGAGGGGCGGCTTCGGCGGCCTGCGGACCGGCGCCGACGGCTTGCTCCTGACCTCGATCGGGCGCGTCGATCTCGAGGCGCGCCTGTCGCTGCTCTACTTTCGCAGCGACCTCGAGCCCGACCGCCAGCACGGCGTGGCGTTCGGCGCCCAGGCCGGCGCGCGCTACGCCTTCGCGCGCGGCGTCTTGGGCCACCTCGTCCTCGAGGAGAACCTCAACCGCCTCGTGGGCCGCGAGACCCGCGCCCTCGCGATCCTCGACCTGACCCTCGGCTCCCAGAGCTCCCCCCGCGGCCCCCACCACGGCACCCTCGGCGCCGCCGGTTCCTGGCGATGACGCGCCTCGTGCTCGTGCTCGTGCTCGCGCTCGCGCTCGTTCCGAGGAGCCAGGCGGCCGCGCCGCCCGACCTATCCGTCAAAGCAAATATTTCGGCCCCCGCCGTGCCCCCCAGCCGCGCACCCTCGCGCGTCGTCTACCCGCCGCAGCCGCGCCCGCGCGCCTTCTCGCACGCGCGCCACGCGGGCGTGACCCCCGACTGCCTGTCCTGCCACGCCGCCGCGCGCACCTCGACCAGCGCCGCCGACTCCCTCGCGCCCGCCGACGCGGCGTGCAAGCGCTGCCACGACGACCACCGTGCGAGCCCGCGCCCCGACCGCATCACCCCGCACCTGCGCTTCTCGCACGCGACCCACGTCTCCCGCGCCGAGTGCACCGCCTGCCACGCGACGAGCCAGCTCGACACCCCCGGCGCCGCGCTCCCGCTCGAGGCGGTCTGCCTCGGCTGCCACGACGGCAAGACCGCCGCGCGCCGCTGCGCCGCCTGCCACGAGTCGTTGCCGACCGGTCGCCTCCGCACGACCTTCGCCGAGGGCCGCCTGCAACCTCAGCTCGGCTCGCTCGCGCACGGCCCCACGTTCCGCCGCGACCACGCGCGGCCCGCGCGCCTCGAGCCGCGCGCCTGCGAGTCGTGCCACGTGCAGCGCTTCTGCGCCGACTGCCACCAGGGCGTCGTCAAGCCCTTCGACTTCCACGGCAACGACTACGTCTCGCTGCACGTCCTCGACGCGCGCAAGAACGATCCCGACTGCAGCGCGTGCCACCGGCGTCAGACCTTCTGCATCGCCTGCCACCAGCGCCTCGGCGTGGCGTCCGATCCCACGGGCGGCGATCCCGCAGGGGGCCAGCGCTCGGGCTTCGGTCCCGCCACCGGTCGCCCCGGCCGCTTCCACCCGGCGGGCTGGGCGCGGGACGCGGCGGGCGTGCCCACGACGCGCGCCGACGCCAGCCACCACGCCTTCCAGGCCCAGCGCAACCTCAAGACCTGCGCCTCTTGCCACCGCGAGGAGACCTGCCTGCGCTGTCACGCCTCGGCGCGCGGTCTCGGCCCCGGCGGCACGCTGCCGTCCGACACCGCCCCCGCGCTGCGCGAGCCCGGCTTGAGCGCGAACCCGCACGGCCCCGGCTTCGCCGGCAGCGCCCGCTGTCGCGCGCTCTCGAGCCGCAACCAGCGCGTCTGCGCCAAGTGCCACGACCCCCGCGACCCCGCCGTCACCTGCCGCTAGTCCGAACCCACATCGATCCGCGAAAGCGCCGGTGCTTCGATGTGCACCTCGAGCGATTCGTGGCTGAGCTGTGTCTCTCCCCACTCCGGCCTCCGGCCTGCGCGGGGCCCCGTGTCGTCCTCGGCACAGCCTGCGGCGACACCACGCTCGCTTCGCTCGCTTCGGCGGATCGGCTCGACGCCAGAGCGAGCGAACGGGAGGATCGGGCGATCAGTCGTCTCCGCCGTCGTCCGCCACCGCGAGATCGAAGCGCTTGATCCACCGGCGGATCTGCACGCGCGCCTTGCCCAGCTCGCGCGCGACCGCGCTGATGTTGCCCTGGTGCTGCTCGAGCAGCAGAAGGAGCCTCGCCTTGAGGGCGGCGTCCTCGGGACCGAGCTCGACCGCCGCGCGCTCCGCGGGAGGTGCGGCCTCGCCCCCCACACCCGCGGGCAGGTGCTCGCGCTGGATGATCCCGTCGGACGAGAGGACGACCGCCGCCTCGAGCGCGCGCTCGAGCTCGCGCACGTTGAGCGGCCACCGGTACAGGAGGAGCGCCCGCGCGGCGTTCATCGAGAAGGTCACGCGCCCGGCCTTCCCGCCCGCGGCGCGCGGCAGGACCGCCGCGATGAGCAGCCCCAGGTCCTCGCGACGCTGGCGCAAGGGGGGGACCTCCACGACGAAGCCCGACAGACGCGCCAGGAGATCCTCCCGGAACTTCCCCGAGGCCACGAGATCGCCGACCTTGTGGTGCGTCGCCGCCACCACGCGCAGGTCGACGCGCACCGGCTTGGTCGCGCCGACCGCCATCACCTCCCCCTCCTGGAGCACCCGGAGGAGCGCCACCTGCGACGGCAGCGGCATGTCCCCGATCTCGTCGAGGAACAGCGTCCCCCCATCGGCGCTCCGAACGAGCCCGGGCCGATCCTCGAGCGCCCCCGAGAAGGCGCCCTTGCGGTAGCCGAACAGCTCGCTCTCGACGAGCGCCTCGGGCAGCGCGCCGCAGTTCACCGCGACGAGCACGCCCTTGCGGCCGGATCGCTCGTGGATCGCCCGCGCCACCAGCTCCTTTCCGGTGCCGGTCTCCCCCTGCACGAGCACGGGCACGGCGGACGCCGCGACCCGCGAGAGCTGCTCGGCGTGCAGCGCCCACGCCGGCGAGAGCGTGGCCAGCCCTGCGGGGCGATCGGCGAGGTCCGCCATCGACACGTCCGGTCCCTGCCCCGAGAGCTCGGGCAGCGACGACCGGTAGAGGAGGAAGGTGTGACCCAGCTGGAGCAGGTCGCCGTCCCGCAGCGGGTGCTGGTCGACCCGGCGATCACCCACGAAGGAGCCGTTCTTCGAGCCCGGATCGAACAGCATCGCCATCGGACCGAGCTCGATCCGCGCGTGCATGCTCGACATGCGCCGGTCCGGGAAGCGCAGCACGAGGCGATCTCCGCTGCGCTCGACGGTGCGGGCCGTGCCGCGTCCGAGCGTCACCTCACGGATGCCCTCGAGCAGGTGCCGCGAGCCCCCCTCGAGCGGTCGATCAGCCTCGAGCAGCACGAACAAGTAGGGAGCGGCACCCGGCGTGTCCCCGCGCGACTGCATGATCGAGAGGGTCTGGTCGAGCGACACCTACAACACGCTATCACGAGGTTGCGCGCCGCCCCGCTGGCAGTCGTCGCGGGCGCCGGAACCCCTCGAAGCGCGCCGCGACGTATCATCGGCCCGTGAGGCAGCGGATCGTCGCCCTGCTCGCGCCGCCCGCCGGCGAGACCCTGAGCGACGCCCAGATCGCCCGCGCCGCGGAGGTCCGCACGCTCGCGGTCTCGTGTGCCCTGCTGGTGGACGTGGCGCTGTGGCTCCTGCTCCGCCGCGTCCCCGACGTGCGCCACGCCGTCCTCGAGCGCACGCTCGGCATCAACGTCGCGCTCCTCACGCTGGATCTCGTCCTGACGCTGACCCGCCTGCGCCGTCGCCACCCCGGCCACCAGGGGCTCCTGTGCACGATCATCGCGATCGAGATCGGCACCTGCCTGCTGTGGGTGCAGGCCACCGGCATCGTGTCGAGCTACTTCCTCGTCGCCCCGCTCACGCTGCCGTTCTTCTACCGCATCGGCATGGGCTACTGGCCGGGGCTCGTCGCCACGCTCACGGCCATGGTCCTGCACGCGGCGATGTTCGCGGCCGAGGAGGCCGGCTGGCTGCGGTCGGTCTCTCTCTTCACGAGCGGCCTCTCCGGCGCCTACACGCTGCCCGCCTACCGCTACGGCGCCATGCTGTCGATCCTGCCTTTTTACGCCGCGAACTTCGTGGTCGGCAGCGGCATCGGCGCCATCCTCCGGCAGCGCGAGGCCGCCCTGCGCGCCGCAAAGCGCGATCTCGTGCGCGCCGTCCAGGACGTCAAGCAGGGCCGCCTCTCCGGCGGCGTGCTCGACGGCGCCTACGAGCTCGGTGACGTGCTCGGCCGCGGCGGCATGGGCGAGGTCTACCAGGCGCGCCGCCTGGCCGACGGCGGCGAGGTCGCGGTCAAGGTCCTGCACGCCCACCTGTCCGCCGACGCCACGCTGATCGAGCGCTTCCGCCGCGAGGCCCAGGCGGTGGCGCGCCTGCCCGCGGAGCACGTCGCGCGCCTGCTCGCCGTCGGCACCACCGACGACGGCATCCACTACCTCGTCATGGATCTCCTGCGCGGCGAGGACCTCGGCGCGCTCCTGCGCCGCCGCACGCGCCTCGAGCCGCCCGAGGCCGTTGCGATCGTCGCCGGCATCGCCGCCGCCGTCGGCGCCGCGCACGACGCGGGCATCGTGCACCGCGACCTCAAGCCCCAGAACGTCTACCTCTCGCCAGGTCCCGACGGCGTCGTGATTCGCCTCCTCGACTTCGGCGTCGCGCGCGTCGAGCTGGCCGAGGACTCGAACCTCACGCTCACCACCGCCGTCGTCGGCTCTCCCGGCTACCTCGCGCCCGAGCAGGTCTCCTCGGGCGACATCACGCCGGCCACCGACGTGTTCGCCCTTGCCGCGATCGCGTACCGCGCGCTCACCGGCCAGGCCGCGTTCCCGTCGAGGAACCCGATGGCCGCGATGTTCGAGGCCGTGCACCACCACCCCGAGCCGCCGAGCCACCTCCAGCCCGCGATCCCGTCCGACGTCGACGCGGTGCTCTCGCTGGGCCTGGCCAAGGAGCCGGCGCGGCGCTACGCGGACGTGCGCGATCTGGCGCGCGACCTCGAGGCCGCGCTCGACGGCCGCCTGTCCGAAGCGGTGCGAAAGCGCGCCTCGGACCTCCGCCCGCCCACCGAGGGCGAGCGCACCCTCACCGCCTTCACCCGAGGGGAAGCCTAGAGCACCGAACGGGTTGAACTGCGTTGGAGAATGCGGGCTTGCGCAGGCCCGCTGATCCGTGGACGAGCGCCGTCGCTGAAGGCTTCGGGCTTCAGGCCTCGGGCTTCAGGCTCCGGATCCGGGTCAGAGACCCGA
>CAZQJC010000162.1:0-16975 GCA_964593795.1 uncultured Myxococcales bacterium | reverse complement strand
TCGGATAATGACGGAATCCGTCCGCTGACCACCTGGTCTTGGTCTTGGTCCTGGTCTTCGCCTGCGTGGTTCTGGGGGCTTCGACCAGGACCAGGACCAGGGCCAGGACCAGGCCGGCGCAAAGTGACCGGCATTGGCGCTAGCGGGCCGAGGCGCGGTCAGCGCTTCTTCTTGTCGAGGTCGTCGAGCAGTCCCGCCATGCGCGAGCGCGCCCTGGGCGCGACCGGGCGTGGGGTCGACGGGGCCACGGGCGCCGGCGGCGTCGCCGAGGCGACCGGGGCGGGCGTGCGTGGCGCAGGTGACGGGGGCACGCTCGCCTCGCGCAGCGTCTGGCGGACGCGGCCGAGCACGGGCCTGTCCGCGGGCCTGAGCGCCACCATCTCGAGGACGAGCGCGCGCAGCCACACCGGCAGGTGCGCCTCCGCCTCGACGCGCCCGCGGTGGTCGCCGCTCGCGTGCTGCATCATGACGGCGATGGGGCTGTCGCCGCGGACGAGGTCCTTGCCGCTCGCCAGCAGAAAGAGCAGCAGTCCGAGCGCGTAGACGTCCGCCTCGGGCCCCGCGGGCTTTCCGTCCACCTGCTCGGGGCTCATGTACTGCGGCGTGCCGATGATGCCGCCCGTGCCCGTGAGATCGACCTGCCCCTTGCCCTGGGGCTTGGCCAGGCCGAAGTCGAGCACCACCACGTGCCCGCTCTCGTCGACCATCGCGTTCGACGGCTTGAGATCGCGGTGCACGACGCCGTGCTTGTGCGCGTGCTCGACCGCGCGGCAGACCTGATCGAACAGGCCAATGGCCTCGCCGAGCGGCAGGCCCGCCGGCGCGTCTCTGACCCGCTCCGCCAGCGTCGGCCCGACGATGCGGTCCATCGTGAAGTAGTACAGGCCATCGAGCTCGCCGACCGTGTGGATGACGATGACGTTCGGGTGGCGCAGCTGCGCCGCGACGCGCGCCTCGCGCAGGAAGCGCTCGACCGCGGCCTCGTCCGCGGCCTGGGCCTCGGGCAGCACCTTGATCGCGATCGGCCGATCGAGCGCGATCTCGCGCGCCAGGTACACCGAGCCCATGCCGCCCTGGCCGAGCATCCTCTCGACCACGTACTTCGCGGAGAACGCCCGCATCACCCGGGAGAGGTGCGCTGGGACCTGCGGGGGCGGGGCCTGGGCCGCGGGCGCCGCGGCGGTGGCGCCGAACATCGCGCTCGGCGGCACCGGGCTCTGCGTGGCATCGAGCGCGGGGTCCGACAGCTCCGTCCCGCAGCCCCGGCAGAAGCGCGCCCCGTCGCGGTTGCTCTGACCGCAGCGCTCGCAGAACACGCCCCAGGATACCAAAGGAGGCACCGGCAAGCGGCTCGTGCGGTCGACGTGCGCCGCACCGTGCGTGCGCGCCCCGGCGCGCGCAACCTCGCGGAGCGCCTTCCTCCGCCGACGGTGCGCCCCTTGCTCGGGGAGGACGCGTGAGGCCGATGCGATGGTATCGTGATCGCGGGATGCGGGCCGGTCGGCTCTGGGGGGGGCTGCTCCTGGGTATGTGCGCGGCGTCGCCGGGCGTGGCGCGCGGGGCGCCTACCGTGCGCTTCGCGGATCTGGTGCGTCCCGGAGCGATCCTCAGCGGCGAGCCCTTCGAGGCGGGGGTCGAGGTCTCCGCGCCGGAGGCCTTCCGCGGGCGCCTCGACGCGGAGGTCCGCCTCAGCTACTTCTGGAAGGGGGAGCGCTTCCAGGGCAGCGCGCTCAACGCCCTGCGCGCGTCGGCCGAGCTCGACATCGCGGCGGGGGCCGTGCAACGGACCCGGCTCTGGTTCCCCGCCCAGCTCCTCGCGGAGAGCCGGGGCGACTCTCGCGAGGTCACCCTCGACTGGGTGCTTCGTGATGCCGCAGATCGCGTCGTCGATCGCCGCAGGGAGATCATCGAGCCGACGTTCTGGCACGGACGGGTGGTCATGCGGTACCCGGCCCTGCCGAAGGTGCGAGAGCGGTTCGTCCCGCTGGGGCTGACGCTCGCTGCACCGCCGCCTCGACCGCCCGAGCGAGTCGCCGTCGACGACCAGGGGCCGCAGGTGGTGGTCGCGGCGCCGGCCGTCCGCACGTGGTCGAGCTCGGCCCAGCAGGCGCTCTTCGATTCGGTGGCCCTCGGCAGGGTGGTCCTGCTGACCGACGCGGCCGACCTGACGCTCCTGCCCGCGCCGCTGCGTCAGGCGCTGTCCGCGCCGGACGCGGTGATCTGGCGTGGCGCGGATGGGGCCGAGCTCCGCGAGATCGTCCACCTGCGCGGCATCCTCCGCACGACGACGCGCTCCGGCGCGGCGGCGCCGTTCGAGCCCTGGATCGAGACGGACCCCTTGCTCCAGCTCGGCCTCGCGGTCGTCCCCACCGAGCTCTCCTGGGAGCTCGAGCTGGTGGGGCCCGCGGGGAGGGGACCCGACAAGGGGCGCCGAGAGGGCCCGGGGCATGGGCCGACACTGCGAGGCGCCGACGCCGGCCAGTCGCCGGCGGACGCGTGGCTCGAGCGGCAGATCGAACGGTTTCGGCTGGAGACGCTGGTGCCGCTCTCGGTGGCGCTCGGCTTTCTCGTGGTGATGTGGCGCGCGAGCCGGGCCGAGCGCCCCGCGTCGAGGCGTGCGATCCGGGGCGTCCTGCCGGCGCTGATCATCGCCCTGCTCGTCGCGCCAGGGATCGCGCTCATCTCGCCCGCCACGGCGCTCGAGGGGGTCTGGGTCACGAGCTACCACGACGCGCAGGGTACGGGCTCGCTCGAGAGGACGGTCGTCGTGCGCGGCGGCGGGGGGCGGAGCCAGCCTCCGATCACGGTCGCGGAGGACCCGCGCGCGCTGCTGCAGGCGAGGCGCCTCTGGTCCCTCGACTACTCCGCCGAGGTGGCGAGCGACGCCATCCACGCGACGCGGACCGCAGACGGCAAGCAACGCATCGCGGTCGATCGCCCCGGCCTCTCCGCCGGGCGCATCCTCACGACGCAACGCATGCGCATATCGGAATATGCCCCCCCCCTCCTTGCCAGGCTGCGCGTGGAGGCCGGTCAGCTCGTGGGCGAGCTGCGGGCCAGGAGGGCGCTGGCCTCGGCGCTGCTCGTCCACCCAGGCGGCGCCGTCTGGCTCGGACCTCTCCGGCAAGGGGAGGCGGTGGATCTGGCGCAGATGAAGCTCGGTACGGCCGAGGCGCCCATCGAGCTGTCGGCCGACATGCTCCGCCTGTTCCGCCGCGCCGCGATCGAGCCGCGCGCCGAATGGAGGTGGGATGCGCCGCCCGACGCGGACGAGTGGGTGTCCACGATCGCGGGGTTCGGGACCTGCTTCGGCCGGGACCGCTCGCGCCTGTGCCCGGTGCCGTGGTCGGTGCTCGCCGAGGAGGACGCTCCCTCGATCGTCGAGGGCTTCTCGGAAGCCGGACGACCGCTCAAGGCGCAGCGCGTCCACGTCCAGCGTCTCGCGGTCGCCGAGCTCCCCGAGACGATTCACTACCGCGTTCCATCCGGCAATCGCGACGCGTGGAAGTTGTCGCGCGCCCTGTCCGAGCGGCATGGTGGGGCCTACGCGCTGACCGCGCTCGTGGAGGACCACTGCGAGTATCCGGTGGGTCCGGCTGCCACCGAGCGCGGGACGCTGGCGCTCGGCGCCGAGCACGATGGCTTCATCGAGGCCAGCTTGCGACCGCCCTTGTGCGACGCGGATGGAGACGTCCTGCTGCGCTTTGCGAGGAAGAAGCCATGAGCACCGCCCTCGAGCCCGTTGCCACAGGTCGCAAGACCATCGCGCCGAGCCAGGCCCGCACCGAGGCTGCGATCTACCTGCGCGACGTCGAGATGAAGTTCGGCAGCCAGCGCGCGTTGCGCGAGGGTTCGTTCTTCGTGCCGCCCGGCGCGCTCTGCGGCCTCATCGGGCCGAACGGCGCGGGGAAGACCACGACGCTGCGCCTGGTGGTCGGCGACCTCCGGCCCACCGAGGGCGAGGTCCGCGTGCTCGGCCACGACTTCCCCAAGGACGCCAACCAGGTGCGCTCGAGGGTCGGCTACATGCCCGATCGTGCGGAGCTCTACGAGGAGCTGACGCTCGCGGAGTACCTCGACTTCTTCGCCGCCTTCTACGGGTTCCGCAAGGAGGCGCGCGCGCGGGCGGTCAGGAGCGCGATGGACCTCGCGGGCACGCAGGCCTTCGCCGACCGGCGCCTCAAGGGCCTGTCGAAGGGCGAGAAGCAGCGCGTGCTGCTCTCGCGCACGCTCATCCAGGATCCGGATCTCCTCGTCCTCGACGAACCCGCCGACGGCCTGGATCCGCGCGGACGGGTCGAGTTGCGCGAGCTCCTGCTGCTCCTGCACGAGCGGGGCAAGACGATCCTGATCTCCTCGCACATCCTCGCGGACCTCGAGGAGATCTGCACGCACCTCGTCCTCATGAACCAGGGGCGCGTGGTCTTCCACGGAAACCGTCATCGCTTGCGCGCCGCGGGGGTCGAGCAGGCGCGCATCGCCATCGAGACGCTCGACGACGCCGCGCCGCTGGTCGCGCTGCTCGGCGCGCGCCCCGAGCTCTCCGCGAGCGAGCCGCGCAGCGGTCGCGTGGAGGTCGAGTGCCCCGCGGACCCCGCGTACGCCCACGGCCTGCTCAAGGACCTCCTGGCCGCCGGCGTTCGCGTGAGCTCGTTCTCGCGGACGACCGAGTCCCTCGAAGAGCTCTACCTGCGGCTCACCGAGCACGGGGAGGTGATCGAATGACGTTCGCGTACCTGCGCGTGCTCCTGCTGCGGATGCGGCGTCGGGGGCTCTTCATCGTCACGGCCTTCCTGCCGATCGTGACGAGCGCGCTCGGGGCGCTCGCGGTCGCCTCGATGCGAGAGGATCTCTCGTCCGCCCTTGCGAAGTTCGGCAAGACGCCGGAGCGCGTGGCGCGGATCAACCTCGAGTACCAGGATGACCTGCGCGCCGACGAGGTGCGGATCGCCGCCTTCCTCACGCTCTTCATGGGTGGCCTGTTCCTGCTCAATGGCCTGTGCGAGATGCTCAACGAGGAGCGGCGCCGCGGCCAGCTCCGGCAGCTCCACCTCGCGGGGCTCATGGGCGTCGGTCCGGTCGCCGGGCTGGTCGCCATCGGCATGGCCTGGGCGCTCGCGTTCTGCTTGCTCGGCTTCGTCGGACCACTGGCCGCGTCGCTCTGGGTCGGCGCCGGCAGCAAGGGATTCGGGCTGGCCTTCTCGAGCCTGTTCGCCATCCTGGCCGGCCTCGTGCCCGTGGCGCTGCTCCTCGGGCTCCACCTGCCGCGCGTGCCCGCGCTCGTGGCCTCGAACGTCGCCCTCCTCGCGGTGGGGATCTTCGTGCTCCTCGAATCGGGGGGGAACGCCGTCGCGCTGGTCGCGGTCGGTGTCCTCGTGCTCGGCACGCTCGCGCTCGCTGCGGGCTGGAGCCGGTCCCTGCGGAGCGTGGCCTGATGCTGAGCGCCTTCGTCGAGCTCGAGCTCGTCCGCTTCTTCCGGCGGCGGGGCACGTTCTGGTTGTTCGCGCTGACCGGGCTCGTGTTCGCCGGGGTCTCGGCGATGCCGTGGATCGCCGTGCACAGCGGCATCCCCCGGTTCTACGCCATCCGCACGTGGATGCTCCTGCCGGAGGTCAGCCACCACGTGATGGTCGGGCTGACGCTCGTCGTCGTCGGGATCTACACCCACTTCGCCGCCGGCTCCCTGTTGCGTCAGGAGCTCGAGGTCGGCGCCTGGGTGCTCGTGGAGCAGTGCCCGGCTCCGGTGGCTCGCATCCTGCTCGCGCGCGGGGCGGGCATCGCGCTGTCGGCGCTCGCGCTGCAGGCCTTCCTCGGTCTGTTCGTCCTGGGACACGAAGGCTTCGTCGCCCGCGCGCCGTTCCTGGGCGTCGCAGAGCTGGGCGGGATCTGGCTCCTGGCGGCGCTCGCCATCCCTGGCGCGTTCCTGGCCGCCACCATGCGCCACCAGGGCGGAACGCGGGGCCGGCTCGCCGCCATCCTGCGGACCCTGGTCGCTGGCCCGCCCGCGATCCTCCTCCTCCACTACTGCATCCGTGCCGACCTGCGCGCCGAGCAGCGGGGCCTCGGATCGGTCATCGAGGCCATGTTCACGCACCAGACCGGCGTTGCCCTCGACAGCCCGCTCGATTACTACGCGCACCCCGCGGTGCCGTACCTCATCGTCTTCGGCACCGCGTTCGCGTACGCCGCGCTGAGCTGGCGCCAGCTCGTGCGCCGGCTCGGGCGCACCTCGGAGCAGTAGCGCCGCGCCCGACGTACAATGGCGCGGTGCGCCGGGACGCGCGGGATCCCCGGATTGGCTGCGCGCTCGGCCGGTACGTGCCGGTGCGCTGCATCGGCCGCGGTGGCATGGGCACCGTCTACGAGGCGGCGTGCGACGACGGCCGCCGCTACGCGCTCAAGGTGCTCGAGGCGCGGCACCTCGACCGGCGGGACCTGCGCGCGCGCTTCGAGCGAGAGGCGCAGCTCGCGCAGAGGGGCCTGCCGAACCTCGTCGCCGTCGTGGACTACAGCCCCGAGCCGCCGTTCCTCGTCATGGAGCTCCTCGTCGGCTGCGACCTCGAGACCTGCCTGCGCGGCCTGGGCGCCCTGTCGCCCGCCGAGCTGACGCCGCTCCTCGAGGCGCTCGCGGCGGCGCTCGGGCCGCTCCACGACGCGGGCGTGACCCACCGGGACCTCAAGCCCGCGAACGTGTTCCTCCACCGCACGCCGGTGGGCCTCGTCGTCAAGCTCATGGACCTCGGCATCGCGAGGGACGCGGGCTCCGACCTGACGAGCTCGGACCTGCTGCTCGGCACCGCGTCGTACATGGCGCCGGAGCAGGCGCGCGGCGAGGCCCGCGAGGTGGGCCCGTGGACCGACGTGTTCGCGCTCGGCGCGCTGACGTTCCGCGCGGTGACGGGCGCGGTGCCGTTTCCGGCGTCGAGCCCGGTCGCGACGCTGCGCCGCATCCTCAAGGAGCCGCCGCCGGATCCGCGCCTCCTCCAGCCCGAGGTGCCGGCCGCGTGCGCGGCCGTCCTCGCGCGGGCGATGGCGCGACGACCCGCCGAGCGCTTCGGCGGCGCCGTCGAGGTCGCGCGCGAGTGGCGACAGGGCGCGGGTGCGGCCGGGCTGGCGCGGCTCGAGGCGTGGGTCGACGGTCACCTCGCCGGCGCGGGCGGTCGCGCCACGCGTCCGCCGGAGCTCGCGTGACACGTACGCGCGCGGAGGGCACGACGATCGAGGGCTCGCGCGTCGAGCGAGGCAGGGCGGCCGCCGCCCGCGTGCAGCTCGCGCTCGTGGTCGTCGCGTACCCGGACGATCCCGCGCGCGCGGGGGAGACCGCGCCGGTCGCGCCGGGGCGAGCCCGCTTCCTCGGTCGCGGCGGCCCGCCCTCCGACGACGACGGGTGGCTCTCGCTCGTGCGCGCGCGCCCCGGGCTCTCCGCCGCCACGCCGCCGCTCGCGGCGCCGGGGCTCTCACGCAAGCAGCTCGAGGTCGAGAGCGACGGCCAGCGCCTCCGGGTCCGCAACGTGGGGCGCGGCGCGCTGCTCTGGAACGGACGGCCGGTCTCCGAGTGCGCGCTCGAGTCGGGCGACGTGGTCGAGGTCGAGGGCCAGCTCGGGCTGCTCTGCGTGCGCCGGCCCGTCGTGCTGCCCCGGCTGCGCAGCTTCCCCGCCGACCACGCGGGGACCTTCGGCTGCCCTGATCGCGTGGGCCTGGTCGGCGAGAGCGCGGCGGCGTGGGCGCTCCGCGATCGCCTCGCCTTCATCGCGCGACGGGCCGGCCACGTGCTCGTCCTCGGCGAGAGCGGCTCCGGCAAGGAGGTCGCCGCGCGCGCGATCCACGCGCTCTCGAGCCGCGCGGGCCGGCCGCTCGTCTCGCGCAGCGCCGCCGCGTTGCCGGAGGGCCTCATCGACGCCGAGCTCTTCGGCAACGTCGCGAGCTACCCGAACCCCGGGCTCCGCGCGCGACCGGGCCTGGTCGGCGAGGCCGACGGCTCGACGCTCCTCCTCGACGAGATCGGCCAGCTCCCCGAGGCGCAGCAGGGCCACCTCCTGCGCGTCCTGGATCAGGGCGAGTACACGCGGCTCGGCGAGGCGCTGCCGCAGCGGAGTGACTTCCGCCTGGTCGCGGCGACGAACCGGGATCCGTCCGCGCTCAAGCACGACTTCCTCGCGCGCCTCGTCCATCGCCTCACGCTGCCCTCGCTCGCCGAGCGCCCCGAGGACGTCGCGCTCCTCGCACGGCACCTCGTCCGCGAGGTGGCCGGCAAGGACGCGGACGTGGGCGCTGCCTTCTGCGATCCGCGCGGCGAGCCGCGCCTCTCGATCGAGCTCCTGCGCGCGCTCACGCTCCACCGCTACACGCACCACGTGCGCGAGCTCGCGCGCCTGCTGTGGCTTTCCCTGTCGTCGAGCGAGGGTGACACGCTCGAGCTGACGCCCGAGGTGACCGCCGAGCTGCACCCCGCGCGCGCCGCGCCCGAGCCCGGCGAGCCGACCCGCGAGGCGCTCGAGGACGCCCTCGCCCGGCACCACGGCAAGCGCGCCGCGGTCGTGCGCGAGCTCGGCCTCAAGGATCGCTTCGTGCTCTACCGGCTCCTGCGCAAGCACGGCCTCGCGCTGCCCGAGGCGTAGAGGCCGCTCTCATGATTCACATCTTGAAGTCCGGAAGAGCGAACGACGAAATAGAACAGTAGAACAACAGAGCAACAAGGAACACGGAACGCCTGAGGTCGCCCACATCGGCGACAAGACTCGGCAACCATGACGCTGCCGGGCCCGCCCGGCGCAGGCGACGGATCCGGTCTGCCGCTCCGTGTTCCGTGCTGCCTGTTGTTCTACTGTTCTATTTCGTCGTTTTCCGAGGCTGCCCGTCACCGCAGCGGGTTCAGATTCGGATCGGCGGATGTGACGAATCGCAGCCCAGGCCGCTACTCCACCCAGACCACGAGGGGCTCGGTGCCGTCGGTGCTCTTGGCGATGGTGGCGTGGCGGCCCGAGAGCGCGTCCGGATCTGCGGGGCGGTAGCCGGGTGGATAAAGGCGCCCGGTCGCGGCGTCGCCGAGGCGCACGCCCTGGCCGCTCGACGCCGAGAGCACGCGCACCTTGAGGCCCGCGCGCGTGACGAGCATCAGCCGCTCGTTCGTGATGCCCGCGCCCACGATGCGCGCCTTCTCGACCACGGCCCCGCGCGGCTCGGTCGCGGCGCCCTGCGCGCGCGAGTCGGAGAGCCACTTGCCGGGGCGGCCCACGCCGCGTGCGCTGCCCGCGCCGAGGTCGCTGTTGCGCTCTTCCTCGAAGGACTGCACGAGGCGCCGCCGCACCACGGGGCTCCGCGCGTCCGGCAGGAGCGCCCCGTGCTCGTAGCGGAACGGCCGGCCCACGAGCGACAGCCCGCCGGTGCGCTCGTTCTGCCACTCCGGCAGCATCAGCAGGCCATCGCGTCGCACGACGCCGTCGCCGAAGTCGTCCACGCCGAAGGCGACGGGCGCCTTGTCGGCGTGCCCGTCCGCGAGCGGCCGTCCGTCGAGGATCGCGACCGTCCAGCGCGACACCGCGACGCCGCTCGACGTCGTGTCACGGCTCGCGACCACGACCTCGGCGCGCCCGTCCCCGTCGAGGTCGCCGCGCGAGACCTCGAAGTCGTCCGTCTGGCCGAGGAACGCGCTCACGGAGACGGCGCCCACCTTGCGTCCGTGCAGCGACACCGCCACGAACGTCCCCTCCTCCGTCACGCACTTGCACGCCCGCAGGTCCCCCTGCTGGGTGCAGCTCGCGCGCGCGCAGCCGTCGACCTTCGCCTCGACGGGCACCGGAAGGCGCACGACCGCGGCGACCGGCTTGGCGAGGAGCAGCAGGAGGAGCAGCGTCACGCCGGCACCACGAGGTCGAGCGCGCCCGGCAGCACCTCGAACCGGGCCGGCAGCCGCCCTGGCGTCTCGCCGTCGATCTCGAGGAGCACGTCGTCGTCGCTCTCCGCCGTCGCCGTCACGGTGCGCGCGCGCGTCGCCGCGACCTGTGGGTGACCTATATGCGTACCCGCATATAACCGCGGCGTGCTGCGAAGGAGGTCGAACAGGCCGAGGTCGCCGACCACCACCACGTCGAGGAGGCCATCGTCGAGCATGGCGTCTGGTGCCACGCGCATGCCGCCGCCGAAGTAGCGCCCGTTCGCCACGCACACGGTGGAGACCGGCGTCGACACCGCGTCCGCGCCGTCGATCTCGATCCGCACGGTGGGCGCCTGGTGCTCGAGCGCGCTCGAGAGCGTCGCCTTCGCGAAGGCGAGCCGCCCGCCGAGGCGCTTGGACGACGCGTTGGCGCGCGTGGCCACGGCCGCCGACAGGCCGAACGAGGCGATGTTCACGAAGTGCCGGAACGCCGGCGCGCCGCCGTGGTCGACGAACGACACGCGCGCCGCGTCGATGCGCCGCGTCTGCCCCCTTCCGAGCACGCGCGCCGCGTCCGCGATGCGCGTTGGCAGCTCGAGCGTGCGCCGGAAGTCACCGCCCGTGCCGAACGGCAGGATGCCGAGGGCCGCGCCCGCGCGCGCGCGCAGGAGGCCATCGGCCACCTCGGAGATGGTGCCGTCGCCGCCGAGCGCGACCACGAGCTTGCGCCCGCTCCGCGCCGCGTCGGCGGCCAGTCGCGCGCCGTCGCCGGGCGCCTCGGTGAAGGCCACGTCGAACGGCCCCGCGTGCCGGCGGAGCTCGGCGGCGATGCCGGGCCACGCCGTGCGAGCGCGGCCGCCCGCCGAAGCCGGGTTGACGATGACGAGCGGCGTCACGGCTCTTCGACGGTGCGGGCCGGGGGCAGCTCGCCGCGCGCGAGCCTCGCGGCGGGCTCGCCGAACTCCCCCGCGAGGGCCAGGCGGCGATCCTCCTCGCCGAGCTCCGCCACCGCCCGCATCGTCGCGTCGGCGATCGCCTTGTACGTGCGCACGTGTGCCTTGCCGGACGTCAGCGCGGACAGGTCGAGCTCGCGCCCGAAGTGCAGGCGGATCGGCGGCCCACCGGTCCAGTTCCCCATCACCTGCTTCGGCAGGTCGTTGTTCAGGCCCGCGACGAACACGGGCACCACGTGGGGCCGCGTGGCGTGCACGAGCTGCCCCACCCCTGGCTGCGCGGGCAGGAACGAGTACGGATCCGGCGACTGGTTGCGCGTCCCCTCGGGGTGGAAGCCCACGACCGTGCCGGCGCCCTCGGAGAGCAGCTCGAGCAGCCGCCGGTGCGAGTACTCGTTGAAGCGGCGCTTGTCGCCCTCCTTGAACACGGGCGGGTACATCGACCAGAAGCCCATCACGAGGTTGACGAACAGGCCCGCCGGTCCCTCGTAGAAGAAGCGCCCGCGGACCGGAAAATACAGCCGCTGGATGAAGTCCGTGTGCTTGAACAGCATCGCGCTCACCGCGTAGAAGTCGAAGAACGAGCGGTGGTTCGCGACGAGGATCGTCGCGCGCGTGCGCTGCATCGACCGGATGTGATCGAGGCCGTACATGCGCATGATGTTGTAGGTGCAGACGTCGATCCAGCCGACGCCCACCGAGCGCTGGAACCGACCCCACAGCGACTTCCACGGCTCCCGGTTCATCCGGTGCGTGACGCGGAACGCGAGGCGCTCACGCGGCGTGAGCACCGCGAGCTCGTCGGCGGACGGGTCGATCACGCCGGCATGCTAGCGCGACCCCGCCGCGATCGGGAGCCCCACCGGGCCCCGAGCCCCTCGGGTGAACCATCAAGTTCCTCGTGCTCGGCCCGTTTCGCCTCTATGCTGCCCGCCGGTGCGAGGTGCCCTGGCGACGGTGGAGCGCGACGTGGTGGCCTGTCGCGCGTGCCCGCGCCTCGTCACCTACCGCGAGGCCGTCGCCGCCGAGCCGCGCGCCTCGTACCGGGGCCAGACCTACTGGGGCCGCCCGGTGCCCGGCTTCGGCGACGCCGCGGCGCGCGTCGTCGTGATCGGCCTCGCGCCCGCCGCGCACGGCGGCAACCGCACCGGCCGCGTCTTCACGGGCGATCGCTCCGGCGACTTCCTCTACGCGGCGCTCCATCGCGCGGGCCTGGCGAACCAGCCCATGTCGGTGGCGCGCGGCGACGGCCTCGCGCTGCGTGGCGCGTGGGTCTCCGCGGTGGTGCGCTGCGCGCCGCCCGCCAACAAGCCGACCCCCGAGGAGCGCGATCGCTGCCTGCCCTTCCTCGAGGACGAGCTCCGCCTGCTCCCGCACGCGCGCGTGCTCGTGTGCCTGGGCGCGTTCGGGTGGGACGGCGCCCTGCGCGCGCTCGCGGCGCTCGGCCACCGCGCCTCGCCGCGCCCGGCCTTCGGTCACGGCGCCGAGGCCGCCGTCGGTCCCTACGCGCTCGTCGGCTCGTACCACCCGAGCCAGCAGAACACCTTCACCGGTCGCCTGACGCCCGCGATGCTCGACGGCGTCCTCGCGCGCGCCGTCGGCCTCGCCGGGGCCGCCGCGCCCCGGACTGCACGGAGCCGGGGGCGGGGCACCCCCTCGTGATCCAGCGCCGGCGCAGCGCCCGAAGCGGTACGCGCCTTGCTCTGACCGGCGGCATGAAGCCTCGTGCCCTCGCGCTCGTCCTCCTGTGGCTGATCCCGCGCCTCGCGGGCGCCCAATCTCCACCACCGTCACCGCCCCCCGTCGTGCATCTGGCACCTCCAGACAGCGAGGTGCCGCCGTCGCCGCCACCCGCCAATCCGCTGCAGGCCCCGCTGCCGGCGGCCCCGGCCGAGCCGCCGAGCTGGCTCTGGGTCGGAGGCGGCGTCGCGCTCATCGCAGGCAGCCTCGCGATCGAGGCCTCGCTCTCGTTCGGCGAGTGGAAGAACAAGGACTGCGGCTGGACGAACATGCGCGATGACCGCCAGGCCTGTCAGGCTGCGTTCCAGGGCCTCGGCACCCTGCGCCTCGTCGGCGCCGCGCTCACGACGGCCTACGGCTGGAAGCTCGGTCAGTACGACCTGCAGCAGGACCTGCGCGCGAGCCGCGTCGAGCGCTCCCCGCTGCGCGCCCTCGGCTGGACCACGGCCGCGCTCGGCGTCGCCGCGACCCTCGGCGGCGCGCTCTACCTCGTCGTCGACACGCTCAAGCAGTGCGACACGACGACGACGCGCCTCGAGGACTGCAAGGGCCCGCCGCTCGAGAAGGTCTTCCTCGTGGACCTCGTCGGCGCCTCGCTGCTCGCGAGCGGCGCGACGATGCTCGGCTACTCGTACGGCTACGACTCGGCGGCCAAGAGCGCCCGCCGCACCTCGCTCGTTCCCTACGGCCTCCGCGGTGGCGGCGGCCTCGTCCTGACCACCCACTTCTGACCGCTCAAGGAGACCGCCCATCATGAAGAGACTTCTGACCGCGACCCTGCTCCTCGTCCTCCCCGGCACCGCGCTCGCCGGTAACCAGAACATGGCCGGCTGCGGCCTCGGCTCGCAGTGGTTCGACGAGAACACCACGGGCAGCCAGCTCCTCGCGTCCACGACGAACGGCAGCTCGGGCAACCAGAGCTTCGGCATCACGTCCGGCACGAGCGGCTGCACCGCCGACGGCGCGGTCAAGAAGGCCAAGGCGCAGGAGGCGTACGCCGAGGCCAACTTCGAGCACCTCTCGACGGAGATGGCGTCGGGCGGCGGTGAGTACCTCGCGAACCTCGGCGCGCTCATGGGCTGCAAGCGCGAGGCGATGCCGGCGATGTTCGAGCTCGCGCAGCAGCGCTACGAGCGCATCCTGCCCTCGGAGCACACGACGCCGATGGCGATGCTCGGCAACCTCCGCGCCGAGATGGTGTCGCGCCCCGAGCTCGCGAAGAGCTGCACGGCGCTGCCCCAGCCGAAGATCGCCGCGCAGCCGAAGCCGGCGAGGACGGCCAAGGCCGCGCCCGCCGCTGCCGCTCAGAAGTAGCCGAGCAGGCTCCCGCCCAGCTGGTTGCGGAAGAGGTTCCGCTCCGCCTCCGCGCGCACGGCCAGCCACTTCGCCACGGGCCACTGCAGGCCCCCCCGCACGAACACATCCGCCACGTCGTCGCCGACGAGCGGCGCCATCGCGCCCCACTCCAGCATCGCGCGCGATCGGCCCGGCCCGTCCGCGATGAGCCCCGTGCGGAACCCGCCCGCGAGCCGGAAGCCGTCGCGCGGGGCCGGCCCTGCCCCGGCGAGGCCCTCGGCGAGCGCGTAGAGCGCGAGGCGCCCGAAGCGCCCCGAGGCGCCGGCGCCGCCCTGCGCGCCGATCTCGGTGCAGCCCCAGCCGTCGCACGGGCGGTCGTGCAGCCGCCAGCTCCCGAGCCGTAGCCGCCACGACGCCTTGTGGATCCATTCGTCCACGTGCATGAGTGACTCGACGTTGACGAGCGTCGCGCGCTCGAGCAGCACCGGGTGGCGCTCCGAGAAGCGCAGCGAGAGCTGCATCATCTCGAGCGTGCTGTCGCCGATGAAGCCGGCCGGGTCGTCGTAGAGGTCGTGCATCGCGCCGCGCAGCGACAGCTCCCCGTACGCGGCGCCGCTGTCCGTGCCCCCGCCCGCGGAGACGCGCGAGGTCGCGTGCTGCGCCTCGGGCGGCTCGCCGGCGTCGGTCACCGTCGGCGCCTCGGTGCGAAGGCCGAGCTTGCGCCGCGCGAGCTGCAGGAGGCGCTCCTGCGCCATCGACACGTGATCCCGCTTCGAGCGCACGAGCCCGTCGCGGTAGCGCAGGTAGTCGAGCGCGGCGTCGAGCACCAGCGCCTGCCGCGCGGCCGGCAGCGCCGCGATGGCTCCGAGCCAGCGGCCTCCGCCCGCGCCGCCGAGCCGCTCGGCGTGTTCGCGCTCCGCCGGCTCGAGGAGCGCGCGCCGTGCGAGCAGCAGCCGCACGTGCGACGGCCGCAGCTTCGGCTTTCCCGCGAGCCCGGGCACCTCGAGCACCCGCCGCAGCGTGTCGGCGGGGATCGCCTTGACGCGGAAGCGCGCGCCGCTCGTCAGGTCGAGGCGCGGCGCCGCCGCCTCGAGGAGCGTCAGGAGCTGGTAGCTGCAGTTCGCCGTGAAGAAGTAGTAGTCGAAGTGCGTCGCGCCGATCTCCCAGAGGTGCTCGACGAGGCGGTCGACCTCCTCGGCCGAGAGCGCGAGCGGGTACTCCCAGAGGTCACGGTGCTCGAGGTCGTTGTACTCGTGCACCTTCATGTAATAGGGCAGGGACGAGTAGCGCCCCTCGAACCCGCCGAGGAGGCCCAGGCCCGCGTACAGGATCGGATTCGTCGTCCACGCCTCCGCCGCGAAGTTGACCGCGTGGTCCGCGAGGTGCGGCGCACCCTCCGCGGTCGACTGGTCGAGGCGCAGGAACGTGTGCCCGTACATCGACGCCGGGCTGTTCAGGTAAGCCGACGAGAACAGGAGCGTGACGCCGCGTGCGCCGAGGTTGTCGCGCCACGCGGCAAAGCGCGGGCAAGGCCAGGCCGGCAGGCGCATCGGGTCGATGCCGAGCCGCGCGCGCAGGAAGCGGTGCCGCGCCGGGAAGCGACACTGCGGGTGCATGTGCGTGGCGTCGTCCGCCGGCGGCGCGAAGAACGCCTCGAGCGTCGCGTCGAGCTCCGCCGCGGCGTCCGAGCGCCCGCGCGGCGAGAAGAAGAACTGCCGCCCGTCCGCCTGCGCGGTCTCGCCCCGCACGTGCAGGAGCGTCCGCCACTGCCGCGTCTCGGCCACGCGCTCCGTGCGCGCGCGCGCGACGAGCTCGCCCAGGTACGACGCATCTGCCTGCGCAGATAGAAGAAGCAGCAGGATCAGCAGCTAACGACTCGCTCGCCCGGGCATGCGCGGTGCCTATCACGGGCCGCCCCCTGCAAGCAACGCAGGGCCCCCGGATGGCCCCCTCTAAGCAGTTGCCTGTTCCGCCCGTCCCCTGCACTCTCCCCCCCATGCGCAACCCCGACCTCGACGTCCTCCTCTACGGCGCGACCGGCTTCACCGGCCGCCTGTGCGCCGCCGCCCTCAAGGAGCTCGGCGTGCGCTTCGCCGTCTCGGGTCGCGACGCGCGCAAGCTCGAGGCGCTGTCGGCGACCGTGGGCAACGTCCCCGTCGTCCCCGCCGCGCTCGATGACGCCTCGGCGCTGACCGACGCGGTGTCCCGCGCGCGCGTCGTGCTCGACTGCGCGGGGCCGTTCGCCAAGTACGGTCGCCCCGTCCTCGACGCCGCGTTCGCCGCGGGCGCGCACTTCCTCGACATCACCGGCGAGTCGCCCTGGATGCGCGAGACGTACTACCGGCACGGAGACGCCATCCAGCGCGGCATCGCGCTCGTCAACGCCGTCGGCTTCGACGTGGTCCCGACCGACTGTGCGGCGTCGCTGGCCGCCGGGGCGCCGAGCCTCGCCGGATCGTGTGAGCGCGTGCGCATCGCGTTCGCCAACCGCGGCGGCCGGCCCTCGCAGGGCACCATGCGCTCGGCGCTCAACCTGGCCGACCAGGGGGGCCTCGCCTATCTCGATGGCCGCTGGGTCAAGGAGGCGGTGGGCACCGAGGTCTGGGACGCGCCGTTCCCCGAGCTCGGCTCGCGTCCGTGCCCGTCGATCCCGTGGGGCGATCTCGTCACCGCGCCGCGCTCGACCGGCGCCCGCTACGTGCGCACGTTCATGAAGCTGCCGAAGGTGGCTCCCCTCTTCTCTCGCGTGGGCGGCCCGCTGCTCAAGCTGCCCTTCACCAAGGCGCTGGCGGAGCGCGCGATCGCGCGGCTGCCCGAGGGGCCGAGCGCGGAGGAGCGCAAGACGGCGCGCTTCTACGTGGTGGCCGAGGCGCTCTCCCCGGGCGGCCGCATCACCGAGCGCGTGTGGGTCACGGGCGGCGAGGGGTACGAGTTCACCGCGGCGTCCGCGGCGCTCTGCGCCAAGCTGGCCGCGGCGCCCGACTTCACGCTCACCGGCGCGCTGACGCCGAGCCAGGCCTTCGGCGCCGAGAAGCTCCTCGACACCCTCGCCACCGCCGGCGTGAAGTGGGGGAGGAACTAACCTACGAGTGGGCGCCTCGAGGGCGCCCAC
>CAZQJC010000161.1:0-32004 GCA_964593795.1 uncultured Myxococcales bacterium | reverse complement strand
TCGCGAGCGCGGAGCGCGAGCCAACGAGACACCTGGTGCTGCCCGTCCGGGATTCCCCAGGCTTCCAGCTGGTCCGACGAGCGGCCCTAGGTGCTGGTCTTGCGCACGCTCCGCGTGCGCGAGTGCTGCCCCCACCTGGCGTGCACAGCGCTCACGTGTCTGAATGCCGGTCCACTTCTGACGGGCAGCACTAGCGCTTGTTGATGATCACCCCTCCCCCCGCGCGGAGGCTGGTCTTCACCTTGAGCGCGCCGTTGTGGTTGAGAGCGATGTGTCCGGTCCGGAGGCTGGTGTTGGTCTTCATGTGCGCTCGTAGAGCAAGTCCTGATCCGCGCCCCCGGGGCGCCTTTTCCCGGGGTTTCCGGCGCCCCGGAGCGCCGCCGTTGCTCGCCGCGCAAGCGTTGCCCCGGCCCCCGAGCAAGGCCTGCGCTGGCCCGGCCGCCTCCTCGCGCGCTTCGCCGGGAGCTCGTGGGGATCTGCGCGTGGCCCGGCGCTTGCTGAAGGCTGCGTCGGAGGTCGTGACCATGCAGAATTCGCTCAAGCTCTTCGCCATCGTGCTCCCCCTGGCCGCCCACCTGGGTTGCGGCGCAACCCCGGCGGAGGACGCCGGCCCCGCGGACGAGGCGGTGGCCGACGAGCCGGTGGGGACCCAGGCGCTCGCCCTCCCCGCGGGACAGCCGGGCGAGCCGCCGCCGACGCCGCCCGCGAGCGGCCCGACGGCGCCGTCGAACTTCCTGCCGACCTCGCGCACGACGAGCTCGATCCGGCTCGGCTGGACGAGCCCGTCGAGCGCCACCTCGACCATCCTCTACCGCCGCGCGCCCGGCGGCGCGTGGGCCAGCATCCGGACGTGGGGCGCGCTCAGCGGCGCGCAGTCCTACAACGACACGGGCCGCACGGCCGACACGCCGTACTGCTACCGGCTGCGCGTGGCCAACGCGGACGGCGCGAAGTACACCAGCGAGCGCTGCGCCGTGACCGACATCGCCCAGAGCCCGGGCGTCTTCCGCGTGCAGCTCCGGCTGCGCGTCGCGGACGTCGAGGACGCCGGCTCGGACGATCGCATGGGCGTCAGCCTCAACTACAACGCGCTCGGGTACAACCACACCGGCCTGAACTACGCGCGTGACGACTTCGAGCGCAACTCCGACTTCACGTACGACCTCGACCAGAAGAACATCCGGAAGCTGCACGACATCACGGACATCCGGATCGCGAAGTACGGCTCCGACGCCGTGTGCATCCGCAGCTTCGACCTGCTCGTGAACAACAAGGTCGCGTTCACCCGCACCTACGGCAACACGTCCACGACGTGCAAGTGGATCGACGGCGACGCGCCTTACAGCCCCGTCCTGCTCGTCACGCACGCCGAGCTGCGCGCCGCCGCCTCGTTCTCCGGCTTCGTGTCGCCCGAGGCGAGCCTGGCGGTGCCGCGCGCCGAGCTCGAGAGCCGCATGGAGAGCCTCATCGGCAACCTGTTCTGGACGAGCAGCGAGGTCAAGTGGGGCCACATCTACGGCCGGCCGGTCGAGATCTCGTACGTGGCGCCGAACAAGTTCCACGTGGACCTCGACCTCGAGGGCGTGGCGGACTACCTGCCGAACCCCGAGGTCGACATCGACTTCGACATGACGGTGGGCTTCACCCAGACCGCGAGCGGCTGGAGCCTCAACCTCGAGTCGAGCGCCTTTGGCGCGAGCGTCGACTTCGCGTGGTGGGCCGAGGCGCTGAGCATCCTGCTCGATCCCGTCTGCGCGCCCATCGCGAGCGGCGCCTCGTGGAGCGTGGTGCTCGACTGCATCTCGTCGCTCGAGAACTACATCGAGGAGAAGATCGAGTCGGGCTTCACGGCGCAGTCGCAGCGCATCCCGGTCTCGGTCCCCGCCATCTGCCCCACGCCGACCGTCACCGTGCAGCCGAGCGGCGACCTCCAGTTCGGCTGCCAGTTCTGAGCGGGTCGGCGACGAGCTCGCTGCGCCGCCATCACGCTCGGCATCACCAGCAAGCCTGATTCAGCGGATCTTCACGACGAAGAGATCGCGCCCGTGCGCCGCGGTGAGGCGCTGCGTACCGAACCGGGCCACGCCGCGGAACGAGCCGGTCAGGTAGGTCTGTCCGCCGCCGACGATGCTCGACGCGACCGCGACGTCGCCGAACTGCGCCGGCGGGTCGTACACCTGGCCGTCCTCGTCGGGGCCGCCGTAGCGCCGCATCCACAGCGGCTGCCCGTCCGAAGCTGTGCGCACCACGAAGACGTCCGTGCCCCCGAACGGGCCGGGCAGCGCCATGCCGCGGTAGTCGAACGCGCCGTCCGTGACGCCGGCCAGCACGAGCTCGTCGGAGACCGACAGGTCGAGGGACGTCGCGACGTCGTCGCCGGGCCCGCCCAGCACCTCGATCCGCTCGACGTCGCCGTCGAGCTCGAAGCGCGCGAGGTACGCGTCCCGACCGCCCTTGCCGTCCGCGATGAGCCCGTCGCTCGTGGTCACGCTCTCGGTGAAGTAGCCGGCGGCGAACAGCGCCGGGCTGCCGCGCGTCACGCGCAGGCCGCGCACCTCCTCGTCGAACAGCCCCGACAGCTCGCGGTGCCACTCGAGCCGGCCCTGCGTGCCCTCGAGCCGCGCCAGGAAGCCGTCGAGCCCCTGCCGCGCCGTCGCGCCCATCCCCGGCTCGTACTGGATGGGGCCCGAGAAGTCGCCGCCCACGAACACCTCGCCCGCCCCGCCGATGTCGAGCGCGCGCACGCGCACGTCCCCGGTCGACTGCTGGAGGGGCTTGGCCCAGCGCACCGCGCCGGTCGACGCCTCGAGCGCGACCACGAACCCGCCGTGGCCGGGCAGCGTCGTGCCGCCGGGGTCGAGCGTCTGCTCCTCCCGGAAGGCGCCGCCGACCACCACGAGCCCGCCGGAGTGCGCGATCGCGTACACGCTCGAGCTGCCCTGGGTGCGGAAGTGCTTGTGCCAGACCAGCCGGTGCGTCGTCGGGTCGAGCTTCATGACGAAGGCGTTGGGCGGGCCGTTGCCCACGATGTGGTTGCCGTCGAGGTCGATGGAGTTGCTGTTGAAGTAGCCGGCCGCGTACACGGCGCCGTCCGGGTCGAGCGCGACGGCCTGGACGCGGTCGTTTCCCGAGTCGTCGAACACGCGCAGCCACTGGACGATGCCGGACCAGTCGACGCCGAGCAGCAGCATCGCGGGCGTGGTCGGCGCCGGCTCCTGGAACGGCCCGAAGGCCACGCGGCCCATGAAGGCCCCGCCCACGACCACGCTCGCGCTGGCCGCGATGGCGTGGCCCACGTCCTCGTCCACCCCCTCGCCCGCCATCGGGTCCCCGAACTGCAGCGCCCACTCCACCTCCTCGCCGCCGCCGGCGCTGCCCCCGACGCCCCCCGCGGCCCCGCTGGCGCCCGCGCCACCCGCGCCGCCGCCGCCGCGTCCGCCGCTCCCCGCGTCCACGGCCGCGTCGGCCCGACGCGCGTCCACAGCCGCGTCGGCCCGACCCGCGTCGCGCGGCCCCGGACGATCGTCGCCGGCCGACAGCAGCTGGCACCCGAGGAGCAAGACGAAGGGAGCCAGCCGCGCGAGCATCGCCCCATCGTACCGCGTGCTGGCCTGCCGGATGAGCCCGGCAGGTCGGCAGCGAGCCTTGCGACGGCGCTGGTGATCCGTCTTGCGCGGAATCGCGTCCGCCGCGCCATGATGGGCGCCATGATCGGCGTCTACGACTCCGGCTTCGGCGGGCTCACGGTGCTCCGGCACCTGCGGCAGCGGCTGCCGGCGCACGACTTCCATTACCTCGGCGACTCCGGGCGCGCGCCCTACGGCGGGCGCGACGCGCACACGCTGCTCGACTTCTCGGAGCAGTGCATCGAGCGCCTGTTCGCCGAGGGCTGTCGCCTGATCGTCGTCGCGTGCAACACCATCTCGTGCGTGGCGCTGCGCCACCTGCAGCGGCGCTACGCGGGGCAGGGCTCCGACCGGCGCATCCTCGGCGTCACCATCCCGGCGGCCGAGCAGGCCGTGCGCGTGAGCGCGGGGCACATCGGCATCCTCGCCACCGCGCGCACCGTCGCCTCGGGGACGTACGTCCAGGAGATCGGAAAGCTCGGCCCGCACCGCGTCTCGCAGCGCGCCGCGCCGCTCCTCGCGCCCATCGTCGAGGAGGGCCTCGAGGCGAGCGAGATCGCGCGCCTCGCGGTGGCGCACTACCTCGCCGACCTGCCGGACATCGACACGCTCCTCCTCGGCTGCACGCACTACCCGTTGCTCGCCGAGGCGTTCGCGGCCGTCACGTCCGTGCGCGTCCTCGACCCGGCGCCGTTCGTGGCCGAGCGCCTCGTCGACTGGCTCGCCCGCCACCCCGGGTTCGCGGCGCCCGGCAGCGGCCAGCTCCGCCTCGCGTGCACCGGCGACCCGGAGGCGTTCCGCGTCCACGGCGCGCGCTTCCTCGGGGCGCCCGTGCCGCCCTGCACCCACCTCGACGCCGAGGCGGGCCGCCTCGCGCCGCTCGCCGAGGCGCGGGACCTGCGGGGCCAGGTCGTGCGCTGAAGCTCAGGGTCCGGTGACGAACGCGCCGAGCGCGTCGAAGATCGCGGGCAGGCCGTAGGTCGGATCGCGCAGGAACCCCACGAGCTTTCCGATCGCGCTGTCGAGGCCGCGCGCGGTCCAGGGCTCGTTCTCCGGCGTGCACGCGCCGGGCGAGATCGCGAGCGCGGGCGCGTAGCCGTCGGCGAGCGCCTGCAGGGGCACCGGTCCGACGGGGCTCGGCGAGACGGCGCGGCGCAGCATGTCGAGGAGCACACCGCCGGTGTCGGCCTCGACGAGCGTGTCGAAGGTGCGCAGGATCGCGACGCCGCTGACGCGCGCGGGGTCGAGCGCGACGGCCGCGAAGCCGAGCAGGCGATCGACCGCGCCGGCCGGCGGCGAGGCCTGCAGGAGCGCCCCCGTGACCTGTAGCAGCGGCGAAAAGGCGCTCGGCACGGTCGGGTCCGCGGGCTGGGCGTCGAGCCAGGCCGCGAGCGCGCCCTCGAGGGCGACCCGGTGCGGCGAGCGATCGACGATGCGGCCGAGCCGCACGAGCGTCGCGAACGCGGGCGCGGTGAGCACGTCCTGGGCGTCCGCCTGCAGCGCGGTCACGTAGCAGGCGCGCGCGGCGGCGTCGAGGCGCCAGACCGCGGTGAGCCCCTCGAGCAGCACGGTCGCGAGCGGCACGACGCCCTTGTGCGCCAGGCCCCCCTGCGCGTCGGGCTGCAGGTAGCCGATGAAGTGATCCACGAGGCGCCCGCCGGCCGCGCTCGCGCCGGCGCGGGCGACGCGATCCACGACGAGGATCATCGGGTCGAGGAGCTCCGCGGCGAACGAGCTCCGCCGGACCGTGCCCGCGCGCGTCGTGACGTCGCGATCCGCGAGCGCGAACGCCGCCGCGTCGATGAGGACGTCCGCGAGCGTCGCGTCCTGACCGCGCGCGTCGGGCGTGCGGACGGCCGCCAGGCCGTCTACCAGATCGAACAGCGCGTCCGCCGCGCCGGCCTCGATGAGGTCCGACATGATCGGCAGGAGCTGCCGGAACACGCTCTGCGTGGCCGGGTCGGCGTCGTTGTCGAGGCGCAGGTCCTCGACGATGACGCTCGCGATCGCGATGAACGTCCGGGTCTGCCCCTCGGCCTTGAGGATCTTGTCGAGCGGGATCAGGAAGTCGAGCGAGCCGCTCGCCGCGAGCTGCTCGAGCGCGTCGAGGTTGTCGAGCACCACGCGCGGTTCGCTGCAGCCCGCGGTGCGCAGCGCGATCTCGACGAAGAAGTCGCCGACCACGCCGGTCGCCGACCAGGCGCCGAGCAGGACGTCCACCACCGTGCACACCGTGGCCGGCGTGCGGTCCGCGACGAGCTCGAGGAAGAACTGCGCGACGGTCTTGCCGCCCGTGAGCGGGACGCTGCCGCAGTCCACCGACGAGACGAGCTCGAGCACCTGCTCGAGCGAGCTGCGGTTGGCGACCGCCCGCGGCGCGTCCCACGCGACCGGCGTCGAGCGCTGCAGATCGGGCGGCTCGTCCGAGCAGGAGTGGGCCTTGACGAGGCGCGAGTGATCGATGGTCCAGCGGAGGCGCTCGGGGAAATCGCGCGCGGTCTGGCCGAGCCCGTGGATGGTCCGGAGCATGAGCCGCGGCGTGCCCGCGCCCTGCGCGAAGATGCGCTGCATGAGCGGCAGGAGCTTCCTCGTCAGGCGCGCGAGCTGCGCGGTGTCGACCTGCACGTTCGCCTGGCGCACGCGCGAGAGCAGCTTGCCGGCCGCGACCGCGAGCGACTCCGCGACCGCCGGCCGCTCGCGCATGAGCCGCGCGACGCCGCCGAGGAGCGCCTCGATCTCGTCGTGGCGCAGGAGCTCGAGCCCGACGTGGAGCGCGTCGCCCACGGGGCTCGCGGCGGGATACGCGAAGCAGCCGGGGCCGCACGGCTCCTGCCCGCCGAGCGCGGCGTCGAGGAGCGCGAGCAGGTCGCGCGGAACGCCCGCGCGCACGGCCGGAGACGCGAGCTCGAGCGCGAAGCCGAGCCCGGTGCGCTTGGCGTCGAACGTCGTGCCGGGGCGGGCGGCGCTCGCGACCAGCGCCGGCGCGCCGAGCTCGGGCCGGGCCGGCATGCCGGTCGGGTCGAGCATGCGGTCGAGGAGCGGCGTCACGGTGATGCCGCTGCAGCTCGCCACGCGGCTCTCGGCGCCGAGCGCGGCGCTCGCCACGCCGAGGAGCGCGCTCGCGGCCGGCTGGTTGCCGTCGGGCTCCTGGCCGAGCTGCGCGAGCGCGTGCAGCGCCCTCGGCGCCTGGTCGCCGGCGAGGATGCCGCGTGCGAGCGCGAACACGTGCTCGCCCTCGAGCACCGTATCGGTGCCGAGCACCTCGGCGATCGCCGCCAGGTACCGCCGGTCGCGATCGAACGTGTCGTCGACCAGGAGCGCCATCACGTCGGTCAGCGCCCCGAGCGTCGCCTCGAGGTCGCCGTCCGAGAGCAGCGGGCCGAGGGCCGTGCGCGCCAGCTCGCCGAGCGCGAGCGCGGCCTGCTCGCTGACGATGCGGTCGATGCCGCCCACGATGAGCTCGCGGCGCGGGTCGAGCGCCGCGCCGCGCTGCGCGCCGCAGAGGGGATCGAGCGCGAGGAAGCTCTTCGACAGCTCGAAGACGAACGTGCCGACGGTCTGGTCGGGGTCGGGCGTGCGCGTGCAGTCCGCCGCCGCCGGATCGCAGCAGCCCTCGTCCACCTGTCCGTCGCAGTCGTTGTCGACGTGGTCGCTGCACAGCTCGAGCGCGCCCGGGTGCACGGCGCGATCGCCGGGCGCGCAGTCGTCGTCGCCGCGCGGGCAGCCCGGGCCGTAGCCGTCGAGGTCCGGGTCGTCGCAGCTCGAGGCGTCACCGGCCACGCCGCCGTCGGCGGCGCCGGCGGTCCCTGGCGCGGGGCCACCGTCCTGGCCGCGCGAGCCCGTGGTCGCGCCCGGTCGCCTGGGCCCGCCGTCGAGATCCGCCCCCCCGGGGAGCGCGCTGCACGCGCCGAAGGCGAGCAAGCTGACGAGCGCGAGGCGGCCATCGACCCAGGGTGTGCGTGGCATGACGACAGGTTGCCTGTCCCCAGGCGCTGCCGTGAGATGTCGGATGGCCCCTTCTGACGTGCGTTTCGCACGATCCGGCTGGACCACCCTGTCCATGGAACCGCCGCGCGCGTGGCGGGGGCGAGGCAATCCAGGAGGTTGGCCGGGCTCGTGGGTATGTAGACTGTCCGCATGGCCGCGCCCGGCGTCCTCCTCATCACGACCGACCAGCAGCGCGCCGACACGCTCGGTGCGTACGGCAGTCGGCTCGGCGCCACGCCGCGCCTCGACGCGCTCGCGCGCCAGGGCGTGACGTTCACCGAGGCGCGCTGCCAGCATCCCTACTGCCAGCCTTCGCGCTGGACCATCCTCACGGGACAGCACCCGCGCACGCACGGCGTGTGGACGAACGGCGTGGATCCGACGCCGGAGAACGTCGCTGCGGCGCTGTCCACGCGCGCGGCCGGCGCGGGCCTCGCCACGGCCTTCGTGGGCAAGGCGCACCTGGCGACGAACGGCGTCTTCCGCCCCGGCGTCTCGCCGCACATGGAGGCCGCCTGGAACGCCGCGCGGATGCCCGAGGGCTGGTACGGCCCGTACATGGGCTTCTCTCACGTGGAGCTCATCCAGCTCGGGCACTATCCCTTCGGCTTCGGGCCCTGGCCCTTCGGCCTCCACTACGGCCGCTGGCTGGCCGGCGTCGCGCCCGATGGCCACACCATCACCGGGCGCGCGGCGCTCCTCCGGAACAGCCTCCGCCGCATGCGCGAGGCCGGCCCCGCGCGCGAGCGTGACCTCGCGCCGCAGACCTGGCGCTCGGCGCTGCCCGAGCCGCTCCACCCGACCTCGTGGATCGCCGATCGCGCGATCGCGCGCCTCGAGGCGCTCGGCGATCGCCCGTTCTTCCTGTGGGTGTCGTTCCCGGATCCGCACCACCCGTTCGACGCGCCCGAGCCCTGGGCGAGCCGCTTCGATCCGCGGGACCTGCCGCTGCCCCGCCGCGATCCCGCGGAGCTCGCCGGCAAGCCGCCGCTCCAGCGGCGCTTCTCCGAGGGCCTCGGGTTCTGGGCGCGCGCGCTCAACACGCCGGCGGCGCGGCTGCCCGATCGCGACCTCGCCACGATGATCGCGGCCTACTACGGCATGGTCGCGCAGCTCGACCACCACATCGGGCGCATCCTCGACGCGCTCTCGGCGCGCAGGCTCGAGGCGCGCACCACCGTGGCCTTCACGAGCGACCACGGCGAGCTGCTCGGCGATCACGGCCTGCTCTTCAAGGGGCCGTTCCACTACGACGGCCTCTTGCGCGTGCCGCTCGTGCTCCGCGGTCCGGGCCTGCCCGCCGGCCGTCGCGTCGACGACCCGGTGGGGACGATCGACCTCGCGCCGACGTTCGAGCGCATCCTCGGCGTCCCAGCCGGCGGCGCGGTCGAGGGGCGCGACCTCGCCCCGGTGATCGAGGGGCGCGAGCGGCGCGACGCGGTCCTGACCGACAACGACCACCGCTTCGTCCTGCGCGAGCACGTGCAGACGCTGACCACGCGCGACCACAAGCTGTCGCGCCACATCGGCCGCCCGTACGGCGAGCTCTACGTGCGCGCCGAGGATCCCGGCGAGCGGGAGAACCGCTGGTCCGACCGGCCCGCCCTGCGCGCCGAGCTCGAGGCCGAGCTCGACCGGCGGCTGCCGCCCGCGCGCGGTCCGTCACGCAGGACGGTGAGCCTCCTGCCGGCGTGACGTGGGAGTGGGCGACCCCACCCCGCAAGTGCCCCGGGGGTCGCAAGCGCCCCGCACCCCGTGCGGTCTGGTGATGGGGGCACGCAGGTTCTGCGCCGGACTTGACGTCCGGCAAGCCAGGATCCGGGCATCACCCTTGCTTGGGGAGAGATCATGCTGCTCCCGGAGATGCGCGCAGAGCTGCTGCGGCAGCACGACGAGATCAGGGCCCTGATCGCGGGCGTGCGGGCGGCGATCGCGCGGGTCCGGGCCGACGGCGAGACCGCGGACGAGCTGCGCTCCGGCCTGCGCGCGCTCGATCGGGCGCTGACGGCTCACAACCGGAGCGAGGAGGCCGCCTTCCAGGGGGCGCTGCGGAGCGAGCACAGCGGCCCGCTGCGCACGGCCATGCTGAGCGACCGGCATCGCAGGGAGCATGACCACGTCCAGCACGCCTTGACCCAGGCGGTGGTCATCCGCGACCGGGCCCTCCGCGCGCGCGCCGCGGAGCGCGTCATCGACGACGTGCTCGCGCACATGGCCCTCGAGGAGCGGGATCTCTACAGGGACCCGCAGGAGACGGCCGCGTAGCCCCGCGCCTCACCCGCGCAGGACGGGGAGCGAGCGCAAGGTCGCGCGCGCCGGTGCGGTCAGGCGGTTGGCGGTCTCGGCGAGGCGCCCGAGGCGCCCGGGCCGCGCGGCGTCGCCGGGCCGGCTGCGCGCGGGGCGCGACCGGAACCGCTCGTGCACCTCGAAGGCGAAGCGGTCGAGCACCTCCGGATCGATCGGATCGCCGCTGAGCGCCAGCGTGAGCGACAGGAGGCCCTCTCGCTCACCGGCGTGGAAGAGCTGCGCCTCGGCGATCTTGTTCGGCATGCACTCGAGCGGTCCCACGCTCAGCATCGCGTCGATGTGCCCGTGCCGCCACTCGTGCAGCGGCCCCCCCACGGTCAGGACGGCCTCGCCCTCGAGCTCCGATCGCAGGTAGGGCGCCGCGGCCTCGAGCGAGTCCTCGACGCTCGTGCGCGCCGGCCAGCGCATCGGCCGCGCGCAGGCGGCGTAGCAGGCGCTGCGGATGCGCGCCTGCACCAGCGCGGAGACCTCGGCGCCGAGGCCGCTCTGCCGGCCGCGCCGCCGGTTCTCGAGATCGGTGTACTCGATCCACTCGGAGAACGGCGCGAAGCGCACGCGCAGCCCGCGCTCCTCGAGCCGCTCGACGACGAAGTCGTTCGCGAACGGATCGCACCGCACGTAGATCTCGCCTACCACGAGCACGGCCGGCATCGGGCGCGCGTCCTTGACCGCCGCGAGCTCCCGCGCGGCGCGACCGAGCAGCTCCGTCACCCCGAAGTTGCGACCGCTCGCCGCCTCGAGGAGCGCCCCGCCGATCGAGAGGTCCCCGCGCGCGGCGCGCTCGAGCAGGCCCAGGAGCTCCGCGTGGTAGCGCTGGTAGATCGCCTGCGCCGTCCCCGCCTCGCGCTCGGCGGGCCGCACGTCGTGCAGCAGCTCGAGCAGCAGGTCGGCGCCCAGGAACCCGAGGAAGACGAGGATCGAGAAGCCCCGCTCCATGCCGTCGAAGTAGCCGTTCGACGACGGCGACCAGACGCGCACGCGGTGATCGAGGCCGAGCCGCTCGAGCACGATCTTGTGCAGCGTGTTGTAGACGCCGAAGCGGCAGGGGCCGCTCGCCGTCGGCATGAAGAACGCGAAGCGCGCGTGCGGATCGGCCTCGCGCTCGATCCGCGCGAGCAGGCTCCCGAGCGTGATCGCCATCGGGATGCACTCCTTGCCCGAGGTGTGACGGCGGCCGAGCCGCAGCGCGTCGCGATCCGCCATCGGCAGCGTCTCCGCGTCCACGCCGACCCCGCGGAGGCAGGCGCCGAGCGCTTCGGCCGACGGCCCCATGCGCGGGATGAGCAGGCGCTCGCCGCGCCGGCGGATGTCGGGCAGGCCGGCCTGCGCGGAGCTCAGCCGCTCGAGCGGCGCCGGTGCGCGGGCCAGGTTCCCACGGGCAAGGTCCTCCCGGACACAGTGCAGGAACGCCTCCATGCGCGTCTTGGTGCCCGCGTCGCCGGAGTGGCCGTCGGTCTCGATGACCGCGAACGGCTTGCCCTCCATGAGGTAGGCGTAGAAGTGCAGGTTGAAGCTGTCCGGGCCGCACGAGTAGTTGCTGCAGTAGACGGGGTAGACGCCAGGCTCGCGCTTGACCTGGTGCGCCGCGCGCAGGATGCGCTGCCCCTGGGCCCAGTACATGTCCTCGAACGTCGGCGCCTCGCCGTCGGGCGGATGGCAGTCCATCGGGATGGCGATCACCCCCTGCTCCCGCAGGATCGCCGGCACGTTGGAGTTCAAGACCTGGTTGTGGATCGTGTACGGGCGCCCGAGCACCACGATCGCGGGCAACCCGTGCTCCCTCGCGAACGCCAGCGCCTGCCGCCCGAGCGCGAGGCACCGCGCGTCGAAGCGCCGCTGCGCGTCCATCGCCTCGAGGTGGGCCCGCCGCCACGTGCTCTCGGGGACGCCGACGGACCGCGCGAGGTCCGCGAGCGCGCCCTCGATCGCGCCGCCCTCGAGGCCCTCGGCCGAGAAGTCCACCACGGGCGAGAGCACCCGCGGGGCCGCCTTGCCGAGGTCGAGGCGCAGGAGGTCGGGGCTGCCTTGCACGATGGGGCACACCACCGCGTGGCGCTCGTCGCCGGTCCTCGGCAGCGTCCGCAGCATCGGCAGGAACAGCCAGTCCGCGCCGTCCTCGGCGAGGGTGCTCGCGAGGCCGTGGTACTGCTGCATCGGCGCGCACAGCGGCAGGTTCGCGCCTTCGATGCCGCGCTTGAGCATCTTCTGGTCCGCGCCCGTGCGCACGACGAGGTCGAGCCCGAGGCCGCGCAGGAACGTCGCGAAGAACGGGAAGAGCCCCTTGAGCGCGAACTCGTCGGTGAGCGCGACCTTGCGCGCGCCGGTCGGACGCGTCACCTCGGCGATGAGCTCGCGGGCGAGCTCGGCGCGCTCGCGGAACGGATCGGGCGCGAGGTCCGGCAGCTTGCGGCGCCGCGTGCCCTTGTCCCAGAGCGAGCAGCCGCCGCCCCAGGTGAACCGCTGCCGCTTGCCCTCGACGACCGTGCCGAGGCGGTCGATGCGGCAGGCGTTGCCCGCGCCGCCGCAGCCCTGCGTCGCCTTGCAGACGAAGACGTCCTTGCGCTCGACCCGCGCGCCGAGGAACCGCGCGAAGTCGATCTCGACGAGCGGGTTCGAGGGCAGCTCCGCGAGCGCGAGCAGCGCGATGCCGAGCGCGCCCACGTTGCCCGGGTTCGGCGGGACGATGACCTCGCTGCCGGTCTGGCGCGCCACGGCCGCGGCGAGCGCGTCCGCCGAGAAGGGCATGCCCTGGCAGAAGATCACCTGCCCGACGGAGCGGCTGCCCTTGACGCGGTTCAGGTAGTTCTGGATGACCGAGTCGTAGATGCCAGCCACGATCGCGGGCTGCTCCACGCCCGCGGCCACGGCCTCGTCGATGATCTCCGCCATGAACACGGAGCAGTGCTGCCCGAGCGAGACCCCGCTCGTGGCGCCCATCGCCTCGTCGCCGAGCGCCCCGACGTCGGCGGCGCCCGTGAGCTTGCGCCCCTGCTCCTCGATGAACGAGCCCGTGCCCGCGCTGCACGCCTCGTTCATGGCCGCGTCGATCACGCGTCCGCCGGCGAGGCGCACGTACTTCGCGTCCTGCCCGCCGATCTCGAAGATCGTGTCGACGCGCGGGTCGTAGTGCAGGGCTCCCGCGGCGTGCGCGGCGATCTCGTTGAGCACGAACACGAGATCCTCGCCGTAGCAGGTCGAGAGCAGCGAGCCGACGATGTCGCGGCCGCTGCCCGTCACGCCCAGGCCGACGACGGCGTGCCGCTTTGCCGGAGACGCGAGGAGCTGCCGCACGAGGGCGAGCGCCGCGCCCACCGGGTCACCGCCCGTGCGCAGGTAGCCTTCCCACACCACCTCGCGCGTCGACGTGTCCACGAGGACGGCCTTCGAGCCCGTCGAGCCGATGTCGAGGCCGAGCAGCACCCGCCGCGCGGGCGCGGGATCCGGGGCCGGCGGTGGCGCCATGCGCCGCACGCGCGAGAGCGCCGCCGACGGCGCGGGCACGCGCTCGAGGTCGGCGTGCTTCGCGGGCAGGAGCACCTCGCCGAGCGGCGGCAGCTTCGCCTGCCGTTCGGCCGCGACCAGCGCCGAGCCGAGCGCCTCGACGAAGCGCGCGTCGTCGCCCGCGTGCACGGTGAGCGTCCCGCCGTGGCGCGCGAGGAAGCGCGCGAAGTGCGCGCGCACGCGCGGCGCGAGGCTGACGCCGCCGACGAGCACGGTCCGCGGCGGCGACAGGCGCGGCTTGACGAGGACCTGCACGTTCTCGCAGACCGCGTCGAACAGGCCCGCCAGGATGCGGGCGCGATCCTCGCCCTTGTTGGCGAGGTGGGTCATGTCCGTCTTGAGGATCACGGGGCAGCGCCCCGACAGGGGCGCGGGCTTCTCGACCGGCGTGGCGAGCGCGCTCGCCTCCTCGATGCCGAGGCCGAAGCGGTCCACGAGCTGGCGCAGGAAGTTCCCCGTGCCCTGCGAGCAGCGCCCGTTCTCGCGCCAGACCTCGCTGCCGCCGCCGCGCAGCTCGAGCACCTGGAAGCCGTGGCTGCCGATCGACACGACGGTGGCCGGCGCCTCGCCGCACAGGAAGCGGTGGCCGCGCGCCAGGGCCTGCTTGCTCGGCACGCGGACGAGCCCGACCTGCCGCGCGAAGCGCCCCGTCACCGCCGCGCCCGCGTATGCCTCGTAGCCCCACTCCGCGAGCAACGCGAGGAGCGCCCGGCCCGGCTCGGCGTGGTGCTCGACCAGCGCGCGTCGCGTCCAGGACAGCGCCGCGCCGTCCCTTCGAAGCTCGACCACCTTGAGCGCTTCGGCGCCGACGTCGATCCCGAGGAAGCGAGGCATGGCCGACTAGACTGACGCGTCAGTGCTTCGAGCATTTGACGCCCGTCACGTCGCGGTCCGATTCCCCGTCTCCCTTCCGCGCGCCGGGTACCATCACCCGCTGACGCCGGGGCGATCCCCCCGATCACCCCTCGCCCTCCGCCCCCCACGCATCACACGTGATTCCAACGCTTTGGCCCAGGCACACCCGCTGCACCCCGTAGGGAGGATGACCACCAGACCAGGCTCGTCGTGGGGTTCGGCCGCGTGCTTCGCGCTCGCGGTTCCGGTGCTGTTCCTCCTCGCCTGTGGCGCCGAGAAGGGCGACACGGGTTCGGCCCCAGGGGCCGGTGGCGCCGGGACAGGCGGCTCCGGTGTCTCCGGCGGGGGCGCCTCGGGCCAGGCGGGCGCCGGCGGCCTCCGCGGCACCGCAGGGGCCGGCAACACCGGCGGTGGCACCGCGGGGGCCGGCAACGTCGGCGGCGGCACCGCGGGATCGGGCAACGTCGGCGGCGGCAATGCCGGCGCGGGAAATGCGGGCGGAGGCAATGCAGGAAGCGGCAATGCAGGAAGCGGCAATGCAGGAAGCGGAAATGCGGGCGGAGGCAATGCAGGAAGCGGCAATGCGGGAAGCGGGAATGCGGGAAGCGGCAATGCGGGAAGCGGAAATGCCGGCTCCGGTGGCGCAGGCGCGGCGGGCACCGGCGGCGCCGGCGACGGCGGCCTGACCTATCGCCGCGCGAACCTCACGAACTTCACCTCGTACCCTGACCCCGGCAGCGAGGAGTGCGTGGAGTTCAACGGCTGCATGTGGGCCGGCCAGTTCGCGTTCGTCGAGGGCCAGCAGCCCGAGAGCTGGGTCATGAGCCACAACATCGCCGCGGTGCACTCGCGCGACGCCGGGACGTACCAGCTCAAGACGCTGCGCCTGCGCAAGGACGGCCGGCAGATCGACGTCACGGTCTACGACATGTGCGCCGACTCGGACTGCAGCGGATGCTGCACCGCGAACAGCCGCGAGACCGGCTTCCTCATCGACATCGAGCGCTACACCGCCGAGCGCTTCGGCGTCGGCGACGGCATCGTCGAGTGGGCCTGCCTCGACTGCGGCGGGCCCTGATCCCCGGAGTCACGGCGGCATGGTGAGCATCGCGACGACGAAGACGAGCATGGACCACGTCAGGATCGCGCCCAGGTAGATTGATGCACCACCTGGGCGCACCGGAGCAGGCGCCAGCGATCATGCCGGAGCCGCGCTTGCTTCTGGAGGTGATGACGCCCACGATGTGCGCCCTTCAACCAAGGAGCGCACCATGGCCGAGAGCGTCTACAAGATCGTCGAGTTGGTCGGAACCAGCACCGAGTCGTGGGAGAGGGCCGCCTCCGCCGCGGTCGAGCGTGCCGGCAAGTCGCTGCGCGATCTGCGCATCGCAGAGATCGTCACCCTGGACCTCGTGTGCGAGGGCGGCAAGGTCAAGGCCTACCGCGCCAAGGTGAAGGTGTCGTTCAAGTTCGAATCCAAGTAGACCGCGTCGCGTGGCCGCGCGCCGTGTCAGGGCGCGTGGCCGCGCAGGACGCCGCCGGCGTCGCACGCGTCAGGGCGCGATCGCGCCGGCCGACGTGACGTAGTGGACGGCGACCTTGGCGGTGCGGGCGTGGCTGGCGATCGTCACCAGGGCCCGCTGCACCCTGGGCGCGTAGTCGGCTACCGAGAGGGGCCAGACAGCCCCGGCAGGCCCGCGATCTCGCTGTCGCCAGCGTTCCGCGGGAATATCCGCCTGGCCCGGCGTTCTCCCCGCAACAGGAGAGAACCCATGATGAAGATGCTTCGTAAGTTCCGGCCCTCGGCTGGCAAGACCGCTCCCACGCTCCGCCCCTCGACCGGCAAGGCGATGCTGCTGGCCGCCTCCCTCGGCGCTGGCTTGCTCGGCTGCGGTGGCGCGGCGGAGATCGACGGTCAGGACATCGGCTCGTCCTCGCACGAGGAGCTCGTGCTCAGCGGAGCGCTCATCTCGTCGCTCGACGAGATCAGCTCGGAGATCCCGTCGCCCCCGCTCGTCCCCGAGATCCCGCGGACGCCCCTCGTCTCGGAGGTGCCGCGCGCCGCGTCGCTGTCCGACAGCCTCTCGGCCCTCGGCGGCATCATCACCACGCGCTACACCGGCATCTCGCTGAACGCCACGACGGGCGTCATCACCATGAACGGCACGAGCGGAAACGACGTCGCCTGGGTCGCCTACGACGCGACGGGCGCCGTCCGCGTCATCCTCAACCAGTACGACCAGACCTACCCGAAGGCCCAGGTCAACGAGATCGTCTTCTCCGGCAATGACGGCGACGACGACTTCCGCAACTCCACCAGCATCAAGTGCACCGCCAATGGCGGCAACGGCAATGACGTCCTGCGCGGCGGCAGCGGCCCCGACTTCCTCGTCGGCGGCTACGGCCAGGACACGCTCTTCGGCAACGACGGCAACGACACGCTCTGGGGCTCGGGCGGCTCGGACGTCCTGTGGGGCGGAAACGGCGACGACCTGCTCTTCGGCCACGGCGGAAACGACGAGCTCCACGGCGGCGCCGGGCGCGACACGCTCAACGGCGGCTCCGGAAACGACGCGCTCTTCGGCGACGAGGGCCAGGATCTCATCATCGCGGTCGGCCTCGGCGCCGACACGATCACCGGCGGCGCGCAGTGGGACAACTACTGGGTCGACACGACGGACACCATCACGGACATCACCGCCGGCGAGCAGCAGTACGGCTACGTGCACAAGATCGCCAGCTTCCGCGGCGTCAGCTACTCGGGCGGCACCACCGTGAGCCCCGTCGGCCTCGATCCGGTCGGCGAGGCGCTGCCCGATCCGCTCAAGTACGCGGAGCACACGGGCCTTTCGCTCCAGGACTTCTCGGACCACCCGCTCTTCGCGAGCAATGGCCCGTCGAAGGACGACATCTTCCAGGGCTCGGTCGGCGACTGCTACTTCATGTCCAAGCTGTCTGCGCTCGCCGGCGAGGATCCGGAGTGGGTCCGCAAGACCGTCGCCCCGCTCGGTGACGGCTCGTACGCGGTGCGCCTCTACCGCGACGGCAAGGAGGACTACTTCCGCGTGGACGCCGACTTCTGGGCCGACGCGGCCGGAACGCCCAAGTACGCCAAGTTCGGGCAGGAGGGCTCCATCTGGGTGCCCGTCGTCGAGAAGGCCTTCGCCATCGGCCGCCGCGACACCGGCAACTACCCGTCCATCGCGGGCGGCAACGGCCTGACGCTCTCGGGCCTCAAGTACACCTCGACGAGCTACGAGATCACGGACGGCATCTCCGCGCAGACGGTGGTGACGTGGTTCAAGAACGGCAAGCCGGCTGGCGCCACCAAGACCGCCATCAACACCGGCGTCGTGAACCTCCTCAACTGGATCCACGCGCAGAACCAGGCCGGCATGCCGATGAACACCGGCGCGCGCTCGGGCATCAGCAACGCGACGGCCATCCAGCTCGACGACCCGGCGACCGCGGACAGCAACGAGAGCACCTACCGCCGCGGCCAGCACATCTACCAGGTGGACCACGTGCAGTTCGACGCCAACGGCAACCCCACGGGCCTCGTGCTCCGCGACCCGTACGGCTCCTACCGCACCATCACCGACTTCGTGCGCATCTACTTCTGCATCGGCCGCGCGAGCACCATCGAGGTCTGACCTCTCGAGCCAGCGCTCCGGACTCCCGGGGCGCTGGCCTCCTCCCTCTCCGCATGCTTCTCTGGGCCATGCCCGGCATCGCCCTCCGCCTCTCCACCAGCCCCTCCTCGCTCGCGACCTGCGGGCTCCTCCTCCTCCTCCTCATGACGACCGCCGCAGCCTGCGGGGACGACCGGAAGTGCACCTTGATCGGCTGCAACACGGGCGTCGAGGTCACCTTCGACCCACCGCTGACGACGCCCGGCACCTACGCGGTCGAGGTCGAGATCGACGGTGTCATCACGCACTGCCACGCGACCCTGCCGCTCGGTCCCGAAGGCACGGACGGCTGCGACGCGCAGGCGGTCGTGCTCTACCGCTCCGGCTCGGCGCTCCCCGCCGCGGCGCACAGCCTGCCCGGCATGCACCTTCCGTCCACGACCGCGACGAGCGTCTCCGTTCGGATCCAGCGCGACGGCGTCGAGGTCGTCCGGACCTCCCTGTCCCCTGCCTACGCCCGGTCGTACCCGAACGGACCGGACTGCGACCCGATGCCCTGCGTCAGCGCCTCCGCGACGGTGCCGACGCCGTAGCCCCGGCCCGGCGACCTCCGGCCGCTGGGCGAGCGGTATCGGTGCTAGCCTCGGCTCGATGCCACCGACCTGGGCCGGGACCAAGTACTGGAACGTGGTCATCATCGACTCGAAGCGTCGCGAGCGCGCCGCCGGCGCCGACGCGAGCTCGTGCGAGCTGGCCGCGCGCAGCCATTTCGTGGACATCGGCGCGCGCCTCCTCGCCGCGACCGGCAACAAGCTCGGGCTCAAGGTCCACGTCTACTACCCCACCTTCAAGGGCACGGACGTGACGTCGCTCGCCGGCGTCCCGGCGCGGCTCATGAGGCAGCGCGTCGCGAACGGCGTCGCGATGGCGGCCCAGCTCGCGAAGGACCTCGCGGCGGGCTGCCAGACCTGCGCGGCCGGCACGTGCAGCGGCTTTGGCGGCTCGTCGCCCGACATCCTCCTCTTCACGGGCCACGGCGCCGTCTGTCGCAACAACATCTCCGAGCTCGTGCCCGAGGGACCGGCGAACGTGCCGCCGCCGCCGGTCGCGGGCCAGTACTACACGCCCATCTCGCTCCTCGGCTGCGAGAGCAACCGCGAGACCGGCAATCCCTTTGCGGCCTGGATCTTCGGCGAGCACCTGGCGCCGCACCCGATCTTCCGCGCCAAGATCACGGCCATCGCGACCTGCTGGTCCGGCTGGAACGACTTCTGGGCGGCGCCGCTCATCAAGGATCGCCCCCACGACGTCGTCATCGGAGCGCGGGTGCAGCTCAGCAACGACGTCTTCTCCTGGACGGTGGCGAACTTCGTCCTTTGCTGGGGCAAGGCGTTCTTCCAGCCCGGCGACATGGAGGCCGCGTTCCGCACCGCGTGCAAGAGCCCGCTGCCGCGGCCGCGTCTGCAGGAGACCTTCGAGGCCTCCGACAGCCACCCCACCATCTACTGGCGCGCGGCCAATGATCCGGCCCTGAAGGTGATGACGTTCCCGTGGCGGCAGCACGCGTCGACCTCTCCGCCGCCGGCCGGCTACGCCGAGAGCCTCACCCGCGCGATCGCCAGCGGGCCCAACAAGCTCCCGAAGGTCACCGTCCTCTGACCGCCCTCCAGCGCGGCGTCCGTACGATCGCGTAGCCCCGCCCCTGGCCGGCGCCCGTGTCGCCAGCGCGGGATCCCCTTGCGCGCCCGACGTAACAGTGTTACGTATGAGCGTAACAGCGTTACGTATGGAGCCCGCCCGCCGCGTCCGTGATGCCCTCCTCGAGGGCGAGCTCGAGCTCGCCGACCTCACTGCGCGCCAGCTCGGCGCGTTCCTCGGCAAGACGACGTCGGTGCTCTACCACCACTTCGGCTCGCTCGAGGGCTTCCTGTTCGCCGTCGGGCAGGAGGGCTTCGCGCTCCTCGGCGAGCGCCTCGCCGCGGGCCTCGCCAGGGGCGGCGCCGCGGAGGCCGCGGCCTGCTTCGTCGCTTTCGGCCTCGACTGCCCCGCGCTCTATCACCTCATGCTGGGGCGCCCCTACGACTGGAAGGCGCTCCGCGCGGCCGGCGCCCTCGAGGGGCCGATGCCGGGGCTGCAGCTCTGGGGCGCCATCGCGACGCGCCTCGGCGCCGAGGGCGCGGTCGACCCGGTCGAGGACACGCGCCTGCTCGTCGCGGGCCTGCACGGCCTCGTCTCGCTCGCGGCGACGGGGCGCGCCAACTTCCGTCGCCTCGACCGGTCCGATCGCGAGGTCGCGCTGCAGTCCGCGCGCGCGCTCGTGTCCCGCCTCACCCGCAAGACCAAGGAGCCCCGCCGATGACCACCCTCGCCTCGTCCCTTCCGCTTCCCCGGGCCCGAGGGCTCGGCAATCGCATCGCCAAGGCCGCGATGAGCGAGCGCCTCGCGACCCCGGAGGGCGGGCCGAGCGAGGGCCTCGTGCGGCTCTACACGCGCTGGGCCGAGGGCGGCGCGGGGCTGCTCGTCACCGGCAACGTCATGGTCGACGCCGGCGCGCTCGGCGAGACGGGCAACGTGGTGCTCGAGGACGCGCGGCACCTCGAGGCGTTCCGCGCGTGGGCCCGCGCGGCGCAGAGCGCCGGCGCGCAGGTGTGGATGCAGATCAACCACCCGGGCCGGCAGTCGCCGCGGTTCCTCTCGCGCGTGCCCGTCGCGCCCTCGGCCGTGCCGATGCGCGGCACCGCGGGGATGTTCGCGCCGCCGCGCGCGCTCGAGGCCGGCGAGATCGAGGCGATCGTCGCGCGCTTCGCCCGCACCGCGGCGCTCGCCGAGGCAGCGGGCTTCGACGGCGTCCAGATCCACGGCGCGCACGGGTACCTCATCAGCCAGTTCCTGTCGCCGCTGACCAACCGCCGCACCGACGCGTACGGCGGCACGCCCGAGCGGCGCCGCCGCTTCCTGCTCGAGATCGTGCGCGCGGTGCGCGCCGCCACGCGGCCCGACTTCGCCGTGGCGGTCAAGCTCAACTCGGCCGACTTCCAGCGCGGCGGCTTCACCGAGGACGAGTCGATGCAGGTGGTCGAGGCCCTCGGCGCCGAGGCGATCGACCTGCTCGAGATCTCGGGCGGCACGTACGAGGCCGCGGCGATGTTCGACGAGCCCAAGGACGCGCGGACGCGCGGACGCGAGGCGTTCTTCCTCGACTACGCCGAGCGCGTGCGCGCCCGCACCGCGGTGCCGCTCATGGTGACCGGCGGCTTCCGCACGGCCGCGGGCATGGCCGAGGCGCTCCGCGCGCGCGCGACGGACGTCATCGGCCTCGCCCGTCCGCTCGCCCTCGAGCCCGACCTTCCGATGCGCCTCCTGTCCGGCGCCGCGGCCGGGGCCCGGCCGGTGCGCCTCGCCATCGGCTGGAAGAAGCTCGACAGCGTGATCCAGGGCGGGTGGTACCAGGCGCAGCTCGAGCGCGTCGCGGCCGGCCGCGAGCCCGACCCGCGCCTCGGGCGCCTGCGCGCGATCCTGACCTACCTGCGCGCCCGCCCCCGCCAGGCCGCCCCGAGCCCGCAGCAGCCCGCCATGCAGGGCTCCGGCTCGACTTCTCGAGCTGCGCTGCCTGCCTGAGCCTGCAATTCGCCCCGGGAATATCCGGGCGCGCGAGCGTTGCCTGGGCACACCCCACGAGCGTGACCACCTCCGTGCCCGGCGGCGCCGGCGCGTCCGCCGCGGCGGGCTGGACCTTGTTCACGAACGTCCCCGGCCTCATCACGAGCCAGCTCGTGCCCTCGACCCTCGCAGGCATGAGCCGCATGGTACGCGTCAAGACGAAGGCGGCCGGAAACGGCATCCTCCAGGTCTTCCCGGGCAGCACCTCGTGCACGCCGAATGGCCCCGCGCACACGGAGTCCGGTGCGTGGGTCTACGTGGTCAGCGGCCAGGTCGGCGTCGCCACCCGCAATGGCGGAAACACCGGCATCGACAAGAAGAGCGCCACGGTCGGTCAATGGGAGTGGGTCGCGGCTCCCAATGGCGTCTCGCCCGCCAATGAATTCATCGTCTACGCGACGAGCCCCGGCGGCGCCGATTACTACGTCGGCTTCGCCCGGGTCAACGAGGTGCCGTAGCGAGTGCTCAGCGCTCGGTGAGCAGGTCGATCCGCCGGCCGGTCACGGCGTCGATCGACAGGACGACCCACGACGTCTTCTGCGCGTGGGTCGCCCAGGCGCGCAGGTCGAGCGCCTCCAGCCGGGCCACCTCCTCGGCGGCGCTCACGGCCCGGGCGCGGCCTTGCACGAGCACGCTCCAGCCCGTCTGGAGGACCTCGTCGAGCTCGTCCACCTCGAACGACGCGGCAGCGCCGCGCAGCGCCTGCGAGAGCTTGGTGCCCGCGCTGGTGCGAAAGGCGATGTGATCGCCGGTGAGCGCGAAGTTGACCGGCAGCACGACCACCTGATCGCCTTCCGCAAAGGCCACGCGCCCGACCCGACCCGACCGTCCCGCCAGGAGCGCCCGGCACTCGTCGGGATCGAGGAACTCCAGCCCGGTGTGCGGATCGAGGACGCGCATCCCTGGCCACGGTATCACGCGCCGCGCGCCACCACCGACTTCATCGACACCAGCGGCGACGGCTACACCATGCTCGTCGGATCGGACGGCGTCTCGCGCGACAAGATGGCGGACGTCCTGCTCGCGCACATCCCGCGCCTCGGAACGATCACCCCGGGCCCTGGGGCCGGCTGGCGGATCGCCGCCCGTGGTGCACGAGCGGCGCGGCTCGGCCGCGCGATCCGCGTCAGCGCGCGGGCGCCGCCGCCTGGCGCGCCGACAGACGTGCCGCGGCGAGCTGGCCCTGGCGCGCGTAGTCGATCGCCTCGCCGAGGATGCGCGCGGCCTCCTGGGGCGCGTGAAAGCCCATCGAGTTCTCCGCGGCCACGAAGTCGAGGCGCCACTGCGCCTTGCGCTGGAGCTCGAGCGCGGGCGCGAGGTCCGCGGGCGTCGCCCCGGCGGCCTTGGCGGCCTTGAGGGCGTCGAGCATCTCGACGAGCGCCGCCCCGCCGCGCTTCATGAGCGCGTAGTTGCGCCCTTGAATCGCGTCCACTCGCGCCTGGATCTCGCTCTCGGCGTAGTGGTGGCACGTCTGGCACGCGCGCGCGAGGTTCAGGAGCGGGCTCCGCACCCAGTGATCCGACACCTTGAGCGCCCCCTCGCGGACGTAGGGCATGTGGCAGTCCGCGCACGCCACGCCCGAGCGGGCGTGCACACCCTGGCTCCACAGCTCGAACTCCGGGTGCTGCGCCTTGAGGACCTCCGCGCCCGTCTCCGCGTGCTGCCAGTCGAAGAAGCGGTGGCCGTCCGGGAACTTGTAGCCCTCGTAGTAGCTCTCGATCTGCTCGACCTTGAGCCCCTTGTGCCATGGGAAGAACAGCGTGACCTTGGGTCCGCAGTAGTACTCGACGTGGCACTGCCCGCAGACGAACGAGCGCATCTCCTGGCGCGTGGCGTCGCGGTTCGGATCGTACGGCGTCTTGCGGTCGCCCTTCCGCCAGCGCTCGATCGACGGCAGGTGCGGCACGGGCTCGGGCGACTCCGCGAGCGCGCGGATGCCGCCCACGAACCCGGGGCGCTCGACGTGCAGCTCCATCGTGTCGGGCTCGTGGCAGTCGACGCACGACACCGGATGGGCGCCGTCCTTGTGCTCCGAGCTCTGGGTGGCGCCGTTCCACACCGGATCGAGCGACCCGGTCTTGACGACCTCGGCGTGCGCGTCCTGGTACTTCATCGCGGAGAGCTTGACGAAGCCGGCCTGCACGTCGCCGCCGCCGAGCCGGCGGAAGGTCGGGATGATCGACGAGTGGCAGTGCAGGCACGCGCCCGGCTGCGGGCGCTCGGTGACCCGCTTGGTGGTCTCCTGATCGAACAGCATGTACTGGTGGCCGCGCCGGTCGTGGAAGTCGAGCGCGAACGCGTAGCCCGCGAACATGCGCGTGAGCCACGGGTCGGCCGCCGCCTTCTGCTTCGGGTCCGCGTCGCCGCCGCCGAAGTTGGTCTTCGTCGCCTCGACCGTCCGCTGGTAGCCGTCGTACTGGCGCGGCCAGTTCTTGCGCCAGGCCTCCGCGCTCGTGGTCTCGCGCGTCACCGCGACGAAGCGCACGTAGGGGTTCCTCGCCTCCTGCTTGTGCTGGAAGATGCTCACGAGGAGCGCCGTGAGGCCCGCCGTGAGGCCTGCGACGACGACGAGCACGCCGATGAAGGCGGCCCTCGTGCGTCCCTTGGTCTGCGTATCGCTCATGGTTCTTGGTCCTTGTGGGGCGTCAGTTACGGGTGCCGTGGCCGACGTGGGCGTGGCAGTGCACGCAGCGCACGGAGCTCTCCCCGGTGGTGGCGCCACGGACGAGGTCGTGGACCATCGCCTCGTGGCACCGCAGGCAGTTGTCCTGGAGGATGCGGGAGTTGCCCGGCTTGATCTGGATGGGCTCGTGGAAGTCCTCCAGCGTGAAGCCCTTCGAGTGGTGGTAGCCGTTCGACGCCTTCGCGAGGAGCAGCGGGACGAACGCCTTCGGCAGGTGGCAGTCGACGCACCCCGCCGCGGCGTGGTGCGAGGACCGGGTCCACGACGCGTACTGATCCCGCATGACGTGGCAGTTCACGCAGGCCTTCGGGTCCGTGGAGAAGTACGAGAGCCCCTCCGCGAAGCGGAACGTGAAGCCGCCGAGCCCGGCCAGGATGCCGAGGCAGACCGCCAGCAGGAGCGCCCTCTTCGTGAGTGCCGGCCGAGCCTTCATGAGCCTCTCGCGCAGGATGCGGGCTCGTCCTACCACGCGCGGGGGAGGCGTGTCTCGATCGCGCGCACGGGTGTGGGTTGTGCCCTCGCGGCACCTCGGGCACCATCGCCTCCTCGTAAACGACCCGCGCCACGCGCGGAAAGGGGAGCGCTCCGATGACGACCACGCACGCAGGTCTCTTCGTCTGGCACGAGCACATGACCAGGGACACCAAGGCGGCGATCGCCTTCTACTCGGAGGTCGTCGGCTGGAAGACCCAGCCCTTCGGCGACGACTACACGATGTGGGTCGGCGATCAGGGCCCGCTCGGCGGCCTGATGGCGCTGCCGGACGAGGTGGCGAAGATGGGCGTCCCGCCGAACTGGATGGGGCACGTCCAGGTGGACGACGTCGACCGGACGGCGGCGCTGGCGAAGAAGCTCGGCGGCAAGGTGCACAAGGAGCCCGCCGACATCCCGACGGTCGGTCGCTTCGCGATCCTCGGGGACCCGCAGGGCGCGGTGCTGTCGGTGTTCAAGCCGCTCGAGGCGATGACGGCGCACGACGTCTCGAAGCCCGGCGAGTTCTGCTGGAACGAGCTCCTGACGAGCGACAGCGCCGCGGCATTCGCCTTCTACTCCGAGCTCCTCGGGTGGAAGCTGCAGCAGGAGATGGACATGGGGCCGATGGGCAAGTACCGCATCTACGGCGTCGGCGAGCGGGCCCTCGGCGGCATGATGACGCTGCCGCCGGGCTCGCCCATGCCTCCGGCGTGGCTCCACTATGCGGAGACGACCGATCTGAACGCCGCGATGGCGCGCGCGACGAAGCTCGGCGCGAAGGTGCTCAACGGTCCGATGCCCGTCCCCGGCGGCCAGATCGCCCAGATGATGGACCCGCAGGGCGCCGCCTTCGCCCTGCACCAGGCCATGCCGCAGTAGGAAAGACAGGCGCCCTCGCTCAAGAGCCGTCGGAAGATCGTGCTCGTGCTCGTGCTCGTGCTCGTCCGGCCTCCGGATCCGAACGCGAAGGGCGTGGCCTTGTTCGCGGGCCTGTTCTCGGACTGCCGCGTACCCGGTGGGAGCGGCGGCGGGTGTAGCTGGGAAGGCTTGGGGGGGCGGCTACGCCAGCAGCGTGTGGCCTGCTGAAGGAGGTTGGACGCCCCACCGGCGATCCCGGCATTCCCGGCGCAACTGCTGCCAGATGCCCGCCGATAACCGCGACATGCACGAGACCTGCTTCGACCACGAGAAACTGGATGTCTACCGCAAGGCGATCGAGTTCCTCGCCTGGGCCGGCGAGCTGCTGGACGGGCCGCTCGCCGGAACCCGGTTCGCCGCCAGCAAGCATCTCGACGAAGCCAGCCAGTCGATCGGGAACAACATCGCGGAGGGCAATGGCAAGCGGTCGCGCGCCGACCGATGCCGCTTCCTCGACATCGCTCGCGGATCTGCTCTCGAGTGTGCCGCTTGCCTTGACGGGCTCGTCGCACGGCGCAAGCTCTCGGCGGATCAGGTCGCCTCCGGTAAGGGCATGCTGCTCCGTATCGTCGCGATGCTCACCAAACTCCTGGAACGCTTCCTGGGCGCCGACGCGCTCGGCTGACCCCGATCCCGGACGAGCACGAGCACGAGCACGAGCACGATGCCCGGATCAGGCGTTCTTCCGACCGATCTTCAGTCGCACGCCTCGAGGCACAGCCCCACCCCAGGCGACTGCCAGTTGAGGCAGCAGGCCTGGCCGGTGGGGCAGTCCTCGTGCCGGTGGCAGAGCGCGACGGTGCTCTGGTCGGGCGGGCAGTCGGCCTGGCAGCTCGACGCCGAGAGCGCGTTGCGGATGGGGAAGCAGCAGCGGCCGCCGGCGCAGTCCTCGGGGCCGTCGCACGTCAGCGTGTCCCCGGCCTGGCAGGCGCCCGTCGTGCAGACGGGCGTGCTGCTCAGGCAGCAGCGCTGTCCGGCTCGCAGATCGCAGGTCAGGGTCTGGCTGCAGCGGACGAGGCCCGCCTCTCCGCCGATCCCTCCGGCGCCGCCGAGCGCGCCCGCGCCCGCCGCCCCTGCACCGCCGCTGCCCGCACCGCCGCTGCCCGCACCGCCGCTGCCCGCACCGCCGCTGCCCGCACCGCCGCTGCCCGCGCCACCGCTGCCCGCGCCACCGCTGCCCGCTGCCGCGCCGGCGCCACTGGTTCCACCCGTCCCCGCGCCGCCGCTGCCCGCCGCCATTCCCGTCCCCGCGCCGCCCGCGCCGGCTCCGCTCGCGCCTGCTCCGCCCGCGCCCTCGCTGCGGCACGCGAGCCCGGCCACGAGGGCCACCACGATAGATGCGTACACGCGCATGAATCCTCCAGCAGCGCCTGCGGGCCTGGATCCCTGCGGACCCTCGACCTCCGACCCTCGAGCCTCATATAGACTAGACCCGAGGCGCGTGGCCAACACCATCGAGATAGAGCTGGACGACCTCCTCGTCCGCGATCCCGAGGACCTCTGCGGCGAGGTCGTGGACGGCTACCGGGTCGAGGAGCAGATCGGCTCGGGCCTGATGGGTGACGTCTACCGCTGCGTGCACGGCGCCCGCGGCGAGGAGGTGGCGCTCAAGGTGCTGCGCGCGAGCTGGAGCCAGAACGCCGAGGTGGTCGCGCGCTTCGAGCGCGAGGCCCGCGCGGCGAGCTCGATCGCGCACCCCGGGGTCGTGCGGGCGCTCGGCTTCGGCCGCCTGCGCGACGGCCGCTCCTACATGTTCATCGAGCTCTGCCGCGGGGAGTCCCTGCGCGACGTGCTGGTCGCGCGCGGGCGCCTGCAGTTGCTCGAGGCGCTGCACGTGGCGCGCGGCATCGCGGTGGCCGTGCAGGCGGCGCACTCGGCGGGCGTGGTGCACCGCGACCTCAAGCCCGAGAACGTGATGCTGGTCGGCGCGCAGCCGGCGCGGTCGCCCGATCGCTCGACCATTCGCCTCCTCGACTTCGGGCTCGCCCGCGTGCTCCAGCGCGGCGCGCCCAAGCTGACGGCGCAGCACATGGTCATGGGGACGCCGAAGTACATGGCCCCCGAGCAGTGCGGGGACGCCGCGCTCGCCGACCATCGCGCGGACCTCTACTCCCTCGGCATCCTGCTCTACGAGATGCTGTGCGGGCGGCCGCCGTTCGTCGGCGACATGATGGCGCTCATCCGCGCGCACCTCGGCACGGTGCCCGCGCCGCCCTCGCGGATCGCCCCCGAGCAGCACATCCCCGCGACGGTCGACCGGCTGGTCCTGCGCCTGCTCGAGAAGCGCCCCGCCGACCGCCCGGTCTCCGCCACCGAGGTGATCACCACGCTCGACGTGGTCGCCGGCTCGGTGCAGCTCGGCTCCGCGATGACCGGCGAGTTCACCGCGCTCCTCTCGGGGTTCGGCGAGCAGGAGGGACTCGGCGGCGACACCGACCCGAACGCCATCCCCATCGACCTCGCTGACGTCGAGGTGATCGAGCCGTCGAGCCCGGGGCTCCGGCCGTCCCTCGCGCCGGCCCCCGGCGGCCCCGCGGCCGCCGCGCCCGAGGGCGATCGCGCGCGCGTCCTGCGCCTCTACGTCGAGCAGAAGGCGGCGAGCGTCGCGGGTGAGGATCTGTTCGCGGTGCTCGACCTGCCGAAGACCGCGACCGAGCGCGAGGTGGAGGCGGCCTACGTTCACGCGGTGCGCCTCCTCGATCCGCGCAAGCTCGCGGAGCACGGCCTGCAGGACCTCTCCGCGCTGGCGCTCGGCATCCTCGAGCGCGTGCGCGAGGCGCGCCAGATCTTGCGCGATCCGGCGGCGCGTCCGGCGTACGAGCGCTCCATCAAGGTCTCCGACGAGCGCGACCGCGCCGAGGCCCAGGCGCGGGCGGTCCTGCAGGCCGACCTCGAGTACCAGCACGGCATGCGCCTGCTCGAGGCGGGGGAGTTCGCGCACGCGGAGCAGGTGCTCTCGCGCGCGGTCGATGCGAACCCGGAGCCGCACTACCGCGCCGCGCGGGCGTGGGCGCGCTACTCGAACGTGGAGAACCCCCGCGCCCAGGTGCGGGACGGCGTCCTGCTCTCGCTCATCCTCGCGCTGCGCGAGCGGCCCCAGCTCGTGCAGGCGCACTGCTACGCCGGGCAGATCTACCTCGACGCGGGCGAGCGCGAGCGCGCGAAGAAGGCGTTCGCCCGCGCCCTCAAGCTCGACCCTACCTGCGCCGAGGCCCTCGAAGGCCAGCGCCGCGCCGAGTAGGGGCAGCCCGCGGCTCCAGCTCTGGGGGCGCCGGGGCGCTGCGGATCCGGGCGGCTCGTGGTAAGCCCACCGCATGATCGTGCCGCTGGAATCCCTGCGCCTGCGCGTCGAGGCCGCCGCCAAGGGCGCGCTTGGCGACGACGCGGCGACCTTCGAAGCCGCCCTGCACCGGTCCGCGCACGCGGACTACCAGGCCGACGGCGCCCTCGCGCTCGCGCGCCGGCTCAAGAGGAACCCGCGCGACGTGGCCGCCGCGATCGCCGCGCGCCTCGCGCCCGACGACGTCCTCGCCGAGGCGTCCGTCTCGGGCCCGGGATTCCTGAACCTCACCGTGCGCGCCGAGCACCTCGCCGCCGTGGTCGGGCAGATGCTCGCGGACGCGCGGCTCGGCGTCGCGCGCGCCCCGCGCCCCGAGGTCGTCGTCATCGACTACTCCTCGCCGAACCTCGCCAAGGAGATGCACGTCGGGCACCTCCGCAGCACGATCATCGGCGACGCGCTCGCGCGGACGCTCGAGCACCTCGGCCACACGATCGTCCGCCACAACCACATCGGCGACTGGGGCACGCCCTTCGGCATGCTCATCGAGCACCTGCTCGACGTGCGCGCCGACGGCGGTGGCGGCGTACGCGAGCTGTCGGCCTTCTACCAGGCGGCGCGAAGGAAGTTCGACGGCGACCCCGCGTTCGCGGACCGCGCGCGGCACCGCGTGGTGCTCCTGCAGTCCGGCGACGAGGCGACCCTCTCGCTGTGGCGATCGCTGCTCGCCGTCACGCTCGAGCACCTCGCGGCCCTCTACGCGCAGCTCGGCGTGACGCTGCGGCCCGAGCACGTGCTCGGCGAGAGCCACTACAATCCGGCGCTCGCGGGCGTCGTGGCGGAGCTCGAGCGCCTCGGCCTCGCCCGGCAGAGCGAGGGCGCGACCTGCGTCTTCCCGCCCGGCTTCCTCGGGCGCGAGGGCGAGCCGCAGCCGCTCATCGTGCGCAAGCAGGACGGCGGCTACGGCTACGCGACCACTGACCTCGCGGCGATCCGGCTGCGCGTCGGCGAGCTCGGCGCCACGCGCGTGCTCTACGTGGTGGGCGCGCCGCAGCAGCAGCACCTCGCGCTCGTGTTCGCGACCGCGCGCCTCGCCGGCTGGGCGCCCGAGGCCGTCCGCCTCGAGCACGTCGCCTTCGGCTCGGTGCTCGGCCAGGACCGCAAGATCCTGAAGAGCCGCGCCGGCGAGGCCGTCAGCCTGTCGCGCCTCCTCGACGAGGCCGTGGAGCGCGCGCAGAAGCTCGTCGACGAGAAGACCCCCGCCGCCGACGCCGGCGAGCGCTCGCGGATCGCGCGCGACGTGGGCATCGGCGCCGTCAAGTACGCCGACCTCGTCAACGATCGCGTCAAGGACTACGTCTTCGACTGGAACCGGATGCTCGCCTTCGACGGCAACACCGCGCCCTACCTGATGTATGCGCATGCGCGCATACGATCCATCCTGCGCAAGGCGGAGGGGGAGGTCGGTGCGCCGGCGCAGCTCGCCATCGACGCGCCGGAGGAGCGCGCCCTCGTGCTCGAGCTCCTGGAGTTCCCGGCCGTGGTGGCGCAGGTGGGCGACGCGCTGCAGCCGCATCGCCTCTGCCAGCACCTGCACGACGTCGCCACGACGTTCACGTCCTTCTACGAGCGCTGCCCGGTGCTCAAGGCGGACCCGGCAGCGCGCGCCTCCCGCCTCGCGCTCTGTCGCCTGACCGCCGGCGTGCTCGCGCAGGGCCTCGAGCTCCTCGGCATCGGCGCCCCGCCGAAGATGTGACGCCGGATCAGCGCCCGAGCGCCTCGGCCACGCGCGCCCCGTACTCGGCGTCCGCGCGCCGGCAGTGCTCGACCTGGCGGCGCTGGATGTCCTGAGTGTGATAGCCTCCGACTATCGATGGACCTGGCGCCGCATCCGTTCACGCTGCGGCAGCTCCAGTACGTCGTCGCGGTCGCCGACGCGCTGTCGTTCCGCCGCGCCGCCGAGCGGTGCCGCGTCTCGCAGCCCTCGCTCAGCGCCCAGCTCGCTCAGCTCGAGGACGCCCTCGGTGTCCGCCTGTTCGAGCGGGACCGCCGGCGCGTCCTCGTCACGGGCGCGGGGCAGGAGGTCGTGGCGCGCGCGCGACGCCTGCTCGTGGAGGCGGACGAGCTCCGCGAGGCGGGCCGGCGCGCGGGCGATCCCCTGGCCGGGCGCGTGCGAATCGGCGTCATCCCCACGATCTCGCCGTACCTCTTGCCGCGCGTGGCGCCGCGGCTGCACGCCCGCTTCCCACGGCTCACGATCGCCTGGCGCGAGGACCGCACCGCTGTGCTCGTCGCGGCGCTCGCCGGTGGCGCGCTCGAGGCGGCCCTGGTCGCGCTCGAGGCCGACCTCGGCGACGTCGAGCACGAGGTCCTCGCCGACGATCCGTTCGTGCTCCTCGCCCCGAGAGGCCACGCCCTCGCGCGCAAGGCCTCGCCGGTCCGTCCCGCCGAGCTGCGCGGGACGGACATCCTGCTGCTCGACGACGGCCACTGCTTCCGCGACCAGGCGCTCGAGGTGTGCGGGGCGGCCCACGCGCACGAGGGCGCCTTCCACGCGACGAGCCTGACCACGCTCGTGCAGATGGTGGTCGGCGGCGCCGGCGTGACGCTCCTGCCCGCGCTCGCCGTGGCGACCGAGGTCCGCCGCGCGAGCCTGCGCGTCCGGCCGATCGCCGCGCCCGGGGCCCACCGCACGCTCGCCCTCGTGTGGCGCCGGCAGTCGTCCCTCGGGCCGGCGCTGCGCGCCCTCGCGGCCGTGATGCGCGAGGTGGTCCCGGGAAGGCCCCGGCGTCGTTCGCCTAACCCCAAGGCTCACCTCGGTTGATACCGTCTCGAGCCCGAGCGCGAGCCCGAGCCCGATCGGATCCGGAACGGGCTCGGGCTCCGCTTGCTTCGCAAGCTGGGCTCGGGCTCCGCTTGCTTCGCAAGCTGGGCTCGGGCTCCGCTTGCTTCGCAAGCTAGGCTCGTGGGATCAACTCACGCGAGCGCTGCAACTAGTGCCGGTCGTCAAATGTTCGACCGGTTTTGCACCTGGAGGGCGACATGGGACCGTGGTGCAGGCGGCACTCGCGAGCGCGGAGC
>CAZQJC010000160.1:0-8829 GCA_964593795.1 uncultured Myxococcales bacterium | reverse complement strand
GCCAGTGTTGCGAGCCGGTCGCGCTGCTCTCGGAACGTTTTCGCGGCGAGCGCAGCGAGCCGCAAGGGCGTTGCGTGCGCAGCGAGCGAAGACGCAGGGAGGGGGGCCCGGATGGGCTGTGCCCATCCGGGGGAGGGGCGGCGCGCCCCTCCTGGTGGCGGCCTTCCGAGGCCGCCACTCGAAGGCTAGAGCGAAAGCGCGTCCTGGCGGGTGGCGCAGAGCGGGAAGATCGTCGAGAACCCGGACAGGTCGAAGACCTCCTTGACGTAGCGCTGCACGGCGCAGAGCGCGAGCTTGCCGCCCTTGGCCTTGAGCAGCTTCGCGGTCGTCAGGAGCACGCGCAGCCCTGCGCTGGAGATGAAGGAGAGGCCAGCGAGGTCGAGCACCACGAGCCGCGGGCCCTTCGCGAGCACCCCCTGGATGTGCTTCTCGGTGGCGGCGACGGCGCCGGCGTCCAGCCGACCCACGAGCGTCACCACGGCCACGTTGCCCTCGAGCGTCTCGTCCGTGATCTCCATCGTCAGGTTCCTCGCTGGCCCGGGCTCTCGCCGGGCGCCTTGCCGGCTGGATCGCCGGCTCTCTTGCACAGATAGAGGACGTTCTGGCCATCCTCGCGCCGGTATCGCACGTCGTCCATGAGCTTTCTCACGAGGTGCACCCCGAGGCCACCGACCTGCCGCTCGTCGATCGGCGCGTCGAGGTCCGGCGCCGCGACGGAGAGCGGATCGAACGCCCGCCCGTCGTCGCGCACCTCGATCTCGATCGAGCGGCCCGCCTCACCGCGCAACCGCACCTCGAGCTGGTGCTCGGCGCCGTCGTCCCACGCGTAGCGCTGGACGTTGACCACGACCTCCTCGAGCGCCAGCGCCACGGCGAAGCGCACGTCCTCGCCGAGCCCGAGGCCGTCCACGAGCGCCTCGGCGCGCACGGTGAGCGGCCCGAGCTCCTCGGGCGAGCGCCCCAGCGAGAACCGCAGCTCCTCCGCCAACGGCTACGCGTCCCCCAGGTCGTCTTCCGCTTCTTCCACCGACGGCGCGTAGCAGATGTCGCGCTTCCCCGACGAGGTCTTGCAGCAGGAGTGATCGCCGTCGTCCATCCAGACCTTGACCACCTCGGCGATGCGCAGCGCGTCTCGCCCCTCGTAGTAGTCGGCCTGCTCGCACAGCGCCGTGGCGATGGAAGCGAACATCGAGATGAGCGGCAGGTGCTTGTTGAGCTCGTCGAGGTGCTTGATCGCCTTGAGCGGCCGGTAGACCAGCTCCCACGCGGCGGCGCAGTGCATGCTGCCGACGGAGACGCGCATGGCCTTGGCGAACTCGTGGCCGTACTCGATCATCTTGGCGGCCTCGTTGATGCCGGTCTCGAACACGCCGTCCTTGAGCAGCGTCCGGAGCGCCGTCATCACTCGCTCCATGTTGACCTCGCCGAGGTCGGGCTTGGCGAGCTCCTCGCGCAGCGCCGCGGCCTCGTTGCGCAGGTTGAGCGCGTCACAGCACGCCTGGATGAGCGCGAGCACGAGGCCGGCGCCCGAGGTCGAGCCGGTCACGATGGCGTTCTTCGCCATCTCCGGGAGCACGGTGCTCCCGCCCTGCAGGGCCGCGACGCGCGCCTGCGTGACGCCGAAGCCGACGCCTGAGCCGATGGTCGAGCCGATCGCGGAGCCGCCCATGCGGCCGCCGAGGCCCTCGTCGACCTGCGGCTTCGACTGCGATCCGCTCGCGAGGAGGTTCGGCCGCGTCGTGCGCGTGCTGGAGGGAGAGGTGAGCAGGCTCGCGGTCGTCGGCCGCGAGCTCGAGGGCGCGACGAGCTCCTCCACCGAGGTCGGCGCGCTGCGCGTGGCCATCGTGGGCGCCGGCTCCGCGTCGGGCCAGGTGATGTCCTGCCCGCGGCGCGGCAGGCCGATGCGCTCGGGCGTGATGAGACCGAGCTTGTCCCACAGGATCTTCGTGGTGGTCAGCGCGCGCGGCGTGTGGGGCGCGTCGCTGCCGGTCAGGTCGAGGATGCACGTGCCGTCGAGCTTGCGCTGCACCGAGCCGCGCTCGTCGGTGTAGCTCGCGACCGCCATCGACTCGCCGTGGGCGCAGCGGTAGGCCGCGTCGTTGAGCAGGCGGATGAACTGCCGCCGCAGCGTGAGCGTCAGCGTGGTCGAGGTGGAGACCATCGGCGCCACCGCCTTGCCGCTCGAGTTGTGCGCGTAGCAGCAGTTGTGCGGGAACGCCCGGCGGTGGGCGCCGTCGCTGTCCGAGCGCGCGGTGCACTTGGCGCGATCGTGCTCGGCCTTCTCGAGGTTCACCCAGCGGTGCACCTTGCACAGCGCCTTCTCGATGTTGGCGTCGCTCATCGCGGCGTCGTGCTCGGTGCTGGTCCGCATGCTGTGGTCGAGGCGGTCCACCACGAAGTCGTAGAACTGCTCGAAGCACTCGAAGTGCTCCTGCAGGCGCCCCGCGAGGTCACCGACGCGGTGATACCAGTACGCGAGCTCGGCGGCCTTCCGGCAGGACGTGAGGGGCTTGCCGCGCCGCTTCTCGTACTCCTGGATCGCCTCGAACAGCTCCTTGACGTCGTCGGAGATCTTCGAGAGCTTCTTCTTCTTGAGGACGTAGCGCACGCCATCGAGCGCGGACTTGTCGTCCTTGAAGACCCAGCGATCGCCGACCTTCTTGAGGTACTGGCTCTCGTAGTAGGCCGCTCGCGCGTTGCGCCAGGCCTTCTTCATGCCGATGCCGATGGCCGCGCCGACGAGCGCGCCGCCGACGACCACCCACGTGACCGGGCCTCCTGCCAGCGCCGTGACGCCGATCGCGACCGCCGGCCCCGCCGCGGTGAAGAACATCTTGCGCTTGCTGCGGTTCGCGCGCTTGCCGAGCTCGTAGCTGGTCGACTGCGCCGTCACCGTCGAGTTGACGTCGAACGTCCCCGCGGCCTTCGCGGCCTTCTCGAGATCGGCACCGGTCGGGAGGGTCTTGCCCTCCTGGGACAGCTTGGCGACCTGCGAGATGAGCACGATCGCCGAGTCGACCATCTTGTCGCCGACCTTGATCTGCGGCATGTACCCCCCGTTGGGCATCTTACCGCTATGCTGGTGAAACAAGTGGACGACGAGCAGCCTTCCTCCCCGGGCGCCATCGACGAGGACGCCCTCGGACACCTGCGGCACGACCTGCGGACGGCGATCAATCAGATCCTCGGCTACGGCGAGATGATCGAGGAAGAGCTCGAGTCCTCCGGGGTGATCGAGGACGTCCGCCGCATCCTCCGCGCGGGGCGCACGATGCTCGAGCTCGTGAACCAGGGCCTTCAGCCCGCGCGCCTGCTCCGCGGCAACGCGACGAGCGAGTGGGCCGCCACGCCGACGAGCCTGGCGCCCTCGGGCCTGATCGAGGGCGAGACGCCCCCGGAGGCGCCCGTGGCCCCGGTCGTGCCGCGCGGCCAGGGCGAGCGGATCCTGATCGTGGACGACCTCGCCGAGAACCGCGACCTCCTGCAGCGGCGGCTCGAGCGCGAGGGCTACGCCGTGCTCGGCGCGGAGGACGGCGAGCGTGCGCTCTCGCTCCTCGCGCGCGAGCCCGTGGACCTCGTGCTGCTCGACCTCATGATGCCGGGGCTCGACGGCTTCGAGGTGCTGACGCGGATGAAGGCGGACACCCGGCTGCGCCACCTGCCCGTCATCATGATCTCGGCGCTGGATCAGCTTCGCAGCGTCGTGCGGTGCATCGAGATCGGCGCCGAGGACTACCTCTCGAAGCCGTTCGATCCGACGCTCCTGCGTGCGCGCATCGGCGCGTCGCTCGACAAGAAGCGGCTGCGCGACGCCGAGCAGCGCACCTACACCGCCCTCGTCGAGAGCGAGCGTCGCCTCGCCGACGAGCTCGGAGAGGCCTCGGCGTTCGTGCGCTCGATCCTGCCGCCGCCCGGGCCCGGCGCGGCCTTCTCGAGCGACTGGCGCTTCGTGCCCTCGACCCAGCTCGGCGGCGACATCTTCGGGCACCACCCCATCGGCCCCGACCACCACGTCGCGTACCTGCTCGACGTGTGCGGCCACGGCGTCGGCGCCGCCATGCTCTCCATCAGCGTGATGGCGATGCTGCGACAGCAGCGGCTGGCTGCGGATCCGCTCGACCCCGCCGCGGTGCTCGCCGCGCTCAACGAGGCGTTCCCGATGGAGGAGCACGGCAACATGTACTTCACCATCTGGTACGGCGCGTACCACCGGCCGAGCCGCACGCTGACGTACTCGTCAGGCGGCCACCCGCCGGCGGTGCTCGTGTCGGGCGGCGAAGTCCGGACGCTCAAGACCCCCGGGATGGTGGTCGGCGCGATGCCGGGGGTGCCCTACCAGACCGCGAAGATCGAGATCCCCCGGGGCGCACACCTCTGGCTCTACTCGGACGGATGCTATGAGCTCAAAGCAACCGACGGCCAGATGCTGCCCTTCGAGTCCTTCGTGGGCGCGCTGGCGCGTGCGTCGTTCCTCGACGACGTGGTGGCGTTCTCGCGCGACGCGCAGGGACGCGACAACTTCGACGACGACTACTCGCTGCTCCGCCTCGTCTTCGAGGACTGAGCTCAGCGCGGCGGCTGCCAGAGCTCGATCCGGTTGCCCTCCGGGTCCATGACCCAGCCGAAGCGACCGAACTCGCTGTCCTCGATGCGATCGTCCACCGGCGCCCCCGCGGCGCGGAGCTGCGCCAGCATGGCGTCGAGGTCGTCCACGCGGAAGTTCACCATGAACGACGCCTCGCTGGGCTGGAAGTACTTCGTGTCGGCGGCAAAGGGGCTCCACACGGTCGCCGCGTCGCCGCGCGGATCGTGGTCACGCCAGACGAAGCGCGCGCCACCCCAGTCCTCGATCGGCACACCCAGCAGGTCGCGATAGAACGCGCGCACGCGCTCCGGGTCCTTGGCCTTGAAGAACAACCCCCCGATGCCGCGCACGCGCTCCATGCGCAGAGATTAGCGTCTCAGGGCGCCTTGGGGAACTTGCCGAGGTCGACCTGCGCCAGAGCGAAGCGGATGAGCTCGCTCTTGTTCGCCTTGGTGTGCCCGCGGCGCTTGAGCTCGGCCACCATCTCCTCGAGGCGCGCGATGTCCTCGTTGTAGAGCGAGATGCACACGATCTTGTAGTGCGCGGGCTTGGGCTTGTCGGGCTTGCGAGGTGCCTGGGGCGGCTCCACGCGGCTGATCGCCGGCGCGGCGTAGTAGCCCTGCTCGAGCGCGGCGACCTCGTCGAGCGGCGATGACTTCATGAGCTTCATGCGCCCCCCAGGGTCACGAACTTCTCGACGAGTCGCCGGTAGTCGTCGGCGGAGGTGCTCATCGGCGCGTACTCGAAGATGGTCTGCTTGTGCACGGGCGCTTCGGCCAGGCGCGTCGAGCGCCGCACCGGATCGAGGCAGCGATCGCCGAAGTGATCGCGCAGGGTCTCGATGGCCTCCTTGGCCAGGTTCACGCGCGCGTCGTAGAACGTCGGGACGACGCCCGAGATGCGCACGCCGTGGCCGAGCTGCCGGTCCACCTCGCGCAGCGTCTGCAGCACCTGCTTGACGCCCACGAGCGCCAGGTAGTCGCACGCCACGGGGATGAGCACCTCGTCGGCGAACATGAGGGCGTTCTGGTTGAGCAGGTTCAGGGACGGCCCGCAGTCCATGACGATGTACGCGTAGCGCCGGTCGGCCGGCGCCATGCGCTTCGACAGCACCTGGGCGCGGTCCGCGTCGTCGCGGCGCGCGAGCCACACCTCCGCCGCCGCGAGCGCGCGATCGCTCGTGATGCAGTCGAGGTGCCCGCGCACCGGCACGGCCGCCGCCAGCGGGTCCGCACCGTCGACGAGCACGTGGTAGAGCGTGCGCTCTCCGCGGATGCCGAGCGACGCGCCGATGTTGCCCTGGGCGTCGCCGTCGATGAGCAGGACATCGTGGCCGCGCTCGGCGACCCCCGCCGCGAGGTTGATCGCGGTCGTGGTCTTGCCGGTGCCGCCCTTCTGGTTGATGACCGCGATGCGCCGCGCGCGCCGCGGCCGGACGTGGCCGTCGCCGATGGCCGCCCGCCTGCACTCGGTCGTGCAGAAATAGCGCCGCTCCCCGCCGACGGAGGCCGTCTGGAAGACGAGCTCCACGACGAAGCGCTTGCCGCAGGTCGAGCACGCGTGTTCGTCGATCGGATGTTCCACAGGGTCATTTCAGGCCCCGGATCGCGCGGGCGCAAGTTTTCGACCTTCGCGAGGGCGATCTTCGGCACCATTTCCCCGATGTCTCCGCTCGACGACCTCCTCGTCTTCGACCTCACGCGCGTCCTCGCGGGGCCGTTCTGCACGATGCTGCTCGGCGACCTCGGCGCGCGGGTGATCAAGCTCGAGCACCCGGACGGGGGGGACGACACGCGCGCGTTCGGGCCGCCGTTCGTGGGCGGCGAGGCCTGCTACTTCCTGTCGGTCAACCGCAACAAGGAGTCGGTCGCCCTCGACCTCAAGAGCGCCGGTGGCCGCGAGCTCGCCCGGCGCCTCGCGCTCCGCGCCGACGTGCTCGTCGAGAACTTCCGCCCCGACGTGCTGCCGCGCCTCGGCCTCGGCCACGAGGAGCTCCGCCGCGAGAACCCGCGCCTCGTCTACTGCTCGATCTCGGGCTTCGGCCACTCGGGCGATCCCGCCTGGGTCGCCCGCGGCGGCTACGACCTCGTGGTCCAGGGCCTGTCCGGCGTGCAGGCGCTGACCGGCACGCCCGACGGCCCCCCCACCAAGGTCGGCTTGCCCGTCGCGGACCTCGTCGCGGGCATGCACGGCGCGCTCGGCGTGCTCGCGGCGCTGCACGCGCGCACCCGCACCGGCCGCGGCCAGCACGTCGACATCAGCATGTTCGACGCGCAGGTCTCGCTCCTGACCTACTACGCGGGCATCCACCTCGGCACGGGCGCCGTCCCGGGGCGCTTCGGCAACGCGCACCCGACCATCCACCCGTACCAGACGTATGCCGCGCGCGACGGGCACCTCAACGTCGCGTGCGGCAACGACGGGATGTTCCGCGCCTTCGCGACCGCGATCGCCCTGCCCGCCCTGCCCGAGGATCCCCGCTTCGCCACGAATCCCTTGCGCGTGCAGCACCGGGCCGCGCTCGACGCGATCCTGGTGCCGCGCCTTTCGCAGGAAACGGTGGCCACCTGGCTTGGGCGGCTCGACGCGGCCGGCGTCGCGTGCGGGCCGATCCTGGGCGTGGGCGAGGTCCTCGCGCACCCGCAGCTCGCCGCGCGCGGGATGCGCGTGGAGGTCCCGCACCCGACCGCCGGCACCCATCGCACGCTCGGCGTGCCGGTGCGCCTGTCCGAGACCCCTGGCGCGGTCCGCACGGCGCCGCCGCTCCTCGGCCAGCACACGAGGAGCGCGCTCGGCGAGCTGCTCGGCCTCGACGCGGAAGCGCTCGACGGGCTGCTCGCGCGAGATCCCTGAGCTCCCGGGGCGTGCTAACTTCGTCGACCGGGGGGACGCTTGGCGGGCACGCGGGTCCGTATCGCGCGATCGAATGCGCCGGAGGCGCGCGCCGCCGTGCGGGCGCTCGCCTCCTCGATGGAGCTGCCGCGCGAGGGCGCGTCGGGCTTCTTCCTGTGCTTCGCCTCGCCCCGCTATGACGCCGACGAGGTCGGCCGGGCCCTCGGCGAGCTGCCGCTGCCCGCGTTCGGTTGCACGACGGCCGGGGAGATCTCGCCAGCCGGGTTCTCGGAGGACACCCTCGTCGGAGCGTGGATCGACGCGCCGGGCCTGCGCTTCGGCGCGAGCGTGCTCGAGGGCGTCGATCAGGCCGACTTCGCCGCGGGGCGGCAGGCCGTGGAGCGCGCCGCCGCGGCGCTCGGCGATCCGGTGAGCACCCTCGATCCGAGAAAGCACGTCGCGCTCCTGCTCTGCGACGGCGTGGTGGGACGCGAGGAGACGCTGGCGGCCTCGATGGCGGCCACGATGCCGGAGATCGCGCTCGTGGGCGGCTCCGCGGCGGCGGGCGGCGCGTACACGGCCGCGCACCTCTTCTACGGCGGCCGCACGCTGACGAACGCCGCGATCCTCCTCATCCTGCGCTGGGGCTCACCGTTCGTCGTGCTCAAGGCCGACCACCACGAGCCGACCGAGGTGCGCACCGTCGTGACGCGCGCCGATCCCGAGCGCCGCCTCGTGTTCGAGCTCGATGGGCGCCCCGCCGCGGAGCGCTACGCGGAGCTCCTCGGCCTCCCGCGCGGCGAGCTCGACCTCGCGAGCGCCTCGGCGTCCCCGTTCGCGTGCTTCGTCGACGGCGTGCCCTACGTGCGCTCCGTCAGCTCGCTCGAGGGGACCGCGCTGCGCTTCGCCTGCGCGGTCGCCGAGGGTGTCGTCCTGCGGCTGACGCGCGCGACCGATCTGCCCGGCTCGACCCTGAACGCGCTCGAGGGCGCGAAGGCGCGGCTCGGCTGCGAGCCCGCGCTGCTCGTGGCCTTCAACTGCTTCGGCCGCTACCTGCTCGCGAAGCGCGACGGGACGATGGAAGCGCTCGGCCGCGCCCTCGCGTCGATCCCGGTGCTCGGCTTCAACACGTACGGCGAGCAATTCGGCGGCCTGCACGTCAACCACACGCTGACCGGCGTGCTGCTGGGAGACCCCTAGTGCCGCTCGTCAATATGTTCGACCGGTTTTGCACCTGGAGGGAGCCATGCGACCGTGGTGCAGGCGGCACTCGCGAGCGCGGAGCGCGAGCCAACGAGACACCTGGTGCTGCCCGTCCGGGATTCCCAAGGCTTCCAGCTGGTCCGACGAGCGGCCCTAGGTGCTGGTCTTGCGCACGCTCCGCGTGCGCGAGTGCTGCCCCCACCTGGCGT
>CAZQJC010000159.1:0-27443 GCA_964593795.1 uncultured Myxococcales bacterium | reverse complement strand
GGTCTCTGACCCGGATCCGGAGCCTGAAGCCCGAGGCCTGAAGCCCGAAGCCTTCAGCGACGGCGCTCGTCCACGGATCAGCGGGCCTGCGCAAGCCCGCATTCTCCAACGCAGTTCAACCCGTTCGGTGCTCTAGGTGTTTGTCTTGCGCCCGCTCCGCGGGCGCGAGTGCTGCTTTCTCCTGGCAAGCCGAGGAGCGCGTCATGCTCGAATGCCGTACAACTCTTGACGGGCAGCACTAGGAAGAAGGACCAAGGAACCGGAACAGGGGCGGAGAGCGGAAGACGGAAGACGGTTGGCGGTCGCGGTCGACGGTTGACCGTTGGCGGTTGGCGGCTGCGGTTGGCGGTTGGCGGTTGGCGGAGACGGTAGGCAGCTACCGAGACCGTGGCGGAAACCGGAACCATCACGGTTGCCGCCTATCGAAAGTCACGGCGGCGTGGGCCGGCGCGTCTTGATCTGGTCGAGCGTGCGCTCGTGCTGTCGCTGCGCCTCCTCCTGCTGATCGCGTCTGCGATTGCGCTCTCGCTCGAGCGTGCGCTCGCGCTCGAGCGTGCGCTCGCGCTCTCGCTCGCGATCGTCGGCGACGCCCTGGCTCGTCCGCGGGGGGCCCTCGGTGACGACGTTCGTGCCGAGGGACTTCGAGCGCGCGCCGCGCGGCTCTTCAGCGTCCGGGGCGGGCGGGGTCGAGAAGAGCGTCAGCGTCTGGTCGTCCTGTCGCAGGTCGAACGCGCGCACGGCCAGCACCTGTCCGGTCCCGGTGTGCAAGACCCGCAGCTCGAACAGGTAGCTCGGGCCGAGGTCCCGCACCACGCCGAGCACGTACACCGGGGCGCCCACGAGGTGGCCGCGCTCGACCGAGGTCGCGTCGTCGACGAGGCCCTTTCTGGACAGGTCCTGCTCCGCCCTGACCTCGTCCACTCGCCCACGCTCGACCAGGTTCAGGCTCGCCTTCACGAGCTCGACCTCGACCTTCGACGCGATCAGCGTCCCGAGTGGGCAGCGCGGGTCGTCGCCGCAGCGGAACGGCGCCATCGCCACGCCGGCGCGCTCGACCGCCGTGCCCCGCACGGCCTGGACGATGCTCGACGACGCGGCGCGGACGACCTCGTCGAGCGTGGCGGCGCGGACCGGTGCACGCGGGCTGGCCGGTGCGACCGCGGGCTGCGTGGCCTGGCGGGCTCCACAGCCGCCCGCGACCCCGGCGACCAGCGACCCCAAGACGATCCACCTGACCATTGCGTCCAGGATAGCGCCTCAGCCGGCGTCGAGGTGGGCCAGGAGCAGGCGGCCGAGCCAGGAACGGAAGCGCGCGCCGCCGCGCCCGGGGGGGCCCGAGCCGGCGCGCTCGAAGAGCATGGGGCCCAGCACGGCCTCTCCGAAGAGCGCGAACGTGGCGAGCAGGACGCCGTGGCGCGAGTCCTCGAGCGGAGGCGGCGCCTTGCCGGCGGTCTTGCGGCGCTCGCTGCGTCGCGCGTGTACGGCCGCGATCACCGCGTCGAGCCGGCCGACGTGCGGCGGCGCCGGGAACTCGGCGAGGGCGAGCCACGCCAGCGTGCGCGCGTGGCCGCCCGCGGCGAGGGTCTCGAACACGCGGTCGAGCAGCGCCTCGACGGCGCGCTCGCTCGGCGGAACGGACGCGATGGCCGAGAGCACGTCGGCGTCGAGCGAATCGAAGCAGCGCGCGACCACGGCCTGCACGAGCGCCTCGCGGCTGCCGAAGTGGTGCAGGAGCGTCGGGTGCGAGATGCCGACCTCGGCGGCGATGTCCTGCAGGCGGATGCCGGCGGGGCCCACCTCGCGCAGCCGGCGCTCCGCGGCATCGAGCGCCGCGGTGCGCGCCTCCTCGGCGGTGCGGCGGATGCGGCGCGTGCGGGCCATGCGCGACCGTCGCACGGCGGACCGCTATTGACAAGGATGTAGACAGTTGCTATCTACATTGGTGTAGACAAGGAGCGAGGCATGGACGAGCGCAAGGCCGAGGTTCCCCCGATCGATCTGCGTCGTGCGCTGGGCGCCCTGCGGGCCCTCTTCGCGAACCCCGACGACACCGCGCAGGTCTTCACGATCATCGAGTCGCTCACCGGGCGATCGCGGCTCCACATGGGCCGCCGCTTCGCGGCCGATCCGTCCGGGGCGCGCCTCTTGCGCGAGCGGCCGGACCTCGTGGCGCTGCTGTCCGATCGCGCGGCGCTGCGGCGCCTGCCCGACGGGAGCCTCGGCCGCGCCTACCTCGACTTCGTCGAGTCCGAGGGCATCTCCGCGGATGGCCTCGTGGCCGCGAGCGAGGGGGGCGAGGCGGGGCGCCTGCCGGCCGACCTGCAGTTCGTCCACGAGCGCATGCGCGACACGCACGACCTCTGGCACGCGGTGACGGGCTACAAGGGCGACACGCTCGGCGAGGCCGCGTTGCTCGCGTTCTCGCTCCCGCAGACGCGGAACCCCGGCGTGGCCCTCATCGTCCTCGCGGCGCTGCTGCACCCGCGGGCGGGCGGGCTGCGCGCGCTCGTCTTCGGCGGCTGGCGTCGCGGCCTGCGCGCGGCGTGGCTGCCGCCGATCGACTGGGCGCCGCTCCTCGCGCAGCCGCTCGCGGAGGTGCGCGCGCGCCTGCGCGTGACCGCCGCGCCGGCCTACACACCCGTGCGCACCACGGAGCTCCGCGCGATGGGCGTGCTGGCCTGAGGACCGATCGGCGGGCGGAATCTGGGACACGAAGGCCGATCGATCCGGTCGACCTGTCGCACGTCGGCCAGTCGGTGGCCGCGAGCGGCCGCCGAGCGAGGTTGATGGCGCAGCCTCGGCGCGGCTACATTCCCTCCAGGCCGTTCAGGCGGCCTCCTGTCCGCGGGAAGGGTCCAACCCACCTGATCGAGCGAGCGAGCCACCACGACCCTTTTCCCGCCCGGCCAGCGGACCACGGGCACCTGCGGAAAGGGTTCCCCATGGCCACACCGTCCACGCCACGCAAGCGCCTGCCCGTACGCCCGTCCCTGGAGCACCTGAGGAAGCAGGCCAAGCGCCTCGCCCGCGCACAGCCGGCCCTGTCGCTCTCCGAGGCTCAGCACCAGCTCGCCCGTGACCACGGCTGCCGGAGCTGGGCGGAGCTCGCGGCGATGGTCGAGGCCATGAACCGCACCGCCGACACGCTCGTGGACGTGCCGCACGCGCGGCGACCGCTGCCGCTGGCCGTGCGCGCGCGCGACGTCGCCGCCGTCGAGCGGACGCTGGCCGAGGGCGACTACACGCCGAACGACCTCGACGTGGGTCTCGCCCACGCGTGCTGGTACGACGGGGACAACCCGGCGACGCGGGCCACGCGGCGACGGCTCTTCGAGATCCTGCTCGAGGCCGGGGCGGACCCGGACGGCCAGTACGGCAGCGCCTACGGCCCGATCGTGCTCGGCACCGGCGAGTGCCTGTCGAGGGAGGGGCTCGAGTGGCTGCTCGAGGCGGGCTGCGACGTCACCTTCCCCCCGATCGAGACCAAGTACGGCCCGGCGTCGCCGATGATCTCCGTGCTCTCCACGTACACGCGCGGCCGCAATCCCCAGAAGCACGCGATGATCGACCTGCTGCTCGCCCGGGGCGCGTTCGTCCCCGCCGACATCACGCCGCCGCTCCTCGCCGTCCATCGCGGCGACACCGCCGCGCTCGCGGCGCTCCTCGACGCCGAGCCCGCCCTGCGCGATCGCCGCTTCGAGCGGCTGCCCTACGTCGATTGCCCGGGCGGCACGCTGCTGCACTACGCGAGCGCGCTCGGCGAGGACGGCTGCATCCGGCTCCTCGTGGAGCGGGGCGCGGACGTCCATGCGCGGAGCCAGCCGGGGGGCTCGACCGCGCTCCACCTCGCGGCGTGGCACGGGCCCGTCGCGACGCTCGGCCTCTTGCTCGATTGCGGGGCGCGCGGCTGGATCGAGGACGCCGAGGGGCGCACCGCCGCTGCGATGGCGGCCGAGTCCACGATGAACGCGGAGCGGGACGAGTGCGTGAAGCTGCTCACCGAGGTGCGGATCGGCGAGCCGCGGATGAGGCAGGCGGTCGCGGCGCTCGACGCCGGGGACGTGGCGCGGCTGCGCGCGCTCCTCGCCGCGCACCCCGGGCTCGCGCGGGAACGCGTGGAGGGTGGCGACGCCGTCACGCGCGGGTACTTCGCCAGGCCGACGCTGCTGCACTTCGTGGCCTGCAACCCGAGCCGCGGGGCGCACCTGCCGCCGCGCGTGCTCGAGTCCACCGCGGCGATCCTCGACGCCGGCGCCGAGGTGGACGCGCACACCGGAGACGCGCCGCACCCGCTCGGTGGCTCGACGCTGGGGCTCGTGGCGTCGAGCGCGCCGGCGCACGCGGACGGGCTCGTCACGCCGCTCCTCGAGCTCCTCGTGTCGCGCGGCGCGGACCCTGCGCTCGGCATCCAGGCGGCGATCCTGCATCGCTTCACGGACACGACGCGGACGCTCCTCGGGCTGGGCGCGCCGCACACGCTGCTGTCCGCAGCGGGGCTCGGTGAGCTCGGCGTGCTGGCGGCGCTGCTGCCCGCGACCGCGGAGGAGCGGGTGCGGGCGGGATGGGCAGCGGCGATGAACGGCCAGGCCGCGTCCCTTGCGCTGCTCATCGACGCCGGGCTCGATCCGAGCGCGGTGCTGCCGCGCCCGTTCGACCCGTGCCTGCTGCACGAGGCCGCGTGGCACGGGCACGCGGAGGTGGTCGCCGTGCTCCTCGCGCGCGGCGCCGACGCCACCCGTCGCGACACGCAGTACGACGGCACCCCCGCCGACTGGGCGCGCCACGCGGGTCATCCCGCGCTCGCCGAGCTGCTCGACGCCCACCTGCGCTAGGAGGGCACGCTCTCACGATTCTACACATGCGCCGATCCGGATCTGAATCCGCTGCGATGACGGGCAGCCTCGGAAACGACGAAATGGAACAGTAGAACAACAGGCAACACGGAGCACGGAACGGCGGAGCAGACGTCGGTGGCCGTGCCCCGACGAGGCAGGGTCCGTCACGACTTGGCGAATCGGCCCGTCGAGGCCACCGGCCTCAGGCATTCCCTGAGGGGGACGCTACGGCTCCCGTGCTACGGGCTCCCGAACCGGTTGTCCTCCACGAAGAAGCGGCCGAACGTGTGGCTCTGCTTGAAGGCCGCGGCGGCGGTCGTGTGCCGCACCTGGTTCTTGTAGATCCAGGCCCCGCGGAGCGGGATGCCGCGCACGTGGACCACGGGCTTGCTCGTCTGCAGCACCGTGTTGTGGTGGATGACGACGAACGTGCCCGCGATGGACGTCCCGGCCTCGGCGTCGCAGGTGTCGCGATCCGCGCCGCCGTGGACGTCGAAGCTGTGCTGGATGCCGCCCAGGCCGACGACGTTGTAGCGCGCCTCGTATTGCGCGCCCGGCTCGCCGCGGCTCGCGACGTCGTGGCGGTTGTTGTCGAAGTTGTTGCCCTCGACGAGGGCGTACCCGCGGTTCATCGAGACGCCGTAGCCGAGCCCGTACTCCCAGCGCTCGCCGTCCTTCTTGCACGTGCCGTCGTGCTCCTGCCGGCGGTTGTGGTGCACGTGGTTGTGGTGCACGTGGAGGCCGATCACGTTGTCGCCGCTCACCGCCGCGCCCGGCCAGGCGGACAGCTCGTTGTTGTCCACCTCGATGTCGAAGCGCGAGAGCTGGCGGTAGGTCGCCTGGATGCCGCTCGCCTCCTTGCCGCACAGGGCCGGGTCGCCCTGCTCGACGTTCGGGTCGGGTCCGCGCAGGCGGAGCCCCGTGATGCGCGCGTTGCCGCGCGTGCGCAGGAGCGCGCACTTGTCCATGGTGGACGTGTAGAGCAGGGCGCCCGAGGAGCCGCTCCGGCCCCGTCCGCTCGCGAGCGTCACGCCCGCGGGGATGTCGAGCCCGAAGGTGGTGCAGGAGGCGTCGTCGCGGTGATCGCGGCGTGAGAGGTCGATCGACGCGTCGTCGGCGACGTAGACGACGTCCCCGGCGCGCGCGGCGGCGAGCGCGGCGCGGAGCTCGGTGGCGGTGCGGACCGGCGCGGCGGGCCGCGCCACCCACGCGCCGTAGCCGGAGCCGCCGCCGATCGGCCGCCCGGTCGGGTTGTGCAGCGCGCCATACGCGTCGTCGCGGCGATCGCGCGTGACCGCGACGCGGTACGCGGAGTCGTCGATGCTCTCGGGCACGCATTGAGCCTCGGCCAGCGCGACCTCACCGGTGGACTCGTCCTGTCCACCGCATCCGCCGCAGGCCACTGTGATACCCACGATCCAGGCTTCGAGTCGCATGCCGCACGGATTCAGCAAGGCCCGTGCCCGTCGTGGCGCCCGTCATTGCGCGCACATCGGCGTCGTCGCGAGCAAGCATTGCGCGCAACGGCGGCTCGCCAGGGGCGCGTCCAGCGGCCGAGCGGCTTCAAGAGCCGTCGGGAAATCGTGCTCGTGCTCGTGCTCGTGCTCGTGCTCGTCCGGGGTCCGGAGCCGGCCGGTCGCGAGCCGGCCGGGCAGCTGCTAGGCCAGCAGGGTGCTGGCGTGCTGCAGGAGGTTGGTCGCGAGGGCAGACAGCAGCACGACCGAGGTGACCTTGCCGAGGCCGCGCACGAGGAACTGGTCGACGCCGCGCAAGCTACGCGTGTGTGCGTTGCTCAGCTCACACAGACTGGCCCGACTGCGATAGAGCCGCTTCGCTTCGTCGGTCTCCATCCGTTCCCGCCACGCTTGGATCGGGGCGTCGTACGCAGCCTGTCGGCCAGGGTCAGCGCTGGTTTCCGGCACGGCGGCGATCACGGTGACGCCGCGCTCGGTCGCGTTGCGAATGCCGTCGTGCGCGGTGTGGTTGGCGTCGGCGAGCAGGGTGGTTGGTAGCTGGCCCGTGCGCCGCTCGATGTCGTCGAGCATCGGTGGAATGGCGCCCATGTCGCTGCCGACATTCGTGACGCGCACACCGACGATCGTGCGCGGGCCGCCCATCGGGGATCCCGCCGTGGCGAACTGCACGTTGTACGCAGGACGAAAGCCACCGTCGGCCATCTTCATGACACGCGCCTGTGCATCGGTCGTCGAGGCGCGGGGCTCCTTCTTCCGCCGCGGCTCCTTACGCAGTTCGCCCACCACGTCGATCGCCTCCTCGACGCGCCGCTGGAAGTCCCTGGCCGCCGCGATCCGGCGAGCCCGCTGGGCCTGCGTCAGCTCAGGATCGTCGCCCTGCGCGAGCACGGCCCTGACGTGCAGCGCTGCTTGCTCACGGCACTTGAGCAGCGACCCGTAGCTGCGGAAGGACGGCGCGCTCGCCGCGGCGCGGACCCGCATCCCGTCCTGCGCCACCAGGTCCAGTGAAAGCACGCCTTTGTGCATCAGTGCGGCCAGGACGTCCGCTAGCAGCCCGTCGAACGCGTCGCCTTGCTGCGCGCGGAATTCGGAAAGCGTGTCGTGGTGCACCGAGCAGTCGCCGAGGATCCACTTGAACGCGTCATCCGTCGCCGACAGCCGCTCGATCTCACGCGCGCTGCCGATGCCCTGCGACATCGCGTAGAGCCACAGGCACAGCTTCATGCGCGGCGACAGGGTCGGCCGCCCAGCCTCCCCCTCGAACGAGCGCGACCGCTCGAGCAACCGGTCGAGCGGCAGCGTGCCAGTGACCGCCCACAGCACCCGCGCCGGGTGCGTCGGCGGCAGCAGATCCTCCTGCACCTCGAAGCGCATGACCACCTGTTTCCGCGCCGGCTCGACGGTCCGCTTGCGTCCCATGCGTCCCAAGCCCGCTTCCGATCAGGGCATTCCCGCAACTTCATCGAAGCGCCGCCGACAACCACGGCATGCACGAGCCCTGGACCTTCGACCACGAGAAGCTCGACGTCTACCGCAAGGCCACCGAGTTCCTCGCCTGGGTCGGGAACTGCTCGACGGGCCGCTCGTCGCGATCCGCTCTGCGGCCATCAGGCATCTCGACGAATCGAGCCAGTCGATCGCGAACAACATCGCCGAGGGCAACGGCAAGCGATCCGCGGCCGACCGCTGCCGCTTCCTCGACATCGCTCGCGGTTCCGCCCTCGAATGCGCGGCCTGCCTCGACGGCCTCGTCGCCAGGCGCAAGCTCACGCCGGACCAGGTGGCCACCGGCAAAACCATCCTCCTGCGAATCGTGGCCATGCTGACCAAGCTGCTCGAGCGCTTCTTGGGCGCCGACGCGCTCGGCTGACCCCGGTCCCGGTCCCGGACGAGCACGAGCACGAGCACGAGCACGAGCACGAGCACGAGCACGAGCACGAATCCGGATCAGTCGATCTTCCGACGGATCTTCAGTCCCCGATCGTCTTCTCCAGCACGATCACCGCCGCCGTCTGCGCGCGCTGGCGCTCCCCGGTCTCGCCGAAGCCGAGCCGCGCGAGGAACGCCCGCGCGGCCGCGTCGTCCTCCGCGACGCCGCACCGCACGGAGGACGCGCCGCCCCAGCCGCGGGCGACCACCTCGAGCTGCCGGTACGCGGCGCGACCGAGGCCGCGACGCTGCCGCGACGCCGTGACGAGGAGCAGGTTCATCGTCGCGACGTGCGGCTCCGGCCAGCGGCGCACGAGGTCCGCGCAACCGACGAGCGAGTCCTCCTCGTAGAGGCCGAGCACGAGCTTGTCCGCGGGCTCGTGGCCCGGCGGCAGCGCCGAGAAGAGGGACTCGGCGGCGATGTCCGGGCGATCCGCGGGGTGCCGCAGGCGGTCGGGCGTCTGCGCGAGGAGCTGCTCGATGGCCTGGACGAAGCCCGTCCGGTGCAGGAGCCTGCGCATCGTGACCGTGCGCCGCCCCGCGAGCCGGTCGCGCAGGCCGCCGAGCGCGAGAGCCGCCGCGAGGCGCTGCTCCTCGTTTCCGAGCGATAGCACCTGCTCGAGCTCGCCGATGGCGTCGGGCACGAGGCCCTGCTCGGCGTACGCGTAGCCGAGGTCGAGGTGGGTCTCGGCCTCGCTCATGCGACCCACGCGCGCGCGTTGCGGAACAGGCGCATCCACGGCCCGTCCTCGCCCCAGCCCTCGGGCCGCCACGAGTGCTGCACGGCGCGGAACACGCGCTCGGGGTGCGGCATGAGGATCGTGATGCGCCCGTCGGGGGTCGTCACGGCGGTCGCGCCGTCCGGCGAGCCGTTGGGGTTGTCGGGGTAGCGCGCGGCCACGGCGCCGCGGTTGTCGAGGTAGCGCGCGGCGACGAGCCCCGAGGACTCGAGCGCCGCCCGCGCGGCCTCGGACGCGTGCTCGACGCGCCCCTCGCCGTGGGAGACGGCGACGAGGAGCTCCGAGCCCACCATGCCGCGCAGCAGGATCGACGGGCTCTCCTCGATGCGCACGCGACAGAGGCGCGCCTCGAAACGCTCCGAGCGGTTGCGCACGAAGCGCGGCCAGTCGCCGGCGCCGGGGACGAGCTCGCGCAGGTTCGACATCATCTGGCACCCGTTGCACACGCCGAGCGCGAACGCGTCGGAGCGCGCGAAGAACCGCGCGAGCTCGTCGCGCACGCGCCCGTGGAAGAGGATGGTCTTGGCCCAGCCCTCGCCCGCGCCGAGCACGTCGCCGTACGAGAACCCCCCACACGCCGCCAGGCCCCGGAACGACGCCAGCGACACCTCGCCGGAGAGCAGATCGCTCATGTGCACGTCGACGGCCTCGAAGCCCGCACGATCGAACGCCGCGGCCATCTCGAAGTGCCCGTTGACGCCCTGCTCGCGCAGGATCGCGACGCGCGGGCGCACGCCGTGCAGCGCCACCGGCACCGGGTCCTGCGCCGGATCGAACGTGAGCTTCGACGACAGCCCCGGGTCGGTCGCGTCGAGGCGCCGCTCGTGCTCCTGCCGCGCGCACTCGGGGTCGTCGCGCAGCGACTGCATGCGGAACGTCGTGTCCGACCAGCTCTCCCGGAGCGCCGTCCGCGACTCGTCGAGGAGCACGCGCCCGCCGCGGCGGATGACGAGGCGGTCCCCCGCGGTCGGCCGGCCGATCACGTGGTGCAGCCCCGCGAGGCCGCAGGCATCGAGCTCCGCCTGCACGGCGGGGAGGTCCGCCGTCCGCACCTGCAGCACCGCGCCGAGCTCCTCGGAGAAGAGCGCCGCGGCGTCCGGGCTCTCCCCGCTCGGGATGGTGATGTCACCACCACCAGCGGACGCGAACGCCATCTCCGCGAGCGCGACCGCGAGCCCACCGTCGGAGCGATCGTGATAGGCGAGGAGCCGCCCGGCGGCGCCGAGGGTCTGGATCGCCGCGAAGAACCCCCGGAGCAGCGCCGGCTCGTCGAGGTCAGGCGGGGTCGCGCCGAGCTGGCCGTGCACCTGCGCGAGCGCGCTGCCGCCCGTGCGGTCCTTGCCGGCGCCGAGGTCGAGGAGCACGAGCACCGTCTCGCCGGCATCGAACCGCAGCTCGGGCGTGAGCGTGCCGCGCACGTCGGTCACCGGCGCAAAGGCGCTGACCACGAGCGACAGCGGCGCGATCACGCTCTTCGTCTCGCCCCCCTCGCGCCACACCGTGCGCATCGACATCGAGTCCTTGCCGACGGGGATCGCGACGCCGAGCGCGGGGCAGAGCTCGGCGCCGACGGCGCGCACCGCCTCGTAGAGCCGCGCGTCCTCGCCCGGGTGGCCGGCCGCCGCCATCCAGTTGCACGACAGGCGCACGTCCGCGAGCGACGCGACGCGCGCGGCCGCGAGGTTCGTCAGCGCCTCGCCGACGGCCATGCGCGCGGAGGCCGCCGCGTCGAGCAGCGCCAGCGGCGGGCGCTCGCCGATCGCCATCGCCTCGCCGGTGGTCGCGTCGTAGCCGCTCGCGGTCACCGCGACGTCCGCGACCGGCACCTGGAAGCGCCCGACCATCTGATCGCGGCACACGAGGCCGGTCACCGACCGATCGCCGATCGTGACGAGGAAGGTCTTGTCGGCCACGGTCGGCAGGCGCAGCACGCGGTGCAGCGCCTCGGACAGCTCGAGCGCGCGCGCGTCGAAGGGCGCGGCCGAAGGGGCCACGCGCTCGGCCACCCGGCGCATGCGCGGCGGCTTGCCGAGCAGGATCTGGAGCGGCATGTCGACCGGGCGGCCGCCGAAGTGCGGGTCCTCGAGGACGAGCTGGCCGTCGTCGGTCGCGTGGCCGACGACCGCCAGCGGCGCGCGCTCGCGCTTGCACAGCGCCTCGAAGGCGCCGAGGGCCTCGGGCGCGATCGCGAGCACGTAGCGCTCCTGCGCCTCGTTGCACCAGATCTCGAGGGGCGACATGCCCGGCTCGTCGTTCGGCACGCGGCGAAGGTCGAGGCGCGCGCCCCGCCGCGACTCGTGCACGAGCTCCGGCAGCGCGTTCGACAGCCCCCCCGCGCCGACGTCGTGGATGGACACGATCGGGCTCCGCTCGCCGAGCGCCCAGCAGCGGTCGATGACCTCCTGGCAGCGCCGCTCCATCTCGGCGTTGTCGCGCTGCACCGACGCGAAGTCGAGGTCCGCGCTCTGCGCGCCCTGCGCCACGGACGAGGCCGCGCCGCCGCCGAGCCCGATGCGCATGGCCGGTCCGCCGAGGACCACGAGCGCCGCGCCGGCCGGGATCTGCCCCTTCTGCACGTGCTCCGCGCGCACGCTGCCGAGGCCTCCCGCGAGCATGATCGGCTTGTGGTAGCCGCGCACCTCGCGCGCGCCGCCGGGCGCCCCGACCTCGAGCTCGAACGTGCGGAAGTAGCCGGTGAGCGCCGGCCGCCCGAACTCGTTGTTGAACGCGGCGGCGCCGAGCGGGCCCTCGAGCATGATCTCGAGGGCGCTCGCCGTGCGCTCGGGCTTGCCGTGGTCGCGCTCCCACGGCCGCTCCGCGCCGGGGATGCGCAGGTCGGAGACCGAAAAGCCCACCAGGCCCGCCTTGGGCTTTCCGCCTCGCCCGGTCGCGCCCTCGTCACGGATCTCTCCGCCCGAGCCGGTGGACGCGCCGGCGAACGGCGAGATCGCGGTCGGGTGGTTGTGCGTCTCGACCTTGCAGAGGACGTGCACGGGCTCGACGCTCGCGCCGTAGACACGCGAGGCCGGGTCGGGGAAGAAGCGCGCCGCCGTCGGCCCCGCGAAGACCGCGGCGTTGTCCTTGTACGCGGAGAGCACGCCCGCGGGGCTCGCCTCGGTGCTGCGGCGGATCATGCGGAAGAGCGAGTCCGTCATCGGCTCGCCGCCCACGACGAAGTCGGCGTTGAAGATCTTGTGCCGGCAGTGCTCGCTGTTGGCCTGCGCGAACATCATGAGCTCGACGTCGGTCGGGTCACGCCCGAGACCGCGGAACGCCTCCACGAGGTAGTCGATCTCGTCGGGGGCGAGCGCGAGGCCGAGCGCGCGGTCGGCCTCCTCGAGCGCGACGCGGCCCCGGCCGAGGTCGATGGTGCGGAGCGGCGCCGGCGCCGCGTGCTCGAACAGACGCGCCGCGTCCTCCACGCGCTCGAGGACGCTCTCGGTCATGCGATCGTGCAGCGCCGCGTCGAGCGCCGCCTGGTCGGCGACCTCACCCGCGATCACGTAGAGGACGCCGCGCTCGAGCCGCTGGACGACCGCCAGGCCGCACAGGTGCGCGATGTCGGTCGCCTTCGACGCCCAGGGCGAGATGGTGCCGAGCCGAGGCACGACCACGCGCACCCGGCCGGACGGCGCAGGGGCGCCCGCCTCGCGCGGGCCGTAGGTCAGGAGCTGCCGGAGGACGGCCTCCTCGGCCGGCTCGAGGGCGCGGCTCACGTCGCCGAGGTGCACGAAGCGGGCGCCCACCGCGGTGACGCCGGGGTTCTTGCGGCGCAGGCGCGCGGCGAGCGCGGCGAGGCGCGGCGGGGACAGCGCGGGCGAGCCCTCGAGGATCCACATGCGCCCAGCATGACCCACGGTCGGCCCATCGTTCCAGCGCATGATCGGTGATACGATCGATAAGTAAAATCGATGGACGACTCGCCGCTCCGCACCGAGCGCCTGCGCGCCTTCCTCGCCGTCGCCCGCGAGGGCGGCTTCTCGCGCGCCGCGCGGGCGCTCGGGCAGTCGCAGTCGGCCGTCAGCCAGGCCGTGATCGCCCTCGAGCGAGGCCTCGGCGAGCCCCTCTTCGTGCGCGACGGGCGCGTGGTGGCGCTCACCGACGCGGGGCAGATCCTGCGCGCGCACGCCGAGCGCGCCCTGGGCGAGCTCGCCGCCGCCCGCGCCGCCATCGGCAAGCGCCAGCGGCTCACCGCGGGGCGCCTCGTCCTCGGCACCACCGACACGCTGGCCTGCTACCTCCTGCCGCCCGTCCTCGCCGCGTTCCGCGCCCGGCACCCCGAGCTCGACCTCGGCCTCCGCCTGCGCCCCTCGCCCATCGTCGCGGCGCTCGCGGCGGCGAGGCGCGTGGACGTCGCGCTCGTGACGCTGCCGCTTCCCGCGCGGCTCGGACGGGCCCGCAGGAAGACGGCCGCCGCGGTCCACGCCGAGCCCCTCCTCGAGCAGCGCGACGTCGCCGTGTGCGCGCCGGGCCACGCGCTCGCCGCGCGCGCCCGCGTGCGCCTCGCGGAGCTGGCCCCGCACCCCCTCGTGCTCCTCGATCGCACGACCGCGACGCGGGCCGCCCTCGACGCGCGCTTCGCCGCCCTCGGCACGACGCCGCGCGTGGTCATGGAGATGACGAGCGTGGAGGCCCTGAAGCGCATGGTGGAGCTCGGCTTCGGCGTCTCGGTGGTGCCCGAGCTCGCGGTCGCCGACGAGGCCCGCCGCGGCGCGCTCGTGCGCATCGCCCTCGACGACGGCCCGAGGCGCGAGGTCGCGCTCGTCACGCCGACGGTCGGCCCGCTGTCGCACGCCGCGCGCGCGTTCGTGGAGGTCTGCCGCGAGCGCCTGCGCTGACGATGCTCAGGGCGGGCAGCAGGAGGAGGGGCCGCAGGGGTCGGCCGACGTCGTGTCGCACATCGTCGGCGCGCCGGCGCCGTAGCAGGTGCAGTGCCATGTGGTCGCGCCCGTGCGCGTGCAGGTCACGCTGCGGCCCGGCACCGCGCCGCCGTCGATGGGGCCGCCGCTCGTCCCGCCGCCGCCGGAGCTGCACCCCATGGGCGGCGAGGCGTTGCACGCCGCGCTGCAGCCGCTCGTGATGCACCGCGAGGTCTCCACGAGGCAGGCGCTACACGCGGAAGGCGCCGTCAGGAGGCACGCCGACTGGCAGGCCATGTCACCTTGCCCGCACGCGCAGGTGCAGCCGACGAACTGCTCGCAGGGCGCACCTCGCGCCTCGCCGGACTGCCACGCCGGGCCGAAGCAGGCGGTCGCCGGCGCGTCGCAGACGGCGACGATGCACGCCCGGCAGTCGGCGCTCTGGCTCATCGCGAAGGGACTGCACGCACCCGCCGCGCCCGCGCCGCCCGCCGCGCCATCGCGCGCGCCCGCGCCCTCGCTCGCGCCCGCGCCATCCCCGCCGGCCCGCTCGCTCGAGCAGGCGAGGACCGCGCACACGACCACTACCCCCGCACGCATCCGGCCACTACACGCCCGCGCGCGGGGGCCGTCAAGGTTCGGAGCGGGCAACATGCCCCTACCGCCCCGAGAACCCCGAGGCCGGCACCTCTCCCACCTCGAGCCTGGGCGGCGACTCGAAGTCGAAGAGGTCGAGGAGCGCGGACGCGTTCGCGTCGCGGATCGTCAGCGCCGGCAGGTCGAACACCGCCTCGACGAGGCGCGTGACGGACGCCGTCTCGTGCGGCGCGTGCGATACGAACCCGCGGCGCGCCCACGGCGAGACGACGACGAGCGGCACGCGGAAGCCGAGCTGATCGAAGCCGAGCTGCCGCGGCTCGAACGACGGCAGGCACGCGCGCGGCGGCGGCACGTGATCGAAGAAGCCCCCCGACTCGTCGTAGGTGAGGACGAGCGCGGCGTCCGGCCACACCGGGCTCGCGAAGAGCGCCACCGCGAGCCGGCGCACCCAGTCCTCGCCGAACTGCACGTCGAGCGGCGGGTGGTCGTCGTAGTCGGGATCGACGAACACCACCTCGGGCAGCGTGCCGGCCGCGAGGTCGGTGAACACGTCGTCGAGGCGCCGCAGCCCCTTGTGCCCGTCGCGCCAGCCGATGCACCACTGCCGCGACGAGCCGTTCTCGTAGACCGCCCACGAGACGCCCGCCTCGTCGAGCGCGTCGAAGAGCGTCGGCACGTGGATCTCGCGCTCGTCCGTGTCGTGCACGCCGTCGCTCGTGGCGGCGTAGAGGAAGTCGCGGTTCGGCCACGTCGAGCCCATGACGGACGAGAACGTGCGGTCGCCCAGCGCGAACGTGCCCGCGAGCCAGTACAGGAAGGGGAGCTGGCCCTCGTCGTGGTAGGCGAGCGCGCGGCGGCCGTCGCCCGTGCGCGCCGCCCGCAGGAAGAAGCCGTCCATCGCCCCGCGGTTCCACGCCGCGCGCATGTCGGCCGCCTTGTGCGGCAGATCCGGCGCGAGCCGCGTGGTCGTCGCGCGCGCCGCCACGACGCGCCCGCCCCGGCCGTCGGGGTTCGAGAAGTCGTCGGCGAAGCCGTCCACGTCGCGGCCGAGCGCGCGCAGGCGGCCGAGCAGGTGGTCGAACGAGCGGTTCTCCTGCATCAGCACGACGACGTGGCCGAGGTGCGCGCGCGCCGCGGCGGCGCCGGGCCCGAGCGTCTCCGCCGCGCGGGCGCCCGGGCCGAACGCGCAGTCGACCCCGGGCGGCTGCTCGAGCACCAGCGCGGGCGCACGATCGCACGCGAGGGCGAGCGCCCCCGCGAGGACGCACGGCGACAGGGGGCCCCGAAGGCGCACGCCGCATCATACGGCGCGGCGCCCCGCCCTTGACCCCTCGTGCCGCCGGTGGTGTTCTCGCGAGGCCGATGACCGCCCTCGAAGCGCCGACCAGGGACGACGACCTCCGCGGCAGGGCGCGACTCGCGGCGGACCGCGCGATCCGCCACCTGCGCGCGCTGCAGCGGACCGACGGGCACCTGTGCGCCGAGCTCGAGTCGAACGCGACGCTCACGGCCGAGTACGTCTTCCTGTGGCAGATGCTGGGCCTGCCGCTCGCGGGCCGCGCCGAGCCGCTCTCGCGCTGGCTCCTCGGCGGCCAGCAGGCGGACGGCGGCTGGACCATCGCCGCGGGGCTGCCCTCGGACGTCTCGACCACCGCGGAGGCGTACCTGGCGCTGCGCCTCCTCGGCCACGCGGAGGACGACCCGCGCCTCATCCATGCGGCTATCCGCATTCGTGCGCTGGGGGGCCTCGAGCGCGTGCGCGTGTTCACGCGCATCCACCTCGCGTGCTTCGGCCTCTGGCCGTGGAGCGCCCTGCCCGTCCTGCCGCCCGAGCTCATCCTCCTTCCGGGGCGCGGCCCCGTGTCCGTCTACTCGCTGGCGAGCTGGGCGCGGTCCACGATGATCCCGCTCTTCGTCATCGGCCACCACCGTCCTACGTTCGCGCTGCCGAACGGGTGCTCGGCGGAGAACCCCTGGCTCGACGCGCTGTGGCTCGATCCCACGCACAAGGACGCGCGCTTCGGCCAGTCGGCGCTGTCGGTCCTGGCGACCCGCGGCCCGGGAATGCGCCTCGTGCTCGCGCTCGGCGAGCCGCTCCTTCGCGCCTACGACCGGCACGCGCCGGCCAGGCTGCGCGACCGCGCGCTCGCCGCCTGCGAGCGCTGGATCCTCGAGCACCAGGACCCGAGCGGCGACTGGGGCGGCATCTTCCCGCCGATGATGAACAGCGTGCTCGCGCTGCGCCTCTCGGGGCACGCGCTCGAGTCGTCGCCGGTGCGGCGCGGGCTCGAGGCGATCGAGCGGTTCGCGCTCGCGGACGCGGGCGGCCTGCGCATGCAGGCGTGCGTCTCGCCCGTCTGGGACACCGCCCTGTCCGCCACGGCGATGCTCGAGGCCGGCGTGCCGGCCGAGGAGCCGCGCGTCGCGCAGGCGTGCGAGTGGCTCGCCGCGCGCCAGGTCCTGGACGTGCGCGGCGACTGGAGCGTCCTTCGCCCGGCGCTCGAGCCCGGCGGCTGGGCCTTCGAGTACGAGAACCGCCACTACCCCGACGTCGACGACACGGCGGCGGTGCTCGCGGTGCTCCTGCGACAGCGCCCAGGCGCCCTCGGGACGGCGCCCATCGAGCGCGGCCTTCGGTGGATGCTCGGCATGCAGGGCCGGGACGGCGGCTGGGGCGCGTTCGACGCGGACAACGACAAGACGTTCCTCAACGACATCCCCTTTTCCGACATGGACTCGCTCTGCGATCCGTCCACCCCCGACGTGACGGGCCACGTGCTCGAGCTGCTCGGGGCGCTGCGCGGCGCGCCCGGCGCGGAGGCGCGCGAGGGCGCGATCGCCCGCGGCGTCTCGTACCTGCGCCGCACGCAGGAGCCCGAAGGCTCGTGGTACGGGCGGTGGGGCGTGCACTACGTCTACGGCACCCACGCGGCCCTCTGCGCCCTGTCCAGCCTGGGCGTGCCGCGCAGCGACCGGCAGGTCACGCGCGCGCTCGAGTGGCTCGTCTCCGTGCAGAACGCCGACGGCGGCTTCGGCGAGTCGGTCCTCGCGTACCGCGACCGCGCGTGGATGGGGCGCGGGGCGTCGACGCCGTCGCAGACCGCGTGGGCGCTCCTCGCGCTCGGCGGCTACCTGCCGCACGACCACGCGGCGATCACGCGCGGCGTGCGCTGGCTCTGCGACCGGCAGGTCGTCGGCGCCGGGGCCGAGACAGGGACGTGGCCCGAGCCCGAGTTCACCGCGACCGGGTTCCCGAACCACTTCTACCTGCGCTATCACCTGTACCGGCACTACTTCCCGCTGCAGGCGCTCGGGCGCTGGCTCCGGAGCGGTGCCCGCTGATCGAGTACGCTCGGCGCGCATGCCCGAGTCGCCCGGCCCCGATCTCCGCTTCCTGCAGGCCAACGAGCGGACGCTGCTCGCCTGGCTGCGCACGGGGCTCGCGCTCATCGGCCTCGGCTTCGTGATCGCGCGCTTCCACGTGTGGATGCGCGTCTTCGCGCACGAGGCGGGCCCGCAGCCGCACGTCCCGGGGTGGCTCGGCGTGCTGTTCGTGGGGCTCGGCGCGCTCACGTGCGCGCTCGCCGGCGTGCAGTACGTGCGCATCCGCCGGGCGATCGTCGCGGGGCAGCCCCTGACGTCCACCGGCGCGCTCGGCCCGGCCCTCGCGCTCCTGCTCACGCTGCTCGGCGGCGCCCTCGCCGCGTACCTCGCCCTCGGCTCGCCGTAGTCCGCGCAACATTGTCCCTCGTGCCCCTGGACGAGGGCGTGGACGGGGGCGACTCCCGCGAGGTAGGAAGGGCCCATGAGGCGCCCGAGCCCCTTCGCCGTCCCCGCCCTCGCCGCGATCGCCCTGTGCTCCGCGACCGCGGCCTCCGCCACGGCCCCTGGCACGACCGCGGCGGCCGAGCGCCCCGCGCGGCTCGCGACGCTCGCGATCCCCGGCGATCCCGCGTTCGTGCGCGTGGCGCGGGACGTCCTCGACGTGGTGTTCGCCATCGACCCGAGCGTCGCGGCCAATGGCGGGCTCTTCGACGACGCCGTGCGCGTGCCGAGCTACGCGCCGGCCGCGGTGCAGGCGCTCGTGGCGCGGCTCGATCGCGACCTCGCCGCGATGCGCGCGATGCCCTGGCGCTCCTGGGGCATCGACGCGCAGATCGACCTTCGCTGGGTGTTCGCGAGCGCCGAGACCGCACGCCACCAGCTCACCGTCGAGCGCGCCCAGGTGCACCGGCCCGCGGCCTGGCTCGAGCCGCTCGCGAACGACCTCATCGCCTTCTCGAGCTACGTGCCCGACGACCGCAGCCGGCCCGCGCGCATCTGGGCGCTCGTGCCCGCGATGCTCGACGAGGCCCGGCGCCTCGCGACCGACGTCACCGCGCGGGATCGCGAGACCGCGCGCAAGCTCGTCGCCGCGCTCCGCGGGATGGCCGGGCTCGACGGCTCGCCGGCGGCCAGGGACGCGGCGAGAGCCCTCGCCTCGTACGACGCGGCGCTCGCGGCGCTCGTGCCCGCGCGCGAGTTCACCGTCATCGGCAAGGACGCGTTTCGGTGGCGCCTCGCGCGCAGCATGCTCGTCACGCTCTCGCCGGAGGAGCTGCTCGGCGCCGCGAAGGCGGAGCTTGTGCGCATCGACCGCGAGCTCGCCGAGCTCGCGCCGCTTTTGCCCAAGCCCGCTCCGGGTCCGACGCCCGAGGAGCGCGGGCGCGCCCGGGCGCTCACCCGCGCCGGCCTCCTCGCCCTGTACGACGGCGTATCGGAGACGCTGCGCAGCGCCATCGTCACCGCGGGCTTCGTGACGATCCCCGCGGCGGTGGGCCCGATCCGCGCGCGCGAGACGCCGGACGCGATGGTGCCGCTCACCGGCGACGGCGGCAGCATGAACCCGCCGCCGACCTTCGTCGGCACGAACGTGGGCTACTGGAACGTGGAGCACTTCCGCGACGACTGGTCCGCCGCGGAGCGCGAGGAGACCGTCACGCACTTCGCCGGCTGGCGGGGCAACTCGATGGGCCCGTACGCCGCGCACGAGGGCTTCCCCGGGCACCACCTGCAGCTCGCGATCGCGCGCCTGCACGCGGACCCGCTCCGCAGCATCCTGCCGGACGGCGTGCAGAACGAGGGCTGGGGCCTCTACTCCGAGGAGGAGCTGTGGCGCCACGGCGGGCTCGGCAAGGCGCCGGCCGCGCGCCACGCGATCCTGCGGTCGTACCGCTTCCGCGCCGCGCGCGTGGTCTACGACGTCAACATCGAGAGCGGCGTGTGGGATCTGCAGGCGGGCGCGGACTTCCAGCAGCGCAAGGACAAGGGCAAGGGCAAGGTCAACGAGGACGTGCTGCGCGCGATCCAGTGGCCGACGCAGCTCTCCTGGTACTTCACGGGCAAGCTGCAGATCGAGAAGCTCAAGGCCGACTACAAGCGCAAGCTCGGCGCGGCGTACTCGGACCGCGCGTTCCACGACGCCTTCCTCGCCGAGGGCTCGATCCCCATCGCCCTCATCCGCTGCAAGCTGCTCGGCGAGCCCGTCCCGGCGCTCTGATCGCTAACGCGCGCCGCCGAGCGCCTTCCACCCCGCGCGGATCGCGTCGTCGACGCCCACGCGCCCGGCGCAGTCGGCGCACAGGGCCGCCACCTCGGCGCGGTCGATCTTCACGCCCGCGCCGAAGATCGCGTCGTTCCCCTGCGCGCGCTCGAGCGTGCGCGCGGCGAGCCACATCGGCAGCAGGCAGAACCCGCGCAGGCCCGCCGCTTCCGGGGGCAGCGCGAGCGCGTAGGCGAGGGCGCCGTCGAGCGCCGCGCGCGCGCGGGAGAAGAGCGGCTCGAGGGCGCGGTGCGCGTGCTGGTAACGCCGCGGCGTGGCCAGGTCGCGCGCGTCGAGGCCGTGGTCCGCGAGGAGCGCGCGGGGCACGTAGCACTCACCGCGGCCGAGGTCCTCGCCGATGTCCTTGAGCACGTTCACGAGCTGAAGGCCCAGCGCGAGCTGCTCCGCGTGCGCCTCGAGCGCCCTGCGGCGCCGGGCGGAGAGCGCCGGCAGCGACTCGAGGAACAGCGCGGTCAGCATGCGACCGACGGTGCCGGCCACGAAGTAGCAGTAGCGCTCGAGGTCGGCCAGGTCCTCGAGCTGGCGCAGGCCGTCGGGCCTGCGCGGGCGCGCCACGTAGAGCGCCATGCCGCGCGACAGCTCGCCGATCCAGCGAAGGAGGATCACCCGCGACGGCGCCGCGCCTGCGTGCACGACGCGCACGACGCGCGGCAGCGCCCCGAGGAGCGCGAGCTCCGGGTCGGTGGGCGCGACGGGCCCCGTGGCCGCGGCGAACGCGGCGAGGGACTCGTCCGAGGCCTCGGCGATGGCGCCGCGCAGGCGCGCGAACGCGGCGTCGTGGTCGATGCCCACGAGCGCGGGGTGGTCCTCGATCGTGTCGGCGGCGCGGCACAGCAGGTAGCCGCACGTGACCGTCGTCCGCAGCGGCTCCGGCAGGCCCTCGATGGGCAGCGCGAACGTGCGCGACACCTCGCGCAGCGCCAGCGTGCAGTGCTCACGATCGTCCATGCGGCCCCGGACCATGACAAAGGCGGGACGACCTGTCGAGCGGATGCGCCGGGCGCGGTACCATCGGCGCATGGGCCGGGCCGCACTGCGAGGCCGTCGCGCGCACGCCTCCGGCGCGGCGCTGGTGCTCGTCCTGCTGTCGAGCGCGCCCCTGTCCGGTGGTCCAGCGGCGCGGTGGATCCTGGCTGGCGTGGCGCCGCCCGACTCGCCCCTCGTCCAGCGGGTGGCCGCGCCCTACGCGCGCGCCCTCGGTCGCATCGCCGGAGTGCGTGTCCAGTCGCGCTGGGGCGGCATCGCGGGGGACGAGTCCTCGTCGCTCGAGGCCACGCGACGCGGCAAGGTCCACGTGTGGCTGGGCAGCTCGGGCGCCATCGCCGAGCACGCGGCGCCACTCGGCGTGCTCGACGCTCCGTACCTCTTCTCGAGCGGCGAGGACCTCCTGCGCCGCGCGACGCGAGCCCGGGTGCTGACGCCGGCCGTCGAAGCGCAGCTCCAGAGCCACGGGCTCACCCTGGTCGGGGCGCCCTTCCTGTCCGGCTGGCGCGCGATCGAGACGCGCGCCCGCCGCATCGTCAGGCCCGAGGACCTGCGCGGCCTGCGCCTGCGCACCCAGCCTTCGCCGCTCAACCAGACGCTGTGGACGCAGCTCGGCACGAAGACCATGCAGCTCGACATGCGCGACGTCGCCATCGCGCTCCGGACGGGCGTCATCGACGCGGTCGACATGCCACCGCTCTTCCTGTTCGCGTCGTCGGCGTCGACCGAGATCCGCCACCTCACCACGACGCGTCACGTCGCCCAGGCGGGCTTCGTGGCCTTCCACGCCGGCACCCTCGCCGCGCTGCCGCCGAAGGTGCGCGACGCGATCGAGGCCGAGACGCTCTCGCGGCTCCCGACGGCGAGCCAGATCGCCGAGGAGCTCGACACGGACCTGATCGGGCTCCTGCGCCAGCAGGGCGTGACGATCGAGACGCCAACGCCCGACGAGCTCGCGCGGTGGAAGGCCGCGATGACTGCGAGCCGCGCGCCGATCGAGGCCCTCGGTCCGGAGGCCGTACGCCTGCACGCGGCGCTCACCCGCGCGGCGCCCTGACGCCCCCTCGCGTCAGCGCGCGCGGACGCCCTCGAGGAAGACCGCGGGCACGCCGGGGCGACGGAACACGCGCCGACCGGTGAGGTCGAGCGGCGCGGCGAGGCGCTCGAGCTCGTCGGCGTCGAGGGAGGGCATCGCGGCGACCCGCTGGAAGAGCGCGTGGCCGAGCTCGCGCGTCGGACCCGGCACGGCCCAGCGGTCCACGAAGTGCCGGGCGTCGTCGAGCCGCGCGCCCCGGTCGACCTCTGCCACGAGGAGGCGACCTCCCGGCGCGAGCACGCGCACGCACTCGCGAAGGCCGCGCGCGCGATCGGGCCAGTGCTTGATCGACGCGCACGAGAAGACCGCGTCGAACGTCGCGTCCGCCCACGGCAGCTCCATCGCGCTCCCGCGCGCGACCTCGAGCCGCGCGCCGAGCCCGGCGCGGGCGCCCCGCCGCGCCGCACGGGCCACCTGGCCCGGCGCGAGGTCGAGGCCGGCGCCGCGGAGGTCCGTCCTCCGGCCGAGCAGGTGCACGAGCGCCTGCCCGCCGCCGCAGCCGACGTCGAGGATGCGCGCGCCCGCGGGGATCGCGCCCAGCATCTCGTCGCCGAGCTCGCGGACGAAGCCGAGGACCGCGCCCGCGATGAACGTGTCGTAGGCCCACGCCTCGAGGCGGGAGTAGGGGGCGGTGACGTCCGAGAAGAGCGACATGCGAACCTCCTGCTGACAATTCTGTAAGTCATACCGACGCGACTGTCAACGTCTTGCTGACAATATTGTAAACGGGGCCGGCCGCGGGCTAGGCTGGGGTCATGGCGCGGCCGCGACGCACCTCCACCCGGCGAGCGCCGCGCCGCTCCTCGAGCGAGGCGCGCGCCGCCATCCTCGAGGCCGCCGCCGCGCGCATCACCGCCGCCGGCCCCGCGAGCCTGCGCCTGCAGGACGTCGCGGCCGACGCCGGCATCACGCACCCGGCCGTGCTGCACCACTTCGGCTCGCGCGCCGAGCTGGTCGCCGAGGTCGCGCGCAGCGCCATCGAGACGCTGGAGCGAGAGCTGCTCGCCCTGCTCGAGGTCCCGGACCTGCCGCCCGCGGTCCTGCTCGAGCGCGCCTTCGAGCGGCTCGCCCGCGCGGATCACGGGCGGCTGGTCGCGTGGCTCCTGCTCTCCGAGGACGAGGCCGCGGTCTCCGCGCTCGCGCGCACGCAGCGCCTCGGCGAGATCGCGGCCGCGGTGCACGGGCGGCGCGTGGCGGCCGCCGGCGGGGCGCCGATCTCCATCGAGGACTCGCTCTTCGGCGTCCTGCTCGTGGTCCTCGTCACGCTCGGCAACGCGGTCATCGGCGAGCGCATCGTGACGCGCGCCGGCCTCGGTGACCCCGCGCTCCTCCGCCAGCGCTTCGGACAGTGGCTCCGCGGCCTCATCGCCGAGCGCTTCGCGCAGCCGCGTCGCTGACGCCGGTCGGCGCGACGCCCGCCAACGTGCTCCACGCCGCATCCGACGGGCGCCTCCGCCCGCCGCGTGTCAGACTCCGATATGCGCCCATCCAGTAGCCTCCGATCGGTGCGCGTGACCGCCGCGGTCCTGGCCCTCGCAGCCGGCGCGTGCGCCCACCACGACCCCACGCAGCCCTCGCACCACGATCTCTCGACGACCGAGGAGGTCCGGCTCGTCACCGGCATGCGCCTGCCGCTCGTGCGGGCGCGCCTCTCGGGGCGCGGCCCCTACTGGTTCGGCCTCGACACTGGCACGTCGATGAGCGTCCTGTCGCCGGAGGTCGCCCGCGCGCTCGCGCTGCCCGTGCTGCCGTCCGACGACAGCCGCGAGCTCGCGGGGGCCGGCACGCGCATGGTGCAGGTGCCGAGCCTCGAGCTCGGCCGCGCGCGCTTCCTTCGCTTCGCCGCGGTCGTCAGCGAGCCCGACGGCCCCAGGCAGATCCTCGGCACGCCCTTCGGCGGCGTCCTCTCGATGAACGTGTTCGCGGGTGTCCTCGCGACGCTCGACATGCCGCGCCGGCGCCTGCTGCTGTCGCCGGGGCGCCTGCCCGAGGCCGACGGCAACACCGTGCTCGAGCTGTCCGACCTGCAGGGCGTACCCGCGATCGACGTGCGCATCGGCGAGCGCACGCTGTCGCTCCTGCTCGACAGCGGCGCCGATGGCTTCCTGACCCTGCCCGGGGGCGCGCGCGGCCAGACCGCGCGGGTGGGCGGCCACCACATCCCCGCGCGCTCGATCCGCGCCGGCCAGGGACACGCGCGCCTCGGCAGCGACTTCTTCGAGCGCTTCGTCGCGACCTTCGACCAGTCGCACCGCACGATTCGCCTCCTCAGTCGCGGCGGCCCCGGGCGCGGCTGACCCGCGCTGACCGCGCCGCGCGAACGCGGTAACGTGCATCCGTGGCTTGCCTGCCGACCGAGCGGCTGCGCGCGTGGGCCGCCGGCGCGCCGCCGGCGGACGCCGAGGCCGACCGCGCGCACCTCGAGACCTGCGCCCGGTGCCGCGCGACGCTCGCGCTCTCGCGCACGATGACGCTCGAGCAGACCGCGCTCGCCCCGGCCCCTCCGGTCTCGAAGCAGCTCCGCCGCGGTCAGACCGTCGCTCGCTACGTGATCCTCGACGTCCTCGGCGCGGGCGGCATGGGCATCGTCTACGCGGCCTACGACCCCGAGCTCGACCGCAAGGTCGCGCTCAAGATCCTGCACGAGGTCGACGGCGTCGAGTCCTCCCAGACCATCGATCGCCTCAAGCGCGAGGCGCAGGCGATGGCGCGCCTCCGTCACCCGCACCTCATCGACGTCTACGACGTCGGCACGCAGCCGGGCGAGCTCTTCGTCGCGATGGCCCTCGTGGACGGAGGCACCCTGACCGCGTGGCTGCGCGAGCGGCCGCGCTCGTGGCGCGAGATCGTGGCGGTGTACCGGCAGGCCGGCGCGGGCCTCGCCGCCGCGCACGACGCGGGCCTCGTGCACCGCGACTTCAAGCCCGACAACGTGCTCGTCTCGCGCACCGGGGAGGTCGTCGTGACCGACTTCGGCCTCGCGCGCGCGCTCGGCACGCTCGAGCCCGCGACGTCGATCCCGGCCACGCCCGGCTCCGGCCGCAGGCCGCAGATGCTCGAGACGCCGCTGACCGCCACCGGCGCGCTCGTCGGGACGCCGATCTACATGGCGCCCGAGCTCTTCCACGGCGCCGTCGCCGACGCGCGCGCGGACGTCTACAGCTTCTCCGCCGCGCTCTTCGAGGCCCTGTTCGGCAAGCGGCCGTTCTCGGCCAACACGCTCGAGGAGCTGCGCGAGGCCATCGCCGCGGGACGCCCGGTGGTGCCCGATCGCTCGCGCTGCCCGGGCTGGCTGCTCAAGGTCGTCCTGCGCGGGCTCGCGATCGAACCCGCCGAGCGCTACCCGAGCATGCGCGACATGCTCGCCGACCTCTCGCGCGACCCGCGCGCGTCGTGGCGCAGGCTGGCCCTCGTCGCCGGGGCGCTCGCGACCATCGCCGCCGTCGTGCTCGCTCAGCAGACCCTGTCCGGCCGGCGCGGCCAGCTCTGCCAGGGCGCCGACCGCAAGCTCGCCGGGGTGTGGGACGCCGCGCGCAAGGCCGAGGTGGCGCGCGCCTTCCTCGCGAGCGGTCGCCCGAACGCGCAGGGCGCCCTGCGGAACGCCACGACCGCGCTCGACCGGTTCGCCTCCGAGTGGACGCGCGCGCACACGGAGGCCTGCGAGGCCACGCGCCTGCGCGGCGAGCAATCCGAGGAGATGCTCGACCTGCGCATGGCCTGCCTGTCCGCGCGCCTGGCCGAGCAGGGCACGCTGGCCGATCTATTCGCGCACGCAGATGCGTCGGTGGTGGACCGCGCGACCAGCGCCGCGAGCGCGCTCGATCCCCCGTCGAGCTGCGCCGCCGAGCGCCTCCTCGCGAGCGGCCAGCGCCTGCCCGCCGCGGGCCCGGCGCGCGAGCGCGCCCGCGCCGTGGACGAGGACATCGCGCGTGCCAAGGCGCACCTCGGCGCCGGCAAGCACAAGGTGGGCGCCGACCTGGCGGCAGGGGCGCTCGCCGCGGCCGAGCACGCGCACCTCGCGGGGGCCGCCGCGGAGGCGCGGTACTGGACGAGCATCTCCTCGTTCCAGCTCGGTCGCCTCGACGAGGCGGTGGCTGGCCTCGGGCGCACCTCCGCCGAGGCCGTCGCCGCCGGGCGGGACGACGTGGCCGCACGGGCGCTGTCCTTCCTCGGCTTCCTGCGTGGCTCGCAGCAACGCCACTTCGAGGCCGCGCACCTCGCGCTCGACCTCGCGGAGGCCGCGCTGCGCCGCGTGGGAAACCGGCCGGACCTCGAGGCGTTCCTGCAGCGCCAGATCGCGTCGGTGCTCACGAACGAGCGCAAGCTCGACGACGCGGTGGCCGCGTTCCGGCGCGGGATCGAGCTGCAGCGCAGGCTCACCGGCGATTCCTCGCTGCAGATGGCGGAGATGCACCTCGGGCTCTCACGCGCGCTCACCGAGGCCGGTCGTCCGGCCGAGGCGCTCGTCGCGATCCAGCACGCGTGCGAGATGTTCGAGCGGCTGTTCGGGCGCGACTACCCGATCCTCGTGTCCGCGCAGCTCCAGCTCGGCTACATCCTGCGCAAGCTCGACCGCCGCGACGAGGCCATCGCCGCCATGCGAAGGGCGCTCGAGCTCCGCGAGGTCGCGAGCGGGCGCGACCACCCGGCCGTGGTGGAGGCGCTCGTCCAGCTCGGCGACGCGCTCAAGTGGGCGGGCCAGCCCGCCGAGGCGGTGCCCGTGCTCGAGCGCGCCGTGGAGCTCGGCGATCGCATCAAGACGCCCTACCCCGACGTGCCGAGCGCGCTCGCCGTGCTCGGCGAGGTCCACGAGAAGCTCGGCCAGCCGAGGCGGGCGGAGGAGGCGCTCGAGCGCGCGCTCGCGCACCCGAAGGTCGACGAGCTGCCCGACGTCGGCGAGATCGAGCTCGGGCTCGCCAAGCTCGTGTGGGCCCGCGGCGATCGCCGCAAGGGCAGCGCCCTTCTCGAGCGCGCGCGCGCACACTTCGACAAGGAGCCGCCCGACGAGCGCAAGAAGCACCTGGCCGAGCTCGACGCCTGGCTCGCGTCGAGGTAGCCCGGCGCTCTCATGATTCGTCACATCTGCCTAGGCAGATGGAATGTTCTTCTGGGAGTCCAGCACCCCAGAACTTCTGGCCCCTTACACCACGCCCGGCCTCACCCCCGCAGAGCGTTGGGGTCGCGCAATCGCCCCTCTCCCGTCGGGAGAGGGGCCCCGCAACAGTCGGAGCGCCTTGCCGAGAACTCGGGCATGACGAGGCGATGCTGGTCGGGAACGGAGCGTGCGCGTGCGCTGCGTGGCCGCTCGACGCCTGCCGAGTCG
>CAZQJC010000158.1:0-24514 GCA_964593795.1 uncultured Myxococcales bacterium | reverse complement strand
TTCGGGTCTCTGACCCGGATCCGGAGCCTGAAGCCCGAGGCCTGAAGCCCGAAGCCTTCAGCGACGGCGCTCGTCCACGGATCAGCGGGCCTGCGCAAGCCCGCATTCTCCAACGCAGTTCAACCCGTTCGGTGCTCTAGTTTCTCCCCCCGCCGCGCCGCGGGCCGACCCTCTCGTGGACGTGGACCTGGACGTGGACGGGCTCGCGCTACAATCTCCGCATGTCCGGGCCGTCGAGCGGGGGCGACCCCACGGATCCGGCGCTCTTGCCGACGATCGACGGGCCGAGCTCGGACCCCTCGCAGCCCGAGATCGTCGTCGCCGAGGCCACGCGCCTCGGGTCGCGGTACGTCGTCGGGCGCAAGCTCGGCGCCGGCGGCATGGGCGCCGTCTACGCGGCCCACGACACGCTCGTGGACCAGCCGGTCGCGCTCAAGTTCGTGCGCAAGGACCTCTGCTGCGACGCGGGCGAGCTCGGGCGGCTGCGCCAGGAGGTGCGCCTCGCCCAGTCGGTGACGCACGAGCACGTCGCGCGCACGTTCACGCTCGAGGAGCTCGAGGGTCAGCACTTCATCGTGATGGAGCTCCTGCGGGGCGAGACGCTGGCGGCGCGCATCGCGCGGGGTCGGCTCCCCCTCGGCGAGGCGCTCGCGATCGCGCGCGCGCTCCTCGAGGGCCTCGCGGCCGCGCACCGGCGGGGCGTGACGCATCGCGACCTCAAGCCCGCCAACATCATGCTGTGCAACGACGGCCGCGTGGTCCTCATGGACTTCGGCCTCGCGCGCTCCCAGCCGACGCACCGGCCACCGCGTGACCTCGTCGCGAGCGGCCAGCACACGCAGTCGGGGGTGGGCGGGACGCCGGGCTACATGGCGCCCGAGGTCCTGCGCGGCGATCCCACGGGGCCCGCCGCCGACCTCTACGCCGTCGGCATCGTGCTCTACGAGATGCTGATCGGCAAGGGGCCCTTTGCCGGGGCGACGCCGATGGAGCTCTTTGCCGCGCACCTCGATCACGAGGTGGCCGATCCGTCGTCGCTGCGCCCGGACGTGCCGGCGCGGCTCGGCGAGGTCATCCTGCGCCTCCTCGACAAGGACCCCGCGCGGCGCTTCCCGTCCGCCGCGGCGACGCTCGCGGCGCTGGAGAGGGCGGGCGGCAGGAGGCGAGCACCCATCGCCCTCGCGCTCGGAGCCCTCGTGCTCGCGGCGGCCGGCCTCGTCCTCTGGCGCTGGCCGCCCGCGCCACCCGACGGCCCCATGCCGGCGCGCCCGGCCTTCGCGGAGGTCGATCGCTCGCTCGTCCACGGCGCGCTCGAGGGACGCGTCGTGTCGTGGAGCACGAGCCGACCGATCCCGGGGGCCGAGCTCATCTTCGGCTCGGGTGGCAAGGACGTGAGCGTGCGAGCCGGCGCCGACGGCGCGTTCTCGCTCCAGGCCGGGGCGTCCGGGCCGCTGCGCCTCCAGGTGGTGTCCGCGGATGGCTATCTCCCCTTCGCGCCCGCGTGGGGAACCTCGCCGATCGAGCTCGTCTCGCGTCCGCAGGTGCGGCTGCGCGACCTGGTGATCTACCTGACCCCGGCGATCGACTACGAGGGGCACGTCGAGGACGCCGAGGGCAAGCCCGCGCCCGGCGCGCAGGTTCGCCTCCTCGGCACGCGCGCCGGCGAGCAGGCGCTCCTGCCGATCCGCGACCTCTTCGTCGCCGACGACCGAGGCCGCTTCTCGTTCCGCGCGCCCGACGAGGCCGTCCTCGAGGCGCACGTGCCCGGGGCGCCGCCCGGTCGCGCGCGCGTGGATCGCAAGGTCCAGCTCACGCACCAGCTCGTCCTGCGCCTCGGCACGCCGCGGCAGACGAGGTCGGGGCGCATCGCCGGCAGGGTGACGGATCCCGCCGGAAAACCAGTCGCGCAGGCGCTCGTGGCCGCGGAGCCGCTCGGGGGCGACGAGCCCGACGCGTGGCCGGACACGCGCGTGCAGGTCGAGACCGACGGCGAGGGCCGCTTCGCGCTCGAGGGCCTGTCGGGCGCCGACTACGCGGTCGTCGTCAACCGCGCGGGCCTCGCCCCCGCGGTCGCGCCGCGCGTGGCCGTGGGCAGCGACCTCTCCCTGACGCTCGGTGGAGGGAGCGCGCTGTCGGGGAGCGTCAAGGACGGCACGGGCCGGCCGGTGCCCGCGTTCGCCGTGCAGATCTACCGGCGCCTCGGGCCGCTTCGCCTCGAGCCGCTCGTCGGCAAGGCGATCGCGGACGCGCAGGGCGCGTTCGAGCTCACCGGCCTGCCCGCGGGCCCCGTGCACGTCATGCTGGTCGCCTACGGCTACGCGCCCGGCGAGGGCGTGGACGTCGTGCTCGGAGACGCGCCCCAGGCGATCTCCGTCGTGCTCGGGCGGGGCGGCCGCGTCGCCGGCACCGTCGTCGGACGCGGCGGAAAGCCGCTCGCGCTCGCGCGGGTGGCCAGCGGCGTGCGGCGGACCGAGACCGGCCCGTCGGCGGTCCCGGAGCCCGGCAGCACCGTCACCGATGGCGCGGGCCACTTCGAGCTCCTCGGCGTGTCGCCGGGCCGCCAGTCCATCGTCGTGTCGGCGTTCGGCCACCACAGCCAGATCGTGAGCGGGCTCGACGTCTCCGAGGGCGGGCAGACCGGTCCCGTGCGCGTCACGCTGGCGCCGCTCGGGCCCGGGGAGGAGCCCGCGATGGAGCTCGCCGGCATCGGTGCGGTGCTGACCGCCGCGGACGACGCCGTCCTCGTCAAGGGCGTGCTCGCGGGCGGCGGCGCCGAGGCGGCGGGCCTGCAGGCGGGCGACGGCATCCTGGCGGTGGACCGCCGCCCCGTGACGGCGCTCGGGCTCGATCGCGCCCTGGAGGCCATCCGCGGCCCCGCCGGGACCACCGTGCACCTCGCGCTCCGGCGCGGCGCCGACAAGCTCGAGCGCACCGTCGAGCGCCGGCGCATCAAGAGCCCGTAGCGGCGAGCGAGCGGCTACTCCGTCAGCAGCGGGGTCGTCTCGACGGCGCCGTCGATCGCCTCGCCGTCGGCCTCGACGTAGAGGTGCCCCTCCACGATCGTCACGGTCCACTTCTGCCGGCGCTCCTCGTGGCGCGCGAGCGCTGCGACGAGGGCTGCATCGACGGTGCGCAGGCGCACGCGGTCGAGGCCCTTGGTGCTCTTCCTGTGGTCGGCGAGCTGCGCGAGGAGCTCGGCGCGGCGTCGAGGACCCGAGAACACGACCTCGACCTCGGCGCCCGCGTTCTGCGAGGCCACGCGCCGGACCTTCTCGAGGTCGGCCGCCCCGCACTCGACCCAGAGCGCGTACCCGCCGCCGGGCACCTCCACCTGCAGGTCCGAGGCGTCGCCGTCGGACAGGCCCGCGCCGAACGCGAGGCCGTCCCGGCGGAGCAAGCACCACGCGAGCATGCGCAGCACGAGGTGCTCCGCGGTCTCGGACGGGTGGCGCGCGACGATCACGCTCTCCTCGACGTGGCGGTCGGCATCGACGTGCGAGAGCACGAGGCGGTACTCGTGGCGGGTCGGCGTGAGGGCCACGTTGCGAGGAGGTTAGCGCACGATACCGAGGAGCTGGTGCAGCATGCGCGCGGTCGCGCCCCAGATGGTGTGGCCGCTCGCGCGGTAGGCGTGCATGTCGTAGCGGATGCCCATCCACTCGCGGACGCCCTGGTGCTCGTAGCACCGCGGGTCGGCGAGCGCGTCGAGTGGGACCTCGAACATCGCAGCGACCTCGGCGGCGTGCGCCTGCAGGCGCGGCGGCGCGGCCACGAGGCCCACGACCGGCGTGATCACGAACTGCGACGGCGTCGGCACCTCGTCGAGCACGCCCAGGACCTCGACGGCGCCGGGGGGCAGGGCCACCTCCTCGTCGGCCTCGCGGAGCGCGCACGCGACGAGATCGGCGTCGCCGGGGTCGAGCTTGCCGCCCGGGAACGCGACCTGCCCCGCGTGGGCGGCCAGGCCCCCGCCGCGCTCGATGAACAGGAGCGTCGGCCCCTCGAGGCGGACGAGGACGGGGACCAGCACCGCGGAGGCGCGGAAGCCCGCGAGGGGAGGCTCGATGCGGCGCGGGACGTGGGCGGCCACGCGCGCCCGGAGCAGGTCGATCACGTCCGTATCCGTGTCACGGATGCCGCGGCGCGTCCAGCGGCCCTGCGCCGCCGCCGCAGCGCGGCATCCATGCGTGCGCGCGAATGGATGTCGCGCGAGAGACACCCCCGCGAAACCCCAAACAGGGCAGGATCGAGGGATGCGCGAGCCAGGCATCCGGATCCACCACGGCGATGCGCGGCTCGACGCGGGGCTCGACCTCGCCCGCCGCCGCCCCGGGGCGCGGCCGCTGCAGGCCGAGCTCGCCGAGCTCGCGCGGCTCGCCGCGCTCACGCTCGGCGCCGACGTCTGCTCGATCTACGTGCGCGAGGGAGAAGACGTCGTGATGCGAGCGAACGTGGGCCTGCCCGTCGCGGTGCCGGGTCACGTGCGCATGCGCGTCGGCGAGGGCCTGACGGGGCTGTCGGTCGAGTGCATGAGCCCGGTGTCGGCGCGCCTCGGCAGCGACCCGCGCTCGAAGGCGTTCCCGGGCCTGGGCGAGGACGCGTTCCCGATCTTCCTCGCGATGCCGCTCCTGCACGGCGACCACGCGCTCGGCGCGCTGGTCGTGCAGCGCAAGGCGACGCCGTTTGCGGCCGACGAGCTGCGCACGGTGGCGCTCGCGGCGGGCCTCGTCGTGCGGCACGTGTCGGCGCGCGCGTGGTCGGGCGGCGCGATGCGCCTTGCCGGTCGCGGCGTAGGCACGGGCGTCGTGGTCGGCCGCCTCGTCGAGGCGTCCTTCGGCCCGTCGGATCTGACGCGCCGCCGCGGGGCCCTCGGCATCGCGGACCTGAGGCGGGCGCTGTCGGAGCACGCCGCGCGCGCCGGTCGCGTGCACGCGCGCCTCTTGACCATCCCGCGCACGACGCGGAGCGCGGAGGCCCTCGTGCTGGCGACGCCCGACGCGCACATCGAGGACTCGCTCGAGGCGCTCGTCGCCGGGGGCATGCCCGTCGAGGACGCGGTGGCGTCGCTGGCCGCGGACGCCGCGCGCGGGCGACCCGCGTCCGGCGATCCCTACCTCATGGCGCGCGCGCGCGACGTCGAGGCGCTCGGGCGCCTTCTCCTCGCGTCGGCGCGCGGCGAGCGGCCGCGGCTGCCCGCCGGCAGCGTCATCGTGGCGGAGCGGCTCGCGGCGCCCGAGGCGCTCGTGTGCCTCGAGGCGCGCGTGGCCGGCGTCGCCCTCGCCGCGCCGGCCGAGCAGTCGAGCGGCCTCTCCCTCCTCGAGGCGCTCGGGGTCCCCGCGGTGGCCGGCCTCGAGGACCTGTTCCACCGCGCCCGCGACGGCGCCCGCGCGATCGTCGATGCCGATGCCGGCGCGCTGGTGCTCGATCCGAGCCGCTCCGACCTCACCATCGCCCGCCGCAAGCGAAAGCGCATCGCGACCGTGGCCCCACCTCCCGCGAGCTACCTGCGCCGCGTCCGGTGATCCGAGAGGCTCTCCGCTACTCCCGGTGGCCCACCGGGAGCATCTTGCCGGGGTTGAGGAGGTTTTCCGGATCGCACAGCGCCTTGAGCTTGCGCTGGAACTCGATCAGCTCGGGGGCCTGCTCCCACGCGACGAAGTCGCGCTTGGCGAGCCCGATGCCGTGCTCGCCCGAGAGCGTCCCGCCGAGCGCGAGGGTCTCGCGGAAGACGTCGGCCACCGCGGCGCGCACGTGCTCCTTGACGCCCGCCTCGTCCCGCGCGCGCTCCGAGAGCACGTTGACGTGCAGGTTGCCGTCGCCCGCGTGCCCGTAGCTCGCCATGCCGAGACCGTGGCGCTTGCCGATCTCGTGCACCCGATCGATGAGCACCGGCAGCGCGCCCCGCGGCACGGCCACGTCCTCGCTGAGCTTCCAGCGGTGCGCCTCCTTGAGCGACGTCGAGACGATCCGGCGCGCGTGCCAGAGCTGCCGCCGGTCCTTCTCGTCCTTGGCCAGGATGACCTCGTAGGCCCCCGCGCGCTCGCACAGCGCGCCGATGCGCACGCACGCCGGCTCGATCGCCTCGGGCTCGCCGTCCACCTCGATGAGGACAGCGGCGCGGGCCTCCGGCGGGATCGGGAACTGGCTCTTCGGCCGCACGTGATCGAGCGCGGTGGCGTCGAGCAGCTCGAGCGCGCGCGGCCGCTGCCCCGCGGCGATCACGCTCGTCACCGCGAGCGACGCCGCGTGCACGTCGCGGAACAGCGCGAGCAGCGTCCCGACCGCCTGCGGCAGCGGCAGGAGCTTGAGCGTGATCTCCGTCGTGATCCCGAGCGTGCCCTCCGAGCCGACGAAGAGCGCGGTCACGTCGTAGCCCGTCACGCCCTTGGCCGTCCGCCGCCCCGGCCGCAGCGCCTGGCCGCCGGGCAGCACCACCTCGAGGCCGAGGACGTACTCGCGCGTGACGCCGTACTTGAACGCGCGCGGCCCCCCCGCGTTCTCCGCGACGTTGCCGCCGAGCGAGCACATCGACAGCGACGCCGGATCCGGCGGGTAGAAGAGGCCGAGGCCCTCGACCGTCTCCTGGAGCTGCCCGGTGATGACGCCCGGCTCGACCACCGCGATCAGGCTCTCGGCGTCGATCTCCTTGATCCGCGTCATGCGCTCGGTCGAAAGGACGATGCCGCCCTCGGTCGCGAGCGCCCCGCCCGTCATGCCCGTGCCCGCCCCGCGCGGCACGACCGGCACGCGCCGCTCCGCCGCGAGCCGCAGGACGAGGGCGACCTCCTCCGCCGACTCCGCGAGCACCACCGCGTCGGGCGGGAAGCTCCCGAGGTTCGACTCGTCGTGCTCGTATCGCGCGGCCCGGTCCGACGCCAGCACGCGCGCCGGCCCGAGCTCTCGCTCGAGCAGCGGGATGAGCGCCGGCTCCGTCATCCCTCCATTCCTACGCCTCCGGCCGGACCCGCGCCAGTGTCGGCCCGCCGGGACTTGCCGCACCGCGGGCCCGGCGCCATGCTTGCTTCGTGGCGCTGCGCCTCGTCACGTTGCTTGCCCTCTTGCTGGGGCTCGTCGAGCTCGAGCGGCAGGCGACCGTGCACAGGAGCGCCTGTGACGCCGTGGCGGCCGCGTGTGCGACCGAGGCGGAGGCTCCGGGCGAGGCGCCGGACGGCCCTCCGGGCGAGCCGGCGCTCGAGGGCGGCGAGGAAGGGGACGACGACGTGGACCCGGCGTGGCCGACCGTCCGCGGGGCTCGCGCCGCGGCGTCGCGCGACGCGTTTGGGCTGCCGGGCCCGTGGGGGGTCGAGCTGCCGAGCCCTTTCGACCGCGACGGCGGCCTCTTCCGGCCGTCCTGATCCCTCGCGGATCGTCGTCCGGGCCCCCACGCGGCCCGCTCCCCCTGGAACCCCTCCCGACACGCGGCCCTGACGGGCCCGGAGGTCGCCATGGCTTCGCTTCCCCCGCTGCATCGGGCCGATCATGAGCCCCGATAGCGTCGGTTCTCCCGTTCTATGGATCGGCTTCTCGGTCCTCGTCCTCCTGCTCCTCGCCCTCGATCTCGGCGTGGTCCACCGAAAGGCCCACGTCGTCCACGTCCGCGAGGCGCTCGCCTGGACCGGCGTCTGGATCGCGCTCGCGCTCGTGTTCGATCTCGGCGTGTGGTGGTGGTTCGGCTCCGAGCGCGCGCTCGAGTTCCTGACCGGCTACGTCATCGAGAAGGCGCTGTCCGTCGACAACATCTTCGTCTTCATGGTCGTGTTCTCCGTCTTCGGCGTGCCGCCGAAGCTGCAGCACCGGGTCCTCTACTGGGGCATCCTCGGCGCGCTCGTCCTGCGCGGCATCTTCGTCTTCCTGGGCGCGGTGCTGCTCCAGCGGTTCCACTGGATCGCCTACGGGTTCGGCGCGTTCCTGGTCTGGACCGGCCTCAAGCTCCTCCTTCACCGCGAGGCCGAGGTCGAGCCCGAGAAGAACTGGCTGTTCCGCCTCTTCCGACGCGTCGTCCCGTCGGTCAAGGACTACCGCGGCGGGCGCTTCACGGTGATCGAAGGCGGCAAGCGCTACGCGACACCGCTCCTGCTCGTCCTCGTCGCCATCGAGGCGTCCGACATCGCCTTCGCCGTCGACTCGATCCCGGCGATCTTCGCGGTCACGACGGACCCGTTCATCATCTACACGTCGAACATCTTCGCGCTGCTCGGGCTGCGCGCGCTCTACTTCGCGCTCGCCGACGTCATCGGGAAGTTCCGCTTCCTCAAGGTCGGCCTGTCCCTCGTGCTCGTGTTCGTCGGCGCCAAGATGCTGCTCGCCGGCGTCTACAAGATCCCGATCCCGATCTCGCTCGGCGTCATCGCGGCGCTGCTCGTCGGCGCGGTCGTGGCCTCGCTCCTCCGGCCCGAGCGCGAGCCCGAGGCCGCCGCCTCCGAGCTCCCCCGCGAAGACACCCCGGGGACCGCCCCCACGCCAGCCCCCATCCCGGAGGCTCGGACCTGAGGCCGTCGCTGGCGGCGCCCGTCTTCACGCAATTTGCACGAACCTTCCCCGCCCTCGCCAAACCGCCCTGCTAGCCTGGGATCATGCAGGCTCGTTCGCTCGCGTTCTGGCTGGTCTCCCTCGGGTGCTCGCCGCCGCTCGCCGACACGCCGCTCGCCGCGGCCGCCGCGCGCGGGGACGTCACGACGGTCAAGCGCCTCCTCTCGGCGGGCGCGCGCCCGGCCGAGCGCACGAGCTTCGGCCTTCCGCCGCTGACCATCGCCGCGCGCAGCGGCCACGCGGAGGTCGTGCGCGCGCTCCTCGCCGCGGGCGCGGACCCGGATCAGCTCGACGAGCCGCCCACGCGAGAGCGCTGGACGCCGCTCATGAACGCGGCCCACACGGGACAGATCGAGATCGTGGAGATCCTGCTCGCCGCGGGCGCGGACGCCCGGTACGAGACGAAGGCGGGACAGAGCGCCGCCACGCTCGCCGACAGCGACGCCATCGGGCGCCTCCTCGACCAGCGCCTCGCGGTGGCCGACTGACTCTTGACTGAATCCGCTGCGGTGACCTCGGAAACGACGAAATAGAACAGTAGAACAACAGGCAACACGAAACACGGAGCCCCAGACCAGATCCGTCGTCGTCAGCGGCTGGCGGGACCGGCAGCGTCATCACTTGCCCAGTCTCGTCGCCGGTGGGGGCGACCTCCGGCGTTCCGTGCTCCCTGTTGCCCTGTTGTTCTACTGTTCTATTTCGTCGTTCGCTGTTCCGGCTCGTGAGGCTGCCGATCGCTCTAGGCGGCTCTAGGCGGAGAAGGAGCTGCCGCAGCCGCAGGTGCTCTTGACCTGCGGGTTGTTGAACTTGAAGCCCGCGCCCTGGAGCCCCTCGACGTAGTCGATCGTCGTCCCCATGAGGTACATCAGGCTCATCTGATCGACGCACACGTGCACGCCCTCGATCGTCCACTCGTGGTCGGACTCGGCGTTCACCTGATCGAAGTACAGGTCGTACGAGAAGCCGGAGCAACCTCCGCCGACCACCCGCAGGCGCAGCGCGAGCTCGGCCTCGATGCCCTCGGCGTTGCGGATCTCGAGCACCTTCTGCGCGGCCACGGCCGTCAGGTGCAGCGGCGCCTCGTCCGCCGCGGGCGCTGCGCCGGGCTGGGCCGGCGCGGCGGCGGGGGTCTGGGTGGAAGGCGAGTGGTCGTGGGCCATGAGCGTTCGTCCTTTCAGCGCGCGAGGCGCCTTGATCCGTCTTCTTGTCGGGGGCTCAGGTCGCGGCGGGTACGCCGGCGATCTGGGCCTCCACGTTCTTGCGACCCTGCTTCCAGAGTCGTTTGAGCCATCCCCCCTCCGATTCCCTATTATTGTGGCTCATGAGCAGGCCCTCGATGTGCGCCACCGGCCGCGGCGGGCAGCCGGGCACGTAGACGTCCACCGGGATCACCTGATCGATGCCCTTGAGCACCGAGTAGGCGTGCTGGAAAAGTCCTCCGCAGCTCGCGCAGCTCCCCATCGAGATCACGTACCGGGGCTCCGGCATCTGGTGATAGAGGAGGCGGATCCGCGTGGCCATCTTGTAGGTCACGGTGCCGGCCACGATGATCAGGTCGGCCTGCCGCGGTGAGGCGCGCGGCGCGGAGCCGAAGCGCTCGAGGTCCCCGCGAGGTCCGCCGGTCTGCATGAGCTCGATCGCGCAGCAGGCCGTGCCGAACAGCAGGTACCACGTGGAGTTCTTCCGCCCCCAGTTGAGCAGGTCTTCCACACGGGTGAGAAAAATCCCTGATTCGTTCATCTGTCGGGCCTGGCAGACTGTGCCTTGATGTCTTAGGCTAGCACAACCTCACGTTGACGTGAGAGTGAGATTAGCAAGCGAATCGGGAACGTCAAGTCATGCCGCACGGTGTCAAATACGGCTTCCGGCCGCACCGCCGCGGCGAGGTCGAAAGGGTCGAACGAGCATGAGCGAGGTCAGGAACGCGCAGGCGCTGCTCCGCGACGTCAAGAAGGGGATCGTCGAGAGCCAGGTCGAGGACGTGCGCAGGATCGTCGAGACGCCGCCGTCGGCGGGCCGGCCGGTCGTCATCGACGTGCGCGAGAAGGAGGAGTGGGTCGAGGGCCACATCCCGGGCGCGCGCTTCATCCCGCGCGGTCACCTCGAGTCGCGCATCGAGGAGGCGGTGCCGGATCGCGCCGCCGAGATCCACCTCTACTGCGCGGGCGGCAACCGCAGCGCCTACGCGGCGCGCTCGCTCGCCGAGCTCGGCTACTCCAAGGTGCGCTCGATGATGGGCGGGTTCACGGCGTGGAAGCGCGCCGGCTTCCCGGTGCAGAAGCCGCAGTTCCTCACGGCCGAGCAGACGACCCGCTACGCGCGTCACGTCATGCTGCCCGAGGTGGGCGAGGCCGGGCAGCTCAGGCTCCTCGGCGCCAAGGTCCTGTGCATCGGCGCGGGCGGCCTCGGCTCGCCGGTCATCCTGTACCTCGGCGCCGCGGGCGTCGGCACGATCGGGGTCATCGACGACGACGTGGTGGACGAGTCGAACCTGCAGCGGCAGATCCTCCACTCGCTCGACCGCGTCGGAAAGCCCAAGATCGAGAGCGCCTCGGTCGTGATGGCGGGCCTGAACCCCGACGTCAAGGTCGTCGGGTACAAGACGCGCCTGTCCTCCGAAAACGTCCTCGAGCTGGTCTCGCAGTACGACCTCGTCATCGACGGCGCGGACAACTTCCCGACGCGGTACCTGCTCAACGACGCGTGCTGCAAGCTCGGCAAGCCCTTCATCGACGCGTCGATCTACCGCTTCGAGGGCCAGGTGACGGTGTTCATCCCGGGCGTGGGGCCGTGCTACCGGTGCCTGTATCCCGCGCCGCCGCCGCCCGACATGGCGCCGTCGTGCCAGGAGGCGGGCGTGCTCGGCGTGCTCTGCGGCGTGATCGGCAGCCTGCAGGTCAACGAGGCGATCAAGGTGCTCCTCGGCGCGGGCAAGCCGCTGACGGGGCGCCTGCTCACCTACGACGCGCTCGGCATGAAGTTCCGCGAGCTCAAGCTGCGCCGCGACCCGCAGTGCCCGACCTGCGGCGAGGGCGTCGACCGCTCGAAGATCGAGCTCATCGACTACGAGCAGTTCTGCCGCGTGATGTAGCCCCGCAACGCGGCGCGTGACATCCGCGCAACCATTGCTATGTTCCGGGCCCCTATGCAGCTCGGAATCCCTGGCTTTTCGTACGAGGACCTGCGCAAGCCGGAGCGCCTGCGCGATCTCCTGGACACCTTCGACCGCGAGCTCGCCGCGGCCGACGCCGATCTCTACGAGCGCTATCGCGGCTACCACCGCGCGCGCGGCCAGGGCCTGCCGCCCGTGGCGCTCTCGGAGCTTCTCGTCGCGCTCGCGCCGCGGGTCGGCGCGTTCGTCACGCGCCTGTTCGGCATCGAGGACGCGACCGAGCGGCTCAAGGCGAAGACGGTCGGGGACGACGCGATCTTCCGCGCGCAGCGCGAGTTCATCGCGCGAAAGGCCCTGCGCAAGTCGCGCGAGCTGCCGGTCGAGGACAGGACGCTCGAAGAGCTCGAGGGCCTGATGGCCCAGCTCCGGGCGCGCGTGCTCGGGTCCGAGGACGACCCCGCCGACGCCGAGCGGTCCACCGCGCGCGCGATCTGCGCGCTCCTCGACCGCGACGCCAGGGGCGAGGACGTCGACGCGGACATGATCATCGCCGAGCGCTGGAAGCGCGCGATGCTGCCGCACGAGCACGAAAAGCCGAAGGACCACCGCCGGGCGCTCTTCTTCGTGCCCGAGGACATGGACTTCGCCAACCTCGTCGAGATGCAGCGGCCGGACGAGTCGATGCCGGGCAAGCTCATCGGCCCGGATCGCCTCCTGCGCAGGCGCCAGGGCTTCGGCCTGACGGACGGGCGCATGGATCGGCGGCACGCGATGGGGCACGTGCACTACTGCCTCTACTGCCAGGACCGCGACAAGGACTCGTGCTCGAAGGGCCTTCGCGCCAAGGACGGCACGGTCAAGAAGAACCCGCTCGGCATCCCGCTCGAGGGCTGCCCGCTCGGCGAGAAGATCGGCGAGATGCATTCGCTCATCCGCATGGGCGAATCCATCGCGGCCCTGGCGGCGATCCTCATCGATAACCCCATGGCGCCCGGCACCGGCCACCGCATCTGCAACGACTGCATGAAGGCGTGCGTCTTCCAGAAGCAGGAGCCGGTCAACATCCCGCAGGTCGAGACGCGGATCCTGACCGACGTCATCCACGACCTGCCGTACGGCTTCGAGGTCTACGACCTGCTCACGCGCTGGAACCCGCTCAACGCGCGGCGGCCGATCGCGCTGCCCTACAACGGCAAGCACGTGCTCGTGGTCGGCCTCGGGCCGGCGGGCTACACGCTCGCGCATCACCTGCTCAACGAGGGCTTCGGCGTCGTGGCGGTCGATGGCCTGAAGATCGAGCCCCTCTCGGGCGTGGACCGCGAAGGCGGCGACGTCTCGACGCCGGTCGAGGACTACCAGGCGCGGCTCGCCCACACGCTCGACGAGCGCATCCTGACGGGCTTCGGCGGGGTGTCCGAGTACGGCATCACGGTGCGCTGGGACAAGAACTTCCTCGACATGCTCTACGTGCTGCTCGCGCGGAGGAGCACGCTCAAGATCTACGGCGGCGTGCGCTTCGGCGGGACGCTCACGCTCGACGACGCGTGGGCGCTCGGCTTCGACCACGTGGCGCTCGCCACGGGCGCGGGTCGGCCGACCATCGTCAAGATGAAGAACAACCTCATCCGCGGCGTGCGCAAGGCGTCCGACTTCCTGATGGCGCTCCAGCTCCAGGGCGCCTTCAAGGGCGACACGCTCGCGAACCTCCAGGTGCGCCTGCCGGCCATCGTCATCGGCGGGGGCCTGACGGCCATCGACACCGCGACCGAGCTCCTCGCGTACTACCCCGTGCAAGTAGACAAGATGCTGTCGCGCTACGAGGCGCTCTGCGCGGCGCGCGGCGAGGCGGCGGTGCGCAAGGCCTACGACGCCGAGGAGCTCTCGATCCTGGACGAGCTCTGCGGCCACGGCCGGGCGGTGCGCGCCGAGCGGGCGCGTGCGAAGGCCGCGGGCGAGGCCCCGGACCTCATCTCGCTCGTGCGCGGCTGGGGCGGCGTCAAGATCGCGTACCGCCGCGAGCTCGCGGCGTCGCCGGCGTATCGCCTGAACCACGAGGAGGTCATCAAGTCCCTCGAGGAGGGCATCGAGTACATCGAGAAGCTCTCGCCCACGGAGGCCATCCCCGACGAGCACGGCCACGTGCGCGCGCTCGTCTTCGAGGACACCGGCACCAAGGCCCGGGTCGAGCTCGCCGCGCGGACCGTGATGGTCGCCGCGGGCACGCACCCGAACACGATGTACGAGAAGGAGAACCCGGGGACGTTCAAGCTCCTCGAGAAGGCCGAGCACTTCCAGTGCTACCGCGCGCGGCACGAGGGCGAGGACGGCAAGATGGTGCTCGAGCCGGCGGCGGCGGGGGACCCCGAGGCGTTCTTCACGTCCTACGACCACTCGGGCAAGCTCGTGTCGTGCTACGGCGACAACCACGCCTTCTACGAGGGCAACGTGGTCAAGGCGATGGCGTCGGCGCTGCACGGCTACCGCCACGTGGCGGGCCTGTTCCCCGAGGCGATCGCGCGGGCGGAGGCGGGGCAGGGCGGTGACGCGCGGGCGTGGCAGGCGCTCGCGGCGCGGCTCGACGACGAGCTGCTCGCGACGGTGGTGCGCGTGGATCGGCTCACGCCGACGATCGTCGAGGTGATCGTGCGCGCCAGGGCGGCGTCGCGGAAGTTCCACCCGGGGCAGTTCTACCGGCTGCAGAACTTCGAGTCGCTCGCGCCGAAGGTCGGTGGGACGCGCCTCGTGATGGAGGGCGTGGCGCTGACCGGCGCGTGGACGGACCCGGAGCGGGGCCTCCTGTCGCTCATCGTGCTCGAGATGGGGCACAGCTCGCGCATGTGCGCGCACCTCCGGCCGGGCGAGCCCGTGGTGGTGATGGGGCCGACCGGCACGCCGACGGAGATCCCGCGCGGCGAGACGGTGCTGCTCGCGGGCGGCGGGCTCGGCAACGCGGTCCTCTTCTCGATCGCCAAGGCGCTCAAGGAGAGCGGCTGCAAGGTGCTGTACTTCGCGGGCTACCGGCGCAAGGACGACCTCTTCAAGCAGGAGGAGATCGAGGCGGCGACGGACCAGGTGATCTACGCGGTGGACGCGGGCGAGCCGATCGCGCCGCGGCGGCCGCAGGATCGCGCCTTCGTCGGCAACATCGTGCAGGCCATCGGCGCGTACGGCGAGAGCAAGCTCGGCGAGCGCATGTTCGACCTGCACGGCGTGCAGCGCATCATTGCGATCGGCTCGGACCGGATGATGAACGCGGTGCGCGTGGCGCGGAAGCGCGAGCTCGCGCCGCTCCTGTCGCCCGGGCACGAGGCCATCGGGAGCATCAACTCGCCGATGCAGTGCATGATGAAGGAGGTGTGCGCGCAGTGCCTGCAGAAGCACGTGGACCCGGAGACGGGCGCGGAGAAGGAGGTCGTCTTCTCGTGCTTCAACCAGGACCAGCCGCTCGATCGCGTGGACTTCGCGAACCTGGCGGCACGCCTGCGCGCCAACACCGTGCAGGAGAAGCTCGGGCTCCAGTGGTTCGAGCACGTGACGGCGGAGGCGGCGCTGCCGCGCGTGTGATGGGGCGGCGCAGGGCAGGCGGCGGCCGATGAGCGGGCGCCTCGTGGTGGGCCTCGGGCTCGCGGCGCTCGCGCTCGTGGGCGGCGTGCTGCTCTACCTGCTCAAGACCTCGGAGAGCGTGCGCCCGCCGGCTGCGGACGCCGGGGTCGCGAGCGCCGGGGCGGGCGGGCCGCCGGCGCCGGTCTTCCCGCGCTTGCGGCGAGACGCATCCGCCGAGGCGAATGCGTTGCCGGACGGCGGCGCAGGCGGCGTCGTGGCGGCGGCGGACGCGGCGGTCGCGGATGGGCCCGCCCCGAAGGGCTTCATGCCCGTCCGGGGCGTGCCGAACCGGGCCGCCAAGCTGCCCGGCCCCGCGCAGAACGCGCAGTGATCTCCGGGAGGCGCCGGAGAACAAGGAACAGGCAACAGAACAACAGGCAACGCCGGAGCACGGAACGCCGGAGGCTCGGTCGCCCCCGTGTCCGTCATTCCCTTGTTCCCAGTTGCTCTGTTGCCTGTTGCCCTGTTCCTTGTTGCCCCCGGATCCGAAGGGACCCTGTTGCCCCCCGGATCCGAAGGGGCCTTGACCGCGTGATTCGGGCGGTGGAATGTGCCTGCCCATGATCCCCACGCTCTTTTCTGCCTCCCCCGAGCGCGCCGAGGGCGCTGATGCGCTCTGCCTGCTCGTGCCGACGCCGGCGGAGGCGCACCTCGGTGCGCTGCCGGCGCCCGTCGCCGACGCGGTCCGCGCCGCGATCGCGGTCGACCAGGCGCTCGCGCGGGGCAAGCGGCCGCCGGTCGTGCTCGCGGCGCCCGGTGCACCGGGCGGGCGCGTCGTCCTGGCCACGCTCGGGGCGCTCGCCGACGAGACCGACGACGTGCGCGGGTTCGCCGAGGCCGCGCAGGCCGCGGTGGCGCGGGCGGTCGAGGCCGGTGCGCGCAGGCCGCTCGTGCACGCGGTGGTGCCGGCGGGTCCGCGGTTCGCGCGGGCGCGCGAGGTCGCGGCGCTCGGCGCGCTGTCGGGCCAGTGGGTGCCGCTCGAGGCGCGCGAGGCGGAGCGGGCCCCCGCGACGGCGGAGCGCATCGGCGTCTCGGGGCTCGACCGCGCGGCGCTCGATCGCGTCACGGGGCTCGAGGTCGGGCGCCTGCTGGCCCGGGATCTGACGGGCACGGAGCCCGAGCGCATGGCGCCGCTCCGCGCGGCGGAGCTCTGCGAGAAGGCGTTCGCGGGCACGCCGGTCAAGGTATCCGTGGAGACGGATGTGTCCGGGTACCCGCTCCTCGCCGCGGTGGCGCGCGCGTCGATGGCGGTGCCGCGTCACCGGCCGTGCGTGGTCCGGCTCGAGTACGCACCCTCGGGAAAGGTGCAGCGGACGCTGCTGCTCGCGGGCAAGGGCGTCACGTACGACACGGGCGGCGCCGACCTCAAGACCGAGGGCCACATGGCCGGCATGTCGCGCGACAAGGGCGGCGCGGGCGCGGTCGCGGGCCTCGTGCGCGCGATGGCCGAGCTGGCCGTGCCGGGCGTGCGCGTGGTGGGCCTCCTGGGCCTCGTGCGAAACAGCATCGGCGAGGAGTGCTTCGTCTCCGACGAGATCATCCGCGCGCGCTCGGGCTGTCGCGTGCGCATCGGCAACACCGACGCCGAGGGGCGCCTCGTGCTGGCGGACTTGCTGGCGCGGCTCGGCGAGGACGCGGCGGGCGAGCCCGATCCGGCGCTCTTCTCGGTGGCGACGCTGACCGGCCACGCGTACCGCGCGTACGGGCCGTACACGGCGCTCGTGCCGAACCTCGCGGCGCGCGAGCGCGGGCTCGTGGCGCGGCTCGCGGAGCTCGGCGAGGCGTGGGGCGAGCCGGCGGAGATCTCGCGGCCGCGGCGCGAGGACTACGCGTTCATCGCGGCCAAGACGGCGGCCGAGGACGTCGTGTCGTGCAACCGTCAGGCGTCCGTGAACACGCCGCGCGGGCACCAGTTCCCCTTCGCGTTCCTCGAGCTCGCGTCCGGCCTGCGCACGCTGCCGGGGGCGCTGCCGTACATCCACGTCGACATCGCGGGCTCGGCCGTCGAGGGCGCCGACTGGCAGTTCGGCCGTCCGACCGGCGCGCCGGTGCTGTCGCTGGCCGCGCTGGCGTCCGGCTAAGCACCGATGCCAGCGCGCGCACCCGGCAAGGCCGGACGCGCCGGCGCTCAAGATCGGCCTGCACTCGGGGCCGTGCTTCGTGGTCTCGGCGAACCGCCAGCTCGACTACTTCGGCCAGACGGTGAACGTGGCGCAGCGGCTCGAGGCCTGCGCGGGGCCGGGGGAGATCGTGGTGCAGGCGGAGCTCGCGCGGCCCGGCGAACCCTGGCTCGACGGGCTCGCGGTGGGGCCCGTGGAGGAGGTCGCGCTCAAGGGGATCCCGACGCCGATGCGGCTCGTGCGGGCTCGCGTGGGAGGCTAGGGCCTCGACCGGAGCGAGCGCGAGCACGAGCACGAGCGCGAGTGGTACATGTTGGGGGTGCGTGCGGTGAGGTTCCGGGATGGCACGGGGCGACCCTGCGTGCTCGTCGATCGCTTCGATCTCGAGGGCGTCGATCGCACGCACCTCGAGGCGCTGCCGGCGGTGCGCGCGCTCGCGGTGGCCGGGGAGGCGCTCGAGGACGTGGAGCCCGGGCGCCTGCGCAGGCTCCTCGGGGCGCCGCCGTCGTTCTGGGGCGCGGACGAGGACGGCCTCGTCGCGCGCGTTCTAGAGGAGCTCCACCGGGGAGACGCGGGGCGCCTCGTCGTCCTTCGTGAGCGACGGCGCCTGCTCGTGAGCGCGCTGCCACCGCCCGAGCCGCCGGCCGCGCCCGCGCCTGCGCCCGCGCCCGCGGCGAACAAGCCCGCTGCCGCGGCCACGCCTGCCGCCAAGCCGGCCGCGCCCGCGCCGGCGCCGGAGCGCAAGATCGAAGGCAAGTTCGACCGCGAGAAGGCCAAGTGCGGCGACGAGGTGTTCCTGCTCGCGTCGAGCAAGAACATCCCGGATGGCGAGGCGGTCACGTTCTCGCTGACCACCGACGCCGGCAAGGCGGTCGACTCGGCCAAGGACAAGCTCGCGAGCTCCGCCGCCAAGACCAAGTGGATCGCCAAGGGCGCGCCCGATCAGAAGACCACGTTCAAGGTCGCCGCCGGTGGCGTCTCGGGCGACGCGCCCAAGCCCCTCGTGCTGCACAAGTACGCCGACGTCGCGTCGGACACGAAGACCATCGCGTGCACGAGCGGCGTCTACGGGTGGACGGGCAAGTTCGACATCAAGCTCGCCGCGGGCGTGGTGCACGTGACGACCAAGATCAAGCTGCTCAACCGGCAGGGCGCGCGGCCGGCCTCCGGGGCGCTGCCCGCCGTCGGCGCGGCGGTGTCCGACGCGGACAAGGCCTCGATGAAGGCCGACATCGAGGGCAAGCTGTCCGGCAAGTGGCTGTTCCACCGCGACGCGTGCCAGCGCAAGGGCAAGTGCGACTGCGACAAGGGCCGCGCGTGCTGCATGTTCAAGAGCGAGATCCACGTCGAGTTCGTGGAGTCGGGGCAGCACCACGACGTCAACCTCTTCCAGGGCAACGCGCGGGCGGACTCGGGCAACTGGACGCGGGTCAAGACGCGGCCGAACAGCTGGGCGCACGAGACCGGGCACCTGCTCGGCTACTACGACGAGTACACGGGCGGGGCCGTGGGCGCCGCGCCGCGGTGGAAGCCGAACGAGACCTCGCACGTCATGAACACGGGCCTGACCGTGCCCGAGACGTACTACTGGGACTTCCGCGACTGGCTCAAGGCCAAGCTCGGCGAGAGCTGGGCGCTGCTCAAGCCGTGACGGAGCGAGGATGCGACGTGCTCTCGTGCTGGCGCTGCTCCTCGGCGGGTGCCGGGCCAGATCCCCGGCTGCGGATGCGGGGCCACCTGCCGTGCGCGGAAAGGACGTGGCGGTGATCCACTACCAGACGAATGCCCCGGACGACGCCTTCCCGACCACCGTGGAGGTGGACGCCAGCGGGCGCACGCGCGTCGTCGTCGGCTGCAACCGGCACGATCCGGCGCACGGCGTCGGCGTCTTCGAGCACACCGTGGCGGGCGCGAGGATCTCTCCGCTCGTGGCCCTGCTGTCGTCGCCCGCGTTCGCGGCGCTCGGGCTGCCGCAGGGCCTCCTGCCGGGCTCGGTCGTGCGCAGGCTGTCGCTCGCGCGGCCGGGGCAGCCGCCGGTGGAGAAGTACGCCGGCGAGACGAGCCCCACGCAGGGCCCGTTCGTCGACGCGGAGCAGCAGCTCCTCGTCGTCCGCGACGAGGTGCTCGGTCATCCGGTGCGAGCGCTGGCGCTCGAGCTTGCGCGCGTCTCGCGCATCGGGGGCGAGGTCTCGGTGAGCCTCAAGGTGGTGGGCGTCGGGGACGCGCCGGTGCGGCTGCCGGTGCCCGCGCGCTGGCACGCGGCGGCCGGGGAGCTCGCGCTCGCGCTGACGCGCACGGACGTGCCGCTCGCGGAGCTGCGCGATCACCACCGCGTGGTCGTCGCGGTCACGCCGCAGGGCATCGTCGCGCAGCGCCCCGCGACGCCGCCGGATGGCACGTTCGACCTCGGGAAGGGGCAGGCGCTCGACCTCGAGCTCGAGCTGCCCGCGCAGCTCGCGCCGGGCGCGTACGACGTCGAGGCGTGGCTGCAGCTCCCGCTCGCCGACGAGCGCGGCCAGCCGCTCGTCTCCGTCGAGGTGCACGCGAAGAAGCGCGCGCTCCTCGTGCGGTAGGCGTCAGGTCGCGAGGGAGCGGACCACGGCGTCGAGGTCGTCGGCGAAGCGCTCGGGGGAGTGATCGCGGCCGACGGCAGCGCGGGCGGTGCGACCGAGCGCGCGCGCCAGACCGGGCGTGGTCACGAGCGGGGCGAGCGCGTCGGCGAAGGCGTCGGCCGTGGGCGCGCACAGCAGGCCCGTCGCGCCGTGCGAGATCGTCTCGGCCGGGCCGCCCGCGTCGACGCAGACGACGGCGCGCCCGGCGGCCATCGCCTCGAGCGGCACGAGGCCGAAGTGCTCGTCGGTCGCCGGGTGCAGGACCGCGAGCGCGCGCCCGAGGAGCGACCGCCGGTCCGCGTCGCCGAGCGCACCGGGCTGGACGACCTGTGACGCGACGCCGAGGGCCGCGGCGCGGTCCCGGCACGCCTGCCGCACGGCGCGCTGCTCGGGCAGGCGCTCGTCGCACGGCCCCGCGAGGACGAGCGCGAGCTCCGCGAAGCGCCCGGCGGGGACGCGCGCGCGCAGCGCGGCGAAGGCCTCGATCGCCAGCGGGAGGTGCTTTCGCGGGTCCGCTCGCGCGAGCACGAGCAGCGTGCGGCCGTCGTCGGTGTCGGGCGCGTCGGAGCGCGGGATCGGCGGCGAGAGCACCTCCGCGCGCAGGTCCGGGAAGAGGCGCATGAAGGCGGCGGCGGAGAAGCGCGAGTTCGTGAGCAGGCGCGCGGCGGCGCGCAGGCCGCGGGACTCGAGCCGGTCGATGAGCGCGCGGTACGCGGCGTAGAGGCGCCCCCCGGGCGGCGCGAGGAGCAGGTCCGGATAGTGGCCGTAGTAGACGACGGGCGCGCGCGCGGCGAGGGCCAGGAGCGGCACCACGTGCGGGACCAGATCGCACCAGACGAGGTCGAAGCGCCCGGCGCGCAGGGCCGGCGCCGCGGCGGCCATGCGCAGCATCGCTAGCGGCACGCGCGCTCGGCCCGCGAGCCCCACGGGGATGCGCGCGGCGGTCACGCGCACGTCCACCGAGCCGTCGCGTGCCTCGGGGAACGCGCGCTCGGGAAGGGCGCCGGCGAGCACCGTGGCGACGTGCCCGCGTGCCGCGAGCGCACGGGCGGTGTCGAGCACCACGCGCTCGGCGCCGCCGATGCCGAGCTCCGGGTGCACGAGCGCCACACGCACGCCGGCAGGCTCGCCCGGCCGCTCGAAGAGCGCAAGGGCGCCGGGCGGTATGCTCCGCCGCGTGCCGCGCGTGCTCCTCGTCCAGCCGTCGCTGTCGCCGCCCGGCGGCGGAAACGGCGTGGCCGCGTGGATGGTGCAGGCGCTGCGCGACGAGCACAGGGTGACGCTCCTGTGCCTCGAGCCGCCGGACCTGGCCGCCGTGAACCGGCACTTCGGCACGAGCCTGCGTCCGGCCGACCTCGAGGTCGTCGTGGCGCCGCTGCCGCGCCGGGGCCCGTTCGAGCTCGCGCTCCTGCGCGGGCATCGCCTGCTCGCCGCGGCGCGCCGGCGCGCGGACCGCCACGACGTCCTCGTCACCGCGAACAACGAGGGCGACCTCGGCCGGCCCGGCATCCAGTACGTGCACTTCCCCAAGTTCCTCTACCCGCGGCCCGACGCGGCGCCGCGCTGGTACCAGCGGAGCGACGCCGCGGTGCGCGCGTACCACCGGCTCGCGGCGGCGGCGACGGGCTTCTCGCTCGCGCGCATGCGGCAGAACCACACGCTCGTGAACTCCGCCTGGACCGGCGCGCTCGTGCGCAAGGTCCACGGGATCGAGGCGCAGGTCCTGCACCCGCCGGTCGTGATGGCGCCATCGCCGGTGCCCTGGAGCGAGCGCGAGGACGCCTTCGTGTGCCTCGGCCGCATCGCCCGGGACAAGCGCCTCGAGGTCGCGATCGACGTGATCGCGCGCGTGCGGCGGCGCGGCTTCGACGTTCGCCTGCGCCTCGTCGGCGCGCCCGACGACGCCGAATACCTCGCCGAGGTCACCGCGCTCGCGCGGCGGCACCCGTTCGTCTCGCTGCACGTCGGCCTTGCCCGCGACGACGTGGCCCGCCTCGTCGGCCGCTGCCGCTACGGCCTGCACGCGATGGCCGAGGAGCACTTCGGCATGGCGGTCGCCGAGCTCGCACGCTCGGGCGCGATCGTGTTCGTGCCCCGCGGCGGCGGCCAGCGCGAGATCGTGGGCGACGACGAGCGGCTCCTCTATCGCTCGCCCGACGAGGCGGCCGAGCGGATCGGGCGCGTGCTCGGGGACGCGGCGCTGCGCGAGGACCTGCGCGCGCACCTCGCGGCGAGGACCGCGGTCCTTTCGACCGAGGTCTTCACCCGCGGCGTTCGGGCGGCCGTCGCCGCGCGCCTCGGGTAGGATCGCGCCGATGCGGCCCGTGCCACGCTGGCTGCCGCGCGCCCTCGAGGCGGCCGCGGTCCTCGGCGCGGGCGGCCTCGCCTTCCTGCTGCGCGTGGTGCCGCTCTGGTCGCGCGTCATCGGGGCGGACGTGCGGCTCGTGGAGACCGACGCCTACTTCCACGCGCGGCTCGTGCACTCGCTCGTCGAGCAGCCGACGCGGATGGAGTTCGATCCCTACGCCCTCTTCCCGGGCGGCCTCGACGTGCGCGTCGGGCCGCTGTTCGATCACCTCGCCGCCCTCCTGGCCCGCGCGCTCGGCGGGCGTCACCCCTCCGAGCGCGAGGTCGACCTCGCGTGTGCGCTGCTGCCGCCGCTCCTCGCGGCGCTCCTCGTCGTGCCCGTGTGGGCCGCGGCGCGCGCGCTCGGAGGGCGCTTCGCGGGCCTCTCGGCGGCGCTCCTCGTGGCCACGCTGCCGGGCGAGCTCTTCGTCCGCTCGGTGCTGGGCTTCGCGGATCACCACGTGCTCGAGGCGCTCACCTACGCGGCCACGCTGGCGCTCCTCGGACGGGCGCTCGCGACGGAGGCACCGCGCAGGGCCGCGCTCGGCGGTGCCCTCGCCGGCGTCGCGCTCGGCGCCTACCTCGCCGGCTTCGCCTCGGGCGCCCTCGGCGTCGCCGTGCTCGCGCTGCCCTGCGTCGCCGACGTGATCGCCCGTCACCCGCGAGGCGGCCGCGCGGCGCTGGCCGCGATCGGCCCCATGCTCGCCGTGGCGGCGCTCCTGCTCCTCGCCTGCGCCGCCCGCTACGGGCGCGCGCAGAGCGCGCTGGCGCTCGGCGCCGTCGCCGCGGCCGTCACGGTGGTCTTCGCGCTCTCGATCGCGCTCGGCGCGCGCCCCCGCCGGCTGCTCGGGCTCCTCGCCGTGCCGACCCTCGGCGCCCTGGCGCTCCTCGGCTGGCACCTCGCACCCTCGGCCGCGGCCGACGTGCGCGCGCACCTCGGCCGCTTCGGCGCGGGCGCCGCCGCGATCACCGTGAACGAGGTCAATCGCCTTTTCTACACGGGCGCGAAGCTCGATCTCCAGGCGGGCGCGAGCCAGCTCGGGCTCGGCTGGCTGGGCCTCGCGGCGGGTGTGCTCTGGTGGCTGGCGCGCGTGCGCGACGCGCGGGCGCGGCTCCAGCTCCTCGCGGCGCTCGCGATCTTCGTGGCCGCCTGGCACCAGCGCCGGTTCTGCTATTACCTGGCCGTCCACGCCGCGATCGCCGGCGGCTGCGCGCTCGGCTGGCTCGCCTCCCGCCACCGCCTCGCCGCCGTGCCGGCGCTCCTGGCGCTCGGCGTCTCCACCTTCACCGCGGTCCGCGCGGACCTCGCGCTCGCAAGCGGCGCCGCCGTGCTCGACGACGCGTGGGCCGAGGAACTCGCCTGGCTGCGCCGCGCCACCCCCGAACCATTCGGATTCCCGAATGCGTTCCTGGCGGTCACCCGACGCGAGGGCTACCGGCCGCCGCGCACGGCCTACGGCGTCCTCGCCTGGTGGGACTACGGCTACTGGATCGAGGCGGTCGGCCGCCGCATCCCGATCACGAACCCGACGCAGGCCGCGGCCGGAGACGTCGCGCGGGTGCTGCTCGAGCGCGACCCCGCGCGCGCGGTCGAGCTCGCCGAGCAGCTCGGGGCGCGCTACCTCATGCTCGATCGCATGCTCGCGCTCGGCGCGCCGACGTGGAAGCTGTGGGCGGTCGCGCGCTACGCGGGAGGTCGTTACTCGGACCGCTGGGCGTACACGCAGCCGGCGCCTGGGCGGCGCGCGCGGCCGGTCTACTTCGCCGGCTACGCCGAGTCGCTCGTGGTGCGCCTCTTCGTCTTCGGCGGCCGGGCGGCGCGCCCGACGGACGGGCCGACGCTGGTCGCGCGCGTGGCGCCGCGCAGTGACGAGCCGGGCGAGGTCATGGTGGTCGGCCTCGAGACGCTGCCGACGCGTGCCGAGGCGGAGGCGCTCGTCCGCGCGCACCCCGACGCGCGCCTCGCGAGCCTCGATCCCCTGCGCCCCGTCGTGCCGCTCGAGGCCCTGCCGCGCTTTGCCCTCGTGCACGAGTCGCCCTCCGGCCGCCCGCCCGAGGTCCGCACCTTCGAGCTGCGCTAGACCCAATGCCGGTCGGATAGCGCCAAGCGATCGACATCGCTGACCTTCCGTCCGGTCACGGTCACGGTCACCGCCACCGCCACCGCCACGGTCACCGCCACCGCCACGGTC
>CAZQJC010000157.1:0-29464 GCA_964593795.1 uncultured Myxococcales bacterium | reverse complement strand
CTGACCGCGGTGGACGCCACGACGGGGTGAGGCCGGGCGTGGTGTTAGGGGCCAGAAAAATCGATCGCTTGGGCCTCGCTCCCGCCCTATCCATGCGCCTTGGCAGATGTGATCAATGACGAGGGCCTCCGGCCTTCGTGGGGCCCCGGTCCTGGCTTGGGGCGGCCCGGCGCCAGGATGCTGGCAGTCGGAACGCGCTTCACTCAGTGAGGGACTGCGCCGGTCCGACTCCCGCAGCCCTCGGGTTGCATCCCTGCCGCGCGCAGCATCGCCAGATCCGCGTCCGCCTCCGGGTTGCCGGTGGTCAGGAGCTTGTCGCCGAAGAACATCGAGTTCGCGCCCGCGAGCATGCACATGAGCTGCGCCTCGCGCGACAGGCCCACGCGCCCGGCCGACAGGCGCACGCGCGAGGTCGGCATGAGGATGCGCGCCGTCGCGATCGTCCGCACGAGCTCGAGCGGATCCACCGGTGGCAGCGCCTCGAGGGGGGTGCCGGGCACCGCGACGAGCGCATTGACCGGCACCGACTCGGGCGGCGGCTCGAGCGACGCCAGCTCGAGCAGCATGCGGCAGCGGTCGTCGAGCGACTCGCCCATCCCGATGATCCCGCCCGAGCACACCTCGACGCCCGCCTTGCGAACGGCCGCGATCGTGCGGAGCCGGTCGTCGAACGTGCGCGTCGAGATGATCTCGCCGTAGAACTCGCGTGACGTGTCGAGGTTGTGGTTGTAGGCCGTCAGGCCCGCCTCGGCGAGGCGCGCGGCCTGCTGCTCGTCGAGCATCCCGAGCGTCACGCACGCCTCCATGCCGAGGTCACGCACGCCCCGCACCATCTCGAGCACGCGGTCGAACGCCGGACCGTCCTTGACCTCGCGCCACGCGGCACCCATGCAGAAGCGCGACGCGCCGCCGTGCTTGGCCGCGCGCGCCGCGTCGAGCACCTCGGCGACCTCCATGAAGCGCTCGGGCTCGACGCTCGTCTCGTGGTGCGCCGACTGCGGGCAGTACCCGCAGTCCTCCGCGCAGCCGCCGGTCTTGACGCTGAGCAGCGACGCGAGCTGCACCTCTCCGGGCGTGTGGTGGCGGCGGTGCACCTCCATCGCGCGGAACAGGAGCTCGGGCAGCGGCAGCTCGTAGATCGCCCGCACCGCCGAGACATCGCGGGGCTGCGGGCGGACGAGCGACGACGCGGGCACGAGATCGTGGGCCATGCGCGGCTTATAGCACGCGCCCGCGAGCCGATTCACCGGGCGCCCGATGCCCCCGGGGCCGCCCTGGCGTGCCTCGGAAACCGGGGACTAGGAACAAGGATCAAGGAACCGGAACACGGACGGAAGCTGGAGGAGCGGGCCTCGAGGCGAGCGTAGCGAGCCGCAAGGGCGTAGCGACGCGCGGCGGAGCGAAGACGCAGGGAGGGGGGCCCGACGCGGCTTTGCAGCGGCGGGGAAGGGGCGACGCGCCCCTCCTGCGGCGGCCTTCGCGGCCGCCGATCGCTACCAAGCCCGGACGGGCTTGCCCGGCGGCGGGCACCCGAGGACGACCTGGATGTTCGGCGACTGCAGCGTCTGGAGCTGATCGCACGTGCGGCCGTGGAAGACGATGGACTTGCCGTCGGGCCCGAGCGCGAAGCCGTTCGTCTCGTCCCGGGGCACCTGCATGCCGTTGACGGTGATGACGATGTTGTCCGGGTCAGGCGCCTGCATGGAGAGCGGATACGTGCACGAGACGATGAGGCCCGCGATGTCCATGAGCGCCTGCTCGAGCTCGGCGCCGTTCTCCGCGAGGTAGTAGCTTCGCGGCGAGCCCGCCGGCCGCGCGAAGCCGCCGACATTCGCCATCGCCGTCAGCGCCGCGTCCTCGGCGACGCCCGTCTGCATGCCGACGACGATGACGGTCGTGGACTCCTCCGCGGCCTTTCGCGTGGCGTCGATCGCGCCCGCCATGTCGACGCCGCGCTCGGTGCACGGCATCTCGCACGCATCGGCGCCCATGCCGCCGGCTCCATCGGTGCGGCGGCACTTGTTGCCCTCGCACGGACTGAAGCCGAACGGGCAGGTGCAGCCCACCGCACAGTTCGGCGCGCCGTCGGTCGCGAGCAGGATGTAGCGCGGCGCGGTGCGCCCGAGCCCCTTGAGGTACGCGTGCGCCTTCTGGATGGCCTCGCGCGCCGGTGTCTCGCCGTTCGGGTTGGCGCTGCCGACCTTGCGCTCGATCATCGCAGCGTGGTCCGGGCCGATGGGCACGTCCACGTCGAACACGGCGCAGCCCTCGTTGGCCGGGAACAGCATGAGGCCCCAGTTGATCTTCTGCTCGGTCGCGCGGACCACCGCGCGAGCCGCCGCGGTCATGACGAGCCAGCGCGTCGAGGTGCCGAGGGCGATGGACATCGAGCCGGACTTGTCGAAGACGAGGACCACGTCGGGCGCGGTGCCGGGCTGCAGCTCGAAGCGCTGCTGCCCGCACGCGGGGGCGTCGGGCTGCCGGGGTGCGCTGCCGGCGGCGCCGCCCGCCGACGGTGCGCTTCCCCCCGCGCCACCGGCGCCTCCGTCCGGGGCCGCCTGCTGCGTCGGCCCACACGCGACGAGCGCGAGCGCGAACGCTGAAAAAACACCACGCATTGCCCGCGAATCCTCGCATGGATCCTGCGATGGGAACCAGCCGTACGCCCGGAAAGTTTTACTCCGGGTCGATCGAAAGGTCCGACCGAGCGCGACGCCGCGCGTCAATCAGGCGCGCTCGAGCCAGATCACGACGCCCTGCGGTGCAAGGGCGCCCGGGATGGGGTGCAGGCGCGCGACGGGGTGCTCCGGGTCGCCGGTCTCGGCGCGTTGCTCCCTGCCGGTGGCGAGCGCGGCGGCGAAGGCGACACGGAGCGGCTCGCGCCCGAGCTCGCCGATGCGACGCACCTGCTCCTGCTCGACGAGGTGGAAGGTCGCCCGCGCGGCCGGGTTGGCCTCGATGATGCTGCCGTCGGGAGACACGACCAGGATCGGCTGCGAGGCCGACTCGAGGAGCGCTAAGACGTGTGCGCGGTCGCGGCGGATCTCCGGACGCTGCCGCGCGATGTCCGCGCCGAGCTGTCGCAGCGTGCGATCGAGGGAGTTGAGCTCGCCCCAGCGCGCGGTCGTCTCCGGCAGGGCGTCCCCCTGCTGGATCGCAGTGACGAGGCGGCCGATCTCGTCAACGCCGCGCGTGATGCGTCGCGACAGCAGGAGCGCGAGCACGAGCCCGAGCCCGAGCGCGCCCGAGGCCGACCAGCCGATCGCGCTTCGCAGCGACGCGAGCGTCTCGTTGGTCTCCGAGAGATCCGCGGCCGTACGCACGACGGCGACCCCGAGCGCGCGAGCGTGGCCGATGCCGGGGAGCGCCCGGTAGACCATCGGGCGCCCGGTGGTCTCCGACGAGCGGCGGGCGTGCGCCCTCTGCGAGTGCCCCGCGAGCACCTGCTGCACCTCCGGGCGACCGGCGTGATTCGGCAGGAGCGCGATGCGCGTGCGATCGACGGCCGAGTCCGCGAGCACCTGGCCGGACTCGGCGACGAGGGTGATGCGGGTCTCGAGGGGGACCGCGAGCCGCTCGACGAGCTCCTGGAGCCGCCCCGCGTCGGAGGCGCCCTCGAGCTCGAGCAGCACCACGCGGCCGGCGCGCTCGAGGTCAGTCAAGAGGCGCTCCTCGATCCGCCGCGTGACGAGCTCGCCGAGCAGGGCGTGCGGCCCGGCGACGACCGCCAGGACGAGCACGAGGTAGCCGAGCGTCAGGTTCCGCTGGAGGCCGCCGCGCATCTTCATGCTGCGGGATCCAGCGGCTGCGCGAGCGCGGAGGCGGCGGTGCGGGGCAGGACGACGTCGACGCGCACGATGCCCTTGCGGCTGACGATGGCGCGCACGCGCTCGAACGACACGTCCTTGGCGCCCTCGGTCTGGTAACGGAGCACGAGGTTCAGGTGATAGATCTTGGGCGCGCGGCGCGAGACGAACCCGCCCATGCCCGGGTCGAAGAAGGTCACCTCTCGCTTGGGATCGTCGAGGTGCTCGGTGAAGTCACGGATGCCGAGGCGCACGATGTCGCGCACCGACGCGCCGAGGTTCCGCTCGAGGAGATCTCCCTCGAAGTGCATCCGCTTGCGGTAGTGCAGCACCTCGTCCAGGGGGTCGTCGCCGAGATCGACCACGTGGTGCAGATCGCGCGCGCGGTTGACGTCATCGGGCAGCTCGCTCATCGCGACGTAGCGCACGGACTCGTAGCAGCGGCCGTGCAGGCTCGCGTCGTAAAGCCCCTGGCCGCCCACGATCTCGGAGGACTGGTCCGGCATGAAGCGCCGGAGGCGTTGCTGGAGCTTCTGCCGCGTGAGCTCCTTGATGCGGTCCTTGGCGATGTACGCGACGACGCCCACGCAGAAGAGGAGGAAGGTGGAGCTGCCGCCGGCCGTGGACGACTGCGCCCAGAGGGCCCAGGACGCCGCGAGCGCGGCGCCGACCGCGGCGACGGCCTGCTGCACCTTCGCGCCCGCGGGGCGCTCGCGCACGTCGAGGAACAGCACGCGCTGCACGTGCTTCTTGAGCTGGCCGCGCCGGTAGAGGAAGTACTCGTCGCGCAGCCCGTCGCGCGCGCCGCCGGTCAGGCAGAGGAAGCCCGCGCGCCGGCGGTACGCGATCTCCTCGGCGGCCAGGGCCGTCGCGTGCGCGGGATCCGCGTGCGCCGTGCAGCCGGCGAAGGCCTCCTCGAGCGTGAGCGAGAGCCACTCGTCGCACAGGCGCAGCTCGCGCAGGACGACGGGGCCGACGTCCACCGCGTGGTAGTCGTAGCGGCGACGGAGCTCGCGCAGGGCGCGCACTGCCGAGAGCGCGGGGCCGAAGGCCTCGTCGGCCGGTGTCCCCTGGCGCACGGCGCCGGCCGCGTCGCGCACCGCCTCGACGAGGACGCAGGTGCACAGGCGCGCCTGGTTGACCATCTCCTGCACGCGGGGCAGGCCCGTCCCCTCGGCGCGGCGTCGCAGCGAGTCGGCCAGTGTCCGCAGGGGTGAGTCGGGGTCGGTCTCGAGGCGATCGGGGGCGATCTCGGGGGCGTCGAGGCGCAGATAGGCCTGGATGTCCTCGAGCAGGCGCGCCGCTGGATAGGTACGGGACGAGACGCGCAGGTTGCGCGGCAGGAAGAGGAACAGGTCGACCTGATAGTCGGTCTCGTCGGCCTCGTGGCCGCCGCGCAGGGGATACGTGACCTTGAGGTCGAACTGGTAGCGGTCGTGGACCTCGACCTGGCAGGCGAGCTCGGGCGCGGCGGGCTTACCGCTCGGCTGGATTGCGCCGGCGCGCGCCGATCTCGACTGCATCGGAACCAGTGTATGATACGCTCTTACGCAGATGAAGCTCCGCGCCTGGGGCTCGAGCGACGTCGGTCGCAAGCGAGACCACAACGAGGATTCGTTGCTCGTGGAGCCGACCCTCGGGCTCTTCGCCGTCGCTGACGGCATGGGCGGCCATCTGGGTGGGGACCGGGCGAGCCGGATGGCGGTGGAGATCCTGGCGCGCGAGGTGCGCCGGCTCGACCGCTCCGGGGCGATGCGTCGGCCGGTGCGTGCGGCCCTCGGGGACACGGCGCCCGACGAGGGGCCGGTGGCGACCTCGCTGCGTCAGGCGGCTCGCACGGCAGGGGCCGCCATCTTCGACGTGGCGCAGCGCGAGGCGCGGCTCCACGGCATGGGCACGACCCTGACGGCGATCCTGCTGCGCGGCGACAAGGCGTACATCGCGCACGTCGGAGACAGCCGGGCCTACCTGTTCCGGGACGGCAAGGCGCAGCAGGTGACCGAGGACCACTCGTGGATCGCCGAGCAGGTGCGCGCGGGCCTGCTGTCCGAGGACGAGGCCAAGGACTCGCGCTTCCGGCACATCATCACGCGCTCGGTCGGCTTCGAGCGCGAGGTGCAGGTGGACCTCCTGCAGATCCCGATCACACCGGGCGACTGCTTCCTCCTGTGCTCGGATGGCCTGACGAATCACGTCGAGGACACCGAGATCGGCAGCGTGCTGACCGCCGAGTACTACCGGAAGGCGCCGCAGGTGCTGGTCGAGATCGCGAACGAGCGCGGAGGCGACGACAACGTCACCGTCGTGGTCGTCTACTGCGCGAACGAGAAGGCCGCCGAGGCGACCGAGGAGCAGGGCATCGTCGAGGACGCCGAGACGCAGGCGATCCCGCGCGTGCGGTAGGGCCGTCGACGAGACGCCCGGCGCTCCCCCCTGAGGGGGCCGTCGGCGCGCCTCGTCAGGCGACCTACGGATGCAATTCGCCCACGGAGACGCTCGGATCGCGGGCGGGTAGGTCGGCGACGCGGGCAGTGCGACGGAGCGCGGCGTCCATCCAGCGCAGGTTGCGCATGGCGTCGGAGGATTGCGGGTCGAGCTCGGTGGCGCGGCGGAAGGCGTCGCGCGCGAGCTCGAGCTGGCCGAGGCGCGCGAGCGAGAGGCCGAGGTTGAAGCGCAGGGCGGCCGCGTCGGGCAGGAGCGAGATGGCCTGCTCGAAGCGACGGCGGGCCTCGCTGTCCTCGCCGCGCGCGTGCGCCGCGACGCCGAGGTTCGACATCGCCGCCGCGTAGCGCGGGTCGGCCTCGAGGGCGGCCGCGAACTCGCGCTGCGCGTCCTCGGGCTTGCCGAGGCGCAGGAGCGCCGCGCCCGCCGCGTTGTGCGCCGCAGCAAAGCGCGGGTCGAGCTTGAGCGCTGAGCGGGCCGCCTCGAGCGCGGGCTCGAGCCGCTTCTGCATCAGGCGCACGAGCGCGAGGTCGTACATGACGACGGCGTTCTTCGGATCGACGCGCGCGGCGGCCACGAGCTCGGCCTCCGCTCCGGCGGGATCGCCGATGGTCGCCTTGACGACCGCGAGGCCGACGCGCGAGGCGGGATCGGACGGGTTGCGCTTGACGAGGGCGTCGAACTCGCGCGCGGCCTCCTCGTAGCGGCCGGAGGCCAGGTGGATGGCGCCGCGCAGGCGCCTCGCGAGGGCCACGCGCGCGGGATCGCGATCGTCCGCGGCCTGCTGCGCCGCGACCGAGCCGACGCCGCCCTTGGCGCCGAACTCCAGCGTGGCCTCCTTGATGCGCTTCTGGCGCAGGAGCGAGGCCACGAGGGAGAAGCGCGCGCGCTCCTCGTCGGGCGCGATGCGGAGGGCATTGCGGAGGTGGCGCTCGACGCCAGCCTCGTCGTGCTCGCGCTCGGACAGCGAGGCGAGCGCGAGGTGCGGCTCGACGTAGCCGGGCCGGAGCTTGGCGATCTCGATGTACGCGCGCCGCTCGCCGGGGATGTCGCCCGCCTGACGCGCCTTCTCGGCGTCGTCCACGAGGAGGTTGAGCTGCGTCGCGAGTTGCGCCTCGGGGCTCATGCTCGAGGTCGTCTGTGCCGGCGGCGGCGCGCCCGGTGCCGGGGGCGGCAGGGGCGTCGCGGGCTGCGGCGAGGCGCAGGCCACGGCGAGCGAGGTGAGCGGACCGAGGAGGCGGGCGGCGGACAGAGCGCGCATGTCGCCATGTTACCGCGGATCGAGGCCGGGCCGCGTGGCCCGCGCGCACGTCACGCCCGCTGCGTCACTTGCGGGGCTGGTCGACCGTGATCGCGAAGCGGCGGACGCCGCTCGTCCGTAGCAGATCGATGATCTCGACGACGCGCCCGTGGGGCACCGTGTGGTCCGCCCCGAGCACCGCCTGGAGGTCCGGCTTCTTGGCCAGCGCCTCCTTGATGAACTTCTTGACGTCGTCGGGCGTCGTCGGCTGCGCGTTGAGGTAGAGCTTGCCGGTCCGGTCGAGGCCGAGCGTGAGCGAGGTCTGCCCGGCGTCCTCGCCGGTCGTGGCCTTGGGCAGGTCGACCTTGATGGCCGGGTTCACGATGAGGCTCGCCGTGACCATGAAGATGATGAGGAGCACGAGCGTGACGTCCACGAGCGGCGTCACGTTGATCTCGGACAGGATCGCGCCCTCGTCGCTCGAGTGGTTGTAGCCGGCCACCTAGGGCGCTCCGCGCAGGTGCGCGAGCACCGTGTGGGCGAGCTCGTCGGCGCTCGTCATGGCGGCGCGGGCGCGCCGCTGGAAGTAGTTGAAGGCCATCACGGCGGGGATCGCGACGACGAGGCCCACGGCGGTCGCGACGAGCGCCTCGGAGATGCCGCGCATCACCGTCTGCGCGCCGCCCGACTGGTTGAGCGACAGGTCGTGGAAGGCCTTGATGATGCCGAGGACGGTGCCGAAGAGGCCGATGAACGGCGCGTTCGAGCCGAGGGTGCCCAGGATGGCGAGGTTGTGCTCGAGCGAGGCGAGGGCGCGCGCGCGCGCGCCCGTCATCGCCTCCGCGGCGGCATCGGCGTTCCTCGCGCCGCCCAGGCCCGCGCGTCCCACCACCGCCGCCACGTGCGCGTCGTCGGCGAGGCGCTTTCGCGCGTCGTCGGCCTTGCCGCCCGCGAGGAGCGAGGCGACGTCGTCCGCGAGGCGCCGGCCCGTCGCGCGACCGGCGGTGCGGCGGAAGGCGAGGGCGCGCTCGATCATCACCGCGACCGAGCCGACCGACAGGGCGAGGAGCAGGTACAGCACCCACTCGGCGCCGAGGAGCGTGAGGCCGAGGAGCTTTCCGGTGAGATCCATCGCGCGGAGGGTATCTCAGCTCCTCTCCGCGTGCTCGTGCTCGTGCTCAGCCCGCGCCCGGCCGGCCGATGATCTCCTCGAGCAGCACGGTGGCGTAGCTGCCGGGCGGGAGCGAGAAGGCGAGCCAGAGCGCGTCGCCCTCGAGCCAGGCGCGCGCGCCCTCGGGGCGAACGGCCGCGGCGCGGCGCGTGCCCTCGGCGAAGCGCTTCACATTCGGATGAGCGAATGAGTCGAGCGTGAGGCCCGCGGCCTCGAGGACCGCGTGCTCCTCGGCCCGCGCGGCGGAGCCCTCGGGCGGGCGCGGCATCTTCCAGCCGGGCATGGGCCCGGTCGGCACGATCTCCCAGGCGTCGACGCGGGCCTGATCGGTCGCGGGATCGGTCGAGGCGAACGGGCCGCCCGCGGGGGCGCGGCAGAGGAGGTCGCCGGCGCGCACGGTGCGCATCGTGCCGGCGGCGAGGCGGGCCTCGAGCCAGGCGTTGAAGAGGTCCGACTGCAGCGCGGAGACGAGCAGGCGCGCCTCGCGCTGGTCCCGCACGACGCGCTCGCCGCGCACGAGCGCGCGGCCGGCCTCGGCGTTGTCGCCGCGGCGCCCGAAGCGCTGCGCGCCATAGAAGTTGGGGAGGCCCTGCTCGGTGAGCGCGGCGAGGAGCTGCTCGGCGCGCGGCAGCGCCTCGGGGCCCGCACCCCGTACGGCGACCTCGAAGCGGTTGCCGCGGAGGTGGCCGGTCTTGAGCTTGTTGCCGTGGCGGCTCGCCTCGAGCACGACGATCCCGGGCAGCGCGAGCGCGCGGGCGGCCTCGGGATCGGCGCCGGGCACGCTCACCCACTGGCGCGTGACCGCGTGGCGGTCCTTCATGCCCGCGGTGCCGCAGTCGCGCTCCTGCGCGCCGAGCGCGCGCGCGATCGCCGAGACGGCCTGACGCGTGTCGAGGCCGCGCTTCTCGATCCACAGATAGGTGTGCGGCCCCTCGCCGGTCGGCGTGTAGGCCGGGAGCTCCTCGACGCGGAAGTCGTCGGGCGAGACCTTGTAGGCGCCGCCCGTCTTCGGCAGGTCACTCAACGGCACCCCCGAAGCTCTGCGCAGCGCGCTTTCCTTCGCGCTCGTCGGGGGTCCCAGCTCGCGGCCGTCTGCGACGGCTCATCGTCCACCAGTGCCTCGACCGAACCGCAGTGATTCGCCCCGGCGCCTTCGAGCCGAGCGACGCGAGGCGCAAGGGCGTAGCGAGCGAAGTGAGCGAAGACGCAGGTAGGGGGACCCGACCGGGCTGTGCCCGGGCGGGGGAAGGGCAGCGTGCCCTTCCTGGTGGCCGCCTTCGGAGGCGGCCACACGCAAACTAGCGCGGCACGCACTGCTGGATCTGTCCGGCCGGGGTGATGTAGCTCGAGCAGGTCTCCTTCTCGTCGCAGTCCGCGTCGGCCTCGCACTTGTTCTGCATGTTCATCCACCAGCCCGCGGTGAGGATGAGGCCGAAGCCGGCCGCGAGCGAGATGGCGCCGGAGCGCTCGAAGATGCTCTCGCCCTCGCGGCTCCCGACCGCCATGAGCGAGCCACCGGCGGCGGCGGCGGCGGCGCCGAGGACGCCGAGGAAGACCGGGCCGCGGAAGCGGTTCGAGCCGCATCCGCTGGCGAGCGTGACGAGCAGGAGGAGGGCGAGGAGGGGCCGCGCCGTGGCGGGCGTGCCCCGGAATGCCGGGCACGAGCGCGAGCACGAGCACGAGCAAGGTGGCATTGCTCAGTCCTTGGACTGGGCCATGCGGACGTACATCTGCACTCGCTTGTCCTCGGGCGCGAGGCCGGCGGCGACCTGGAAGGCGGCGAGGGCTTCGGGGCGACGGCCGTGCTTGTAGAGCGCGATGCCGAGGTGCACGTGGACGTCCACGGAGCCGGGCTGCGCGGCCCGAGCGGCCTCGAGCTCGGCGATGGCGCGATCGAGGTCGCCCGCATCGCGCAGCGCGCCCGCGAGGCGGATGCGCAGGTCGACGAACTGCGGCGACAGCGCCAGGGCGCGCTCGAGCTCGTGCACGGCCTCGGCGGGCAGGCCGCACGCGAGGTACGCCTCGGCGACGTCGGCGTGCATGTTCGCGATCTTGCCGCGCGCGAACGTCTCGAGCTCGGGGGCGCCGGGCGCCTTGCCCGGCTGCGTGCCCGAGCCGGCGAGCGCCTGCGCGTAGATCTCCTTCGCGCGGTCGTACTTGCCGAGGTCGTTGAAGGTCACCGACAGGTTGAGCGCGGCCTCGGTGTAGCGCGGGTTGATCCGCAGGGCCTCCTCGAACGACTGCCGCGCCTCGCGGAACCGCGCCTGCGCGTGGAAGATCACGCCGAGCATGTTGTGCACGTCGGCGAACTTCGCGCCCTCGGCGTCGCGCGCGACCCGCGTCAAGAGCTGCTCGGCCGTGGCGTAGTCGCCGCTCGCGTAGCGCTCTCGGCCCTGCTGGAGGACGGTCATGAGCTGGCTGTCCATCATCCCCTCGACGGTGGCGGCGGCGCGGGCGGCGGTGGCGCGGGCGGCGGCTGCGTACCCGGCGCGGGCGCGGACGGCGCGGCCTTCTCCTCGGGTTTCTTGGGCTCGGGCAACGCCGGCAGGCCCGAAGGCGACAGCAGCGGCTGCGTCTTCGGCATGCTCTCGATGCGCGCGAGCAGGCGCTTGGCGCGGCGACCCGCCGGCGTCTTCGGGTACTGGGTCGCGAGCTGTGAGAACGCCTCCTTGGCGCGCGCGAGGTCCTTGAGGTCGAAGTAAGCCTCGCCCATGAGGAGCAGCGCCTCGTGCTCGAGGCCGGTCGCGCCGAACTTCTCGAGCGCCGTGCGGGCGCGCCAGAGGGCGGCGCGCGGGTGCGGCTGCGTCTGCGTGATGCCCGAGAGGTAGAAGCGTCCCACGCCGAGCTCGTGCAGCGCCAGCATGCGCGCGCACTCGGTGCGGTACTTGCGCGCCGTCTTCACGAGCGCCTTGGTGACCGGCATGCCGCTCGGGGCGTAGCGGTCGAGGAACGAGTCGAGCTCGCGCAGCGCGTCGATGGTCGGAGACTGATCCATCTCGTGGCTGGGCGGCGTGATCCACCACTCGTCCGGGACCTGCTTGTAGTAGGACTCGCCGACCTTGAAGGCGACGTAACCGGTGTCGACCTTCTCGTGCGTCGGGTGCGAGCGCGCGAAGGTGCGGTAGCCGTCCACGGCCTCGGTGAAGCGCTCGCGCGCGAAGTTGAGGTCGGCGATCGCGAGCTCGGACAGCGTGGCGTACTTCGAGAACGGGAACTGCGTGCGCACCCGGTTGAAGTAGCCCATCGCTTCCGGGTAGTTGTCGTCCTTGAGCTCCTCGAGCCCCTTCTCGTAGTTGCGTCGGGCGGTGCCGCTGTAGACGGTCTCGCCCTTCTGCTGTTGCTTGCCCTTGACGTCCTCCGACGCGCAGCCGAGAGGCGACGCGCCGAGGACCACGAACAGAAGCGGAATCATGCGGGACATGAGGCCCGCGGAGCATACACCTACACGCGCTCTGCGTGCTCGTGCTCTTCCGCCCGTGGACGTGGACGTGGACGTGGACGTGGACGTGGACGTGGACGGACCGGCAATCGGGAGCGGGAGCGGGAGCGGGAGCGGGACCGCTGGCTTGCTACACTGCTGCCCCGGAGGTGCGGATGAGGCCGTCGTCGTCGTGGATGGTGGTCCTGGGGCTCGGAGTGATGATGGGCTCCTGTGGGGGCAACAAGCCCGCCGACGTGGCCCACGCGCCCCCGCCCCAGCCGCGCGATCCTGGCTCCACGACCGCCGCGGCCTCCTCCGACAAGAAAGAGTCCGCCCCCGAATCCGTCAACGGCGCGCGCGACGAATCCGGAAAGGCGCATGGATCCCCCGAGGTCCCGCCGCCTCCGCCTCCTCCTCCTCCTCCTCCTCCAGAGGCGCTCCCCTCGGCCCCGAAGGCCGAGGAGCCGCGGCTCGTGGGCGAGGACTCGAGGGCTGGGGGAGAGCGCCATCGCGACGCTGGATCGAAGAAGAAGGGCAAGCCCGGCAGCGCCGGCGGCAAGCCCGGAAAGGCGGGCGACGGCTCCACGACCACCTACCCGAGCACGCTGCTCCCCGCCGACGAGGTGGCCCCGAGCGCCCCCTCGCGCCCCGCGCCGCCCGCCTCCGGTCCCGTGCGCGCCGGCTCCGCCGACGACAACCTGCAGTTCAACGCGTTTCTCCGCTTCGCCGACGAGAACGCCTCGCTCGGCCTGCGGAACGACGTCAGCCGCCGCGTGATGGTGCGCGTGACCGACAAGGACGGCCTGCCGCTCCCCGACGCCGTCGTCAGCGTTACCGATCGCGGCAAGTCACTGGTCGAGCGCCGCACCTACGCCGACGGGCGCACGATGCTGTTCCCGTCCGAGCTGCCGCACCTGGCCCGGCAGGGCACGCGCCTCTCGGTCGAGTGGAACGGCAAGCGCGCCGAGGCCGGCGCCGGCTGGGCGTCGCACCACACGCTCGACGTGCGGCTGCCGCTCGCGCGCGGGGCCTTCCAGCAGGTGCCGCTCGATCTCGCGTTCGTGCTCGATACCACCGGCTCGATGGGCGACGAGATCGACGCGCTCAAGAAGACGCTCGACCAGATCAACTTCCAGATCACGAACCTCTCGCCGCGGCCCGACGTGCGCTTCGGCATGGTGCTCTTCCGCGACCGCGGTGACGACTACGTCACGCAGGTCGTGGACTTCACCTCGTCGCTGCAGCAGTTCCAGCGGAGGCTCGCGGGCGTCGAGGCGGGCGGCGGCGGCGACACGCCCGAGGACGTACAGGCCGGGCTCGACGACGCGATGCACAAGCTCAGGTGGCGCGAAAAGGGCGTCAAGCTGGCCTTCCTCATCGGCGACGCGGCGCCGCACACCGACTACGGCCAGAGCTACACGTACGTGCACGCGATGCGCGACGCCGCCCGGCGCGCCATCAAGATCGCCACCATCGGCGCCTCGGGCCTCGACAAGCCGGCCGAGGTCGCGTGGCGGCAGCTCGCGCAGTACACGATGGCCCCGTTCGTGTTCCTCACCTACGGCGAGAAGGGCGACTCCGAGGGCGGCACGCCGTCGTCGGTTTCGCACCACATCGGCTCGAACTGGGTCGCCGAGAACCTCGACGCGATCATCGTGCGGCTCGTCAAGACCGAGCTCGCGCACTACTCGAAGACCGGCTCGCCGCCGCGCGAGGACTTCTTCGAGGCGAGCCGAGGCAAGGGGCCGAGTGACGACGTCCTCTCCGACCTCTTCCGCCAGTCCGTCCAGCAGCTCACCGACTACTGCGTGCACAAGCTCGATGACCGCACGCCCACCGTGGTCGCGGGCCTCGCCGCGCCCGACGCCGCGCTCGGCAGGCTCGCCGGCAAGCTCGAGACGCAGCTCCAGCTCGGGCTCTCCCGCGCCCGCGCCTTCCAGCTCGTCGAGGGCGCGCAGGCCGACAAGCTGCGCCAGGTCCTCAAGACGCAGAGCACGCTCTCGTACGACGAGACGCGCATGGTCGCGCTCGGCAAGCTCGTCCCCGCCAAGCTCGCGGTGCTCTCGCAGCTCTCGCGCGGCGCCCCCGGCCGCCTCGAGCTCGTGGTCAAGCTCGTCCACCTCGGCTCCGGCGAGATCCTCTCGATGTCGCTCCTCAAGATCGACGAAGCCCTCGTCGCCTCGCGATGACCCTCCGATGACCCCACGCCCCTGCGTCGCCCGTCGCCTGTCGCCCGTCGCCTGTCGCCTGTCGCCCGTGCTCCTCCTGCTCGTCTCCTGCGCCACCCAACGGCCCCCGCGCCCCACCTGGATCGACCGCCCGAACCTCGAGCACCCCGAGCTCTTCGTCGCGACCGGGTCGTGCCTCGGCCAGCCGTCGGCGTCCCACGCGCGCGCGTGCGCGGTGCGCGACGCGCGTGAGCGCCTGTTCGGCGGGCTCGGCCAGCCCGCGGAGGCGCTCCCGGGCGAGCGCGTCGTCGAGTCCCACGTCGAGACGCGCGACTCGGCGGGCACCGCCGTCACCGACGTCTGGGTGCTCCTCGGCGCGCCGCGCCCCGAGGTCGCGTGCTCGCGCGCCCGCTCCGCGCGCCGGCTGCGCCTCGGCCTCCGGTGCACCTGGGAGGGCGGGAGTTGCGCGACCGAGGCCACCGCGCCGCTCGAGTCGGCCGCCGCGGCGCTTGGCTTCTCGCTCCTGCCCACGCGGCTCGAGGCTGGCGAGATCGAGCAGCGGATCCAGCCCGCGCCGCTCGACGTCGCCCCCACCTGCAACGAGGACGCCGCGCACACCCTGGTCGTGGCGATCGAGATCGCGCCGCTCGGCCAGGAGGGGGACGCGTTCTACGCGCGCGGCTTCGCGAGCGCCCGCTTCTTCGACCTCGGTGCGCGGACGGCGACCCGCGTCGCCTCCGTCGGCCCGGTCAAGGCCGGCGCCTTCTCCGCCAAGGCCGCCGCCGACAAGGCGCTGCACGACGTGCTCGAGGCCCTGGCCCGCGACCTCGAGCCCCTGCGCGCGGCCCCCGCGCCCTCGCCCTGACGGAGCGCGTACAATCCGGGGAGTGCGCTTCGTCTGCCTCCTGCTGCTCGGCGGATGCTCGATCCTCTCGTCCTCGGACGGGGTCGGCGCGGCAGGGGCTGGCGGCCGGGGCGGGGCACGCGATGCCGGCGCGCGCGATGCGGCGCTCCGCGATGGCGGGGCAGGTGTCGCGGGCGGCGCCGCGGGGGGCGGCGGGACGGACAGTGGAGGGGTCTGGCGGCCGATCACGCCGGTGGGCGCGCTCGCGGCGCGCATGAGCGCGGCGACCGTCTGGACGGGCGCGCAGGTGTGCATCTGGGGCGGCGCGGGCCAGCTCGGCGACTTCCAGGACGGCGCCTTCTACGATCCGGCGCGCGACGCCTGGACGGCGCTGCCCTCGTCCGGGGCACCGCCCAAGCGCAACACGATGGTCTCCGCCTGGCTCGCGGGCCAGCTCGTCGTCTGGGGCGGGTTCGACTCGCTCGGTGGCGCGATCGCCGGCGGAGCGCGCTTCAATCCGCTCTCCGGGCCGACGGGCGGCTGGCTCCCGCTGCCGGGCGGCGGGCCGAGCACGCGGCTCGGGGCCTCCGGCGTCGCGTCGGAGACGGAGCTCCTCGTCTTCGGCGGTCTAGCCGGCAACACCGTGCTCGGCGACGGTGCCTCCCTGCGGCTCGGCCTCTCCCCCGGCTGGTCACCAATCGCACCCCTGGCGGCGCCCGTCGCGGAGGCGCGCTTCGAGCACTCGGCGGTCTGGACCGGCAGCGAGATGATCGTCTGGGGCGGCCAGAACCAGGTGCCCACGACGACGCACACCGGGGCGATCTTCGATCCGGCGGGCGGCCGCTGGCGCAGCACGAGCGACCGCGGGGCACCGCTCGCGCGCGCCGTCCACACGGCGGTCTGGACGGGCACCGAGATGATCGTCTGGGGCGGCCAGAACGTCGGCGGTGACGCGCTCGACAGCGGTGGGGCGTACTCGCCGGCGCGCGATGAGTGGCGCCCGGTTCGCGCGGAGGGCAGCCCGGAGCCGCGCAGCTATACGCGGGCCGCGTGGACGGGCAGCGAGATGATCGTCTGGGGCGGCGGCCTCGGACGACCCATCCAGACCTTCTTCGACACGGGCGCCCGTTACCGGCCCGACCTCGATCGCTGGACCCCGGTGACCCGCGTGGGGGCGCCGAGCGCGCGGGCGGAGTCGAGCCTTTCGTGGACCGGCTCCGAGCTGGTCGTCTGGGGCGGGCTCGGACCCAGTGGTTTCCTCGACGATGGGGCTCGCTGGCGCCCCAACTAACACGCTACTGTCAGCCCCTATGCGCGCATTGCCGCTCGCGCTCCTCGTCGCCGCCTGCACCCCCGCCGCCCGCGGGGAATCGCCCAACTTGCCCGTGTTCCCGCGCGCCTCGACGGTGCAGCAGGCGCTGCCTTGCGGCGCCGCGCACTCTTCGGTGCCCGACAAGGGGAAACGCGTCGAGTTCCGCATCGCGCCCTCGCAGGACCGGCAGTGGGTCTCCGTCGCCGACAAGGGCGTCTTCTTCCACTCCTCGCCCGAGAAGGAGGAAGGCGCCTGCTTCGCCGTGGACCTGCCGACGGGCTCGGGCCCGGTGACCTATCACGTCACGTACAAGGTCGAGGCCGAGCACGTCGAGAACGGGGCCAAGCCGGGACTGCGCGTGGCCGAGTGGGGCGAGAAGGCCGGCGCCTTCTACGACACCTTCCACCTCGATTGCGGCGGCGCGGCCTGCACCAAGGCCTCGCTCGAGGAGATCGCCGACAAGCACAAGGCGGCGGCCCGCGGCATCTACGATCCGTGCGGCTCCGTCCGCATCAAGAAGCTGACGCGCATGGCCGAGGGCATGGCCAAGGGCTCGGGCGGCTACCCCGCCGTCTCGTTCGAGTTCGACCTGCTCGTCTACGCGTTCAAGCCGCAGGAGGCGCCCGGCACCGGCTCCTGCGAGCGCAAGCGCATGGAAGTGGACTAGCGCCGCTTGTTCACCGATCCCGCCGCCTACGACGTCATCGTGCTCGGCGCCGGCCACGCCGGCTGCGAGGCCGCGCTCGCCGCGGCGCGCGCGGGCGCACGCACGCTGCTCCTGACGGCGTCGCTCGACACCATCGCGCAGATGTCGTGCAACCCGGCGATCGGCGGCATCGGCAAGGGGCACCTCGTGCGCGAGATCGACGCGCTCGGCGGCGAGATGGGCCGGGCCATCGACGACACGGGCATCCAGTTCCGGCGTCTGAACCTGTCGAAGGGGCCGGCGGTGCGCTCGACGCGCGCGCAGGCCGACAAGCGCCGCTACCGCGAGCGCATGCGCGCCGCCATCGAGGGGCAGGCGGGCCTCGCGCTCAAGCAGGCGGAGGCGACGCGCCTTCGCACCGCCGGGGGCGCGATCGCGGGCGTCGAGACGAGCGCGGGCGTCGCCTTCCGTGCGCGCGCGGTGGTCGTCACGACCGGCACGTTCCTGCGCGGCGTCATCCACGTGGGCGAGGCGCGCGGCGAGGGCGGCCGCGCCGGCGAGCGGCCCTCGATTGGCCTGTCGGCCTCGCTCGCGGAGCTCGGCCTCCAGCTCGGGCGCTTCAAGACCGGCACGCCCTGCCGCCTCGACGGCCGCACGATCGATCCGACGGGCCTGCCGGTACAGCACGGCGACGAGCCGGCGCCGCGCTTCTCGTTCTCGACCGATCCCACGCGCCCGCCGCCGCTCCCGCAGCGGCCGTGCCTGGTGACGTACACGAGCGAGCGCACGCACGACGTCATCCGCCGGAACCTCCATCGCTCGCCGCTCTACTCGGGGCGCATCGAGGGCACGGGGCCGCGCTACTGCCCGTCGATCGAGGACAAGGTCGTGCGCTTCGCCGACAAGGATCGGCACCAGATCTTCCTCGAGCCCGAGGGCCTCGACACGATCGAGTGGTACCCGAACGGCATCTCGACGAGCCTGCCCTACGACGTGCAGCTCGAGCTCGTGCGCACCATCCCCGGGCTCGAGCGCGCGGAGCTCGTCCGGCCCGGCTACGCGGTCGAGTACGACTACGCGGATCCGCGGCAGCTCCTTCCGACGCTCGAGACGCGCGCGGTGCCGGGCCTGTTCCTCGCGGGGCAGATCAACGGCACGAGCGGCTACGAGGAGGCCGCCGCGCAGGGCCTGCTGGCCGGCGTCAACGCATGCGCCAGGGCGCATGAGAGACCGCCGCTCGTGCTCGGGCGCGATCAGGCGTACCTCGGCGTGCTGGTGGACGACCTCACCGCGCGCGGCGTGACCGAGCCGTACCGCATGCTGACCTCTCGCGCCGAGCTGCGCCTCCTCTTGCGGGAGGACAACGCCGACGAGCGCCTGACGCCCCTCGGGCGCGCGGCGGGCCTCGTGGACGACGCCGCGTTCGCCGCGTTCGAGCGCCGCAGCGAGGCGCTCGCGGGGCAGCTCGCGCGCCTCGCCGAGCGGCGCCTCGACGCGCAGCTCCGCCGGCCCGAGGTGTCGTGGGCGAGCCTGGCCGCCGGCGACCCCGAGCTCGCGGCGGTGCCGCCCGAGGTGGGCGAGCGCGCGGAGGTCGAGGTCAAGTACGCCGGCTACATCGCGCGCCAGCGCCTCGAGGCCGAGCGCATCCGCCGCTACGAGGCCGCGTCGTTGCCCGCCGACCTCGACTACGCACGAATCCCGGGGCTCTCGCGCGAGGTCCGCGACCGCCTCGAGTCCGACCGTCCGTCATCCATCGGCCGCGCCGCACGCCTGCCCGGCGTGACGCCCGCGGCCCTGTCGATACTGCTCTTCTACGCGAGGGAGAAACGCGCATGCGAGATGTCCGGCTAGTCAGGGGTGCGGCGGTGGCCGCGGTGTTGCTCGGCGCGGGACCGGCCTGGGCCTCGGGCCTCGAATCGGGGACGAACGGCTCTCAGTCGATGTCGCGCGGCGGCGCCTTCGTCGCGAAGGCCGACGATCCGAGCGCCGTCGAGCACAACCCCGCCGGCATCGGGCGCCTGCGCGGCTTTCGGCTGACGTTCGACAACAACATCATGTTCTCGGGGCTGTCGTTCCAGCGCGACGGCGCGTACTACACGTGCCCCGCTCCGGACGGCACGGCCTGCGTGAAGTCGCCGTACGCCGGGCAGGCGTACCCGAAGGTCAGCGACCAGTACGGTCCCTCCTGGATCCCGCAGATCGCCGCGACGTACGGCTTCGGCCGCGTGGGCATCGGCTTCGGCCTCTTCGGTCCGTCGTCCGCGCGCGGCGTCGAGTACCCCTCCCAGGTGACGACGGCCAGCGGCGTCCAGGCCCCCGGCCCGTCGCGCTACGACCTCGTCGGCTCGGACCTCTTCGTGGTGTTCCCGACGCTCGCGGTCGGCGTGCAGGCGACCGACTGGCTCCACGTCGGCGTGTCGCTGCACTACGCCTATTCCAACCTCAAGTTCCACCAGACCGTGGCCACGCCGAAGACCGCGTGCGTGTCGATCCCGTCCCCGACGGCGGGCGGGCCCGACTACGGCGGCGGCGACGAGTCGCCGGTGTGCGACGTCGACGTCAAGGTCGACGCCACCGATTCGCAGGGCTTCTCGGCGACCGCGGGCGTGCTCGTGACGCCGACGCCGAACTTCGAGTTCGGCGCGACGGTGCGCCTGCCGACGGACATCCGCGCCGAGGGCAAGACGCAGCTCACGGCGTTCCTCGACGGCCCGACCGCGGTGCTCAACCCGGACATCCCGCCGAACCTGAGCCCGGCCGACATGGCCCGCGCCGTCGCGGACGCCGAGTGTCCGGGCGGCATGGCCGAGAAGATGCGCCTGCAGGCGCTCGGGCAGAAGTGCGTCCAGGGCAACATGACGATCATCACGGGGCTGCCGTGGAAGGTGCGCCTCGGCGGGCGCTACGTGTTCCGCTCCGGCGAGCAGGAGGTCGGCGACATCGAGCTCGACCTCGCGTACGACCGGTACAGCTCCTTCAAGAACATCGACACGCAGATCCGCGGGATCATCCCTGCGCCGGAGCCGACCCTCCACATCGCGCACCACTACCAGGACACCTACGGCGCGCGGCTCGGGGGCGCCAAGCGCTTCGACCTCGGCAGCAAGAACCTCGAGGTCCGCGGGGGCCTCTCGTACGAGAGCTCGGCGACGACCGACAAGTACACGAAGCTCGACTTCGCGGCCTGGGACAAGATCGGCCTGCACGCCGGCCTCGGCTACGACCTGTGGAAGAGCGAGTCGGGCTCGCGCGCCACGCTGCAGATCGGCTATGGGCTCATCTACATGCCGGAGCGCAAGGAGACCGACTCCAACGTCGCGCAGACGAACGCGCTCTTCAACGGCACTGACCCGGCGAACCCCGATCCGCCCAACAAGGACCCGCGCACGCAGGCCGTGACCATCGTCGGCAACGGCACGTACACGAACACCTACCACGTGCTGAACGCGGGGCTGGGATTGGCGTTCTAGACAACGTGGACGTGGACGATTCCGGATGGCACGCGCCGGATCGGATCGACTACGTCCACGTTCACGTCTACGTCCACGTTCTTCGGGGCGGCAGGTACTACTCGGTGCAGAGCCCGCCGAGGAGGCGGAGCTGCTCGACGTCGAGGCCGTAGAAGACGACGCCCATCCCAGCTTCCTCGCCCACCACGTTCGACTCCGCCTTCTGCCAGCGCACCTCGCCGCGCAGCTCGAGCGTCCAGGGGGGCCTGCGCGGGCTGTCGTGCACGATGAGCGCGAGGACGAGCTGCGTGCCGATGGGCGGGGGGCGATCGGTGACCACGAAGGCCCCGCCGACGCCGATGTTCGTCGTGCGCGAGCGGATGGGCGGGCCCTCGCGCCCGGCGAGGATCAACCGGTAGATGCACTCGACGTCGCCGCCCGCGCGCGCCTGCCGGGGCTTCTGGGTGCGGATGCGGCCCTTTCCGCCGCGTCCCTTGCCGAGCCCCAGCGCACGTAGCCGCTTGCCTAGCACGCATCCATCCTAGCAGATTGACTCACTCGGGCCCTACTGCTAGACCTCGCCCGCGCGCACCATGACCCTCGCTTTCCAAGCCACAAGGAACCGTCCATGAAGGTGCACCTCATCGGTATCTGCGGCACCGGCATGGGCTCGTTCGCGGGCCTCTTGCAGGCGGCGGGGCACGAGGTGCGGGGCTCGGACGAGCACGCCTACCCGCCGATGTCGACGCAGCTCGCCGCGCTCGGCGTGCCGATCATGGAGGGCTTCGGCCCGCAGAACCTCGAGTGGGGCCCGGACACGGTCGTCGTCGGCAACGTCAACCGCAAGGACCACCCCGAGGTGGTCGCGGCCCAGGAGCGCGGCATCGCGCTGACCTCGTTCCCCAAGCTGCTCGGCGAGCTGTTCCTCGAGCAGCGCTGGAGCGTCGTGGTGGCGGGCACGCACGGCAAGACGACGACGTCCACGATGGCGGCGTTCTGCCTGTCCGACGCCGGCCGAGATCCGTCGTACCTGCTCGGTGGCGTGCCGATCGATCTGCCGGGGAGCTTCCACCTCGGCAAGGGCGCGGAGTTCGTCGTCGAGGGCGACGAGTACGACACCGCGTTCTTCGACAAGGGCTCCAAGTTCTTCCACTACCGGCCGAAGACCGCCATCCTGACGAGCGTCGAGCTCGATCACGTCGACATCTTCAACTCGCTCGATCAGATCGACGCCGCGTTCGCGAAGTTCGTCGAGCTCATTCCCGCCGAGGGCCTGCTCATCGTACCAGGGGGGGCCGTGCCCCAGGCGGTCGGCGCGCGGCGCGCCGCCAAGCACGCGCGGTGCCGCGTGACTACCTACGCGGTCGGCGAGGACGCTGATTTCCGCGCCGACGTCACGGCGCAGCGCGGGGCGCGCACCGAGTTCGCGCTGTCGCGAGGGGGTGCAGACGGAGGCCGCGAGCCGCTCGGGACCTGGAACGTGGGGTTCGCGGGCACGTACAACCTCGAGAACGCGGTCGCGGTGATCGTGGCGCTGCTCGATCGCGGCGTGCCGATCGAGGCGCTCCGCCGTGCGATGCGGCGCTTCGGCGGCGTCAAGCGCCGCCAGGAGCTGCGCGGCGTCGCCTCGGGCGTGTCGGTCGTGGACGACTTCGCGCACCACCCGACGGCCGTGACGCTCACGCTGCGCGCGCTGCGAGGCCGGCACGGCAGCGGGCGGCTCGTGGCGGTGTTCGAGCCGCGCAGCGCGACCAGCCGGCGCAAGACCTTCCAGCGCGAGTTCGCGGAAGCATTCGCCAACGCGGATGAATTGATCGTGGGACCGATGTACGACGCGAGCCGGATCGCGCCCGAGGACCGCTTCGACCCGGAGCGCCTCGTGGCCGACGTGCGCGCTCGCGGGGTCGCGGCGCGGCACCTGACCAACGTGGACCAGATCGTGAGCGCGCTCGCGGACGGCTGCTCGCCCGGTGACACGGTGGTCGTGATGAGCTCGGGCGCGTTCGGTGGGCTGCACGACAAGCTGCTCCAGCGGCTCGGCGAGCCGGTGATGCCGGCGCGACCGTCGGATCGCGCGGCGATCGCGACGCTCCTCGAGGGCTACGGCATGCCCACCGTCGGGCTCGACGACCACCTCGGGACGTTCCTCGTGGTGCGCGGCGACGACGGCGGCGTGCTCGGCTGCGTGGGTATCGAGATCTACGACGACGCGGGCCTCCTGCGGTCGCTCGCGGTGCTGCCGGACCGGCGGCGCCTCGGGCTCGGCTTCTGCCTCGCCGACGCGGCGCTGGCGCTGGCCGCCTCGCGCGGCGTGCGGCGCCTGTTCCTCGTGACCGAGAGCGCGAGCGACTTCTTCGGGGAGCGGCTCGGGTTCGTGGCGGTGCCGCGGGCGGAGGCGGACATCGCGGCGAAGGGCTCGCGGATGCTCGCGGCCGACAAGCGCGCCCGCGCGGTCACGATGCGACGCGATCTCGACGCGTGACGCTCGCGCAGGACCTCTTCGTCGCGCGTGCGGCCGGGGAGCGCGCCTCGGCGATCCTGCTTGCGGGCTGGGGCGCAGCGGGCACGGTCCAGCACAAGGGCGGCAACCCCGCCGACCTCGTCACGGAGTTCGATCGCCGGAGCGAGGAGGCCATCATCGCCACGATCCGCGAGGCGTCGCCCGACGACGCGATCCTCGGCGAGGAGGGCGGAGGGCGGCCGGGCACGAGCGGGCGCCGCTGGCTCGTGGACCCGATCGACGGCACCACGAACTTCGCGCACGGCCTGCCGATGTTCGCGGCGTCGATCGCGCTCGAGGTGCAGGGCGAGCTCGTGGCGGGCGTGCTCGCGGCGCCCGCGCTGGGCTGGACGTTCTGGGCGGCGCGAGGCATGGGGGCGTGGCTCGAGAGCGACCGAGGCGTGCGCCGGCTCGCCGTGAGCGGCACCGCGGCGCTCGCCGGGGCGCTCCTCGCGACGGGCTTTCCGACGACCACCAGCGCACGCGCGCACAACTTCGCGGCGTTCGAGGCCGTCTACCGGCGCTCGCAGGGCGTCCGGAGGATCGGCGCGGCGGCCCTCGACCTCGCGTTCGTGGCGGCGGGCTGGATCGACGCATACTGGGAGGCGCCGCTCCACCCGTGGGATCTCGGCGCGGGCGTGGTGCTGGTGCGCGAGGCCGGTGGGCGCGTGACGGACCTCTCCGGCGGGGCGTTCCGCGTCGATGACGGGCAGGTCGTGGCGTCGAACGGCCGGCTGCACGACGAGCTCGTCCGCGAGCTCGGCGGTGTGCTCGACCGGCCGTGACCCTCGCGATCTACGCGTCTGACCACGGCTTCGGCCACGCCACGCGCATGTGGGCGCTCGCGTGTTCGGCGGCGGCGCGTGGGCGAAGGGTGATGCTCGTAGGCGGCGCGGCGCGCGGGGAGCTCGCGCCCCTGCCGGGCGTGACCCACCGCGTCGCGTCGCTCGACGTCGGCTACCGCGCGGCCGAGGGGACGTTCGCGGTCGACGTCGAGGCGACGCGCCTGGCGCTCGCGCACTGGCTCGACGCCTTGCCCGCGCGTGTCGAGGCAGAGGCCGAGCGCCTCGCGCAGGCGGGGGCGCGGGCGGTGGTGGCGGACGTGCCGGCCGTGGCCCTGCTGGCGGCGGCGCGCCTCGGGCTGCCGGCGGCGGTCGTCAGCAACTTCAGCTGGCTCGACATGTACGGGGCGACGTTCGGCCCTGGGGTGACGGAGGTGCTCGCGCGGGCCTACGCGAGCGCGCGCCTCGGCGTTCGCCTCTGGCCGGGTGGGCTGCCGCTCGAAGGCGTCCCGCGCGTGGTGGACGTTCCTGCGCGCGGGGTGCTCGCGCGCGTGCCGCGGGCGGTGCGCGGACCGCGCTCGGTGCCGGTGCGCGTGGCGCTGGCGTTCGGCAAGGGCCTGGCCTGGGATCCCGGCGTGCTGGTCGCGCGCGTCGAGGCGGCTGGCGGTGCGCCGTTCGTCGCGCGCACGCCGGACGATCTCGTGTCGGCCGACCTCGTGCTCGCCAAGGCGGGCTACTCGACGATCGCCGAGGCGCTGCTCGCTGCGGCGCCGCTCGTGTGCGTGCCCGTGCCGGATCAGCGGGAATCGCAGGCGATCGCGGCCGACGTGGCAAGCGCGGGCCTGGGCCTTGCGATGTCGCTCGAGGAGCTCCTCGGAGCGCTCGTCCCGGGCGCGCTCGAGGGGCTGATGGAGCGCGCGCGGCCGCAGGGCGAGGTGCGCGACGGGGCGGCCGAGGTGCTGGGACTGCTGGCGGAGGCGGGGGTGGGGTGAGTCGCCGGAGGATCGCGGAGGACCCGCCTCACCTCGCCAGGTACGCCCGGGCCTTCTTCGCCATCGCATCGTCGGCGAGCTCGGGGTGCTGGCGGACGAGGGCGTCGAGCGCGGCGCGATCGAGCGGCTTCGAGGAGTCGTTCACCTCGACCCAGCGGCGGTCGCCCTCGGAGGCCATGCGCAGCGCGTAGATGCGGAACGGTTCGCGCGTGGAGGGTGGCGCCTTGATCGTGACCTCGTCGCCCTGCAGGCCCGCGCGGTCGCGGTAGCCGCCGGCCACGTCGATGACGCACACGACGTCGAAGACCTTGTGGCGCGCGCACGCGACGCCGGCCACGCGGTAGGTCGGGTTGAGGAGGTTCTTGCGGTGCCCGCGCGAGGGCACGCCATCGTCGATGACGAGCTGCAGCACGACATCGCGGCCCGTGCGCGGGCCGAACGCGAGGTTCTCGCCCGCGAGCTCGAGCCACTGCCCGAAGCGCTGCATGCGATCGGCCGGGCGGCTGCCGTCCGAGCCGGCGTGCTCGGTCGAGCCCGAGGCGCCGATGTCGTTCGCGTGCTGCCGGGCGGCGAGCGTGATGCCGAGCGCGGCGTCGATGCGCGGAAGGTGCGGCGTGGCGCGCAGGACGGCGATGGCCTCCTTGACCGCGGCCGCGCCCTCGCTCGTCTGCAGGGCCGCCTTGCCGGGGCGCTCGAGGAGCTTGCCGCGGAACTGCGGCAGGAGCGCCTGCGCGTGGCGCGCGTACGCGGGCGGATCGGCGCGCAGGGCCTGCAGCTCCGAGAGGACGTCGCGCTCGAGGGGCGAGAGCGACAGGGCCGCGAGCAGGAGCGGGATCATCGGTCGCCCGCCGGCGTGCCCTTCATCGAGCTCGGGGCCGTGCGCTGCCGGCGGCCGCCGTGTCTGCGCGAGGCGCGGCCCCCGCGCGTCTCGAGCGGGGCGGGCGGCTCGCCCGCCACGCAGCGGTAGCGGCGCGGCGACGGCAGCGCGTGCGGCAGCGCCTCGGCGAGCGCGCGGTAAGGCGCGCGGCCCACGCGGCGATCGGTGCGCACCAGGCGATCCCAGATCTCCGCCTCGCTGGCCGCGGCGCGCGCGCCGACGGCCGTGACGTCGAAGCGCGCGGAGAATACATTCGCCTTGGCGGATGGAACGCGCGCGGGTGGCGCGGCTGCGAGCCTCCTGAACACGTCCTTGCCGAAGCGCTCGTAGAAGAGGAGCGTGTGCGCGGTCGACAGCGCCCCGGCCCACGGGTAGCGGCGAAGGCGCCACCGCGCCGAGAGGGCGCCGAGCGCCTCGTCGAGCCGCTCGTGCTCGCCGGCGCGCTTGGGCGTGCGCTTCTCGGCGTAGAAGAGGCCGCTCTTGAGCTCGTCGCCGGCCACGTTCCAGACCTCGGCGATGCCGAAGTCGCCGGGCCTCTGGGCGACGAGCGCGCCGTGCGTGAGGTCGAACTCGCCGCAGATGAAGAGCGACAGGTGCTCGCCGAGCGACTCGACGAACCGCACCGTCTCCATCGCCTCGCGGTAGCTCTCGGTCGGGAAGTCCGAGAAGCACATGGCCTCCACCGCGACGCCGGCGCGATCGAGGTTCTCCACGGCGCGGCGCACCGTCTCGGCCGGGATGCCCTTGTCGATCATCTGCAGGACGCGCGGCGAGGCGGACTCGACGCCGAGCGCGAAGCCGAGCGCGCCGCCCTCGGCGAGCACCTTGCAGCGCTCGGGCGTGAGCGATTTCTCGGGGCGCATGTCGCTGCCGAAGCGGTAGGGCAGGCCGCCGTCGCGGATGGCCGTGGCGATCTTGAGCGCGGTCGCCGGCGCGAAGACGTCCTGCGAGAAGTAGAAGATGCGCGTGCCGTGGCGCTCGGAGAGCGCGCCGAGGTGCGCCATCACGTCGGCCACGGGGCGCTCGCGGAAGCGCGCGGTGCCGACCTCGGCGAGGCCGTAGTGGCAGAACGTGCAGACACCCCAGTAGCAGCCGCGCGACGGGTCGTAGGGCAGGACCAGCTCGGGCGCGAGGTAGCGATCGAGCGGCAGGCCCTCGAAGTCGGGGACGGGCAGGCGCGAGAGGTCCTCGAGCTGCTCGCCGCGCACGAAGCGCTCGGGGCGCTCGCCGCGCTCGAGCGAGCGCACGAGCGACGTGAGGGCCACCTCGCCCTCGCCGATGATGGTCGAGTCGAACGGGCCGAGCGCGCGATCGCGGGCCTCGCCCTCGAGCCGCATGAAGAGCTGCGACATCGCCGGGCCGCCGCAGGTCAGGTGCACGCCCGGCAGGCGCGCGCGGAGCCGGTGCGCGAGCGAGAACGCCGGCTGGAGCTGGCCTGGGAAGGCGACGCTGAGGCCGACGACGGAGACGCCCGCGGCGGACAGGCGGGTCGCCAGCGCCTCGAAGCTCGCGTGGAAGGGGTCGCGCTCGGCGCGAGCGTCCTCCGCGATCTCCTCGGCCGACAGGAGCGAGAACGGCGTGCGGTACGCGACGAAGTCGAGCTCGAGCGGCGCGTACGCGGCCGAGATCACGCGCTGGGCGGCCTCGATGGTCTCGACCGCGCCCTCGTAGGCGCCGCGATCGAAGAAGCGCTCCGGATCGCGCAGCGTCGCCACCGCGTCCTCGATGAGGTCGGGCACCGCGCACGCGTCCCCGCGCGCGCCCCAGAGCGCGGCGTACGCGAGCTGCTCGACGTGCGCGAGGGAGGCGCTGCGCTCGAGGCGGGCGAGCCTCCGCTCGAGGCGCTGCGCGAGCTCGGCGAGCGGCGCCCGTCGCAAGAGGCTGTCCCACGCGTCGACGTTGGCGTCGATGGACAGGACGTCGATACCCTCTCGGCGTAGCCAGGCCGCGAGCGTGGGCACGGCGAGGTACGGCGCCGTGGGATCGCAGCTCGGCGGATAGACCAGGGCGACGCGCATGCGGCCAGGATACGCCCTGCGGGGCCGGGAATTGTCGGCGGTCAGGTCCGCGCGGCCGCGCGCCCCGTAGGCTCGCTCGAGTGCATCGACTGGCCGCGCTCCTTTGCGTCGCCTGCGGCGGGGCGGCGATGCGCGCCGTGCCCGACGCGGCCGTGGACGGACCGCTCCCCCCCGACGCCGGCACCGAGCGGCCCGGTGGGAGACGCGCGGTCCCGCTCGCGCACGATCCGGTGCGCGACGAGGTCGTGCTCTTCGGTGGCTGGGGCGTCGATGACGCACGGCAGTTCGTCGGCCTCGACGACTTCTGGCTGTGGCGCGGCGGCTGGCGCGTGGCCACGCCGGCGCCGAGGCCCCCCGGGCGCGGCAGCTTCGGCATGGTCTTCCACGCGGCGGACGGCGTGGTGGTGCTGCTCGGCGGCTCCGCCGGCGGGGACACCGAGGAGGAGCGCGTCGGCCGGGCGCGCGCCGACACGTGGACCTGGGACGGCCGGGCGTGGACCGAGCGCGTCACGCCCGAGTACCTGGGCGGCCGCGTGGATCACGCGCTCGCGTACGACGCCGCGCGCGGCGAGGTCATCCTCTTCGGCGGCGTCAGCGTCGTGTTCCGCGCCGATACGTGGGCCTTTCGCGGCGGCGCCTGGACCGAGCGCCTCGTGGACGGCCCCACGCCGCGCGCGTACTCGAGCATGGCCTTCGACGCCGAGCGGCAGCGCGTCGTGCTCTTCGGCGGCTTCGACCACCACGACGTCCTCGGAGACACGTGGCTCTGGGACGGCCAGGCCTGGACGGAGGCGCACCCGGAGGCCGCGCCGCCCGCGCGGCGCTCGACGGGCCTCGCGTGGGACCCGGTGAGCCGGCGCGTGCTGCTCTTCGGCGGGACGCCGCAGGGCGAGGCCGAGGAGACGCCCGGCTCGAGCATGCGTGTACCCGCATATGACGACACCTGGGCCTGGGACGGGCGGCAGTGGGTCGCGCTCGCGCCGGCGCATCACCCGCCCGCACGTCGCTCCTTCGGCATGACGACGGACCTCGGGCGCGGCCGGGTCCTGCTCTTCGGTGGCATCCGTGGCAACGCCCCGCGCGACACCGGCGCGGAGCTGTTCGAGGACCAATGGAGCTGGGACGGACAGGACTGGCAGCCCTCCTGGTGATCGCCCTCGGTTGCGGCGGCGACGTGGCGCCCCCTGCCGGTGGGGCCGGGGGCGCGACGCTGGAGTGCGGCACGGGGATCGACGCGTTCGAGGCGCTCGCGCCGGGCGGGACGCTGCTCGTCTATCGCGGGCCGCAGGGCGGCCACCACGCGCTCGCGGGCCTGCGCGCCGCCTGGCCGACCTCGCGTGACGTCAAGGTCGTGGCAACCCTGACGCTCGACGGCGAGGAGGTTGCGCACGGCGGCGGCCGCGTGCCGCTCGCCACGCTCCCGGATGGCCAGCGCGCGCTCTGGGGGCTGCCCGTGTACTTCCTCTCGGAGCGCGTCGCCGAGGCCGCGCCCGGTCGCACGGCACACCTCCTGGTCGCGGTCACCGATCCCGCCGGCCCGACCGGGCGTGGCGAGATCGACGTCGTGCTCGCGTCGTCGATGCCGTAGGGCGTCGCTCTCATGATTCGTCACATCTGCCTAGGCAGATGGAATGTCCTTCTGGGAGTCCAGCACGCCAGAACTTCTGGCCCCTAACACCACGCCCGGCCTCACCCCCGCAGAGCGTTCGGGTCGCGCAACCGCCCCTCTCCCGACGGGACCCGTCGGGAGAGGGGCCCCGCAACAGTCGGAGCGCCTTGCCGAGAACTCGGGCATG
>CAZQJC010000156.1:0-6631 GCA_964593795.1 uncultured Myxococcales bacterium | reverse complement strand
GTGTCCGCATCGCGCAGCCCGCGCCCGGTGGCGCTGACCTCCTGAGTCTCCCCTACGGAGGCGGCGAAGCGCACGAGCTGCCACACGTGCCCGTCGTCGTCCGACCCGAGGGCGGCCTCCCATGCGTCCGTCTGCTCCGCGCGGGCCTTCTCCTGCACCTTGCGGTCCTCCTCGGCCCGAATCTGCGCGTCGATCGGGTCCTCGAGGGCGACCAGCTCGGCGGTGATGCGCTTCGCCTCGCTGTCGAGCAGTCGCCCGCGGTCGAGGATGGGCGCCTTCAATTCCTGTCGCTTGGCTTCGAGCGACGTGCGCAGATCACGCAGCGTCGCGCGGGCGGCGCGAGCCTCACGCATGCCGGCGGTGGTCTGCACGGCGTAGGTCGCTCCCGAATAGCGGGTGCGAAGCTCGCTCAGGGCGGCGGCGGTGTTCGAGTATTCGACGATCGGCGAGGCGACGGCCTCGTGGGTGGTGGGTGCGTTCACGGTGTGGGCTCGTTGTGGTTGTCGTATCGGATGCGGGCGATGAGGGAGTCCATAGCGATTTCGCGCCGGGCGCGGCTGTGCAGCACGTCGATCCACGCGAGGGCTTTGTAGACCGCGATCCGCGTCATCGCGCGTTCTTCCTGGGCGCGAATTTCGATCCCGGCATGCACGTACGCCCGAAGCACATCGAGCTGCAGGTACGCGCGCTCGATCGGGTCGTCCGGCAGTTCGAGGTCGAGCGCTCGCACGCGCCGGACGAATGGCATGGGTGCATCACCTGGTGTTCCGCCCGAGTGCGGCGTGGGCCACCTCGAGCGCGTTGATGGCGTCCTGCACCGCGATCGGGTACGGGCGGCGCACGAGCTCGTTGAGCGCCGAGGCGGTGATGCGCAGCGCCGACAGCAGCTCGCGGTGCCCGTTGACCGCCACGCACAGGCCGGCAGCGAGCTCCTGTGCGTCCTCCCGAAACGGGTTGACCTCGGCGACGTGCTGCCCCGACGGCCAGCCGTGCGGGACGACGAGCAGCCGCGGACCGCGCTGCAGCGGGCGGTACGGCACCGGCGCGAAGCCGGGACGCACGACGCCGTCGAGGGCGATATCGCAGATCATCCGATCCAGCCCATTGCGATCGCGGTGAGTGCGGCCACAACGACCAGGAGCACGACGCGGTCGCCGATCACTGCCAGGTCGTCCAGGTCGTAGCGGTTCATGCTGCCGCCCGCCGGCTGCCGCGCCCGCCGATCTGGCGCACCTTCTCGGCCGCCTCCTGCTTCGTCTGCTCGGCCTGGGCGGCGGCCTGGGCGCGGGCGGCCTCCGCCGCGCGTGCGCGCTCGCGCTGCCGGCGCCGGAAGGCGCTCGCGTCGTCGTGGGACGCGTGGGTGTGGTAGTGCCACGTGCGGTCGAGGTAGGACATCACTCCTCCGTCGGGTGGTTGATGATCTCGGGCCGGGGCGAGCGGTAGACGACGCCCGCGCCGTTGCACCTGGTGCAGCGGCCGATGGTGGCGACGCCGGCCGGGAGCCGGGTGCGCGGGCTCGTGCACAGCGGGCACTCCACGCGCTCCAGCGGGTACGCGAGGATCTCGGCGACGTTGGGAGGGGCCACGTCGATCACAGCAGCCTCCACGTGATGAGGGCGCCGGCGATGAGCGCGCCCCACATGGCGCCGAATGCGACGAGCACGAGGGCGCGCTTGAGCGCCTCGCGGCGGTAACCGTTGGCGATCACCGGGGCGCCTCCTCGAGACGGGAGATCTCGGACTGGCGCACGGGCACGCGCGCGGTCCAGTTCATCGTCTCCGGGAGGTCGGAGATCGCCTCGACGGCCAGCACGTAGACCGGGTCGCGCCAGTCGGCGGCGGATCGCGGCGCCTCCAGCCCGCAGACCGTCGCGCGGTGGCCGGCGACGTAGACGACGGCGCCCATCGGGTAGCGGTGCAGCATCATGCCGCTTCCCCCTCGACCGACGGATAGAACCGCGTGCACAGCCCGTCGTCGCTGCCGTCCTCGGCCGCCCCCCGCTCGCTCTCGGTGACGACGTACCCGCGCCCGCCGCAGACGGTGCAGGCGCACTCGCGGCACCGGTCGCCGACGTAGAACTCGCTGCGGCCGTCGCCGCGGCAGCACCAGCACGTCGAGTAGACGAGGCCGGGGCGGTCGAGGGTGACGTAGGGCGCGCTCATGCCGCCGCCCGCGTCGTGTGGGCCCAGTCCTCGCGGAGCGCGCGCTGGCGCGCCTCTTGGCGCACGGCGTCCTCGAACATGGTGACGCGGTGCCGCGCGATCAGGCGGCAGGCTTGAGCGCTCGACAGGTACTCGCGGCGCACGTCGGACGCGTGCGCCGCGACGCGCCCGGCCAGTTGGGTGAGGTACGCGCAGGCGTCCGTGGAACGGGTGGCGCTGCTGTTCGGCTGGTTCATGTGCCCCTCCTGCTGGCCGCCGGATGCGACCGATGGGCGAATGGTAGCCACACTTTCAGCGGAATGCAAGCCCCCCTACCATTTCCCGACGAACGGTAGACGCGCAGGCCGTTCCTGGCGCGCCGGGACTACAGGCGGATGCGGGTGAGCACGGCGGGGCCGGAGGGGGAGCGGATGGAGCACTCGACGGCCCCAACCGCGGCGGCCCGGAAGCTGTTCGACAGCCGCACCAGGTAGACGAGCTTCGTCCTCCCGTGTTCGACATTCGCGGGCGGGATGCGGTGGTCCTCTGGCTCGAGGTGGCCCATCTTCGTGCGGATTGCCTCCCTGCAGAGCGCATCCATACTGCTCAGCTCGATCTCGCGCGCCCGTGCTTTCTCCTGGGCCTGCTGTTGATCGGCGGCGACCTGCTCGCGTGCGCGCGCCTCCGCGACGATCTGGTCGATCGGCTTCTCGCGCAGCGCCCGGGAGTGCTCAAGGCGTGCGCGGTGCGCACGGTCCTCGCGCTCTGCCTCTTGCTGCTGTTGCCGCCGCTCGGACGCGCCCTTTTGCCACACGGCGATGGTCGTGGCCGTTCCGACGACTATCGCGCCGGCAATGACGGCGACCGCGATCGCGCGCACTGGCTACGGCTACTGGGTGCCGCCGCCCTCGCGGCCGCGCTTGGCCGATTTGGGCTGACCGCATCGCTCGCGCATCTGGCGCAGCTTCTCCTCGGCCGACCACAGCCGCAGGCGCTGGTCGTCGTCGAGCACCGGCTCTGCCCCGAATGCCTTCGGCAGGCGCGCCGCCAGGCGCTCGGCATCTTCGATGTCCCGCATCATCCGCTCGATCAGCGGCTTGCGCAGTACGTCCGGCAGCTTCTTGACCCGTGCGTCGATCCCGTTCCCCATGTTCCACACCAGCCAGTCGAGTGAGGCCGAGTAGATCTCGGCGCAGTAGATCAGGTTGAGGAGGTCGGGCAGCGTCTTCCCGCGTTCCCACTGGCCGACGGCGCTATGACTCGAAAGGTCGAGTTGCTCGCCGACCTTTTCCTGCGTGAGCCGCGCCCGCTTGCGGGCCTCACGCAACCTGCGCCCGAGCGCCTGCTGGAGGGTATCCGTCATCCGCACATTCTCGCGGCGCCGTTTGTCGGATAGTGGAAGCGGGCCTTGCATTACATTGGGAGTCCAGCTACCATTGCCCGCATGGACCTCGAAACCTACCTCTCCCGCCGTGGCGCAGCCACGGAAATGGGTCGAGCGCTCGGCATCACGCATTCGGCAGTCCTCCAGTGGATCAAGAACGGCGTCCCAGCAGAGCGGGTGCTCGCCATCGAGGTCGCTTCCGGGGGGAAGCTCAGTCGCCACGTGCTTCGCCCAGACCTGTTCGGGCCATCCCCTGATCTCGTCGCGCCAGCCAATGTCGACTGACGACAAGAAGACCGGCTGCATCAAGGTGTGGGTCTCCGAGCCGCTCGAGCTCGAGCTGCGGCGTCTCGCCGACCGCGATGACCGGAAGCTCTCCGACTACATCGGCACCGTCCTGCGCCGGCACGTCTGGGGCCATGTTCCGCGCCTGAGCGACGAGATGGAAGGGCCGAATAGGGCCGAATAGGCCCGCATCGTCCACCCCCGGCATGAGCGATACCGTCTACGCCGCTGACGCCACGGGCGCCGCCATCCGCGAGGACGCGGGCCTGCGCGCAAGACCGGGGCCGGAAACGCCCGCGGCGTCGGCGGCACCCGCTCGCACGCGCGGGCAGATCTTCATGCTCACGATCCACAGCGCTCCGGTCCCGAAGGCGCGTCCTCGTGCGGCCGTCGTGAACGGCCAGGCGCGCATCTACACGCCCGCGACGACGCGCCGGTACGAGGACCTGGTCCGCAAGACCGCTCTGCGCGACTGGCGCGGCTCGCCGCTGCAGGCGGTAGCCGTGTCGCTGCTCGCGGTCTTCTACATGCCGGTGCCGACGTCTTGGCCCGCCTGGCGCGTCGCCGCTGCACGCGCTGGCGACGTGGTCCCCGTCGGCCGTCCGGACCTGGACAACCTGGTCAAGGCATGCGTCGACGGCATGACCGGCGTCGTCTTCGTCGACGACTCACTGATCGTCGAGGAACGCACCGCGAAGCGCTACGACGGGAATCCGCGCGTGGATCTCGTCCTGACCTGGCGCGACATACCGACGACGCGCGCCCAGTGGGAGGCCCTCTCGTGACCGAGATTGACCTGGAGATTACTGAAGTCGAGGCGGCGCTGCGGCATCTGAAAAAGATCCGTAGTAGTCAGCGAAAGAGCGCAGCGATCAAGGCGGCGCGGGCCGACCCGGCGGTGCGCGCCAAGATGAGCGCAGCGCGCAAGGCGGCGTGGGCCGACCCGGCGGTGCGCGCCAAGATGAGCGCAGCGCGCAAGGCGGCGTGGGCCGAAAAGCACGAGGCGGACATGCGGCTGCGACAGAAGCACGAGAAACGCGCGGCCGATGCGTTGCGAGAAGTCCCTCACGACGCGCTGGAAGTCGCATTGTTCGGCGGCCGGCGATGAACGTGGACGCGATCGACACGTTCCTGCGCGGCGGTGCGGACCCCGGGACGCCGTTGCGTCACCTCGCGCCGCTGCCTGGCGCGAGTCACGAGTACGACGAGTTGATCGACTCGCTCTTCGTGTTCCTGCAGGCGCTGATCCGCGCCCGGGCCCGCGACATCGGTGCGACGAGCGTTGTGGCGCGGTCTCCGGCAGTCGTCGCGCGGCCCGCCCCAGCAGCGAGCGGCCCCCGTCGGCGCCAGCACTCGCCAGAGACGCGCGCGAAGACGGCGGCCGCGGCGCGGGAGCGATACGCGCGGGAGCGCGAGCAGAAGGCGAGGGCGGGGCGGTGAAATACAGCGATTACCTGAAAGCAAAGACAGCCGTTCATGGGAATAGCGGCTTCGACGCTGGCGATCTTTCTCGCTTCAAGATGTTCCCGCACCAGGCCGAACTGGCGGCGTGGGCGATGCGCCGCGGCCGTGCAGCGATCTTCGCGGCGACCGGGCTAGGTAAGACGCGGATGCAGCTCGCATGGGCGCAGCGCGTTGCCGAACATACCGGCGGCGATGTGCTGATCCTCGCGCCGCTGGCTGTGGCAGAGCAGACCGTCGCCGAGGGCGCTTCCATCGGTGTCTCGGTGAATCATGCGCGCGACGGCTCCGCTGTTATCGCGGGCGTGAATATCGCCAACTACGAGCGCCTACACAGATTCGATCCAGAACGGTTTGCGGGGATCGTGCTGGATGAGTCCTCGATCATCAAGCATCACGACGCGCGGACGTTCTCGCTACTGACTGCGGCGTTTGCGCGCACCAGCTACAAGCTATGCGCGACGGCGACGCCAGCACCGAACGATTGGACGGAACTCGGCACGCACGCCGAATTCCTCGGGGTGAGGAGTCGGTCGGAGATGCTCTCCGAGTTCTTCGTCCATGACGGCGGCAATACGCAAACGTGGCGCCTCAAGGGCCACGCTCGCCAAGCCTTCTGGCGATGGGTTGCCTCTTGGGGCGCGCTCGTGCAATCACCAGCCGATCTCGGCCACGACGATACGGCATATCGACTCCCGCCGCTGCAGGTTCACCAGCACACAGTTGCCTCTGGCGGAGCTACCGAGGGGCACCTGTTCGCGGTCGAGGCGCAAACACTGTCGGAGCGCCGCACCGCGCGAAAGCAGAGCCTTTCCGAGCGGGTTGCTGAGTGCGCCGCCATCGTCAACGGGACGCCGGGCGCGTGGGTTGTTTGGTGCGACCTGAACGCGGAGGGCGATGCGCTCAGGGCGGCCATCGCTGGCGCGGTTGAGATTCGCGGTTCGGACGATCTTGACGATAAGGAGGCCGCACTGCGCGACTTCGCGGCCGGGAAGATTCGCGTGCTCGTCACGAAGCCATCGATTGCCGGGTTCGGCCTCAACTGGCAGCACTGCTCGCAAATGGCCTTCGTCGGCGTTACGGATTCTTTCGAGGCGTACTTTCAAGCGGTGCGGCGCTGCTGGCGATTCGGCCAATCGCGCCCAGTTCAAGTCCATGTGTTCGCTAGCGAGGAGGAAGGATCGGTGATCGCCAACCTTCGGCGCAAGGAGCGCGACGCGGAGGCGATGGGCGCTGACCTTGCGCGCGAGACTGCCGCATTCGTGCGCGAGAACGTTATCGGTTTCGAGCGCGAGCACAACTCCTACGACGCGCATAAAACCGCGATTATTCCAAACTTTCTGAGGGGTGCAGCATGAGC
>CAZQJC010000155.1:0-14504 GCA_964593795.1 uncultured Myxococcales bacterium | reverse complement strand
TGGACGTGGACGTGGACGTGGACGTGGACGATCCGACTCGCCCCCCCATTGGTGCCATGATTCCCCCGTGCCCTCCGCGGACACCGAGCAAAGCCCCGAGGCCGTCGCCGCGCTCGACACGCTCACGGCGGCCCAGGGAGGCGCCGAGGGCACGCACGAGGACGGCGCCCTCGCGACCGGGGCGCGGCTCGGGCGCTACGTCGTGCTCGGCCGCCTCGGGGCCGGCGGCATGGGCGTCGTGTACGCGGCGTGGGACCCGGAGCTCGACCGGCGCGTGGCGGTCAAGCTCCTGCACCGCCGCGTCGGCGGCACCGACGGCCCGGCGCGCATGCTGCGCGAGGCCCAGGCCCTCGCGCGCCTCCAGCACGAGAACGTGCTCGCGGTGCACGACGTCGGGCAGGTGGGCGACCGCGTGTTCGTGGCGACCGAGCTCGTGCCCGGGGGCACCCTCGCCGCGTGGCTCGCGGGCCGTCCGCCGTGGCGCGAGGTGCTGCGCGCGTTCGCGCAGGCGGGCCGGGGCCTGCAGGCGGCGCACGCGGCGGGCCTCGTGCACCGCGACTTCAAGCCCGAGAACGTGCTCCTCGGGCCCGAGAGCCGCGTCCGCGTGGTCGACTTCGGCCTCGCGCGCACCGACACCTCGGACGAGCGCACGGCCACGGGCTCCTCGAGCGGGAGCCTGCTCGGCTCGCCGCTCACGCAGGAAGGCGCCATCGTCGGCACGCCCGCGTACATGGCGCCCGAGCAGCACGCTGGGCGGGCGGTGGGCCCGCCCGCCGATCAGTTCTCCTTCGCGGTCGCGCTCTGGGAGGGCCTCTACGGCGAGCGACCCTTCGCGGGGACGACGGTGCAGTCGGTGCGCGCCGAGGTCCTCGCCGGGCGCGTGCAGCCGGCGCCACGCGGGCCCGTCCCGCGGCGGCTCCAGGCCGTGCTCGCGCGAGCGCTCGAGGTCGAGCCCGAGCGGCGGTACCCCTCGATGGAGGCCCTGCTCGCGGCGCTCGCGCGCGATCCGGCGCGTGCCTGGAGGCGTCGGCTCGCGATGCTGGGCGGCGCGTTCGCGATCGGGCTCGCCACGCTCGGGGCGCTCGCGGTGCGTGCGGAGCGCGCGCAGAGGTGCCCGGCCGCGGCGGCGCGGCGCGCGCAGGAGGCGTGGCCGGTGGCCCGGCGGCGCGGGATCGAGCAGGCCTTCGCGGCCACCGGGGCGCCCCGCGCCGAGGCGACGGCGGCGCGCGTCGCGTCGCGGCTCGACGCGTGGATCGAGCGCTGGCGGGAGTCCTCCGAGCGGACGTGCGAGCGCTCGCATCGCGAGGGTGACGCGACTGCGCTCCTCGGTGAGCGCTGCCTCGAGCGGCGGCGCGCAGCCTTCTCCGCGCTCGTCTCGCGCCTCCTCGCCGCGGACGCGGACGTCGTGCGTGGCGCGGCCGAGGCGGCAGGCGCCCTCGAGGACGTCGCGGGCTGCGAGGACGCCCTCTCGCTCTCCGTCGAGCCCGACGCGCCGGAGGCGAGCATGCGCGATCGCGCCGCGGCGCTCTCGAGCCGGCTCGACGCCGCGCGCGTCGAGATCGACCTCGGCCGGCTGCGAGACGCGACCGCGTCGCTCGGGCCGCTCTGCGCCGACGCGCACGCGCTCGGCTACGCGCCGCTCGTCGCGGAGGCCGAGTACCTCCGCGGCTACGCGCTCGAGCTGCAGACGCAGGGCGGCGAGGCCGGCGAGGCGCTCGCCAGGGCCGCCGTCGCGGGGCTCGAGGGCGGGCACCTCCGGATCGCCGCGCGCGCGCTGGCCGGGCGCGCCTTCGTGGTGGGTCTCATGCAGAACGACCGGGCGCGTGCGGACGAGCTCGCCGCCGAGGCCGAGGCGCTCGCGAGGCGCGCGCACGACGGCCAGGCGCGCATCATCCTCGAGCTCGCGCGCGGCGGCACGTTGCATGTGGCCGGGCGCATGCGTGAGGCCCTCGTGCCGTTCGGCCGGGCGCTCGCGGAGGCGGAGAAGCTCGAGGGCTCCGCGCCGCCGCTCCTCGTGCACACGCTGCAGTGGATCGGCAACGCCGAGCTCCGGCTCGGCGAGCTCGACCGCGCGCAGGCCACCCACGCGCGCGCGCTGTCCCTGCGCGAGAGCACGCTCGGCCCCGATCACCCGGACCTCGCGCGGTCGCTCATGGCGCTCGGCGCCATCGACCTCGAGCGCGGGCAGCCCGCCGCGGCGCGGGCGGCCTTCGAGCGCGCCGTGCGCATCGCGGCGCAGCTCGGCGCGGACGATCCCACCGCGAGCTACGCGCGCGCGTACCTCGGCCGCGCGTGCGTGCGCGCGGGCGATCTCGAGGCCGCCGCGCGGGAGCTGGCGGCGGCGCGCGCCTCGATCGAGCGCGCCCTCGGCCCGGAGCACACGAGCCTGGCGATGGCGCTCCTCGGCCAGGGCGAGCTCGCGCTGGCCCGCGGGGACCCCCGCGCCGCCGCGGCGCCGCTCGAGCGGGCGCTGGCCCTCCGTGCCTCGCGCGGCGACGTCATCGAGCGCGCCGACATCACGCTCGCCCTCGCGACCGCGCTCGCCAGGGACAGCCCCGCGCGCGCCCGCGTGCTCGCCGACGAGGCGATCCGCGCCTTCGAGCAGGACGGCAGCCGCAGCGCCGCGCGGCTCGCGAAGGCGAGGGCGTCCTGCACGGCTCTCTTTGCGCCAAGCTGGTCATCGCGGCCGGCAGCAGCCACGAGCACACGTGGTGGTCGCCAACCTAGGCTCGTAGAGTCGAACCGGTGACTGGCGCACCCAGCCACTGACAATCTCCTTCAGTCAGGTCCCCTTAAGGAACCTCGAATAGCTTGAACTCACCCGAAATATTCTTGATGTCACCGATCTCACCCGCTTCGGTCAAACCAATGGCGTCGCGTACCCGCGAAGCCGTCGTCTGAGAAACAAGGATCTGACCGGACCTCGACCGAGCTTCGATGCGGGCGGCGAAGTTCACGTGCGGCCCCAGAGCGGTAAACTGGTCCCGAAACTCTGTGCCAACATTGCCAACCAGCGCTTCGCCGGTATGAATTCCGCAGCCAATCCCGATGTCAATCTTGTGAGGCGTGTACACCTCCCATTCCTTCGTCCACCGCCGTGCGATCTGGTCGAAATGAAGTCGCAAGGCCGTGGCTGCCCGCACTGCTTGGATCGCATCACTGCGTCCCCCATCCCCCTTTCCGTTGAGCACACCGAATAGCGCCATGATGCCATCGCCGATAAACTTGTCGAGTAGACCTCCGTGCTCGAAGATCGTCCGCGCACCAACCTCGCAGTACTCCCTGAGGAACCCAGCCACGAGGGTCGGGTGGGCCTTCAGTACTTCGCACAGGCGAGAGAAGCCACGGATGTCCCAAAAACAGATGCTGATCGTGCGCTCCTTGAGGGAAAGCGCTGAAGGGTCCTTCTCAATCCGCGCGAACAACGCGGGATCAAAATATCGGCGAAGAAATCCAATGCGTTGCGACCAGGCTCGATACTGAAGGGCGGCTCGTGTCTTGAGGATAATCTCCCTCGCTGCAGACGTCCCTCGGATGTTTTTCTCGACAACATCGAAGGCGCCGAACTCGAATGCCTTGTACCTATCTAGGTTCTTCTCTTTGGCTGTGAACAGAATGGTCATCACCAGCGGATCTATGCGTCGCGCCTCCTGTAGCACGTTCATTCCGCCCTGCTCGGTCTCCATCACGAGGTCCGTCAGGAGTACGTCGATGGGTTCGCCCTTGGCCAGCTGCTCCTTTAGCAGCGTGAGCGCCGCCTGATCGCCGTCTGCAAGGAAGAAGACCCACTCTGGGTTCTCGTCCCGCAGGGCTCGCTCAAGCGACGTGCGGTTCTCCTTCTCATCGTCAACAATGAGGATCCGGGCCCTTTCATTGCTCATGCTGTCGCCTTTCGCTTGTCCGACGACCGGTCCGGGGATGTCTGAGATGATGCATCGGCGCTCTCGGCCCTGGGAAGGTAGAAGACGAAATGAGCGCCCTCTTGTGGAACCCCAATCTCGCTGATGCTGCCACCATGCCCTTCAATGATCCTCCGCACCAGTGCTAATCCCAGTCCCGTCCCCTGATCTCGTGTCGTGAAAAAAGCATCGAATATTCGGCTCTTGTTCGCGACCAGAACGCCATCCCCATTGTCCCTGAATGAAAGCAGGAGGTATCTGCGCGACGAGTCGAGCGTCGGCGGGAGCGTTCCAGCGTCCGCAGCGCTCGCCTCGATCGTCACTTGCTTCATCGTGCGTCCCTCCAGCCAGTGCAGCGCGTTTTGGACGAGCTCGTCGATGCACTCCGAAATCCGATTCGGATCGACAAATGCTTCCAGATCGGAAGGGCAGGTAAGGGTGCACTCAACGCCAATTTTTCGGGCGCTGTCACATGAGTGCTCGAGGATTGGTCGAATGGGCGTCGGCCTGGGCTGCATTTCCTGTATTCGCGTGAGCGATTTGAACTGATCGACGATGTCCTTCGCCTTTTCGATTGAAATGCTGATTTCCTCGATAACGTCCAATGCCTCGGACGTTCTGCTTTCTCGAATTCTTCGTCGGAGCGGGTCAAGATTTGTCTCAATGGCGAATATCGGATTGCCGATCTTGTGAGCAGCCGCAAATGATATGTCCTTCCATGCGAGATCTCGCTCTGCCCTGATGCGCCGATTTCGCTCCTCTTCGACGGCGGAAATCAAGGTTGCCTGTCTCTCGCTCAGAGCAACATTCTCTTGGTACAATTCGTCCAATGACTTGCGATGCTTGGCGCCTCGGACTTCTTCGGAGAAATACTTGTATCCAAGCTGTGGAAACTGCTGAACGAGTTGAGACATGAAATCTCGCGTCCATACGCGGATGCGGATGCCTCCCTCGCCGCCCGGCCGCCTGCCGCCGCGCCTCCGGCGTTGGAGGTTCTCGATATCCTCCTGCGATATTTCCTGGTCAAGCACTATTAGGAGCAGGGTTAGGGAGGAACTCTCTCGATCGAATGCCGGTCTTTCGGAGCTTTCTCGGAACAGCCGGTAAAGCATGTACTCGGGGTCGTGTGAGATCATGTCTATGAAGTGAATGGACGAGTTCATTCCCATCGAGACGAGCCAAAGTTCGCGATACTCAAACCCATCCGGATCCTTCTTCGGCAGTTCCGCCACGAGATCGATCTCGGGCATGATCTTCACCCAGTCGACCTGCCGGTATCCAAGCTGCATGAGGAGCTCTCGGCAGAGGTTCTCTCTCTCTCGTCTTTCGAGCCGATCCCAGTCCACGAAGAAGGGCGCTACGAATCGGGTGCCGACATTCGCACGACCGCGCACCGGCGATTGCCTCAGCTGAGCAAGGGCCTTCTTGACTCGATCTGCAAGAGTGACCAGTCCCGACTTGGAGGGCCTGTAGGTGACAATCGTGTAGTCCCCAAAGTCGTTCGGCAAGGTCTCTGATTCATTCTCATCAAGAAGGAGGAGAATAGGCTTGGCCATCGTGCGAGCCATGCCAATCTCGTACATCACCGACGGGGTTGAGCCAGTTGCATCGGCCACGACGCAGTCGGCTCTGGCAATGTTTTCAAACACTGACGTAGCCGCGTCCTCCCTGCTCGCCAGGGAACGCGTGTCGATGACCTGATACCCAGCGGCCTCCGCACCACGTTGAAGCGCACGCGCCACAGAGTGACTTTCCTCCCGTAGGACACCGGAGAGGGCCACGAAACAGCGAGGTCGTGCGATGTCAGCGCGGGCCATTGCGTGCCCCATGATACATTATCTGCGCGCCTCAGGAGCTGGTGACGTCGAGAGAAGCGGACACCCCGCCACTCGGCAGAGCCCTCGACCCAGCGAGTGCCAGCTGTCAGGCTCAGAAGACGACCGGCGTGCTGCCAACGAGCGCTGACCCACCGCCACGGGGGGAGATTGCACTCCGCCCCCGTCGGGTTTCACGGGTAGACTCCGCGCATGGCCGACAAGCGCTACGGGACGCTCGGGCGGGTCCTCCACGTGGATCTCGGGACCGAGAAGCACTGGGTCGAGGACGTCTCCGAGGACGTCTACAAGCAGGTGCTCGGCGGCTATGGCCTCGGCGCGTGGCTCATGTGGAAGCACTTCCCGGCCGGCGCGGACGCGCTCGCGCCCGAGGCGTGCTTCGCGATCTGCTCGGGCCTGCTCACGGGTACGCGCACGCCGTTCTCCGGCCGCATCCAGATCGTCGGCAAGTCGCCGCTGACGGGCACGTGGGCCGATTCGAACTCCGGCGGCAGCGTGGCGTCCCACCTGCGCGCCGCCGGCTTCGATGCCCTCGTCGTGCGCGGCCGCGCCGCCGCGCCGACGCTGCTCGTGATCTCCGACGGCGAGGTGCGCTTCGAGCCGGCCGGCGAGCTCTGGGGCCGGCAGATCCCCGAGACGTTCGACGAGATGAAGCGCCGCTTCGGCGGCAAGAGCGAGGTCGGCGTCTCCGCGATCGGTCCCGCTGGCGAGCGCGGCGCGCGCATCGCGTCGGTCATGAACGACCGCTACCACGCGTTCGGCCGCCAGGGCTTCGGCGCTGTGTATGGCAGCAAGAACCTCAAGGCGATCGTGGTGTCGGGCTCGGGCCAGGTGCCCGTCGCCGACGAGGCCCGCTTCAAGGCGATCTGCAAGGGCGTCACCGACGAGTACAAGCGCGACATCGGCCTCCTCATGCGGTTCATGGTCTTCATGAGCAAGCCGAAGAAATGGATGGGCTGGATGTACCGGCTCATGGTGCGTCTCGGCATGAAGGTGCAGGTGCCCGTCGCGGCCATGCGCCAGCTCTGGGCCGGGCGCGGCACCACCGCCGCCGTGAGCCTCTCGATCGAGAACGGCGACGCGCCCATCATGAACTGGCGCGGCGTCGGCTCGCGCGACTTCCCGCTCTCGTCACGCGGCTGGAAGCTCGACGGCAAGGAAGTAGACAGGTACGTCACCAGGAAGCTCTCGTGCGGCGACTGCCCGATGCCGTGCAAGGGCATCGTCAAGGTCAAGTCGCGCGGGCTCGAGGACGTGCGGCGCCCCGACTACGAGACGATCGTGGGCTTCGGCGCGAACCTCCTCAACGACGACCTCGAGCTCGTCACCGCCTGCCACGACGCGTGCAACCGCTACGGCATCGACGCGGTCAGCTCCTCGGCGACCCTCGCGTGGGCGTGCGAGGCCGTCGAGCGCGGCGCGCTGTCGGCCGCGGATCTCGGCGGCGTGGACCTGCGCTGGGGCAACGGCGAGGCGGCGCTCGCGCTCACCATCGCGATGGGCGAGGTGTCGGGCGCGGGCGCGTGGCTCGCGCACGGCTCGGCGCGCGCGGCCGAGCACGTCGGCAAGGGCACCGGCGACTTCGCGGTCCACGTGCACGGCGGCGAGCCCGCGTACCACGACACGCGCTTCACCTCGCTCATGGGCGTCACCTACGTCACCGATCCGACGCCCGGCCGGCACACGGCGGGCTCCGCGAGCTGGAACGAGACGTTCGGCGTGGGCTTCTCGCTGCCCGCCGCCGCGGATCGCACGCAATGGAACGTGCAATGGAAGTCCGACGCCGGAAAGGGCACGGCGCAGGCCCTTCACTCCAATGCGCACCAGACGATGAACGGCCTCGGCATCTGCATGTTCACGATGCTCACGGGGCCCCTCCCGTGGGCGGACCTCGTCAATTCCCTGACTGGCTGGGGCGTCGACGACGCCGAGCTCCTGCGCTGCGGCGAGCGCATCCAGAACCTGCGCAATGCGTTCAATCGTCGTGAGGGCATCCGCCCGGCGGATTTCAAGATCCACGCGCGCATGCTCGGCGAGGGCGACGGCGCATTGACGGCGGGCCCGCTCCGCGGCGTCAAGGTCGCGCTGCCCGTCCTGCGGGACGACTACCTCTCCGCGATGCACTGGGGCCGCGACTCCGGGCGCCTTTCGCGGACGCGCGCGAAGGAGCTCGGCATCGAGGGCCTGCTCGAGGGCTTCCTCGAGGGCTGAGCCCGCACGAGCGTGCTACGATCGATCCGTGAGCACCGCCGCCGAACGCGCCGCCGCCCGCGCTGTCTGGCCGATCCACAGGAGCACGCTGGCCGAGCAGGGCCGTGACGAGGACCTCACGGCGACGACGACCCCCGAGGAGCGCGTCGCGATGATGTGGCGCCTCGCGCAGGATGCCTTCGGCGACGTGCCGAGCTACGCGCGAGCGCAGGCGCCGGGCCGCGTGATCCGTCCGGGCGCACCCTGACGGCCGATGACGGACCGCGCTCTCAACGACGACTTCCGGGATCTCCTCGAGGCGCTCGCCGGTGCTGGCGCCGATTTCGTCGTCGTCGGCGCGCACGCGCTCGCGGCCCATGGATTCCCCCGCGCCACGGGCGACCTCGACGTGCTCGTCAGGCCCTCGCGCGAGAACGCGCGCCGCGTCCTCGCCGCGCTGGGGGCCTTCGGGGCGCCGCTCGCGCAGCACGGCGTGACCGAGGCCGACCTCGCGCAGGCGGGCACCGTCTACCAGATCGGCCTTCCGCCGCGCCGGATCGACGTCCTCACTGCGATAAGCGGCGTCACCTTCGACGAGGCGTTCGGCTCGAGGCTGGTGGTGCAGGTGGACGGTCGCCCGGTCCCGTTCCTGGGGCGCGACGCGCTGCTCGCCAACAAGCTCGCGTCGGGTCGGCCCAAGGACCTCCTCGACGCCGACCTCCTGCGCGGCAAGTGATGGGCCTGTTCTCGCGCAAGGACCCGCTGCGCATCCACGTGCTCGTGCGCGGGCGCATCGGGCAGGGCTGGGTCGACCTCGACAAGACCGTGCGCATGCCCGAGGGCGCGACGCTCGGCGCGCTCCTCGCGCGCACCGACGCCGTGGGCGCCGCGCTGCGCGACGCGGTGGCCCACTCGCCGCACCTCGCGCACACGCTCATGTGGAACGGCGAGCGCTGCCCGGTCGAGGAGCACCGCGATCGGGCCCTCGCCGACGGCGACCAGATCTACCTGCTCGCGCCGCTCGCCGGCGGCTGACGCGGCGGCTCTGGCGTTCTCTTCTCCGAGATCCGGGCTAAGGTCCACGCATGCGCCGCCTCTTTCCCGCCATCGCCCTCGTGTGCGCCTGCGCCACCGAGCCCGCGCCGTCGCCCAGCGCCCCCGCCGCCGCGCCGCCCGCGGCCGCCTCGACCGTCGGCAAGGCCCAGGTCACGCCCTCGGGCCTCTCCATCACCGACCTCGCCGAGGGCACCGGCCCGTCCGCGCACTCGGGCATGACGGCCAAGGTCCACTACACCGGCTGGCTCAAGAACGGCACCGAGTTCGACAGCTCGAGGTCGCGCGGGCCCTTCCAGTTCCGCATGGGCGCCGGCCAGGTGATCCCCGGCTGGGACGAGGGGCTCATCGGCATGAAGGTCGGCGGCAAGCGCAGGCTCGTCATCCCGCCGCACCTCGGCTACGGCGACCGCGGCTCGCCGCCCGTCATCCCGCCCGACGCCGAGCTCGTCTTCGAGATCGAGCTCCTCGGCGTCGAGCAGCAGTGACCCTGGCTCACCCCGTCACGAGGTCCCGCGTCACCTCGGCGACCGTGCGCGCGCCCGAGAGCGCCATCGCGAGGTCCACCTCCGCGCGCAGCATCGCGAGCATCTCCGCGACGCCGCCTTCGCCGCCCACCGCGAGCCCCCACAGCACGGGCCGCCCGACCAGCACCGCGCGCGCGCCGAGCGCGAGCGCCTTGACGACGTCGGTGCCGCGCCGCACGCCCCCGTCGAGCAGGAGCTCGATGCGCCCCGCCACCGCGTCCGCGATGCGCGGCAGCGCCTCGATCGTCGCGGGCGAGCCGTCGAGCTGGCGCCCGCCGTGGTTCGACACCACGACCGCGCTCGCGCCGTGCTCCACCGCGCGCACCGCGTCGTCCGCGCGCACGAGGCCCTTGAGCAGGACGGGCAGCCGCGTGATCGAGCGCAGCCACGCGACGTCGGGCCACGAGAGCCCCGGGTCGATCACGTCGGCCACGTACGCGGCCAGGCCCGAGTCCGCGCGGCCGGTCGGCAGCTCCCCCATCGCCACGGGCGTGAGGTTCGCGACGGAGAGCCCCTCGGGCAGGCGGAAGCGGTTCCGCACGTCGCGCTCACGGCGCCCGAGGAGCGGCGCGTCCACCGTGAGCACGAGCGCCCGGCAGCCGGCCGCCTCCGCGCGCTCGACGAGCGCCCGCGTGACGCCGCGGTCGCGGTAGATGTAGAGCTGGAACCACACCGGCCCGCTCGCAGCGGCGACCACGTCCTCCATCGGCGTCGTCGCGAGCGTGGAGAGGATCATGACCGTCCCCGCCGCGCCCGCCGCGCGCACCGTCGCGAGCTCGCCCTCGGGGTGCGCCATGCGCTGGAACGCCGTCGGCGCGATCGCGATCGGCATCGACAGGCGCTGCCCGAGCACGGTGGTCGCGAGGTCGCGCGAGCGCACGTCCACGAGCGTGCGGTAGTACAGGCACAGCTCGGCGAACGCGGCGCGGTTGCGACGGAGGGTCACCTCCGCGTCGGCCCCCGACGCGTAGTAGTCGTACGCGAGCTGCGGCAGCCGCGCGCGCGCCTCGGCCTCGAAGTCCTCGAGCGTGATGCGCTCCATGCGCCGTATGATGCACGGGATGTCCGCCGGCGCGGAGCTCCGCAGCATCGACGAGCGCACCGCCGACAGGGCCTGCGAGGCCGCCATCCGGTCGCACGACGGCGCCGTCACCGCCGCCGACGTGCAGGTGGCCACGGGCCTGCCCGAGTCCGTCGTCAAGGCCGCGCTCGATCGCCTGCTCTACCGGTTCGACAGCTCCATCGGCGTCGCCCCGGGCGGCGTCCTCGTCTACCGCTTCACGCGGGGCCTCTTGCCCCTGCTGCGCCGGAGGCCCGAGCGGCGCCTCGTGCTCCGCGCGCTCGTGCGTGGGGCCTACCGCGCCGCGGCCGCGGCCGCGAGCGCCGCGCGCGTCACGTTCCGCGTGGTCCTCGCGCTGCAGCTCCTCCTCTACACGTTCGTGGCGATCCTGCCGCTCACGCTGATCGCGGGCGTGCTCGCCGGGATCGTGATGTTCGTCGTCATGCTGTTCGACGACACCATCGGCGCGGACCTCCTGTCGAACGAGTACTTCGCGGCGGGGATGCTCGTCCTGTTCGTCATCGTCGGCATCATCTGGGTCGTCCAGAAGCAGCACGAGCTCCTGCGCGAGGTCATGCGCGGGCAGGCGGACAAGGCCGATCAGGGCGTGGTCGCGACCTTCATCATCCGCGTGAACGACCTCGCGATCGGACCGCCGGTACCCGAGAGCGAGCGGGTCGACCGCACGCTGCGCGTCTCGCTCGCGGACGAGCGGCGCGTCCTCGCGCGCATCCGCGCCCAGGGGGGACGGCTGCGACCGGCGCACCTCGTCCGGTGGCTCGGCTTCGACCTCGACCTCGCCGACCGGCAGGCGACGCGCCTCGCGGTCGAGCACGGCGGCGAGCCTGTGGACGCAGGCGACCAGGTCCTCGAGCTCGAGCTCCGCGGCCTCCTCGACAGCGCGGGCGATCTGCCCGGCGAGGAGGGCCCGACGCGCTTCGAGCGCGGCCCCGCCCCGGTCGTGCACAGCGGCAACACCGCGCGCCAGAACGCCGTGATCCTGGCCTTCGCCGCGGTCAACTTCGGCGCGGGCCTCCTGGCGCACGGCTTCTTTGCGGGCCACCGGGCGCTCTCGCCCGGCTTCGGCTGGACCCTCGGCGCGTGGGCGTGTGGCCTCCTGCCCGCCGGCTTCTCGCTGCTGCTCGTGGGCCTCGCTCTCATCCGCATACCCGAATATGTATTCGCGCGCGTGCGGCGCGCCCGCGAGCTCGCCCGCCGCGCGCTCCTCGCGGACCTCCTCGCGCACGCGCAGGACCGCTGGACCCCGCTCGCGACGGCCGACGCCGCCCGCGCCCGCGCCCTCGCGCACGCGCTCGGTGGCGAGCTCGACGTGGACACGACGCGCGATCCCCCCGCGACCTTCTGGCGCTTCCCGCGCCTCGCGGCCGAGCTCGTCGGGCCCACCCACACCGAGCCCGTGCGCAAGCTCGCGCGCGAGGATCTGGTCTACGAGTCCTGACGATGGCGCGGCAAGTCCCGGGCGCCGAGGCCCTCGTGGTCCTGTACGAGGACGCGGAGGTCGTCGTGATCTCCAAGCCGTCGGGCCTCCTGTCGTGTCCGGGCGACCTCGCGCGCGATCGCGACACCGCGCTCTTCCGCGTGCGCGATCGGCTCGGCGCGCGGGTGTGGCCGCTCCACCGCCTCGATCGCCCGACGAGCGGGGCGCTCGCGTTCGCGCGCACGGCCGCCGCCGCCTCGCGCCTCGGCGTCGCCTTCTCCACGGGCGCCGTGGAGAAGGTCTACCTCGCCCTCGTGCGCGGCGTGCCGCCCGAGCACGCGCTCGTCGATCACCCCGTGCCGTCGGGCGAGGGGGCGCCGCGCGTGCCCGCCGTCACCGAGCTGCGGCGGCTGTGGGCCGGCGATCATTGCGCCCTCGTGGAGGCCCGCCCCCACACCGGCCGCTTCCACCAGATCCGCCGCCACTGCAAGCACCTCGGCCACCCCATCGCAGGCGACACCAACTACGGCACCGGCTGGTTCAACCGCGCCCTGCGCGAGCGCGCGGGGCTCGGCCGCCTCGCGCTCCACGCCCTCACCCTCACCCTGCCGCTGCCCACCCCCCTGACCTTGCGCGCCCCCCTCCCCGAGGATCTCCTGCAGGCCTTCCGCGCCCTCGGCATCCCGATCTCCGTCTGACCCTGGTTGATTCCCCCACCCCCCATCTGGTAGGCCACTGCTCCATGACGACGATCACCGAGGTGCGGGCCCGCGAGATCCTCGACTCGCGTGGCAATCCGACGGTCGAGGTCGAGGTCACGACCGCACAGGGCGTGACAGGGCGGGCGGCGGTGCCCTCGGGCGCCTCCACGGGCGAGCACGAGGCGCTCGAGATGCGCGACGGTGACGCGAAGCGCTACGGCGGCAAGGGCGTCCTCAAGGCGTGCGAGCACGTCAGCGAGGTCCTCGCCCCGGCGATCCTCGGCCTCGCGGCCGACGAGCAGCAGATCCTCGACGCGGCGCTCGTCGCGTGCGACGGCACGCCCAACAAGGGCAAGCTCGGCGCCAACGCCATCCTCGGCGTGTCGCTCGCCGCCGCGCGCGCGGCCGCCGCGAGCTACGAGCAGCCGCTCTGGCGCTACCTCGGCGGCGCCCAGGCGCGCATGCTCCCCGTGCCGATGATGAACATCGTCAACGGCGGCGCCCACGCCGACAACAACCTCGACCTGCAGGAGTTCATGATCCTGCCCGTCGGCGCCCCGAGCTTCGCCGAGGGCCTGCGCTGGGGCACCGAGGTGTTCCACGCGCTCAAGAAGATCCTCAAGCAGGCCGGCAAGAACACCGCCGTCGGCGACGAGGGCGGCTTCGCGCCCGACCTGCCGAACAACGAGGGAGCGCTCGCCGCGATCGTGCAGGCCATCGAGGCCGTCGGCCTCAAGGTCGGCCCCGAGGTCGCGCTCGGCCTCGACTGCGCCGCGAGCGAGTTCTTCGACAAGGCGTCGAAGACCTACGGTGTGGACGGCAAGAAGCTCGAGGGCAAGGCCCTCGTCGAGTACTACGAGGGCCTCTGCAAGCGCTACCCGATCGTCTCGATCGAGGACGGCTGCGCCGAGGACGACTGGGCCACCTGGAAGCTCCTGACCGATCGCCTCGGCGAGCGCTGCCAGCTCGTCGGCGACGACCTCTTCGTCACGAACACCGCGCGCCTCGCCCGCGGCATCAAGGAGGGCATCGCGAACTCCATCCTGATCAAGGTCAACCAGATCGGGACGCTCTCCGAGACGCTCGAGGCCATCGCGATGGCGCAGCGCGCCGGCTACACCGCCGTCGTCTCGCACCGCTCGGGCGAGACCGAGGACACGTTCATCGCCGACCTCGCCGTCGCGACGAGCGCCGGTCAGATCAAGACCGGCAGCCTCTGTCGCTCCGAGCGCGTCGCCAAGTACAACCAGCTCCTGCGCATCGGCGAGCAGCTCGGCGGCGCCCAGATCTACGGCGACGGCTCGCTCGGGTAGCATGCGAGTGGCCGCCTCGGAAGGCGGCCACGAGGCGGGGCGCGCCGCCCCTCATGCTTCTACACATCCGCCTAGGCAGATGGAATGTCCTTCTGGGAGTCCAGCACCCCAGAACTTCTGGCCCCTTACACCACGCCCGGCCTCACCCCCGCAGAGCTCGGGTCGCGCAACCGCCCCTCTCCCGTCGGGAGAGGGGCCCCGCAACAGTCGGAGCGCCTTGCCGAGAACTCGGGCATGACGAGGCGATGCTGGTGGGGAACGGAGCGTGCGCGTGCGCTGCGTGGCCGCTCGACGCCTGCCGAGTCGGCGTTGTGGGCACTGCTCCCCGGCCGAGGCATGGGCGCGAAGTTCAGGCGCCAGCAACCCGTCGGGCCCTACGTGCTCGACTTCTGCTGCTGGGCGGCGAGGCTGGCGGTCGAGGTCGACGGCCCCATTCACGCGACCCGCGGGGAGCGAGACCGTCGGAGAGACGCGTGGCTGGGGGCGCG
>CAZQJC010000154.1:0-42078 GCA_964593795.1 uncultured Myxococcales bacterium | reverse complement strand
GGTCTTGGCGAAGCTCACGATCGCGGCGTCACTGTCGAGCGTCGAACCCTTGTCCCCAAGATGGATGTCAGAAAGTGCAACGATTCCTGCAGGCGGCATGTCCCCCTCCCGTCCAGGCGTCATACACGCCGCGTGGCGGCCGATCGCCGATGGCGAGGCCTCGCCTCCCGACGCACGAGACGCTCCGGAGTTCACTAGTAGGCAGAGTCCAGGATCTATCGAGCCGGCGTCGGAGTCCCAGGTGTGCACTTGCCTTCGGACTCCATCTTCTTGCATATCTCGCACTTGGTTCGGCCAGCGCCAGTTCCGTCCCGGAGATGGGGGTATTCGATGTTGTTCCCCACGTTGCAGTTGCGGCAGGTGTGATAGACGGTTTCGCCGGGGCGTGTGGAGTGATAGGCCATCGTGTTTGACAGGAGCAGGAGGCGTGCCAGCATGGGCGGGTGCGACGTGCAGAGACAGCCCTGGGTCCAAGTGCAGGTTCTGCCCATCATCTTCAGGCGTTGTAGTCACCTGGCTGGGCATGGCAGGAATCGACGACGGCCTTGTAGCAGGAAGTTGGGGAACGAATGCAGAAACGATGGGGGGATAGCGGCGCGATCGCGAGGTCTGGATGTGTCAGCCGATATTGCACGGTAGCGCCCCGATGTAGGCTCTGGGTATGGACGATGCCAGCCCCGCCGAGAAGCCCTCGCGCCCACGGCAGCCCACCGTGCTCCTCGTGGAGGACGACGACGCGCTACTCACGATCCTCACGTCCTTGCTCGAGAAGCATGCCCGGGTCCTGACGGCGACGAACGCCGACCGGGCGCTGGTGGTGCTCGGTCGGCACCGCGTCGACGTCGGCTTCTTCGACATCGGCCTCGGGCAGGGGATGGACGGCATCGCGCTCATCGAGCCGGCACAGGAGCTGCGGCCGGACCTCGAGGTCGTGATCTGCTCCATCGACCGCTCCGTGTCCTCGGTGGTGCGTGCGATGCGGGCGGGGGCGTTCGACTACACCACCAAGGAATTCGAGACGCTGGCCAACGCGCACATCCTCCTCGAGCGCGCGCTGGCCCGGCAGCGAGAGCGCCGCGAGCTGGAGCGGCTGCGCGTCGTCGCGGCCCGCGGGGAGGCCGACTTCGTCGGCGGCGACGTCGAGCCCATGCGAACGCTGCTTCGGGACGTCGACGATGCGGCATCGGCCCGGTCGACCGTGCTGCTGCTCGGAGAGAGCGGAACCGGCAAGGAGCTGCTCGCCAAGCGGATCCACCTCCGCTCGCCGCGGGCGCGCGAGCCGTTCGTCGCCATCAACGTGGCCGCCATCCCTCGCGACCTCCTCGAGAGCACGCTCTTCGGGCACGAGAAAGGCGCCTTCACGGGGGCCGTGTCGCGGCTGATCGGGAAGTTCGAGGAGGCCGACGGGGGCACCTTGTTCCTCGATGAGGTGGGCGAGCTCGAGCGCGGCGTGCAGGCGAAGCTGCTCAGGGCCCTGCAGGAGCGCAAGGTGGACAGGGTCGGAGGCGTGGCACCGGTCGACGTCGACGTGCGGATCGTGGCGGCGACCAACCAGGATCTGGAGGCGATGGTTCGCGAAGGGCGGTTCCGCGAGGACCTCTACTACCGGCTCAAGGTCGTTCCGATTCGCCTGCCCGCCTTGCGGGAGCGCCTCGGCGACCTGCCCGCGCTCGTCGCGGCGCTCTCGAGGAAGCACGCCGCCCTCCTCGGGCGCGCGCCGCTGACGTTCTCCCCCACGGCGATCGGCGCGCTCATGACGTACCCGTGGCCAGGCAACATCCGCGAACTCGAGAACCTCATCGAGCGGCTCGCCGTCCTCGCGAAGCGGCACGTCGTCGAGGCGGCGGACCTGCCGGCCGAGTACCGCATCGGAGAGTTCGCCGAGGCGGCCGCGCGCGGGGACGGCCCCGGCGGGCTCGACGCCGCCGTCGAGGCCTTCGAGCGCAACATCATCGTCGGCGTCATGCAGTCCCACGGCGGCAACCAGGTGCAAGCCGCCAAGGCCCTCGGAATTCCCGTTTCGACCCTCCGCTACCGTCTGAACAAGCACAGCCTCCACTAAATATTGGGTTCAGGACCAGCCTGATCCCAGCTCTGGGACGGGGGTCGCAGGTGTCTGCCACCAGGCGCCTGTTCATTGTCCGCCATTTCCCGCGAGCAGGTGCGGCGCAGCTTTCCGCGACAGCGGGTTCCCGGCCGGCCGGCCCGCTGTCGGACCACTCTGGCCGCAACTAGCGAAAATCAGCGACCAACCGTCGTCGCCGAAATTCGCGAGTCCAGCCGGTGACGCGGGGCCTCATTGGCCTGGCTTCCACGTTGCTCCTAGGCCGCCGGCATGGAGCTCACGGCCTTCTGTCTCCGCGTTCCGCGCTTTCCCGTCCCAGGAATGACCCTGCTCTACGGCATCCGCACGGAGGCCACTGTGGCGCTCGAGGACGAGGAGCTCGCTGCCCTCGACGGGTGGCTCGCCTCGCCCAGTCCTGCCGCCGTGCCAGAGGACCTCGGCGAGCTGGTCGGCGAGCTCGCCGACCCTGACGTGGGCCTGTTGGTTCAATCGCGGGAGGCCGAGGAGCGCGACTTTCGCGGCTGGTACGAGGGACGGCGGCGCGCGACCGGCGTGCTGTCGCTCACCGTCTCGACGAGCTTCGCGTGCAACTTCGCCTGCACCTACTGCTACCAGGACGCCTACCTCGCGGGGGACGTCATGCGCGAGGCGACCGCGGACGCGCTGGCGTCGTGGTGCGGCCGCCGCATCCGCGAGACCGGGGCGAAGCGCCTTCACTTCAACGTGCTGGGAGGGGAGCCGCTCCTCCACCCCGGGCTCGTCGAGCGCTTGGCCCGTCGCGCACAGGAGGAGGCTCGCACCGAGGGTGCCTCGTTCGACTTCGCCCTCATCACGAACGGCTCGCTTCTCACGCCCGAGGTCGTGGACCGTCTCGTGCCCCTGGGGCTCGCGGCCGTCCAGGTCACGCTCGATGGCGACGAGGCCACGCACGGGCTCACCCGTCCGACCAAGCGGGGCCGGAACGCCTTCCAGGAGGTCTGGCGGAACCTGCTCGCGGTGCGCGGGCGCGTCAACATCTCGCTCGCGGGCAACTACACGGCGGCGACGCTCGACGGCTTCCCGCGGCTCTTGGCGCTACTCCAGGAGGCGGGCTTCGAGCGCAGCGACCTCTCGCGGATTGCCTGGAAGCCGGCGCTCAGTACGACCTCGTCGCCCCAAGGCGGGGCCTGCGGCGGGACCTGGTCCGACGCGAACGGCAGCGCACGCCTGGCATTGCGCGACGCCATCCTGGCTGCTGGCTATCCGCCGAGCGCGCTCTTCGACGTCGGGCCGTGCGGCATCCACAACGAGAACCACTTCGCGGTGGACCCCGCCGGCCTCCTCTTCGAGTGCCCGGGCTTCGTGGGCCACACAGAGTGGGCGATCGGGGATGTGCTCGAGGGGATCTCGCCGACGCTCCGGAAGAAGTCTCGACCTGACGACCCGCTGGCCGAATGCGGCGCCTGCGGGTGGCGGTCTACCTGCGCCGGCGGCTGCCTCGCCAACGAATGGGTCGCTCGCGGCAGGTCCGAGGGGCTGAACTGCGAATCCGGCTACTTCGCTGATGTGGGCCCCGGGGGCGCGAAGCGGGCATACGCCGAGACGCTGCCGAGCGCGGAACGCGCGGCGCTCCTCGCGCGGCTACGCGACCACGAGCCGATCCGCGGAGGCAGGGCACGGGCGCGCCTGCCGATCGTTGCGTAATGCGGCGCATGTCGCGCCGCCAGAAGGGAGAAGGGGACATGAAGAAGAACAAGGTCTCGAAGCGCGTGGTCAACAAGGGTCGCAAGCCGGCAGAGCAAGGGGGCACGTTCTCCTGCTCGTCGACGGTCTGGTAGGCAGCCGCTCTCGGCAGTCGCCTATCGCCCTGCCCGCGTGATACCGTCCGGTCCGCGTGGGCAGGGCGATTCGGGCGGCGGCTGTTGGAGCTGTCGTGCTCAGCGTGGCGGGCGCGAGCGCGGCCTTTCTGTCCCCCACGAGCGTCCGGACCCTCCGCGTCGGTCTGCCGGGGCCGATTGACAGCAGGTCGTTCATCGACCTCAACGGCTACATGGATCCGGCCCGCGCCCTCGTATTTCCGGGACTGGCGCGAAGAAACCCGGACGGATCGTTGTCGCCGGCCCTTCTCGCGGATCTGCGTCCCGGCAGCGGTCCCGGCACCTCGACCGTCTGCCCAAGGGCCGCCACCTTCCATGACGGCAGCCCGATCACCGCATCAGACATTGTCCGGTCCCTCCACGAGATCCCCGCGTCGCGAGCGGACTTCTTCCCGGCTGCGGCGCGGGCGGCGAAGTCCGCTCGGCTCGTCGGCCAGTGCATCGAGATCGACATGGAAGCTCGGGACCCGGCTCTGGCCGAGGTCCTCGATCTGCCTATTTTCAAAGTTGATCCGAATCAGGGAGCGATCGGGAGCGGCGCGTATCGCGCCGTGGCCGGCGAGGGGGCCGTGACGCTCGACGCGATCGACCTCGGCGCGATGCCATACGGCCGCTTCGAGTTTCACGGCTACGGCTCGATGGACGAGCTCTGGAAGCGCCTCCTCGCCCGTGAGGTGGACCTCCTGCCGTTCGTCTCCTCCGACGCATATGCCGTCCTTGAGCGGTACGAGTGGATACGCCGCTGGACCTACCCCAGCGAACGAGTCGTCGTGGTGCGTTGGGCGCCGAACTCTCGCTTGAGCCACGAGGTGCGGCAGGCGGTCGCCCTTGCCGTCAACCGCCCTTTTCTCGTCGAGCGCCTCGGCGACGGCTCTACTTCTCTCGCGACAAGACGGCTTGGTACTGAGGGGCCTCTTCCAGAGCCTGCCAAGGCGCGGGCACTGCTCGGATACGAACCGGGTGAGAAGCCGAAGGCGAGCGTTGTCATCGGGTTCGTGCAGTCCTTCTCGGAGTACGAGCTAGTGGCACGTGTCCTGGAGGCCGACCTGGCGAGAGTGGGCATCGAGGTGCGGTTCACGTTCTCACGACCTGAAGAAGCCAACGTCGTGTTCGGCGAAGAGGACGCGCACCTGACGATGGATCGCCTCCTCGGCGACGGCGAAGACTTGCCGTCGATCGATCGGGAGATCGCGCTCTACCGCCCCGTCATCAGGAGCGCGGCCGCGCCCGAGGTCTGCGGCGTGACGCTCGGCCCGCAGAGTCCGCTTGCGTTCCTCGATCGCACGCACCCCTGCCCGGTGCCATGACGCCCGAGCCCTGGTCGCGCGCGCTCAGTCCGCGCCGACTCGCGGGCCAGGTCGGGCTCCTGGCGCTCCTCGGCGCGGTCCTCCCGCTGCTCGCACTCGGCTCGATCGCCACCGTGTTCGCTCGCCGCTCCGCGCTCGCCGACGCGCTGGCCCAGGGCCGCCAGCTCGCGCTTCAGGGCGCACGACAGGTGCACGCCATTCTGGACGGCTATCGTCGCAGCGCTTCGGTCGCCGCGACCGCGGTGGCCAGCCTGCCGAGGTTCGACACGCCCCATGCCAGGCGGATGCTCCGGGACCTGCAGCTCGGGGGCGCGCGGGACTTCGCGGCCCTCGACCTCTTCACACTCGACGGCACGCCCCTCGCCTCGTCGCGGATCGACGAGGCGACGCTCCCGCGGGCCAGCGCCGCGTTCCTCGAGCGCGCCCGGCGCGCTCCAGTGTTCGATTCGCCCTACGTCGGAGACGTGCTCGAGCCCGAGGTCCGCCTCGCGGTGCCGTTCACTGTGGAAGGGCGCCTTGGAGGTTTCCTCGTGGCGACCGTGCGCCTCTCCGAGACCTGGGCGGCCGTCGCCCAGATCCGGGTAGGCGAGCGCGGACGCGCGCGCCTCCTCGGTGCAAACGGCCTCGAGCTCGGACACGGCGACGCCCGCGAGCAGGCGGCGCTCCTTGGGCGGCTGAGCAAGGGCGCGCCGCGAGCCACGACGCCCGACGAGCTCGTGGTCGTATCGGAGCCGGTTTCCGACCTCGGATGGACGGTGACGATCGAGCGTCCCGCCTCGGAGGCCTTCGCGCTCGCCCGACGGCTGACCTGGTCCGTGGTCATCCTGGTTTTCGTCGTAGGCATCATCGCCGGGCTCATCGCGTGGCTGGCGTCGAGAAGCGTCGCGGCACCGCTGGCCGACTTGGTCAGCCGCGCGCGCAGCCTCGCCAGCCATGTCGCGACGGGGGAGCAGCTGCCCAAGGTGGACCTCAAGGGGCCGGAGGACCTCCAGGAGCTCGCGTCGGCGTTCGACGCGATGAGCGCCGAGGTGTCACGCGCCTTTGAGGAGGCGCGCGATACGGAGCGCCTCGCGATCGTCGCGCGGGTGGGCGCGGGCTTGGCCCACGACCTGCGCACCCCCATCGTGTCGGTGCACAGCCTTGGCCAGATGCTCCTACAGGACGAGCACGCCTCCGAGACGGCCAAGAGGCTGGTCCCGGTCATCGACCGCGAGCTGGCCCGAGTTCACCGCTTCGTCGAGCGGATGGAGGCGCTCGCGAAGGGCTTTCGCGGCGACCGTCCGCCCAAGGTGCCCATCGACCCGGGACGCATCGTGCAGGGCGTTGTCGACCGCTTCCGCGCCGCGCGCCTGGTGCCGGACGACTGCGAGCTCGCGTTCGAATGCCCCGCGTCCCCGATCAAGGTCCTCGGCCACCCGGACGACATGGAGCGCCTCGTCGAGAACCTGCTCGCGAACGCGTTCCAGGCGATGGATGGCAGGAAGGGCCTCATCCGCGTGACCGTGGCCGCCGAAGGAGGCGGGCTTCGTCTGTCGGTCGCGGATCAGGGGCGCGGAATCGAGGCCGAGCGCCTGCCGCGCCTCTTCGTCGACTTCCGGTCGACCAAGAGAGGCGGCTTCGGCGTCGGCCTCGCGATGGTCCGCCGGTTCGTCGAGGAGATGGGCGGGACGATCGAGGTGCAGTCGGAGGTCGGCGTCGGGACCCGCTTCGACTTGTGCTTCGACATCCTCACCGCGCCAGGCCAAGAGGCCCCGTCGTCCTGAGGCTTCGGCCATCGCGAAAACCCGCGAGCAGCGGAGGTGGCAGGTTCCTGTCTCTGCCGGCGGGGTTCAGTCCGCGTCGGGATCTTCGCGCATCAGCCCTTCCGCGCGGGGTGCCGGCGGAAGCAGGCCAAGCCTCGTCAGTCGGTACTTGAGGGTCGTGTACGGGATGCCGAGCTGCCGGGCGACTTCGGCGTGGTTGCCCGGCGCGCGCCGGAGGGCGGCCAGGACGCGCTCGCGCTCGAAGGCGACCCTGTCCAGCTCCAGACTTCCGCACTGCTCCGGGCGGGCCATGAGGCCGCCAACCACGTCGACGATCGCGCGGGCGTCCCCGCGGGCGACGAGCGGTGGAATCCGCAGCACCTGGGCCAGGGCGACGGCGTGTGCGTCCGTGCTCAGGAAGACGACGTGCATGGCGGGGTGAAGAGCCACCAGCGCGGCGAGACTTTCGCGATCTGTCGCCGCGGGGCACAGGAAGCCGGCCAGGGGAGCTCGGCCTCGCGCTCCGGCGAGCGCGGAGGCCGCCGTGGGAAACGCCGACGTCGTGGCGAGAGAGCGAAGCGCGCTTCTCGCCGCCTTGGCGTCGCACTCGCCAAGGCCGACCAGCAGCACCCGCGCCCTGCGCACGCGCTCCAAGGCAGCAAAGGACGCGCCAGCGGCACTGCGATCGTTCGTTCCAGCGGATGGCCGCGTGACTCCTCGTGAAGCCGCCGCAGTCGCAGATTCCTGCCGCAGCCAATGTCGCGGAAATCTGCCACTGGTGCGGTTGCTCGCAGGGGCCGGAAGACCGGGATGGCTCGTGATGTCCGACTCTCCGATGTGTCCTGATTGCGGGCACTTCACGAAGAGTGACTCGCCGTCCGTCTGCGAATATTCGTAGAAATCGAAGCGCCCGAGCGATTGCGAATATTCGTAGAAACCGAACGGCCTGGGCTCTACGAATATTCGTAGAATGCGAGGCGCGCGAAAGGTGCACATGGGTAATGCCGTGCATCCAGTGTGCGATGCGGATTACGCGCCCAGGCCGATCTAATCATTGACAGAACTGCCTTGGCGTCGGCAGGGTGGATCCCACTGCCGGGCGTGAGCGCAGCGGACGCGAGCGCGGGGCCCGGACGAGGGAGGGTAGAGCGGATGCGCAGCGCGCGGGTCGGCAAGCGGGTCTGGGCCTCGGCGGTCGCCGGCACCCTCATCATGGCCGGTGCCGCCGCCGTCCAGGCGGTCGGGCCGGGACCCTCCCAGCCCAAGGTCGCCACGGACGGCGCACCTGTCATCGCGAACATCGCGGTCTCCGATCAGCTGCCGCCCGTGGCGAACTCGATCACGGACTTCGGGGCCTTGCGCTTCCTGAGTGCCACGAGCCGAGACGGCCTTCCGGGAAATCCGACGACCCCGCCTCCCACGACGCCGCTCGTCTCCCTGACCGTCCAGCCGAACCCGGTGCTCCTGAGCTTCAACACGCTTTCGGGGAGCGGCCAACAGCAGCTGCGGGTCACGGGAACGTACCAGGACGGCTCGACCCGAGATCTCAGCTCGACCGGGATGGGGACCTCGTACTCCGCCTCGGGAGCCCTCGTCGGCGTGACGGCTGGGGGCATCGTGTTCGCCAACGCGGGTGCCGTGCCCGCATCGGGGCGCGGGCGAGTGACCCTCACTGTGCAGAACGGCGGCAGGGCAGCCGCCGTGGACGTGACCGTCGACGCATTCTCGCCACGGCCGCTGCGGACCCTTCCTCTTCCGGGGACGTCCCTTTCGGTTCTGGTGCGCGGCCAGTACGCCTACGTGTCGGATGGGCCGAGCGGCCTCACGATCGTGGACGTCTCCAACCGGGCCGCGCCGTTCGTCGTGTCGACGACCAATGTCGGCGCGCCCGTCCACCAGGCTGCGCTCGTCGGCTCGTTCGCGTACCTGGCGGCGGAGTCCAAGGTGGTCATGCTCGATGTCTCGCAGCCGGGCGCGCCGCAGGTCGCGTTCAACCTGCCGATGACGAACGCGACGGGCGTGCAGGTCGTGGGCAACCACCTGTACGTCGCGGACGGCGCCGCGGGCCTTCGCGTGGTCGCGCTCACCCCCTTTCCGTCGCAGGTCGTGGCCACTCGCACGGCGGCGGCGCCCGTGACCGCGATCTCCGGATCGCCTCCGCGGATGCTCGCCCTGGCCGGCAACCAGACCCTTCTCTTCGACGCGACGCTGGCGAGCTCGCCGTCGCTCGTCGGGGCCATCGCGGGGCAGAATCCCAGGGTCGCGACCACGGGATTGCCGTCGGCGGCCAGGGTGTCGGGCATCTACGGCTACGTGGCCAACGGATTCAACGGGATCTTCGGGCTCGACCTGCGCGCAGCGCCGGCGGTCGTCGGCGGGAGCAACCTGACCCCCAACGTCTTCAATGCGACCGGTGGGCTGGCCCTCGCGGGGAACTTCCTGTTCGCCACGGACTCGGGCGGCACTCGCAATGCCGCCTACATCTTCAGCCTGCTCGACCCAGCCAATCCGACGTATGCGGACAAGGTGGACTTCGCGAGCCTGGCCGCCGGCGGAACGCCCCAGTTCGGCATCGACGCGGACCGGCAGTACGTCTACGTGACGCGTCAGCAGCAGCTGGAAATCGGACAGTTCCTGCGCTTTGCCGACACCGGGAGCATTCCGCCCAGCGTGAGCATCCTGACCCCTGCCGACGGGGCGATCGCCAAGCGCGGCGGCAGCCAGGCCGTCACCGTGGATGCCACCGACGACGTGGCCGTCGAGTCGGTCTCGATCTTCGTCGACGGGGCTCTCGCATCGACACAGACGGACTTCCCGCTGCAGCCGTTCGTCGTCACGCTGCCGAGCAGCGGAAGCTCGGCGGTCCTGACGGCAAGCGCACGGGACTTCAATGGCAACGTCGGCACGAGCGCCCCGCGCACGCTCACCCTCTCCGACGACGTGACGCCCCCTTCCGCGAGCCTCTCCCTGGCCCGAGCGGAGCGCACCCAGTTCAAGCCGGGGGAGGCCATCGCCTTCAACGCGTCCGCCGTGGATGAGACGTCCGTCGCTCGGTTCGAGCTGTATGCCGGCGGCGTCCTCGTTGACACCAGGGTCTTCGCGCCTCCTGGAACGCCGAAAACCGCGGCACTCTCGGGCTCCGCCACGGCTCTCGGTCCCGTGACCTTCCAGCTCAAGGCCTACGACGCCGGCGGCAACGCGGGGACGGCGAGCCAGGTGGTGACGATCGCGGCCGATCCGACGCTGACGCTTGCGGGCGGCGGGACGATCAACGCCGGGGACACGTACTTCGACAACACGTCGATCAGCGTGACCGGTGGAACCCTGACCGTCTCGGGCGCGCACACGTTCACCACGGTCACGCTCTCGGGCAGCAGCGTGCTCGCGGCCCCGACGCTCTCTCCGCTCCTGATCAACGCGGAGAACCTGAGCGTGGGCCCCTCCGCTCGCATCGACATGACGGGCCGCGGCTACGGCTGCGGCGAAGGCCCCGGCTCGCACGCCTGCGGCAGTTCCTACGTCGGCTCTTCGCACGGCGGGGTCGGCTGGCCGGGCGACCGCCCGACGTATGGCAACGAGTACGACCCGAACACGCCCGGCGGCGCGAGCGGCTGGGGGCCCCCGCGCGGCGGCGGCGTCATCCGCGTGAACGTCTCGGGCACGCTGTCGCTCGCCGGCCAGATCGTCTCGCACGGCGGCGGCACGGACGGCTCGGGCGCGACCGCGGCCGGCGGCTCGATCCGCATCGACGCCGGCACCCTCTCCGGCGCCGGCACGATCGCCGCGGACGGCCAGACGTACACGGGTTCGGGCGGCGGCCGCATCGCCGTCTACTACGGCAACCGCGCCGCCTTCACGGGTTCGGTCCACGCGTACGGCGGGGGCGGCGCGAGGCCGGCCGGCGCCGGCACCGTGTACTGGAAGGCGGCCTCGGAGCAGTACGGCGAGCTGCGGTGCGACAACGCCGGCGTCGACAGCTGGCCCAACGATTCGTCGACGCCGATGCGGTTCGTGGGGACGGGCGTCCTGGCCTCGGTCTCGCCGAGCCGGCTCACGGTGGCGAGCGCCGCGTTCCCGGTGCCGTCGGCGGACGGCGTGAGCCCGGGCCTGCGCGGGCTGCGCATCCGGCCGAATACCGCGAACGCGGCGACCTTCCGCATCCTCGACAACGACGCGACCAGTCTCACGCTCGATCCCGCCGACGGGGACGCAACCCTCGTCGCCTCCGCGGGGAGCACGTATGAGGGGGTGCGGGTGCTCGACCGCTTGAGCGTGTTCGGATGGGCCCGCGCGTTCTCCTCCGATCCGATCGAGCTGCCTTACGTCACCTCGCTCCAGGCGGTCGGCATCCTGAACGTGCCCAATCTGCGCGCGCCGCTCGCGACGACCCTCACGGACTCGACGCTGCACATGGTCGGGCCGATCACCGCGCCCTTGGCGACGCTCCTGCGCAGCAACCTCGAGACGTGGACGGCGCCGATCGCGAATGGCGGCGTGGCCATGACCCTCAACGCGAGCACGTACCTGCCGCACAACGCCTTCACGCCGGCAAGCCTCTCGCTCGTCGCGGGCAGTGTGCTCTCGCACTCGACGGGCGGAGGCAACCGGCTCGACCTCACCACGGCGAATCTCACGATCGACAGCTCGAGCAAGATCGACGTCTCCGGCCGCGGGTACGGCTGCGGCGAAGGCCCCGGCTCGCACGCCTGCGGCAGTTCCTACGTCGGCTCCTCGCACGGCGGGCTTGGCTGGCCGGGCGACCGCCCGACGTACGGCAACGAGTACGACCCGAATACCCCCGGCGGCGCGAGCGGCTGGGGGCCCCCGCGCGGCGGCGGCGTCGCGCGGATCAAGGTGACGGGCGCGCTTTCGCTCGCGGGTCAGATCGTGGCCCACGGCGGCGGCTCCGACGGCTCGGGCGCGACCGCCGCGGGCGGCTCGATCCGCATCGACGCCGGCAGCATCTCGGGCGGCGGAACGATCGCGGCGGACGGCCAGACCTACTCCGGCTCGGGTGGCGGCCGCATCGCCGTCTACTACACGTCGAGCACCTTCACGGGGCCCATCCACGCGTACGGCGCCGCCGGCGCGCGGCCAAGCGGCGCGGGCAGCGTCTTCATCAAGCGCGCGGACCAGCCGTACGGGGAGCTCACCTACGACAACGCGGGTCAGGACAGCGGCGCGCTCGGCTGGTCGACGACCGCGAGGTCCGTCGGCTCGGGCACGCTCGCCTCGGTCTCGCCGAGCCGCCTCACGGTGGCGAGCGCCGCGTTTCCGGTGCCGTCGGCGGATGGCGTGAGCCCGGGCCTGCGCGGGCTGCGCATCCGGCCGAATACCGCGAACACGGCGACCTTCCGCATCCTCGACAACGACGCGACGAGCCTCACCCTCGACCCGGCGGACGGCGACGCCACGCTGGTCGCTTCGCCGGGGAGCACGTACGAGGGCGTCCGGCTCCTCGACGTCTTCCACCTGTACGGCAACTCGCGCCTCCAGTCGACCGATGCCATCGAGCTGACGAGCGCGACGACGCAGCTCGCGATGTGGGGCGCGCTCAGCACGAGCGCCCTGCGCGCGCCCTCGGCCACGACCCTCGTCAACTCCGGCCTCGTCATCTACGGCCCGATCGTCGCGCCGCTCACGAGCGTCGTCGGGAGCTACCTCGAGACGCCGACGGTGGCACTCTCGTCCGTGGCCTCGCCGAGCTTCAGCGGCAGCACGTTCGTGCCCTGGCAGCCCGTCGCCTTCCCCTCGATCTCCCTCCTCGGCGGCAGCGTGATGACGCATCCGACGGGCGGCGGCTACAGCCTCTCGCTCACGACCGGAAGCCTCACCATCGACGGCTCGAGCCGCATCGACGTCTCCGGCCGCGGGTACGGCTGCGGCGAAGGCCCGGGCTCGCACGCCTGCGGCAGCACCTACGTCGGCTCGTCGCACGGCGGTCTCGGCTGGCCCGGCGACCGCCCCACGTACGGCAGCGAGCTCGACCCGGCCACGCCCGGAGGCGCGAGCGGCTACGGCCCGCTACGCGGAGGAGGCGTCGCGCGGATCAGCGTGAGCGGAACACTGTCGCTCGCAGGGCAGATCCTCGCGAACGGCGGAGGCTCCGACGGCTCGGGCGCCACGGCGGCCGGCGGGTCGATTCGTCTCGACGTCGGCGCGCTCACGGGGGGAGGACAGATATACGCGAACGGCCAGACGTACACGGGCTCTGGCGGCGGCCGCATCGCCATCTACTACGGCTCCTATTCCTTCACCGGCCCCGTCTTCGCCTACGGCATCGGGCCGGGCTCACGTCCCGGCGGCGCGGGCACCGTCTACTACAAGGCGACGAGCCAGCAATGGGGCGACCTGGTCGTGGACAACGGCTACGCCCCGGTCCTCGAGAACTCGACGCCCATCCGCTCGGTCGGGGCTGGGACCATCGCGTCGGTGCTCGCAGACCGCTTCACCGCGACGACGTCGGCCTTCCCGGTGCCGGGATTCCCGAACGCTGGCCTCATCGGCCTCCATACCCGGGTCGACGGATCGCCCACGATCCTCGCGATCGTCACGAACAGCGTGAACCAGGTCGTGACCTCACCGGAGGGCGGAGACCTCACGACGCTGGTCGCGCCGGGCGGCTCATACACCGGCGTCCGGATGTTCGACGCCCTCTACGTGCGGGCGAACGCGCGGCTGCAGAGCAACGACCGGATCGAGGTCACGACGTTCAGCGCAAACCCGGGCGCACGGGTGTCCTCTCCGAACCTGGTGTACCCGTGACGCGCCGTCGCGCGGCTCTCGCCGTGGTGTCCGTCGCGCTCGCGGGCGCGGGGATCTTGCTGGCCGTTCGGTCCGGCAGTCCGCTTCCGTTGCTTCCGCTCACAGCCGAGCGGTACCTCCAGGTCTCGGTGGCGCTCAAGGAGAGCCTCGCGGCGTGCGTCGCGGAGGAGCAATCGCTCGCGGCGAGGTTCCCCGCAGATCCGGCGCGGCTCTCGCGCGGCGTCGCCGAGGCCAACAAGGCGCATCGCGAGCGCGAGGCCAAGATCTTCGAGTGCCACCGCACGACGCCGCGCGACTTCGGCGACTTCCTCCTCATCCCAGCCAACCGCGCCGCCACGAAGAAGCTGCTCGCCGCCGACAGGGGACTGAGCGAGGCGCTCGCCAACCTGGAGCGACGCCGAAGGGAGCCCGTGAACGCTGCACCTGGAGGGGGACGATGATCGCGGCTCGCAGCGCTTCGTGGGCACGCGGCGCGGGGCTAAGCCTCGCGCTCCTCGCGGCGTCCTGCGGCGATCCCGGCGCGGACAAGCCGGTGGCAAAGAAGGAGATGAAAGGCGGCGGATTGACGGTTTCGACGTCGCTCACCGCGACGAGCGACTCCTACCTCCGGAGCGGCTCGCCCAACCAGAACCAGGGCGCCGACACCAAGATGATCATCCGCGCCAGCGGCTCGAACCGGGCCGTGGTCGCGTTCGACGCGGCGGCGACGCTCGCCGAGCTGCAGGGCCGTTCGCTCGTCTCGGCGACCGCGGTCTTCACCATCGCCGACAACGGGAACAACTGGGGCCAGAGCGGCCGCACCGTCCAGATCCACCGGATGACCCAGGCCTGGTCCGAGCTCGGCGTCACGTGGAACGCGGCGAGCGACAGCAACACCGCGAACGGCAGCCCCGACGGCGTGCTCTGGACGATGGACCCGCTCTCGCTCGCGCCGGTCGTCGCGCAGCCCACAAGCTCGATCCTGATCACGAACGGCCTTGCCGGCGAGATCTCGCTCGACGTGACCGCCGACATCGCCGCCTTCGGCGCGGGCGCGGCCAACCACGGCTGGATGCTGCGCAAGACCGACGAGGACGCTGACGGCCGCATCGAGCTGGCGTCGCGCGAGAGCCCGACGCCGCCCCAGCTCGTGCTGGTGACCGCGGACCAGCCGCCGCAGCCCTGCGGCGACCTGGACTGCGACCCGGGCCACCTCGACGACTGCACGCACCTGCCCGCGCCGCGGAACCCGGCGTGCCCGCTCCAGCTCGCGGGCCCGGCCGACACCTACCTCAAGCAGGGCTCGCCGAACCAGAACCAGGGCGCGGAGAGCATCCTGCGCCTGCAGTCCTCCGGGAAGAACCGCGCCCTCATCCGCTTCGACCAGGCGGAGATCGCGGCGCTCGCCGCGGGCGGCACGGTCACCTCGGCCAACCTGGTGCTGCCCGTGAGCTTCAACGCCGCCAACTGGGGCACGACCGGCCGCACGATCGACCTGTACCGCCTCAGCCAGCCCTGGACCGAGGCCGGCGCCACGGCCAACTGCGCGGTCGATGCCAACGTGACCAACTCGAGCGCCGACTGCGCGGCCACCGCGTGGAGCATGTACGGTTCCAGCCCGCCGTTCGCTTCGACGCCGACGGCGACCCTGCTCGTCACGAACAATACGTCTGGGACAGTCAGCTTCGACGTGCTCCCGGACGTGGCCGCGTTCCTCCAGGGGACGGCGAATAATGGCTGGATCCTGAAGAAGACGGACGAGGGCGCGAACGGACAGATCGATTTCGCCTCGCGCGAGACGACCACGCCGCCGGTCCTCGTCCTCCACGTGAACGGAGGCGGCTGCGTCGGGCCGACCGACGCCTGCGGCGTCTGCAACGGCGACGGCACGAGCTGCCTGCCGCCGTCCCTCGCGATCTCGGGGGCGACCGAGGGCCAGGTGACCCGCGGCCCCGTGACGGTCACCTGGAGCGCGACGGACGGCGACCTCGACCACATCACCGCCACCATCAACGGCACGGCCGCCACGAGCCCGACCGTGCTGACCGCGGACGGCAACTACCTGGTGGTCGTCACCGCGCACGACAGCCACGGGCACTCGACCACCCGCACGCTCGGCTTCACGATCGACGCCACGGCGCCGGTCATCGCGATCGGCGGCGTGACCACCGGGCAGTGCAGCCAGACGCCGCTCACGCCGACGGTCGAGGTCATGGACCTGACCTCGACCACGACGACCTCGATCCTCGACGCCTCCGGCTACGGGCCCGGCACGCCGGTCACGAACCAGGGGCCGCATCACCTGGCCGTCCACTCGGTGGACGCAGCTGGCAACGCCGCGGACGCGGCGATAGACTTCACGGTGGATTGGACGCCGCCACAGGTGGCTCTCGCGGGCTTCGTCGACGGCAGCCTCCAGACCGGGGACGTGACGGTGACGGTGCAGGCCGAGGACGCGAGCACTTTCACCTCGACGCTCGTCATCGACGGTGTGGAGCGTCTCAGTGGCGTTCGCGTATCGGGAGCTGGCGCCCATACCGCAGAGGCATCCGTCGTCGATTGCGCGGGCAACGTCGCTCAGGCCGCAGGCGGCTTCACAATCGTCTCTCAGGCGCCCTCGCTGGCGCTGGAAGCCCCGGCCGACGGGCAGACCCTGAGCGCGTCGCCAGTGACCGTTTCGGGCACCGTAACAGATCCTTTCCTCAGCCGCCTGACCGTGGCCGGGGTGCAGATCGCGCCGGACCTGCAGGGGCACTTCTCGACATCGGTGGCCTTGGGGCCCGGCCTCACAAGCATCGCGGTCGTCGCGACGAACGCCGCGGGCCTGGTCACGTCGGTCAGCCGCAAGGTGTTCCTATTGACCGGCTCGAGCGGCGACCCAGCAGTGGGCGGCATCGGCCTTGCGACGTTCATCCGCATCAACATGGGGCACAATCAGACTGGCATCGTTGGCCAGCCGCTCCCCAACGCTCTCATCGTCAAGGTGACCGATGCCGAGGGCGCACCGGTCCCTGCGATCCCTGTGAAGTTCGCACCCATCGGCGGCAACCCGACCTTCATCCCGCAGGAGGACGCGACCATCGCGGACGGGACCGCGACGGTCGATACCGACACGTCGGGCTTCGCAAGCATCGGCGTCGTCCTGGGGCCGGGCGCCGAGAGCGACCACAAAATCATGGCGACCTTCCCCGGAAACCGGGGTCTCCCGCCGATCTTCACCGAGCACCAGGTGCCCCAGCCCGCGCCGGGCGCGCCCACCTCTCTCGTCGGCGTCATCTACGACGAGGAGTTCAAGCCGGTACCCGGCGTGACCGTCGCGATCGACGCCGCGGGCCTCTCAACGCAGTCCGGCGCCGACGGCCGCTTCCGCTTCGATAGCGGTGTGCCGTCGGGCCGCGTTACCGTGCATCTGCGCGGCGACACCGCTACCGTGCCGAACAAGGTCTACCCGCCTTCTCTGCCCATCTTCATGCAGGTCGTGGCTGGGATCGAGAACCGGCAGGACGGCCCGATCTTCCTGCCGGCCATCGACGGCACCTCGTTCCTCGACGTGAGCCCGACCCAGGGCGGCACCCTCGTGAGCAACAAGCTCCCCGGACTCGCGCTCGAGGTCGGTCCGGGACAGTATACCTTCCCCGACGGCGGCAAGACCGGCCGCCTCTACGTCAGCGTCATCGAGCCGAGCGACGTGCCGATGGCGCTGCCGAATGGCCTCTTCTCGATGAAGATGATCTCGTTCGCCCCAGGTGGCGGCACATTTAACCCGCCCGTGCGACTCACGATGCCCAACGTGAACAACCTGCCCCCGGGCGCGCAGACCCTCATGTACTCCTATTCCCACCGCTTCCAGGACTGGGATCTGTTGGGGTCGGGGACGGTGAGTGCAGACGGCACGGTCGTTGTGAGCGACCCGGGCGTGGGAATCAAGGAGAGCGCGTGGCACGGCTCGGTGCCTCCGCGGCCGTGTCCGGAGACGCGATGTGTCGGCCAGGCGGCGCAAGGGTGTGACTGCCGCTGCAACACCGGCTCTGGGCGCGTGCCTGTCGGGCACGAAACATATGTCGAGATTTCCTGTCCGAGCTGTCCACCGGTCGTCGAGATCCAGTGCACCTGCTGCACATCCGACGCCGACTGCAACGACGGCAAGGCCTGCACGAATGATCGATGCATTCACGACCCCGACGGAAAATCGCGCTGCGACAACACGCCTGTCGCGAACGCCGATGATGGCAATTCGTGTAATGGCGACGAAAAGTGCTGCGAACCAAGCGACGGATGCGATGATGGGAATCCATGCACGGTCGACGCCTGCGATCCGGGGCATGTATGCCGTCATGACGCGGTGACCTCAAGCGATCCGTCACTCTGCGGGGCGGCTGGAAGTGGGGGGACGGGGGGACAAGGTGGCAGTGGGGGAGCTGGAGGAGGTGGAAGCGCCTCAACCCCCGGCTCGTGCGACGAATGCGCGTCTGAAGAGAAGCTCTCTTCCGGTGGGCTTAGACCCTGTGTTGCACCTCCAGGGATGTGCGAAAACAAGGCCCCGAACAAGTGCATCGTGTGCGGGCATTTTGTCTGTCAGTCAGCGTGCGGACCACTAGTCTGTGACGGGCCATCGCCCTCATTTTGCTCGCCACCAGATCCAAATTCAGATCATACCGTGGCGCCGCCTGCCAGTGCGGTGCCTGGGTGTGCAACGGACAACATAGGAGAGACTGACACGATCAGTTTTCCTGCCGTGGGCAGTGCGGTCCCGTGTGTTCGGGGGCTCACCTGCAACTGGCAGCGTCGCGTTGGCGCCATCGGATTCAGCTACTATTCTGGACTCTGCCCGAGCCGGCCGCCGGGCGCAGTCCCGATCGCGGACGGTATCGCTGATTTCGAAGGCACGCCGCCCCGCATCACAGCAATGAACTTTTGCAGAGTGGTAGCGCAACTCGCGACCCCGCAGAGAGAGGGCATCGGCGCCGCCTACTATAAGCCGGAGTGTATCCCGGATCATGAGGCGCAGCACGCCCAGGCGGTCAATCTCTGCTACGCTGAGGCCGCTGCAAGAGAGGGACAGTTCGAGGGCGAATCGGACTCGGAGCAGTGCGGTGTGTCTCCTAGGTTCACCACCACGACAGAAGCCTTCAATAGTCAGATGAGGATGAGCTACACAGATTGCCTGACACGAATTGATCCCAAGAGCCACGCTGCGGGGAGCTATGGGGCGAAAGGCATCAAGGATCAGGGCACGTGCGCGGCGCCGACGATCGCGACGATCTGCAGCGAGGTCGCCAGGCGCTTCGGCAAGAACTGCTCTACGGGTGGTGTTGGAGGTACGAATTGTCAAGATCCATCGAATCGGTGAGGCTTCTGGTCGCAGTAACCGGGGCCGTGTTCGTGCAACTCGCGGCGAACACTTCTGCCTGTGGCGGCGACGATGTTCTCTATCGGCTCTATCTACAAGAACGCTACGAACAGATCCTAGAGAAGCGGGGGTACCATCCCGAAAAAACCAAGTCACTATGCCAATCTCTTCGTGATGCAGAGGGCATGGTGCGCCTTTCGGCGATTCGAGTAGTAGCGAAACAGGCTGCAGTGTCTTGCAAGCCCACGCTCATTGAGCAGCTGTCACAGGAGCCGGAGGTTGCTCGATATTCGGCCGATGTGATGATGTTGGCCGGAGCTGAGGCGCTGGCGGAGCTTGACGATCGGGAGGCTGCCAGACGCTTTGCTCGACGGGTTCTGTCGGAGTACCCTTCTCAGGCAAGTGCAGCTCGCGCAGCGGGGGTGCTTGCCCGACTTGGGAGCGCGGATGGCTATTCACTCCTGTTGAGGCTTATGGGCGCGAACAAGATAGTCAGAGCCGCCGAGGCCAAGATTCTTCTTGACTTCCTACGCTTCCCCAATTTGGATCCGCTTGGCGAATTGGCAAAATTGGCAGCCGATGACGACGTCGCCGTCAGGCTTGGTGCTGTGTCCGCCATCGCCACGCTTGAGAGCACGCGCTCGGTTTCGATCCTTAAGGACAGGCTCAGAGTCGAAAGATCTCAATCGGTCCGTGACCTGATCCAGCGGCGGCTAGAGGAGCATCGCTGACACCGAGGCACGCAATCTTGCGGTTCTTGTTAGCTCTCTGTCCGGTCGTTCTCTGTAGTCTCGCCTGCGGATCTGCGAAGTCCAAATCGGGAGCCGATGCTCAGGGCACGGCAGCAACGCTAGATGCGTCGCCTGATCGCGACGCTGTCATCGTTGCGGTTGATGCGCGCTCCGGTGACGCGAGCCGCCGCGACAGCGATGTCGACGCCAACCCGAATCGAAGCGCTGACGCCCACGTTCAGGGGAGGGATGCACCCGCCGCAGATGCTCACGCGTTCGCAGATGCTTCCCCCGTCAGCGACGCGCTCCCTAGACCCGACGTCCCCTCGGCCTACTCGCTCGAACTCGGCGGCGGCCCCGCCCCGTTCCGCCACCTGGCGAACGGCGACACGGTGCCGTGGGTGCACGGTCCGCAGGGCCTGCCGATGATCATCCTGGCGGTGCGGGCCCGCGGCTTCGCGACCGGGAATCCGACGATGCCGAGCCCGGACGACCCGCTGCTCGCGACGAGCTGCACGAACGTCACGAACGGCATGGAGGTCGGTGCTGGTCGCCAGCGCCAGGGCCTCTCGATGCAGCCGGACGGCTGGGCGGAGTTCTACGACGGCTGGACGCCGTTCGTCGGGGCGATGCCGCTCTGGCTCGGCCAGCGGCTCCGGTGCACGGCCACGCTCTCGGACGCCGCGGGGCACACGGCGAGCGACGTGCGGGAGGTCGTGGTGAACGTGGTGGAGGGGATGTAGTGATGGCCGAACAATGATGGAGACATGCGACATGAGAACTCTTCACCTTCGCTATTTCGGCAATCAGTTCGACAACAAGGGGATGCCACATCCTTACTTCGCCTATCTCGTCACTGCACTGCCTCTTCCCATCCTTGGCGCCGATGGCGCCGTAGCGACGGTGACCGGGCTGTCGGCAGGGACAATGAACGATAGCTTTGCGGTCAAGGCAGGAGGGGTTGCTGCAGCCCTGGCACAGGCTGAGGGTGCTCTCGATACCCACCATCGTGGGCTGCAGAAGCACTCCGTGTGAAGCAGTCTCCTTGCACTGACGCGGTGCCGCGGGCGCACGACCCGCAGGGCCCGCCGACGATCATCCTGGCGGTGCGTGGCTTCGCGACTGACAACCCGACTGAGCCGAGCCCGGACGACCCGCTGCTCGAGACATCGAGCACCAACGTGGCGAACGGCATGGAGGTCGGCGCCGGCCACCAGCCGGACGGCTGGGCGGAGTTCTACGACGGCTGGACGCCGTTCGTCGGGGCGATGCCGCTCTGGCTCGGGCAGCGGCTCCGCTGCACGGCCATCGGACGCCGCGGGGCACATGGCGAGCGAAGTGCGGGTGGTCGTGGTGAACGAGGTGGAGGGGATGTGAGACGCGACTCGGACGAACAGCTATGACGACGACGATCGGCGTGATCGACTTCGAGACCACGGGCCTCTTCCCGAGCTGCCACCACCGCGTGATCGAATTGGCCGTAGTGGTCGTGGGGCTGGACGGGCGGGTCAAGCGCGAGCTGGCGTCCCTGGTCAACCCGGGACGCGACGTCGGCCCGACCAGCGTCCACGGCCTCTCCGCAGAGGACTTTGTCCATGCGCCGTCGTTCGCCGAGATCGCCGGGGAGCTGGTGGAGTGCCTCGACGGCGTCGTCGCGATCGCCGCTCACAACGTCCTCTTCGAGCGGGACTTCCTCGCGCACGAGCTGGCGCTGCTCGGTCTCGGCCTGCCCGAATGCCTTCAGCTCTGCACGCTGCGGATGGGTGGCCGGCGGACTCTCACCGACGCCTGCAAGGAGCGCGGGCTCGTGCTCGAGAAGGCACACGACGCCCTGGCCGACGCGCGCGCGACCGCGCAGCTCCTGGCGCGCCTCCTCGAGGCCCGACCGGACGTCCGACAGGAGATCGAGGCTTGCGGCCCCGTGCGCTGGCCCTCGATCGGCCGGTCGGGCAAGGGGGCGGTCACCCGCGAGGACGCCGGCAGGCGGCAGAGGCTCCCACCCACGTTTCTGCAGCGGCTGCTTCGCCGCGAAGAGGACGACCCTGCCCAGGTGGCGAGCGACGGGGCGGCCCTGGCGTATGCGGCGCTGCTGGACCGCGCGCTCGAGGATCGCCGAATCGACGATGCGGAGTCCGAGGCGTTGGTGGAGACGGCGACCCGGTGGGGCCTCGGCCTCGCGCAGGTCGAGAACGTGCACCGCGAGTACGTGGGACGCCTGATCGTCGCCGCGATCGCGGACGGAGTGGTCAGCGAGGCGGAGCGCCGGGACCTCCTGCTCGTCGGCCGGCTCCTGGGGCAGGACGAATCGCGGCTCGAGGCCGCCTTGCGCGACGCTGCCGCACGGCTGGGGGAGGTGCCCCCGCGCCCCTCGACGGCGCCCGGGGCCACCGCTGCGGCGTTACGGATCTGTTTCACGGGCGAGTGCCGGTGCAAGCAGGGCGGAGAGCTCATCACGCGCGAGCGCGCGGCGGAGCTCGTGGCGGCCGCCGGGCACGTCATGGACGACCGCGTCACGAAGAAGCTCGACGTGCTCGTCGTGTCCGACCCTCACACGCAGTCGGGCAAGGCGAAGAAGGCGCGGGAGTACGGGATCCGGATCGTGCACGAGGCGGTGTTCTGGCAGTCGATCGGAGTGCCGGTGGAGTGATGCCAGTGCCCGACCGGGACAGAGCAGCCTGAGATCAGCCCATGCGGACGGGCAGCGGAGCTGGCACGCAACTTGAATAGGGAATGCTCGGCCCGACGACATCAGTACGAGCGAGGACCAAGGACATGAAAGGGACTTGATCATGACAAACGCATTTGTCGTCCTTCATTTTGACGTGCATGCGGTGCTAACGCACGTGTCTGGGGCAGTGTCTAAGCAATCCGAGAGGTCGAGGGATGAGTTTCGAAAGACATTCGAGACGACGCTGGAGCAGGACGGTTGGAAGTCGGTCATGCTGTACACTACCTTCTCCAAGGCGTTCGGGTCGGTGCCGACCCATGCATCCGTTCTTGCCGCCGTAGTGGCGATGGCGAGAGTCGTGGGGAAGGAGTTTCGTGACGAAGAGTGGTGGCGTGGCACGACCCTCGACGTGATGCTCAACGTGCTCGGAACAGACGAGGTGCCAAGCGTGCAGCGCGTGAGCATTCCAAGGTGAGCATCGTAGGATGAACACACGTGCCGGGGGTGACGCGTGAAGGTGCTGCATGCAATAAACTCGGGTGGATTTGGGATCGTTGAGCGCGTCGAGCTTCCAGACGGCAAGCACGCGGCTCGCAAGACACTCAAGCCCCGGAATGCGACGGGTGACACTCCCAAGATGCGTCGACGATTCCAGCGGGAGGTTGCCATCCAGGGGAGGCCTCCTCCAGGCATCGTGATTCCCGTCCTTCAGACGGGACTGGACAGCGATCCGCCCTGGTATCTCATGGAGTTGGCTGGCAGTTCGCTGATGGATCAGATCCTGATCGACAGGTCCAACGGCTTGATATCGCAGAAGCCGATTTTGGATCTCCTTGACGCACTAGAGTGGATTCACGAGCTCGATTTAGTGCATCGGGACCTGAAGCCGCAGAATGTTCTCTCGCACGACGGACGCTGGAAGTTGAGTGATTTCGGCATGGCACTCCCGCTGACGGATGCCAGTACGACCCTAACGCAGGGCACGGTGATGGGGTCCCCATACTACATGGCGCCCGAGCAGGCGAGTGGCTTCCACTTCGTGGATGCTCGAGCTGACATCTACTCGGTAGGGTGCATCTTGTACGACTGGGTGGTAGGAACGCTAAGGACTCCAGTCGTCAGATGCTCACCAGGTTCGTCGATGTGCTGATGTGACGACCGCACGAATATGAAAATCCTCTCGTACAACCCCGGCCACGACGGCGCCATCGCTTTTCTGCAGGACTCTCGCCTCATGTTCTCGATAGAGGCAGAGAAGGACTCCAATTACAGATACTCCTCACTCTCATTGGCAGATGTAGTGGACGCTGTTGGCGAGCTCGACGTTGTTCCTGACGTCATCTGCATGGGCGGTTGGTGGCCGCGAGATCATCATGAGTACCTGAACGGCTCCTGCAAGAACGGGGGGTATCGCGGAGTCTCGAGCAAAAGCGCCATCATGAGCAGGGGCACCATCTTGCGAGGCAGGGCCGACTATTTCTCATCTTCCCACGAACGATCACACATACTCTGCGCTTTCGGCATGTCGCCCCTGCCCAGGGGAACCGCGTGCTATGCCCTGGTGTGGGAAGGCGAGATAGGCGCCTTCTACGAGATCGACTCCGAATTGAATATCACGCTCATCGCCGACGTGATGAATCAGCCTGGAAATCGATACGGGCTGCTCTATGGGTTGGCTGACCCTGCGTTTCCCAAGGATGGGCCATATCCTCGCGTCTCAGACGCTGGGAAGTTGATGGCCCTCGCTTCATTCTCGAAGCGCAGCACGCCAACGGAGCGAGAGAAAGGCCTGCTTCGCTTCCTGCTTGGGGGTCCCTACCGCAAGCTCAGCGACTACGAGCATCTCGCTCTTGCACCGCATCTCGACGTTGGCTTGGACGATCCGGAATTCCGCAACTTCGCTGGAATATATGGCAATGCTATCTTCGACGCGTTCTCCCATTTCGCGATGGAACATCTGGAGAGAGGCAGGCCGCTGCTGATTGGAGGCGGCTGCGGCCTCAACTGCGACTGGAACAGCAAGTGGCGGGACACCGGCCTCTTTTCCGAAGTTTTCGTCCCTCCGGTTGCGAACGATTCTGGATCTGCCATAGGCACAGCCCTCGATGCGCAGTTCAGATATTCTGGAAATCCCAAGCTTGACTGGGACGTCTACTCGGGCCTGGCATTTCGCTCCACGGGGAACATAGATCTGGGACACTACGACGTATACGAGAAGGACAATCTCAGGGTCGCCACCATGCTGGCAGATGATCTAATCCTGGGATGGGTGCACGGAAGATATGAGATCGGCCCACGCGCGCTGGGCAATAGATCCATCCTTGCCGCTCCGTTCCGCGACGAGACGAGGGTGCGACTGAACGAGATCAAGCAACGGGAGCAGTTTCGCCCGATCGCCCCCGTCTGTCTTCTGGAAGACGCGCGAAGGTGGTTCGGATGCGAGCGCGAGAGCCCATACATGATGTATACGCACACTTCGACTACAGCGAGACTCTCGGCCGTCACGCACGTCAATGGTACCGCACGCCTTCAGACGGTCACGTCATCGACCAACGCCGACATCCATGACCTCCTGGTCACTTTCAAGAAACGGACCGGATACGGAGTGCTCTGCAATACGTCCCTCAATTTCAAGGGGAAAGGCTTCATCAATAGTATGAAGGATCTCGATGTCTACGCCCGAGAGCACGGTCTTGACGGCTTTGTCGTCGATGGGCGAGCTTACCTCCTTCGGACTTCCCGACGATATCAGGCACATCTGAGCAAGAGTCGGAGTCCATGATGGGTTGCCATCGCAGAGACACTCCTCGGGAGGCCGGGGCTGGAGGGAGAGGATGCACTGGACGCCCATGCTCTTCGAAGGGGATGCTCCAGTGACTCCGATCAACATGGAATCATACCCGCCTGGTTTCGAAGAGCGCGATGATCTTCGCTCCGCCTTCATTCGCCATGTCACACTACAGCAGCTGGAGGCTTCGACTGCCGGAGCGCTGGGCCCTCCCTTGGACACGCCCGTAATCCCGAGAACGCTCGTCAGGTACTGGCATGACCCGTCAGATCTGCCGGAGGATGTCCGCATCTGCCTTGAGAGCTGGGACGCCCTGGCTGACGAGGGCTTCGTGTTCCACATGTTCGATGATGACAGCGCGGCTGCCTACATCGCGAGTGTGTACGGTGAACGGGAGCGCCATGCGTTCGCGCGCTGCAGTCACCCCGCCATGCGGTGCGACTACCTGCGGATGTGCTTCGTACTTGCAGAAGGCGGCTTCTACGTTGACGCGGACGATGTGCTGCTCGGAGACGGCTGGAAGCATATCTTCCGAGACGGCCGTCTCAAGGTGCAGCCGCTTTGCTACGACATCACCGCGGGCGGGATGATGCCGGCGGCCGAGATCTGGCGATCTGAGCTCCCCATCGAGGGCCGGGTATTCTACGTCAACAATGATCCGATTGCGGCTCCTGCCGGTCATCCGATCCTGCGACGCGCACTTTTTCGCGCAACAGAGAAGCTCCTGGGAGAGAATCAGTATCCCGAGATCCAAGCCACAACCGGCCCAGGCAACCTCACCGCCGCCTTGGCCGCCCACGCACGCGATCTGCAACTGGCAGGCCTTCCGGTCGACTTCGAGCTACTGCGCGACTGGGAGTCAATAGCGGAGATGCGCTGGGACCTCTCTTACAGGAGAGATGACCGCAACTGGCGCAACGTGTATGGCTGCTGAGGCCCGATGCGGAGCGAGCTGGCGCAGTGAACCTTCAGAAAGCTACCGATCGGTTGCGGAGGGTCGCCTTCCGCGTGTTGCGCGCCTTGTTGCGTGTCGTCCCTGGTGGCCGAATCTCGGCGTTCGGCCGGGGCGCGGGGAAGATTGGCATGGTCCTGATAGTGAATCTGGACCGACAGCCGGATCGGCTGCGGCGTACGCTACGGGAGCTCAGCCGATTCCAGACTTCTGACGGCGCCTCGCTGGTCTCCCTTGCTCGGCGACTGCCAGCAGTGGACGCCCGCGACGGCCGTGGAGTAGCAGCGACGGCTGACGTCGAGCCGGCCTACCTCCTGGGTCACCAGCTCTACGTTCAGCCGGATGCGAGGCTGGAGGAGTGCTTCGGCGCCGAGGAGCCCCTCAGAATGACGCGGCAAGAGGTAGCCGTGGCCAGATCGCACATCGAAGCATGGAAGGCCATCGCAGGAGGCCCCTGCGATCACGTTCTGGTCTTGGAGGACGACGTCTGGTTCAGGCGCGGGGCCGCTGCGGCGATCGACCGGGGATGGCGTGCTGCAGCCAAGCGCTCTCCGGGGAGAGGGCCGCGTCTGGTCTATTTGTCGTATGAGGAGGCAGGAGGAACGGCGGCGCGTGCCGACGTCTGTGACGCCTTGTTCCGGCCGGAGCGCGGGCTCTGGTTCCTCTCGGGCTACGTGCTGTCCCGCGAGGGTGCAGAGATGCTGCTGCGATCGATGCCCGTAGTCGGTCCCGTCGATATGTGGGTCAACTATCGCTTCGATGAGCTCGGGGCGCTTGCGCTCTCCTCACCGGCGATCCTGCAACGGCCGGATGGAGGCTCGGACAACTGCTATTCCGTTCTACCGTACCTTGCAAGGGCGGGCGTCGTAGATGCAAATGCCATGCAGGTGCCAGGTAGAGCGGCCGCCGGCCCGGTCCTCGCGTGGACCGCCGGTCGAGACCGGGAGGGACTGGCCATGTCCCTGTCGATGCTCGGTCTCCGCGTCCGGGCCTTCGATGGTACCGAGGAGACCATCCGGGAGAAGGACCTGCCCGCTCTCCTCAACACGTTCGATGCGATCGTCGACGCTCCCCTCTCATTGGATGCTCTTTCCGCCGCGATCGCGCAGACGAGCTCTAGGTTCGTGTACGAGACGGGCGCGCGCCTCGGCAACGGCGTGGAACCCGGACGATTGCCCGCTTCCAGAACGGCGACCATTTCGCGTGACGAGCCGCGCGACACTCAGTGGCAGCCGCTGTGCACGCTGCTGGGCCTGGCCCCGCCAGTCCAAGCCTTTCCTGTCGGACCTCCGCGAGAATGGAGGACGTTTCGCGACGACCGTCCCTCGCCTGCAAACGCGACCGCGGGCGCGCGACCGGGGACCTCTCTAATGGATGATTCGCCCTGGGCACTGCTTCCTGGAGGCGGATGGCCCTCGGGGTCCGGCCCACGCCCAGCGCCGCACTCCGCGGGCACACGCATCGTTCATGCAGCGATGACGACTCCGACAGCGCTCTTCCCAGCTCGCGTCGAGACATTCCCCGGCAATCTATCCACGTTCGCTCGGGAGGGAGTCCTGCACGATGCGGACGGCGCGCGCCTCGTCCTTAGCGGGGATCCGACCGGCATTCGACCATATCGCTCTGGAGCCCTCGCTACAGCGAACTCGTTCGTGCACGGGCGCTTCGAGGCGGAGATCAGGGCCGCTCGGGGTCCTGGCCTCGTTACCGGCTTCTTCCTCCACAGAGACTCGCCCCGGCAGGAGATCGACATCGAGCTAACCGGCGACGACCCGCACCGCATGCTAGTCAACGTCTACTTTAATCCTGGAGACGAAGGTGCAGCACTGGCGTTCGGCTATCGGGGATCGCCCTGCCGCGTCGAGCTCGGGTTCGACGCCAGCGCTGACTTTCATCTCTACGCGATTGATTGGAGGCCAGGCCGCATCACTTGGTCGGTGGACGGCAGAGCCGTACACGATCGTGTCGGGTGGGATCCGACGCCAATCCCGCATCTTCCTATGCATCTGAACGCCAACCTGTGGGCTCCTCGCTCGGAGGAACTTGCGGGGCGCATCGATGAACGTGCTCTTCCGTCCACGGCGATCTTCAGGAACGTATCGATCTGGGGCTGAGCTGAGTCGGATCTCCGGGGTCTTGACTCCAACTCGATGCGGTGAAACCCTACCTACCGTTCCATGTTGGCGGCGGGTCAGGTTGACAGCTTCGTGTCTCAGGCTCAATTCGAGGACCGCAGCGTCTTGCGCCTGCTCGTTGAGCCACGGCAACCCTATTGGGGCAGGTCCGGGCACCTGCAATCGGGCAAGGTGCGGAATGCCGCTCAACCTCGCGAAGCGACGACTAGGAAAATACCTAGTCCCAATGGGGCTAGGACGCAAGCTAGCACAAATGGCGCAGCGCTCTCGCGCGGAAGGATTGACGAATCGCCCGTGCTGCAGTGAGATTGCAGGCATGCGCATCGCTTCCTTGAGAACAACCAGCGGGCAGACGCTGTCGCTGGAGTCGCTGACGGTCCTGGTCGGGCCTAACAATGTTGGTAAGTCGCAGACGCTGCGTGACATCCACAGCATCATCGCGACGCCGAATGAGGCGAAGAAGGTGGTCGTGGAAGAATTGGAGTGCCCGGATCTGGGCGATGCGGAAGAGTTGCTCAGTCGATTCAAGGTCATGCCGGACCCCGGGAACACCAGTCAGGAGATTGCCCTGGGCATCTCGTCGAACCTCGTGTCGGGGCACAGGCTGGCTTTCATCCGCAGAGACATCGAGGCGAATTTCGCAGCGCGACGCGCATGGCGTAACTGGTTTCCCATGTTCGGGCGCTTCATGGTGGCGCATCTCGACGCCGCCTCGCGCCTGCAGGTGGTCAAGGAGTGCGAGTCCTACAACCCCCACAGAGACAATCCGAGCAGTATCCTCCAGGTCCTCTATGCCGAGAAATCACAGGAGACGACCTTTCAGAAGGCCTTCAAGGATGCCTTCGAGATGGAGGTTCGGCTGGACCTGAGTGGACTTCGGAACCTCAGCTTGCGCGTGGCAAAGAGATTCGGGGCTGTTCCAGAGGACCCGCGGGACGCGCTGCCGGTCATGGCCAAGTTCCAGCAGATGGACGAGCAGGGCGACGGCTATAAGAGCTTCGCGGGCGTCGTCCTCTCGGTGCTGTTGGCGCGGGGCAGGATCGTCCTCCTTGACGAGCCGGAGGCCTTCCTGCATCCAGCCCAGGCGAGGGCGCTCGGGGCGTGGCTTGCATCGCATGTGACCGGGCAGAACATGCAGGTTGTCGTCGCGACGCACAATGCGCACTTCATCGCCGGCATCCTCTCCGTCAGCCAGCCGGTCTCGCTGCTGCGGCTGAGCCGGGCGGCCGACAGGACCACGTACACGGCGCTGGATCCCGACGCCATCAAGAAGCTCTCGAGCGATCCCGTCCTCTCGAGTCAGCGCATTCTCGAGGCCGTGTTCCATCGCGGCGTTGCCGTGTGCGAGGCGGACGCGGACCGCGCCTTGTATCAGACCGTATGCAGCAGATTCGTGAAGAACCACGACGTGCTGTTTGTCCACGCCCACAACAAACAGACCATTCCGCCGGTTCTTCGCCTGCTGCGCGGGGCGAGCGTGCCCTGCGCGGCCGTCCCCGACTTCGACGTGTTTCGAGTGGCTCAGGACATCGAGAACTGCATTGAAGCCCTCGGAGTGCCGTACGCGAGCGTGCCCGACATCGAGGCTGCCAGGGCGGAGTTGGAGAAGCAGATAGGCGAGCGGCCCGATGCGGACGTGCTCAAGGAGGTTCAGGCCTCGGTCGATGAATTCAAGGCGCAGCTGGACGCAGGTCGGCACAGCCTCGACGGGGCACGCTCTCGCCTGCGAGACATCGAGAAGCAGGGCACCAAGTGGGCCGAGGCCAAGTCCAAAGGACTCGATGGTGTACCCGCGGCGGCGAGGGACCAGGTGAGGAAGGCCGTTGACGGCCTGCAGGCTCACGGACTCTTCGTCGTCCCCGGAGGCCAGCTGGAATCGTGGATGAACGTAGGCGTGTCTGGCGCCCGCAAGAAGGAGTGGATCGTGAAGGCGCTTGAGGAGCTCGCCAACGGCAGGTGCCCGGTGCCGCTGAGCACGTTCGTGTCGAGCATCGTTGGATACCTGACGAAATAGGGAGCAACGGCCCGTTGTCATATGCGAGGAAAAGCGAAACGGCCGGCTGGAGCTCCAGCCGGCCGGTTCGGGAGTCGCGACTCCGGTGCCGTTCAGGCGCGGATGCCTGACGGTCGCGCATCGCCAGGTTGCGATGCGTCGGTCGTTGCTGTCGGTCGCCCCTTTTCCATCGGAGAGGGCTGGCGGGGCGCGGCCAGACGGTGCGGAGCAGCTTCGGCGCGTGCGCGACGAAGCCAGGACGGGTTGCTGCGGCCGGCCTCGGCTAGCGGCGGGGCCGGCCGGCGGCGTGCCAGGTCAGGATGACCAGAAGCACGGCGACGACGTAGAGCCGGGGATCCCGCAGGAGATCCCGATCGCGCACGAGCGTTATCAGCTCTCGCTTGAGCGAGACGATCGTCGAGACGGTTGCGACGAGGAGCGCTACCTTGAGCGGGCTGGGGACGACGATCTCGGCGGTCGTCGCCCTCGGCGCGGAGGTCCGACGGTCTCCTTTCCGTGCGTACGAGACCTTCATTGCGCCTATCGTTACGGTTACCCGGGAACCCGCCGAAGGGTCCGTCGGGTCTGGCGGCGGCGAATCTGCAGGCGTCGTCATGACCACCTCTTCTCGCAGGACTCACACCGCCCAGGCCTGAACTCGTGTGACGGTTGGTTGTTGGGTTGCTGCTGGGTAGTACGAACCTTTCTCCGGCTCCGACTGGATGAGAGCGCGGCGTCATTGATCCGATCCTCAAAATCCCGGCGGCGATGTCAACGAAAAAAAGACCGGGCAAGGTGCACCTTGCCCGGGGAAGCGCCCGTCCGGCCCGACGCGCCAGGGTCACACGGCCCTGCCGCGCCCGTGAACGGGACGGAGAAGTCGCCCCGCACCGCCCGGCCGCCTCCCGGGGGCTCGGCTCGCGCGGGAGGTCCTGCGGGAGCCGAGGCTTCGGGACGGCGGCCCCGCGGCCGAGGCGCCTTCCGGAGTGAATTCAAGCGGTTTCCCCCGCATGCGTCAAGGCGGGCGGGCGCGGGCGGCAGCCGGAGGGCATCCACCGCCTCCCGCAATGCGGCCGGCGCGCTATGGGTGTAGCGCATCGTCATCTGGATGGTCGAGTGCCCCAGGAGCTCCTTGACCGCCGGCAGCGGCACGTTCCGCGCCACGAGCTGCGAGGCGAAGGTGTGCCGCAGCGCGTGCCATCCGATCGGGGACAGGCCGGCCTTCCCGCACCGGTCGGCGAGCCACCGCGCCGCGGTGTTCGCGCTGACGGGCGCCATCGTCCCGCCCGGCAGCGCATGCGCGAACACGAACCCCGCCGCGCGCCGGATGCCCGCGAGCGCCCCGCGCGCGTCCGCGGCGAGAGGCACCGCGCGCGTCCTCCCGTTCTTGGGCGCTTCGAAGAACCCCTTCACGAGGGAGGCGCGGACGGTGAGCTGTCCGCGCGCGAAGTCGACGCTCTCCCAGCGCAGGCCCCGCAGCTCGCCGAGCCGGAGCCCGATCCGGAGGGCGACCAGGACCATCGCGTCCGCGAGAGGCTCCTTCGACGCGGCCAGCAGGCGCGCGGCGTCCGCATCGGTCAGGCAGCCGGTCGGGGGCTCCTGCTGGGTCACCTTCTGAGACTTGGGCACGACCTCGAGGTAGCCCCAGTCCTTCGCGGTGCCGAGGCACTTGAGCAGCATGCCGACGTGGAGGTTCACGGTCTTGGCGGCGAGGCCATTGCGGAGCTGCACCGCCTTGAAGCGCTCGATCTCCGGCTCGCCGACCTCATCAAGCCGGAAGCGGCCGAACGCGGGAAGCAGGTGCGCGCGGAACACGATGCGCTTGTGCTGCTGCTCGCTCGGGCGGTTGTTCGCCCGGACGTACGAGTTGAGCCACTCCGCCGCGAAGTCCGTGAAGCGGCGGGAAACGCGTGGCTGCTGGATCCGGGTCGGCATATATGTGGTGGCGATAAGCCTGGCGCGCAGGGATTGCTCATAGAGCATTGCGCCGAAGCGGGTGTTCTAGGGGCTGCGGAAGCGGTACCGGATGCCATTGAAGCGGAAGTCTACGCACCACGAAAAATGCTCCTTTCGGACGGCCATGCGGGCGTTGGGTTGGCGGGGACTGATGCGTCCCCATGTGAGCACCGTAGCGCATGAGGGGGATGGGGGCTGTTGACAGCAACGAGATGCAGCTGTTGGATTGTCGTCGAACATGCCGACGATCGATCAGCTCTCCACCAGCTCACTATTCATCGATATGCGCGTCGGCGACACGGCCCTCGCCAGCGGTACTGGTTTTGTGTGGAAGGACGGCGAGGCCCTGTTCCTGGTCACGAACTGGCACAACCTGTCGGGACAGAATCCGCTCAACGGCCAAAGCCTGAGCCCGAGCGGATCGCGGCCGGACAACGTCGTGGTGTGGCTGCAGGGGAAGGGGAGTCTCGTCAGCTGGCGCGGCGTCAGGTTCGAGCTCTTGGACAGGGACGGAACCCCTCGGTGGTTCGAACATCCTGTTCTTGGCAGGAGGTCGACGTCGCCGCGCTGCGACTCGGTGCGCTCCCCGACGGCTGCGAGTGTTTTCCGATGAACCGAAATCCGATGGCAGCCGACATGGCTGGCCGTCGGTGAGGACGTTTTCATCCTCGGTTTCCCGTTCGGGAGGTCGGCCGGGGCGCTGTTTCCCATCTGGAAGCGGGCCATCCTCGCCTCGGAGCCCGAGGTCGACTTGGACGACCTGCCCAAGATGTACGTGGGTGCCGCGCTCATCTCTGCGGGCAAGCTGACCTATCGGATCGAGGACTTCTCGCTTCGGGAGGCCGAGGCAACGGCCCGGTCCGAATATGAGAAAATGATCAGGCGCCCATGTAGCGACAGGAACTGGAGGATACATTCCCCGCATGCGCTCGAGTGAGCGTGTCGCATGTCCTCAGAGTCGGACGCTGCGCAATCAGGATTGACGGCGCAACCGCGCCGGACGACGATCGAGATCCAAATCAAGCAGCAAGAGTTTGTGTGCTCCTGCGGCGGCTGCGTCGAGACTGGGTCCGGGGCCGAGCGCGCCGTCGTCGGCGGGCGCTACTCGCTCGACCTTATTGAGCCGATGGATTCGAGCACCCGCATTCAGCATCCCTGGCCGTGGTACCGCTTCGACGCCAGGACCCGAGGCAAGAGCCCAGTGCGGTAATCCTGCACGCTGGGATCTGTGCGCGGGGGGGCGGCCCGAGTCGTCAGTGGCGATGAAGGGCCGTCCCTACCGCGACCAGCTCGACGACACCGAGCTGCGGCTTCTGCTCGCCGGGCACGACCTGCTCGTCGACGCGACAGGCGTGCCGAGCTCCAAGTTCCGCAGGCACGCGCTCGCGCGCGACGTCGTGCCCGCGGTCTACCCAGCTGCTTGCAGCCGCGCCTCGGCGGGCGAGGTGGTCTTCGCGCTGCTGAACCGCCGGACGCCATGCCGCGAGCGCGTGCTGGGCGCCGTGCGCCGCGGGCAGTCGAGCACGCTGGCGGGCAAGACGGACTACAGCGGCAAGGGCGAGCTTGTTGCCGAGCCCGCACTCGGGGTGGACATCGCGCACGTCGTCGTGGGCGCCGCCAAGGTCGCGCTTGCGCTCCTTGCCCGAGGCACCGGCTCTGAGCCCGAGCGGTTCATCGACCCCGACGCGAACGTCCTGTTCGTGGGCAACCAGGCAGGGTGGATCTTCGACGCGCCCTTCGAGTCCCGTTGGGCGGCTTGCGCGCGGTCGGCGCGATGCTCGTGCATGAGGATCGAGGGCGCGGTGCCGGAGCTCAAGACGGGCGAGGTGACGAGGACTGCTTGATTCCTGCCAGCCCGATGCGCGAGTGTCGTCAAGTGCTCCGCCTGCGCTTGCTTTTTTGGTGGAAGTAGACGAGCGCCGCAAGGGACACGCCACCGATCCAAAAGAACAATCCGTCGTGCGCCTTCTTCGGCTCTCCGTCTCCGGTTCCCGAAGGAGAATGCGTAGTGCCAGCCGACCACCGTCGCATGTCCTTTGGCGCGACACAATGCACTTCGATGCTCGCCGACTCGCGATCCATCTCGGCGATCGCTACTTGGCCGCTTGGTGGCAACTGATCGGGAAACGGGGCGATGGGAAGGACCACATCAATGATGCCATCGGACCCGCGCAGATCCTTGTCTCGAATCTTCACCGCAAGCGTGCAAGGCATGGTGAGCGTGACCCCTGTCTTTCTGTACAGCGGGGCACTCACTTCGAACGTATCCTCACGCAGCGCGATCCGTTCGCTGCGCCTCAGTCCACCCGTGCAGGCGAGTGCGGCCGATCCGAATGGATCGGGCGATCCTCCGCCGGCGATGTCGGAGTCCCAGGACCTCCCGTCTGCCTTTGTGGGAGCGATGCGGACCGTAAGCAAGAGCTGTTCGCAAGAGACACCCTCGGGCGCAGGTTCGCCCCGGGCAGATCCCACAAAGAGGCCATGAACCCCGATCGCCACGATGCAGCAGAGCCGGATGTGCATGAGCATACGGTGAGTCTCCGCAGCCAGTGCGTCAAGGTCCCAACGTGCTGTTATCACTGAATAATGTTGGACCTATTGATCGACGAAACGTTGGATCCGATGCTTGAGAGGGAGGGCATGTGGGGGATCAGCTCATCGAGCTAGAGGTCATCGCACGCGGGGGACAGGTCCACATTCGGCAGCGAACGCCGGGAGGGGAAGACGTCCTCATCCGCTTCGTTGACGGTGTTCGCTCGGGAGACGAGAACTGGCCGGCCATCTGCAGGGTACTTGGCCTTGAGACTAGAGCCGCCAATACGACCAAGACCAGGAGAGATGCCTGGCAGCCGCATTATGATTTGGTCGCCCTGGGAATGGTCGTGTCCGCTGCGATTTCCGGAACTCGACAGGCTCCATTTTCTCAGAAGGAATTCTGCAGCGTATTTCGGATGCGGCACCGCGAGACAAATCTCAACAACTGGATCAGAAACAATTTCCACAACAGCGCAATCATTAGGTATGTGCCCGGGAAGCGTAGCGAACATCCGATGCTGTCGGTGCGCGATGGTGTTCGCATACGGCTCTTGGCGGATGATTCGCCATGCCAAGTACCCGAAGTCGGTTCGGTTCCCGAAGCAGCCCGCAGGTGGATTGATGCTAACGTGCGGAACGCTACGCAGCAAGCAGGTGCACCCTTGTTGCCCGCAGAACCCCATACGCGATCTGCCGCAGGGGGCATTCGCATCTACAAGACCCGGGAGTCGATGATCGACGACGCTATCGCCGATGTCCTGCGCATGAAGAGCAACCTTCGGATGTACGCATGGATCTACCTGTCAGAGGCACTCAGGTCCACGGAGCTAACCACCGCAATTGCGCAAGTGGCCCGTGCGCATTCTGCAGAATCATTGCATATCAGGCACACGTTCTTCGATACGCAGAGTGCCGACGGCCTGGAAGTCTCTATCTCCTCCAAGATCCCAGACCCGATCAAGCCGCACGGCGCTGGCGCTCGAAGGAGGAGTACCGAGACTGGCTCGCGCGGGATGGGACGGAGCAGCGTGCCGATTTCGAAAGCCGCATCGTCCGCGACCTGCAACCGCACGACGCCACGATCACCTTCGAACACCACGCGGCCTCCTACCGGTCGTCCTACAGCTTCCTCGCAATCGATGACAGGGTCATCTACGCGAGCCTTTACCTTCGCGACTTGGATCGACACCGACGAGGCCGGGAGATGCCGGCGCTCCGGGTTACGAAGGAGGATGCGGTTTCCCGATACTGGTTTGATTTCTTTGCCTCGGAGATCGCGGCGCTCGATGGGTCATCACGCCTGGTTTCTCGCTCCACTCCCACCCCTGCGCCACGCGGGTGGGCGCGGCCGTAGCGGAAGACTATGGGGGTCTGGCCCTTCTGGTGGCACGATCGATGGGCCGCAAGACCTTGATCGCAAAGGGAATCTCTAGGTCCCGACTCGCGAATGACCCGGTCGTGTCTTGAGCCCGGTGACGGGCTGCTGCGTGGCGCTGAAATCGGCACGCCCTACTGGGGACCAAATCGCTCGACGTTGATTCGGCCATCCGCTTCGATCGTCGCGCTCAAGTGGCACCCGCGCGGGTCGAACGGTACGGTTGCGCGCCCGAGCGGTGCGAGATCGGCAGCGCAAGTCGATACCTCCGTCCCTGAAATCGGGAGGAGGCGAACGGGAGTTCCGGCGGGTCCGGGCGGCACTTGCCACGCCACGTCGACGAGGTGCACCACGCGGTTCCAGCGAGCTGGGCGCGAGTCGCCACCCTCCGCGGCTCGGGCACGTCGCCAGAGCAGGTGCTGGTCGCTCGACTCCCAGAAATGGGTCGCCGAGAGGACGTCGTCGTGCGCGCTGACCCAGGCTCGGAGGCCCGGCAGATCCTCGAAGTCGGCGGTCAACTTGCGCTTGACCAGGACCGCTCCCACCCTGGAAGAGAACCCCCACTGGCAAAGAAGCGCAGCTTGAACGTTGGGGACGCCGTAGGTGAACGCGAGGGCGGGGCCATCGCCGAGCTCGTCAACTCGCGGATGCAGAGCGGCCTTGGCCTGGACACGCACCGCCTCAGCGGCCCAGACGAGCTTGAAGATCACTCCGTCGTGTATGAAGGCCGCCGCCTTCGGATCAGCCAGGAGTTCGGCAAAGGCTCTGCCACTGACCCACCCGCAGAGGGCTTCCCTCCAACCCTCGGGTACTTTCCGAGGCACGAAGAACGGATCGGCCATCACCAGTTCGGCGAAGGCAACCGCCTTGGCGGTGGCCGCGTCTGCGTCGTCATCGACGACGGCGCGCTGGAGGTCGCAAAGGACGGGAACCAGGGTATCGAGGTTGTCGTAGAGGAAGATCCCCGTTCGGCTGCCTAGGCCTGACGCGAAGCATGCTTGGCGCTGCGTCGCGGTGCTGGTGCGCCAAATCCAAGTCGCGCGCGAAACCAACACTTGGTTCGCAGTCTCCCGCTCCCACGGCTCCTTACGTCCCAGGGTGCGAGACCACAGGGAGCCCTTCAGCACACCGTCGAGGATTGCGGCGAGGCCGTCGGCGTCGCCGTCAAGCGGATCGATCAGCGAGAGAAGGGCGACGTCGAGGTCGCCCAGCAGATCCAACAGGTCACCCTCCGCATCCTCGTCGCGCTCGGTCGCATCATGTGCGCCCAGGCGCTCGTCGTCCCAGACGCCCTGCCGATTCAGCACCTTCTCGGCAAGGTCTTGCACCCGGACCCCCAGCCGCTCGGCGATGCCCTGACAGAGCTTCTCGACCAGCAACACGAGTCCGCTGTGGAGACGCTGGCCGCGCGACCCGTCGATCAAGTTCCTGAAGATCGCCAGGTCGTTGCGATAGGCGCGTCCGGACTTGAAGATGGGAAACGCCGCGATTCCGTCGAGGTCCACGTACGCGCGGCCAGCCCTGCCGAGCACGTTGCCGAACTCGGCCGTCGAGATCGGCAGGTATTTCTTGGCCGCGGGGTCGAAGCGCTGCAGCGAGCGGAACACGAGTACGCCGCAGGCCAGGTCGATGCCCTGCGCCAGTGTGGGCGAGGCGACCACGATTGGAAGCTTGCGCTTCTCGAGGAGGGCCTCCACGGCCGAGAGAAACGGACGCGGCAGCGACCCGTGGTGGGTCCCGATCCCGATCTGGAGGCCAGAGACTGCGGGGTGCTTGGCCCCAAGCCACTCGCGGCCGACGGCCAGGGCAAGGTCGAGCTCGGCCGGCGCCGGGGCCTTGAGGGCTCCGAGATAGCCCTGCCTCTTGATCCGGCAGAACGCCTCGACGAGCGGCTCCACCTGCATCCGCTGCGGCGAGTACACGAGGACGCTGTGACCGTCCGCGGCGAAGGCGTGGGCGGTGGCGATGCAGAACTCCTTGTCGTCCTGGGGAAAGGCCTTCCTCCGTCGGCCCGTGGCGGGTTGCTGGGCGAAGAACTTGGGCACGAACGGCTGCTCGCCTTCAAGGAACGAGAGCCGCGCCGCATTCGCCTCGGGCTGCCAGCCCAACGCCGCGACGAGCTGTCGCGTGGGGCGCCACCGCACGTGGATGGTCGCCCCCGGCTCGTCGCTCCGGATCCAGTTGCCGTAGTCGGCGAACGTCGGGTCGTCGGGATTGAACATCGCGGACAGGCAGACGATCCGCCGCGAATCGGAGTCGGGCCGCCGCAGGAGGCGCTGCACGAGGACCTCGTACCGGATCTCGCGGCTCCCCGCGCCGATCATGTGCGCCTCGTCGAAGACGACGAGGGCCACGTCGTCGAGCACCGAGGGGGCCTGGCGCAGCGCGAAGTCCAGCTTCTCCGGCGTGGCCACGACGATGTCGGCCGTGGCGAGCGTCTCCGTGTCGCTGAGCGTCGCGCCCGCCGCGCCGTAGAGGGAAGTGACCCTGGCGCCGAGCGGCACGAACGTCTTCGCCAAGACCTGCTCGACCTGCGCCGAGAGCGCGCGGAGCGGCGTGACGTAGACGACGCGCCGGCCGTCGGCGAGGGCGCGCAGGATGCACAGCTCCGAGATGCGCGTCTTGCCCGAGCTCGTCGGAAGGGCGACGGGCAGGTCGTCCGTCGCGTCGACCGCGCGCCGCGCGGCCTCGAGCTGGGAGGGCCACAGGTCGATCTGGGGCGGCGTGCGCGCGCCCAAGAGGTCGATGAAGTCGCGGCGAATGGCGCCCCAGCGCTCCGGCCGTCCCGGGCCCGGCCCCTCCAAGCGGACCTCGAGGCTGTTCGCCCAGAGGTCGCGCGCGATGTGGCGCGCGAGCGTCGCCGACCACCACATGGGGACGTTGCCGATGCTCCCCGCCTGACGGGCGGCCTCGTCGAGGCCGCCGATCGCCGCCTCGTGCGTCGGCAGGTCGCCGAGCACCAGGGCGGAGTCGGCGAGGCCGAGGGCCCGGTGGTAGCGATTCGACAGCGCCACTGCGGCGGCGTCGTCAGGCCCGAAGTCCGACGTCGCGTCGAGGAGGCGCGCGGCGACGGCATCGTCGGAGTGCGCGGGCTCCGCGAGCCAGCGCCGGACGTGCTCGCGCAGCGCGCCGAACTCCCTGCGGAGGAGGTGGAGCAGGGCGCGCTCGGCGGAGGAGAGGTTTGTGCCGAGGGACCCTGGCGCCAGCAGGGAATAGGCGCGCGCCGCGTAGCCGCCGAGGTGGAACGACGCGGCGGACACCACCAGGTGACGCGCGCGCTCGTGGTCGCCGGGAGCATTTCGGCGCGCGGCGGCCTCTATGGCCTCGGCGGCCACGCGGAACGCGTCGTCGGTCGGGAGTCGGGTGGTCGGCGGGCGCCCGAGGTTGTCGTCCCGCAGCTCGAGCACGTGCGCGAGGACGTTGTAGCCGTAGTCGAGCAGGTCCGCGGTCAGCTCCGGCGCGAACTCCTGGGCGCCTTCGGGCACCTTGCCGTCGCGCCAGACGATGCCGCGCGCCAATCCGCGCGCCAGCAGGCGGCCGCGGACGTCGTGTTGGGTGAGGGCGGCGAGCGCCTCCGCGATGGCCTCAGGGTTTCGCGACATGGGCGAGCTCGTACGCGCCCTCGACGAGCGCCGAGTGGTCGGGGATGGTCACGGCGGCGCAGGAGCGCCGGATTCCGGCATGCGCCGACTTCGGGGCCGTCTCGAGGAGCGCAGCGGCGTCGTTGCCGCTCAGCGTGAAGACCAGGTGCGTCACCGCCGCCGAGCGGAGGGATCCGCCGGCCTGCAGGTCGCGCAGGACATTCGCCTCCTCGTCCCGATCCTCTTCATAGAGACGCTTCGTGATGAAGGCCAGGGTGGAGGGATTGGGCCGGCCGTCGTGGTCGTCGAGGCCTTCAGTGGCGGCCTTGACGGTGGACGCGTTCATGGCCTGTGCGCTCTTCGCTTCGCCCTTCAACAGACGGAGCTTGGATCCGGCCGTCGAGATGCCGACGAAGTCGTTTCCCCGCATCGCCATGTCGCGGTCGTCCTTCCACCGGAGCTTGCGGATCGGGACGCGGAACTCGGTGTGGGCGTTCACATACTCGGCCGCTACGACCTCGCCGAGGTCTCCCGAGCGCACCCGCTTGGCGGTCGGCAGGCTGTTCTCGATGATTCCCGCGGCTTTTTCGTATCCACCGGCCTTGGCGACAGTGGCCTCGCCGACGTAGTGCTCGATCAGCGTTTTCCGAAGGATGTCAAGGCCGAGAGCCCTCGTCCCGGCCTCCTCGTGGAAGACGGGCACAGATTTCGATGGCGCCGGTACCTTGGGCACCAGCCAGGTTCCGAACAGGGTAGGGGGCGACATGCCAATGCTGATGAAATCTCGGCCATTCTATCGAAGTCGCTACAATCTATCCAGGATGATGCCGCACCGCGTCAGCATGTGCTTGTCGACAGAGGTCGTCAGTTGCGGAAGTCCTACCCGCTCGCTAAACCCCTGAAGCGCCGCCGCCCCATTCCCCGAACCACGCTACCGAGCCGCGCCAGGCTCACCCGGCGCCGCTGAGGACTCCACGATCCCCATGACAATGAAGCTACGAGGCAGGCCGTGCGGAGGCGCAGGTGGAGCACTGCGAGTTCGCGCGCGCAGTCGGTCTGGAGGTGCACGGGTGGGGTATCGGCGGGGGCAGGCTGAGGTTGCGTCCTTGTTGGCAGCGCCTGCAACCAGGGCGGCCTCGCCGAGTACGCAGCAATCATGTTCTTCCCGAGCGATGGCGCGGCTCCGCCGCGGCGCCTGCCCGGCTTCAGATGGGCCCACCCCGAGTGCGTCGGCCCGACCGTCGCTGTGGGGCCGCCTCCGACGAATCAGGTTCGCATTGGGGAGGGATGTGGCGGCCTGAGCCACGAAGAGGTAATCCAACTATCCGAATCTCCAAGGGTACCTCATCGTTGGACCCATCGGCGGAATAAGAATCAGCTGCGGCAGAAGATCGGGGTGGTCTACGGGAACCCCGAGACGACCACGGGCGGAAACGCGCTCAAGTTCTACGCGTCGGTGAGGCTCGACATCCGGAAGACGCAGGTGGTCAAGAACGGCGACGAGGTCGTCGGCACCAAGACGCGGGTCAAGGTGGTCAAGAACAAGGTCGCTCCCCCGTTCAAGGAGGCGCACTTCGAGATCCGGTACGGCATCGGTGTCTACCGGGTGGCGGAGATCCTCGATCTGGCGGCCGAGCACGGCCTCGTCGAGAGCGCGGGCGGCTGGTTCTCCTTCAAGGGTGAGCGCTTCGCCCAGGGAAGAGACCGCGCGCTCGCCCACCTGTCCGAGCACCCCGAGATGATCGAGGAGATCCGCCTGACCCTGACCGAGCACGCCAAGGCGGAGCTGCAGGAGCTGGTCGCCCCCGACGGGCCGTTGCCGGTCTTCCCGGTCGCCTCCAAGAACGGCGCTTCGCGGGCCGAGGTGCGCGCGTGACGGCCGAGTCGATCGAGGCGCTGATCGAGGAGGTGCTCGCGCTCGACGGCCAAGCGCAGATCTTGCGAGGGCAGGGCATTCTTCGCGGTGAGATCGAGCGGCTTCGGGCGGGCGTGGACGAGCCGGGCGTGCAGCGATGGCTGGACGGGCTCGACGGTCGACTGGGCGTGCGGACGGAGGGCTGAGCAGAGCACGGGCGAGACGCAGGGGCCTGACCGCGGCAGGCACCGGCGACGAGCCCTTCCTCGCCCAGAGCGCGAAGCCCTAGTGCCGCTCGTCAAATGTTCGACCGGTTTTGCACCTGGAGGGCGACATGGGACCGTGGTGGAGGCGGCACTCGCGAGCGCGGAGCGCGAGCCAACGAGACACCTGGTGCTGCCCGTCCGGGATTCCCCAGGCTTCCAGCTGGTCCGACGAGCGGCCC
>CAZQJC010000153.1:0-31492 GCA_964593795.1 uncultured Myxococcales bacterium | reverse complement strand
ATAATGACGGAATCCGTCCGCTGACCACCTGGTCTTGGTCTTGGTCCTGGTCTTCGCCTGCGTGGTTCTGGGGGCTTCGACCAGGACCAGGACCAGGGCCAGGACCAGGCCGGCGCAAAGTGACCGGCATTGGCGCTAGGGGCGGTGTGTTATGTCCCGCGCATGAGCGACAAGAACGTCGTGATCCTGGGCGGCGGCCTCGTCGGCACCGCGATGGCGCTGGATCTTGCGCGCACCCCTGGCTTCCGCGTCACCGTGGCCGACGCGAGGCCCGAGGCCCTCTCGCGCATCGCCGCGCGCACCGGCGCCGCCACCCTCGAGGTCGATCTCTCCTCGTCCGACGCCGTCGAGCGCACCGTCGCCGGCTTCGACCTCGTGCTCGGCGCGCTCTCGAGCCGGCTCGGCCTGCAGACGCTCCGCGCCGTCCTCGAGGCGCGGCGGCCCTACGTCGACATCAGCTTCATGGCCGAGGACGCGTGGGAGCTCGACGCCCTCGCGAAGCAGCGCGGCACCTGCGCCGTCGTCGACTGCGGCGTCGCGCCCGGCTCCTCGAACGTCGCGATCGGCTGGGCCGCGAGCCGCATGGACCCGTGCGAGCGCGTGGAGATCTACGTGGGCGGCCTGCCGGTCGTGCGCACCTGGCCCTTCGAGTACAAGGCGGCGTTCGCGCCCTTCGACGTCATCGAGGAGTACGTGCGCCCCAGCCGCATCGTCGAGCACGGCAAGGTCGTCGTGCGCGAGGCGCTGTCCGAGCCCGAGCTCATGGACCTGCCGGGCGTCGGCACCCTCGAGGCCTTCAACACGGACGGCCTCCGCAGCCTCGCCTACACGCTCTCGGCGCCGTTCATGAAGGAGAAGACGCTGCGCTACCCGGGCCACATCGGGCTCATGCGTGCGTTCCGCGAGACCGGCCTCTTCTCCGAGGAGCCCATCGAGGTCGGCGGCGTCAAGGTGCGCCCGCGCGATCTGACGGCGGCCCTCGTGTTCCCGAAGTGGACCTACGCCGAGGGAGAGGCGGACCTCACCGTGCTGCGCGTGCTGGTCGAAGGCCGCGAGGCCGGGCGCCGCGTACGCCACACCTGGGATCTGCTCGATCACCACGACCCGGCCACGCGCCTGTCCAGCATGTCGCGCACCACGGGCTTCTCCGCCACCAGCATGGCCGTCCTCGTCGCCCAGGGACGCTTCACGCGCCCCGGCGTCCACCCGCCCGAGCTGGTCGGCCGCGAGCCGGGCCTCTACGAGGCCTTCGTCGCCGAGCTCGCGCAGCGCGGCGTGCACCTCACCCACAGGACCACTGCCCTCGGCTGATCGCGTTCGGAGGACTACGTGTGCTCGGCGCGACCGAGCGCGTCGATCCGCACCTGCCACACCGGATCGGCGCCGAAGTGCGCGGCGAGCTGGCTGAGCAGCCGCCGCGTCTTGACCACCACGAGCGGAGGCAGCGTGCCGCCCGTGCGCGGCTGGAGCAGCGTGTCGAGCGCGTCACCGAGCAACGTCCGCGCGTTCGCCAGCGCCCCCATGTCGTAGAGCAGCTGCACGACGTTGATCGCCGCGGCGAACCGCTCGGGATGCGGCCGCCCTTCCTCCGCCAGCGCGGCGACGGCGTCCGCGTACTGCACGAGCGTCGGGTCGATGTGCAGGACCTCGGTGTTGGCCGAGGACGGCGCCCGCTGCGCCTGTCCCGGCGAGGGCGGCGCGGCGCTCGGACGCCCACCCGCGAAGTCGAGCGCGAACACGGTGCGCCCGATCGTGAACGAGTCCCCCGGCACGAGGCGCGCGCGCTTCGGCCCCGCCTCGCCACGCAGGACCACGCCGTTGTGGCTGCCGAGGTCCTCGATCCACACGCCCATCGCGGTCACCGAGAGCTGCGCGTGCCGGCGCGACACCGCCCCGTCGTCGAGCGTGATGTCGCACTCGAGGTCCCGGCCGATCACGAGCAGCCCGTCCGCGGGCAGGCGGAGCTGTCGTCCGAGGTAGCGCAGCACGTATCGCGACATGTCCCCCCGGCTTATCGGTCGACGCCGATGACGCGCCAGTCCCCGTCGCGCTCGCCGAGCGTGAGGACGATCGCGTCCCCCGCGCCCTCCACGAGCGCGTGCAGCGAGCCCGAACCCTGCTGTGCCTTGCCGGGCAGGGCGCCGCGGCGCCCGCGCAGCGTCGCCGGTGTCATCACCTCGACCCGCGCACCGCTCCGCCGCTCCTCCTCGGACACGAGCTCACGGTACCGCGCCTCGAGCTCCTTCGGCTCGCGAATCACGCTCTCGCCGGAGCGCAGCGGCACCGCGCTCGCGCCGGCCATCGCCCGCGCGTCGCCGCGCTTGAAGGCATCGACCCAGCGCTTCGCCACGGCGTTCGCGCCCGGATCGTCCGGCGAGGCCAGCCTGGCCACGCGCGACGAGTGCTCCGCCGCCGCGCGCTCGGAGCGATCGGGCTCCTCGGGGCGCTCCCGGCGCAGCCGCCGCTGCCGCTGCGCGAACGACGGGATGCGCGGGATGGGATCCTCCGAGCCGAACTTGGGCTGCGGGGCGCGCGCGGCCTCGTCGTGCACCTCGCCGGGCGGCGTCTCGCCGAGGATGTAGGGCTCCGCGCCCGCGGTCATGCACTCGCGGTTGTCGCGGTGGAAGCTCCAGTGCAGGTAGATCTTGCCGTTCTGCGAGCGGATCGCCGCGGGCGGCTCCGGGTACGGCCCCGCGCTCTGCACGACGTCGATCGCGGCGACGTCGAAGTACGTCATGCCGCTCGTCCGCACGACCGTGATCTTGTCGACGTTGCCGTCGGCGTCGAGGACGATCTCGAGCGTCGCCCACGCGTCCATCGGCGGCCCCCCGTTTCCGGCGTTCCAGTCCTCGATGATGCCGAAGCCCCAGAGCTGGTGGATCTGCCGGTGCATGCGCGCGATGTAGGCCGCGAACGGCGAGGCGCGCGTGCCGAGCGCGGTCTGGTTGCCCGGGCGCACCTCGGGCACGAAGTTCTCGAGCGCGGCGCGCGTGCGCTCCCAGCGCTTGACGTGCTTGCCCGGCGAGAACGACCGGCGCTCCTCCGCGAGCTGCGACTTCTGCGCCGTGCCGCCGTGCTCCCCGCTCGCGTCGCCCATCGCGCGCCGCACCTCCTCCGGGCTCACGTTGAGGTCGGGGCCGACGGGCCCGGCCGCGCCGCGCCTTCGCTGCCCCTGCCCGCCCTTGATGCCGGCGAGCTCCGACGGCAGGACGCCGTGGGGCGACTCCTTCTCCGGGCTCTGCATCCCCGCGCGCGCGGCGTCGCGCATCGCGAGCAGCGGATTCGTGGGCCGGCGCGGCGTCTCGGGCGCCCGCTCCTCGGAGCCGTCCTGGCCGCGTCGCGCGTGCTCGGCCTTCTTCGGTCCCTTGCGATCGAGCTGCCCGGCGACGAGCTTCTTGGCCTTGTCCTCGCCCGCGTCCCTGTCCGCGCGCGACGACGCCGCCGACGCCTCGGCCTCGCCGCGCTCCTGCTTGACGAGGTTCGTGCTCTTCGCCTGCGTCTCGTCCTCGGGGCGGACGTGCTTGTTCTTGTCGCCGAGGAAGCGCGCTTCCGGGTTGTCCTTCTCGTCCTTGTCGTAGAGCTGCTCGACCGACTTCTGCCGCTCGGGCCGCTTGACCCGGGGCGGAAGGGGCTTCGCCCGCTCGGGCTCGAGCTCGACGGGCCTCGGCTCGTCCCAGCGCGCCACCTCGGTCGGATCTGCCTTCGGCTTCGGCGCGTCGACCGGCGCGGGCGGCTTCGCCTCCGGCCTGGTGGGCGCGTCGTCCTCGGCCTCGGTGGGCACGTCGACCGGCGGGGCGCTGCCGGCGTCGACCTCGGAGGCGTCGACGCTGGCGATCTCGAGCGTCTCCTCCTCCGGCTCGTAGAGCGCCACGCCGAGCCCCACGAGCTGGGCGTGCAGGAGCACGCTCGCCGCAGCCGCGCCGAAGAGGCGCCAGCCCGAAGGGGAGCTCGATCGGCCCATCCGCACTGGATCTAGCATGCCCAGCGCGGTGTTTCCCGCCACTTCGCCCTCGGCGGAGGCCGGCGCGGTGGCACGCGCCCCGGTGGGCGCGTAGCATCCTGCCGCTTGGACGCCGACGACATCGAACGCACCACCCGCATCCTCGAGGCCCTCATCGAGGATCCCAACCACCTGGCCGCGGTCGACCCCGCGCTGCGGCGCGCGCTCCTCGAGGCCGCCGGGCGCCTCTCGCGGCCGCACAAGCACGAGCGCGTCAAGCTGGCCAAGGCCCTGCGTCGCGGCGACCGCTCCCGGCGCCAGACGCGCGATGCGGCCCTGCTCGACGCGACGGAGATCCGCACCGCACGGCGGGCGGACGTGTTCTCACCGCCCCCCCGCCACGAGGGCCCGCCCCTCGGCGAGCTCGCGACGCCGCGCTCCTGCTACGTGTGCAAGGCGGACTTCGCGCAGGTGCACTTCTTCTACGACAAGCTCTGCCCGCCCTGCGCCGCGCTGAACTACGACAAGCGCTTCCAGTCCGCGGACCTCCGCGGGCGCGTGGCGCTCGTCACCGGCGCGCGCGTGAAGATCGGCTTCCAGACTGTGCTCCTGCTGCTCCGTGCCGGGGCGCGCGTCATCGCGACGACGCGCTTTCCCCACGACGCGGCGAGGCGGTACGCGGCCGAGCCCGACTTCGCGACCTTCGAAGACCGCCTCGAGATCCACGGCCTCGACCTGCGCCACATCCCGAGCGTCGAGGTGCTCGCGCGCTGGCTGGCGTCGCGTCAGGGCCACCTCGACATCCTCGTCAACAACGCGGCGCAGACGGTGCGCCGGCCTCGCGCGTTCTACCGCCACCTCCTCGGCGCGGAGGCCGCCGCGCCCGAGGCGAGCTGGGGGCGCCTGCTCGCCGCGAACGACACCCTGCGCGCCGACCTCGGCGACGCGGGCGGCCGCGCGATCGGCGCGGGGGCGTCGCTCGTGTCGTGGCAGGGCGGGCTCTCACCGGCGGGCCTGCTGCGCCCCGCCGAGATGTCGCAGCTCGCGCTCGCACCCGACGACCTCGACGACTCGCCCGAGCTGTTCCCGCTCGGCGCGGTCGACGGCGACCTGCAGCAGGTCGACCGCCGCCGCCAGAACAGCTGGCGGATGGAGGCCGTCGACGTCACCACGCCCGAGCTCCTCGAGGTGCACCTCGTCAACGCGATCGCGCCGTTCATCCTCTGCAGCCGGCTGCGGCCGCTCCTCGCCGCGGTGCCGACGCGCGACGCGCACATCGTCAACGTGTCGGCGATGGAGGCCTCGTTCTCGCGCCGGAAGAAGACCGACAAGCACCCGCACACGAACATGGCCAAGGCCGCGCTCAACATGCTGACGCGCACGTCCGCCGCCGACTACGTGGAGGCCGGCATCCACATGAACAGCGTGGACACCGGCTGGGTCACCGACGAGGACCCGCTCCACCACGCCGAGCGCAAGCAGCGCGTCCACGACTTCCACCCGCCGCTCGACACCGTCGACGGCGCCGCGCGCATCCTCGACCCCGTCTTCGCCGGCCACCGCACCGGCGAGCACCCCTGGGGAAAATTCTGGAAGGACTACCGCGAAGTCGACTGGTAGTTCGTCTCGCGAGCGTGCGACGGAGCGCGAGGTAGGCATCCGGCATGCGCCGCAGCCGCGGTCGGGCGCGTGCCCCCTTGCCATGTCCTGTTTCGAGGCAGGCGAGCGGAGCGAGCCGCAAGGGCGTAGCGAGCGCAGCGAGCGAAGACGCAGGGAGGGGGGCCCGACCGGGCTTTGCCCGGGCGGGGGAGGGGCGGCGCGCCCGCTGCGCAGACCTCCAGGCAAGGGGCCTGCGACGGCACCGAAGTGTGCACGGCACGGAGCCGTAGGGGGTCGGCGGCGGCCGGCTTCCCAGCCGGCCACACGCAAGCAAGGCCTCGACCTTGATGCCGCCCGCTCGATGATCAGTACGCCGTGGTCGAGGCACTAGTCGTCGCTGCCGGTCGACTTCTTCTTGGGCGTCGTCGTCGAGCTGGGTGTCGAGGTCGAGGTCGAGCTCGAGTCAGAAGAGCCGGGCTTCGAGCTCGAGTAGAGGTCCTTGTACCAGCCGCCGCCCTTGAGGTGGAACGCGGACGCCGAGATCAGGCGCTGGAGCTTGCCCTTGCACTTCGCGCACTTGGTCGTGGCGGGCTTCTCGCTCATGCCGTGCATCATCTCGACGACGGCCCCACACTTCTCGCACTCGTACTCGTAGATAGGCATTGCAGAAAGCTCCGTCGGTCGATGCTCCTATCACGCGGCCGCGCGGCGGGCAACCCCACGGCTTGACACGCTGGGGGCGCTCCCCCATCGTTCGCACCGTCATGGGCCAGCTGTCCCTCCTGCTCGCGTTCCACAACCACCAGCCGCAAGGCAACTTCGGCGAGGTGTTCGAGAAGGCGTACGCCGATTGCTACCGGCCGCTCGTCGAGGCGCTCTACGACTTCCCGAAGGTGCGCGTGGCTCTGCACCACACGGGGCCCCTCCTCGAGTGGCTCGAGTCGCAGCGCCCCGAGTACCTGCGCACGCTGCGCGCGCTGGTGGAGCGCGGCCAGGTCGAGGTGCTGGGCGGCGGCTTCTACGAGCCGATGCTGGCCGTCCTGCCGGAGCGCGACGCCGTCGGTCAGCTCGAGATGATGAACGACTGGTGCCAGGAGCGCCTCGGCGCGCGGCCGACGGGCATGTGGCTCGCCGAGCGCGTGTGGGAGCCGGACCTGCCGCGCGTCATCGCGCAGGCCGGGCTGCGCTTCACGATGCTCGACGACACGCACTTCCGGAACGCCGGCGTGCTCGGGGACCTGCGGGGCTACGCCGTCACGGAGAAGGCGGGCGCGCCGATCGGCATCTTCCCGATCGACAAGGAGCTCCGCTACGCGATCCCGTTCCTGACGGCGGACAAGGCGATGGCGCTCCTCGAGGGCATGGCCGATCGCGCCACGGGCGAGACCGCGGTCACCTACGGCGACGATGGCGAGAAGTTCGGTGTCTGGCCGGGCACCAAGGAGTGGGTCTGGGGCGAGGGCTGGCTGCGGAAGTTCCTGGCCCTCCTCTCGGAGCGCACGGACAAGGTGCGGACGTGCTCGTTCCAGGAGTGGATGGACAAGGCGCCGCCGTCGGGGCGCGTGTACCTGCCCACCGCGTCGTACGAGGAGATGGGCGAGTGGTCGCTGCCTGCGGCGTCGCAGCAGGCGCTGCACCACGCGCGCGAGGAGATCGGCAAGGCCAAGCTCACCGAGGCCGCGGGGCAGTTCCTGCGCGGCGGGATCTGGCAGGGGTTCCTCGGCAAGTACGACGAGTCGAACCGCATGCACAAGAAGATGCTGCGCGTGTCGGCGCGCGTAGCCAGCGCCGAGCAGGCGGTCGGGCGCGCGGGCGTCGGCGACGCGCGGCGCGAGCTCTATCGTGGGCAGTGCAACTGCGCGTACTGGCACGGCCTGTTCGGGGGCCTCTACCTCGGTGCGCTGCGGCATGCGGTCTACAAGCACCTGCTCGACGCGGAGGTGCTCGCGGACCAGGCGCTCGGGACGCCGGCGGGCTACGCGGTGAGCGTCCTCGACGCCGACGCGGACTTCCGGCCCGAGGTGCTCGTCGAGGGGGAGCCGCTCGACGCGTACTTCAAGCCCGAGCTCGGCGGGGCGCTCTACGAGCTCGACTTCAAGCCGCGGCGCTGGAACGTGCTCAACGTGCTCGGGCGCAGCGCCGAGGGCTACCACGAGAAGCTGCGCAAGGCCGCGCAGGGCGGCCACGATCAGCAGGAGAGCGCGGGGCCGGTGTCGATCCACGACCTCGTCAAGCTCAAGGAGCCGGGGCTCGATCGCCTGCTCGTCTACGACCGGTCGCCGCGGCTCGGCTTCGTCGATCACTTCCTCCCTGCGGGGACGACGCTCTCGGACGTCGAGCGCGGCACCTACGAGGAGCTCGGCGACTTCACGCGCGGCGCCTACGTGGTCGAGCGCGTGGACGGCGGGGCGGAGCGGCGCGCGGCGGTCGCCGTGCACCTGTTTCGCGTGGGCACGGTCGCGGGCCGGCGGGTCCGCGTGGACAAGCAGTTCCGCGTCGAGGGCGCGCGCGTCGCGTGCACGTATCGCATCGCGCTCGAGTCGGGCTCGCCGCTCGAGGTGGTGTTCGCGCCGGAGCTCGCGGTGTTCGTCGACACGGAGGCGGAGCGCTCGCAGAAGCCGCGCGCGCTGCCGGCGACCTCGCGCCTCGAGCTGGCGCACGACTGGCTCGCGGCGGCGGCGGTGATCGAGCTCGCGCCCGCGGCGCCGCTGTGGCAGCACGCGATCGAGGCCGCCTCGCAGAGCGAGGGCGGGTTCGAGCGCACGTATCAGGGCACGTCGGTGTGGCCGCGCTTCTCGCTGCCGCTCGAGGCGGGTCGCACGAGCGAGGTGCACGTCGCCCTCGCGCTCGCGGAGAGGTGATCCGTGCCGGGAATGAAAGCCATGAACGACCTCTCGATCCTCCAGGTGGTGTCCGAGATCGCGCCCCTGTCCCGGACGGGCGGGCTCGGCACCGTGACCGCGCAGCTCTCGCGGTCGCTCGCGGCCGCCGGCGCCAAGGTCACGGTGGTGTCGCCGCGCTACGGGTCGCTCGATCCCTCGCGCTTCTCGCTCGCGCGGCGCCTCAAGAAGCTGCAGGTCCCGCTCGGCCCGATGACCTACGCGGTGGAGCTCTACGAGGGCACGCTGCCGGGCTCGAACGTGCGCGTGTACCTGCTCGACCACCCGCTGTACTCGGCGCGGCAGGGCATCTACGGCGAGGACGGCGTGGACTATCCGGACAACGCCGACCGCTTCGCGCTGCTCGCGCGGGCCGCGGTCGAGGTCGCGCGCGAGGTCGCCGGGATCCCGGACGTCTTCCACGCGCACGACTGGATGGCGGGGCTGCTGCCGCTCTACGTCGAGGAGGCGCTGCCCGAGCCGCTGCCCGCGGTCGTCTACACGGTGCACGACCCCGGGGCCAAGGGGCTCGCCCCGCGCGAGGTCATGCCGCGGCTCGGGCTGCCCGCGGCGCTGTTCACGCCCGAGGCCCTCGAGTTCTACGGGCAGGTGTCGCTCCTCAAGGCGGGCGTGGTCTACGCCGATCGCGTGCTCCTGCCGTCGCCCTCCTACGCGCGGCAGGTGTGCACGCCGCCGCACGGCAAGGGTCTCGAGGGGCTCTTCGGCTGGCAGCGCGAGAAGCTCGTCGGCGTCCTCCACGGCTTCGATCACTGGGATCCGTCGCGCGATCGCCAGCTCTCCGAGACCTTCTCGGCCGAGGATGCGAGCGGCAAGGGCGCGTGCAAGGCGGCGGTGCAGGAGGCCTTCGGGCTGCCGGTACGGCCGGACGCGATGCTCGTGGCGACCGGGGCGATCGACGCCGCGCGCGTGCGCGATGTGGTGACGGCGCTCGGCGAGCTGCCCGTGCAGCTCGCGGTGCTGGGCGACGACGCCAGCGTGGCGGTGCCCGAGCGCGTGGCGGTGCGCCCGGTGGGCGACGAGGTCGGGCTACGCCGCCTGCTGGCGGGCGCGGACGTCTGGCTCGATCCAGGGATGGAGCCGGCGGCGGTCGTGGCGCTCGGGGCCATGCGCTACGGCGCGGTGCCGGTCGGGCCGTCCACCGGCGCGCTCGAGGACGTGCTCGTGGACTACGACGTGCGCACGGAGACCGGAACGGGCTTTCGCGCCGGGCCGGAGGGGCCGGGACTCGGGCACGGCGTGGTGCGCGCGGCGCTGCTCTGGCGCGCCGAGGGGCGGTTCGAGCACCTGCGCCGGAACGTCATGCGACAGCCGCTCGGCTGGTCGCGGTGCGCCTCGCAGACGCTCGAGGTCTACCGCGACGCCCTGAGGAGCGCCCGCGGCTGATCCGAACGCAGGTCGCTTCCGGAGCGCTTCCGTCTTCGAGGCGAGCGCAGCGAGCCGAAAGGGCGTAGCGACGCGCAGCGGAGCGAAGACGCAGGGCGGGGGGCCCAGTTGGGCTTTGCCCAACTGGGGGAGGGGCGGCGCGCCCCTCCTGCGGCGGCCTTCCGAGGCCGCCGACATCAACGAGGCAGGCAGATGCCGACGCAGGCGGAGTCGGCGCCGGCCATCGTGTTCGTCGTGGCGCAGCCGGGAGGCAGCGCGCAGCGGTCGGTCATCGGGCACTCGAAGTCGGTCTTGCACGGCACGGGCGTCGCGCTCGGGCAGCCGGCGTCGCCCGGGCAGCAGAACGACGGGCAGCACGAGTCTGTCATGACGCCCGTGAACACCGGGTTCGCGCACATGGGGACGGGGCAGGGGCTCGCGGTCTGCGTGCACGAGCCGGCGCAGGTGTAAATCGGGCAGCACGTCATCTCGTCGAAGCCCACCGGCATCGGGTTCGCGCACTCGGGCCTGGGGCAGTTACCATCCGGCAGCGGCGGGACGCCGCCGGTCGAGCCGCCGCCCGAGCCGCCGCTCGGCGGCGCGCCGGTCGAGCCGCCGGTCGGATCCGTCATGCGGCCGCAACTCGGCACGGCGATGCACGCGCCCGCGCACACCTCGCAGCGCACGGTCGAGGTCGTGGGCGGCGCGTTCGGGTCCATCGGGTTCGGGGCGCTGCCGGACTGGGAGCAGACGCACCCGGGCGTGCCTTCCATGCACTCCTGGCAGGAGATCTGGCACTCGAACCCGAACCCGGTGCCGCCACAGTCGGCGTTTCCGCTGCATCCGTTCGCGACTCCGCCGTCGCGCACGCACTTGCCGTGGGTGATCCCCGGCGTACACGGCGGGCACGTGACGCCCACGGGGCAGGGCGGGCAATCGGTGCTCGGCGCGAGCTCGCAGTGCGAGCCTGGCTCGCAGTTCTCGCTGGCCGTGCAGTCGGACGCGGGGGTGCCGATGGCCTGGCAGACACACGGTGCATTGCACGGGCCGGTGCCGAGGCACACGCGGACCTCGTCCATCGCGCAGGTCGGATACGTGCAGCCGCAGGTGTCCGCCGCCGGCGGCGCCGCGGGGTCCTCGGTCGCGGTGTCCGTGCCGTCTCGCGTGCCGGTCGTCATCGGGCCCGCCTCGGGCACGGACGAGGGGGCGTTGCCGCTGCCGAACGCGCCGCCGCTCGCGCACGGGCACTGGTAGATCGGACAGCAGCTCTGGTCGAGGCCGACCTCGACGGGGAGCGTGCCCCCGCAGTAGGGGAGCGTCTTGGCGCAGGCCTCGGCAGTGCCGCTGCAGCGCGCGCCACCCGCGCCAGAGGTGGGCCGGCAGCGGTAGAAGGGACAGCACTGGTCGTCGGAGCCGATGACGAGCTCGCTGCCGGCCGGGCACGATGGCGCAGGACCGTAGTCGCACGTCGCCGCCCGGGCGCCGTCCGGGCACAGGGGCTGGCAGGAGAAGTGCGGGCAGCACGTCCGGTCGTAGTCGATGACCGGCTCGTGCCCCGCCGGGCAGCTCTGCTGCTCGATCGCCTCGCAGCGCTGGGCGGCCTGCACGGTGCACCCCGGCGGCGGCGAGTTGCGGACGCGCGCGGCCTGCGCTCCGCCGGTCGTCGCTAGGTCCGCCTGCTCCTTGCTGACGCAGGCCGGCGCGAGCACGCCGAGCGAGAGCAGCAGGCATCGGGCGAGCGACCGGCGAGCGAGTAGGGCGCGCATCAGAACCTCTTCCATTGTGCCCTGCGAGGCCCGCGCCAGCCCATCACCGTCATCGGACAAGCGATTCCGATGGGTTGCACGCCGTGATCGTGCCAGCGCTGTGGCGGCCGGCCCACCCCTGTGTGGAGGAAGACACACCCTGGGGTCACGGGCTCCCCTCGCTCTTGACCTTGCAGACGCAGCCGCCGAGCGGCGCGCAGACGACCTGGAGGCCCTGGCAGATCTCCTCGCACGGGAGGTGCTCCGGGTTCGTGAGGAAGGCCTCGCGTTGCCCGCAGGGGCTGCACTGCTGCACGGCGACCTCGATCGCCTTGCCGGCGAGGTCGGCCACGCGGGCGGGCTTGCTCTCGCCCTTGAAGACCGGCGCGCGCTCGCACCCCTCGAGGCCCTGGCAGGTCTCGATCGGGTAGGCGCGCAGGCCGTGGACGGAGAACTTCACGGTCTTGTCGGGCGCGAGGTCGAAGAGGTCGAGGCCCTTGATCGCGCCGTGCTCGAAGTCGCAGAACGTCTGGGCCCGCTTGCCGAGCACGCTGCCGACGGGGACGCATCGCGTGAGCTCCTGGCCGTCCACCTCCACGAAGAATCGGAGGAAGTTCACGCACCAGAGGTCGTCGTAGTCGGCGCAACCGCCCGTGCCGCCTGCGCCGCCCGATGCGCCGGCCCCGGCGCTCCCGCCGCCGCCGGCCGCGCCGCCGCTCGACGCCGCCGCCCCTGCGCTCCCGCCGCTGCCGGCCGCGCCGACGCAGCGCGCGCGCATCTCGACCTTGAGGGTCTCCCTCTCGCACGACGACGCGGAGAGCGCCGCGACGCAGAGGCAGGCGAGCCGAGCGCGGAGGCGTCCCATCAGTACACGGCCGTCACGCTGTCGCTGCGGGTCAGGGCGAAGGCCGTGACGCCGCCGGCGACCACCACGCCGACGGCCGTCCAGAACCACCAGCGCGTCCACATGGGGCGGTCCGTGACGACGGCGCCCGAGCCGGTCATGGCGTACGACAGCGGCGCGCGCTCCGAGCCGACGCGGCTCCGCACCTCTCCGCGAGCGTCGGTGCCGACGACGTGGTAGGCGACGGCGCCGGCGGCGCTCGTGCGCTCGGCCAGCACGCCACGGAACACGCCCGCGGCCACGGTCGCGAGCGGGCGCGCACGGAACGCCGGCTCACCGCCCGACCGGACGTGCACGGTCGCGCGTGCGATGGCCGTGGGATCGCCGGCGCGCGCCTCGAGCTCCGCGCCGCGGGGCGTGTCGAGCACGTGCACCGCGAGGCCCTCGGTCGTCTCGACGACCTCGCGGACCCGCTGCGCCACCTCCTCGAGCGAGCCTGGCGCGGAAGGGAGCTCCACCCAGCGGCGGCCGAGTCGGAAGTAGGCGCGCACGACGAAGCGCGCCTGCGGTGCCGGCTCGAGCGAGACCAGCCAGTCGGCGTCGAGCTCGTCGAGGAGCACGCGGACGACGCCCTCGTCGGTGCGCCAGCCCGCGTCGGCGCGCTGGCGCAGGGCGAGCTCGGCGCGCCGGTCGGCCGGATCGCCGGCGGGCAGGGAGAGCGTCATCGTGTCCTTGCCCCTCGCGCAGTCGGCGGCGGCGGGCTTGCGGCCGGCGCGACGCACGACGAGGCGGCAGCGCTCGGGGGGCGCCTCGAGCTCCATCGGCGTGCGGCCCACGAGCCGGCCGTTGAGCTCGACGTCCGCGCCGGGCGGGTCGCTCTCGATCGTGCGGCGTGGGGCGGCGCGCGACGCGACCCGCTCGCGGGCCTCGGCGAACGCGCGGCGGACGCCAGGCGGGTGCTCGCCCGCGTCGAGCTTGAGGCCCGGCGCGGTCACCGCGACGGCGCCCAGCGCGCGCGCCGCGGCGCGCGTATCGCCCGCCGCGAGCTCGATGGTCGCCAGCAGGAGCTCCGCGCGCAGCCAGGGCGCACCCGCGTCCGGATCGGCGAGCGCGAGCTCCTCGCTCATGCTGGCGGCCGTGGCCGCGGCGCGCCTGGCCTCGTCGAGGTGCGTGTCGGCGAAGGCGCGCTCGGCCCGCCTGAGCGTCGCCGCGACGTCGAGGCGCGCCCGCTCGACCGCGGGGGCGAGCGCGAGGCGCGCGCTCCTCGTGCGATCCGCCCAGCCGAAGGCCCGCAGGACGGCCGTCTCCTCCTCGGCCGGGGCCTCGATGGCCAGGCGCCTGGCTCCACGCGCGGCGGTCGGGACGATCCAGGCGAGCGCGAGGAGCGGCACCGCGAGGCGCATCCGCGGCGTCACTCGCGTCGCGCCTCCGAGAGCAGCTCGGGGAGGCGCTTCGAGAACGCGCCCTTGGCCAGCACCTCGTGGCACCCGGCCTGCCGGGCGGCGTCCATCACGTCGGTGCGCTCGTGGTCGATGAAGCCCACGCGCCTGGCTGCCGGGCCGGCGGCCTCGAGCCGCGCGAGCGCGTCGAGCGCCCCGGGCAGGCGCAGGTCCACGATGGCGATCGCCGCCTGCCCTGCGGCGTCGACGAGCGCCTCGGCCGTGGCGGCGCGCGCCGTCGACAGGCCGAGCTGCGCGGCGGTCTCGCGGATCTTCGACGTGAACAGGAGGTCCGTGACCAGGTACACGACGTCCGCCACGCTAGTGCTGCCCGTCAAAAGTCATACGGCATTCGAGCATGACGCGCTCCTCGGCTTGCCAGGAGAAAGCAGCACTCGCGCCCGCGGAGCGGGCGCAAGACCAGCACCTAGGGCCGCTCGTCGGACCAGCTGGAAGCCTGGGGAATCCCGGACGGGCAGCGCCAGGTGTCTCGTTGGCTCGCGCTCCGCGCTCGCGAGTGCCGCCTGCACCACGGTCGCATGGCTCCCTCCAGGTGCAAAACCGGTCGAACATTTGACGAGCGGCACTAGCCTCCGAACCGGGACAGCGCCTCTTCGCGCAGCCGGACCCGCAGGCCCGCGAGGTTCGAGAGCAGCGCCTCGGTGTCGCCCAGCGAGGCCGCCAGGCTCGGGTCGCGGACGAGGGCCGCCTGCGCGCGCGCGAGCTGCTCGACGGCGCCGTCGACGGCGAGGAGCGCCTCCGCGAGCCAGTCGGGCGGAGGCTGGGCGCCGAAGACGGGCAGCTTGGACATCGCGCGGGATGTTAGCGCCGGGCCCGCCCGGGCGCGAGCGAGGTGGTGCCTCGGGCAGGGCCCGCTCCTCGCTTCAGGTGTCCACCAGAAATGCCATTGGTCGATCCGGATGTTGCCTGGAATGATTCATAACATATTCATATTGCTTACATATTATGGTCGTGTGCGGGCTCGAGTGTACTCTGGATGAGTACGAAAACTGCGTCCGTGAGCTTCTCGAGGGACCTTGGCTCGGGTAGGGTCGAAGCTGTAGATGGAACGCGCCGAGCGACCCAGCGTCTTCACGTTTCTGGACTACCGGGCGTACCTGCGCGCGCTGGTCGCGGCGGAGAAGCGCGCCCGGCCGTCCTTCTCGTACCGCTTCATCGCGCGGCGGGCCGGGGTCAAGTCGCCGAGCTTCCTCAAGCTCGTGATCGACGGCCAGCGCAACCTCGGCACCGACACGGTGGATCGCTTCGCGCAGGCGTTCGGCCTCACCGCCGAGGAGCGGGACTTCTTCGCGCACCTCGTGGCGTTCAACCAGGCGACCTCGGTCGCCGAGGCGAACCGGCACTTCGAGCGCCTGAACGCGAGCCGCCGCTTCCGCGCCGCACGCCTCATCGACGGCGCGATGTTCGAGTACCTCTCGTGCTGGTACTACCCGGCCATCCGCGAGATGGCCGGCCGGCCGGACTTCGTCGAGGACCCGGAGTGGGTGGCCAAGGAGCTGCACCCGCAGATCACGACGTCGCAGGCGCGCGCGGCGCTCAAGCTGCTGTTCGAGCTGGGCCTCCTCATCCGCGGCGTGGACGGGCGCATCGCGCGCGGCGAGCCGGCCCTCGACACCGGGCACGAGGTGACCTCGCGCGCGGTCGTGAACTACCACCGCCAGATGCTCGAGCGGGCCTCCGACGCGCTCGAGAGCGTGCCCGGCAAGGAGCGCGACGTGCTCGCGCTCACCGTGTGCATCCGGGCCGACTCGGTGGCAGAGCTCAAGCGGCGCATCCACGAGTTCCGTGAGACGCTCGTGGCGCGCTGCGACGATGATCGCGATCCAGACGTGGTCTACCAGCTCAACGTCCAGCTCTTCCCCATGACGCGGACGCCGTCCCTCAAGCAAGCGTCGCGCGGCCGCAGAAAGGATGAAGGTTGAACATGTCCAGCCTCCGTGGGCTCCAGCTCCTGGTGCTCTTCGGTGCCTGCAGCTCGACGTCCGTCGGCAACCCGCCACGGAACAGCGTCGAGATCCAGCTCACGGCGTTCGAGCAGGCGCCGGCCAAGCCGGTTCGTGCGGCGGCCGGGCTCACGGTGTCTCGCGCGCTCATGGTCGTCGAGCGGGTGCGCTTGCGCACCTGCGCCGGCAAGGAGGTCCAGTACGCCGGGCCGTACGTCGCGGACCTCCTCGGCACCGGCGTGGTCGGGATGGCGCCCCGGCTCGAGGTGGCGGACCGGACGTTCTGCAGCGTGCAGCTCAAGTTCTCGAAGCTCGAGCGCGACAAGGTCCCGGCGGGGGCGCCCGCGGATCTCGTGGAGCGCTCCATCGTCCTCGAGGGCGCGACGGCCGCAGGTCGCAGGTTCCGCGTCGAGGCCGACTTCGACGACGAGTTCGAGCTGCGCACGGGCGGCGCGGCGGGCCTGACCGTCGCCGCGGGTGACGCGCGCATCTTCATCGCCTTCGCGAGCAACACCTGGCTCGACGCGGCCGCGCTCGACGCGATCCCGGGCAGCGGCGACATCCTCATCAGCAAGGACCAGAACCAGGCCACCTACGAGGCCTTCAGGAACGCGGTCAAGCGCTCTGCGCACCTGTTCGACGACGACGATCACGACGGGCGCCTCGGCGACGCCGAGGAGCACGACGACGACGGCGGCGAGGGCGCGGAGCACGAGGGCGCCGCCGGATCGGCCGGCGAGCGCGGCGAGGGCGGCGGCGAGGCCGGCAGCAGCGGCTGACCGCCGGGAGCACCGCGTAGCGACGAGACACCGGAGGGTGCGTCGGGATCTTCCGACGCATCTCGAGGCCACAGGTTTGTCTGAAAGGGGACGGCTCATGAGGAAGCTCACCACGTACTGGACGTCTTGCGCCGCGACGCTCACGCTCGCGGGGGCACTCGGCTGCGGCAGCGATTCCGGCGGGCTGCGGCCCGAGGCGCTGCCCGCGGGCCAGGCCGCGGCCAAGCTGCACGTCACCGGGCGCGTCACCAAGGGCGCGGCGATGCGGACCGCGGCACCGGGCGCCAAGAACCTCTCCGCGGCCGCGCTCGCGGACGGCTCGACGCTGTCGATCACCTACGCGCACACGATCCGGAGCGCAGGGGCGAGCTTGGCACCTCGAGTCCTTGCGGCTCGCTGCGCTCGCCTCTCGGACCGGATCGGATGCGGGGCGTAGCGAGCGCAGCGAGCGAAGACGCAGGGCGGGGGGCCCAGTTGGGTCGCGCCGAAGGCGCGCAACGCATGACTTGCCCATCAAGGGGCGGCGCGCCCGCTGCGCAGACCTCCAGGCAAGGGGCTTGCGACGGCACGACGTACGCACGGCACGGAGCAGTAGGGGGTCGGCGGTGGCCGCCGTGAGGCGGCCACACGCAACTACTCCATCGCGTCGGCGGCGGCGACCCACCCGAACGCTGCGCCGGGCGACAGGAGCGGCACCCAGCCGACCGGCAGCGGGAAGCGAGCCGGGTGGTGCATCGCGGGGCGCCCGCCGACGAGGGCATCGACCACCTCTCGGGCGGAGCGAGCCCGGCCCGGCGTGCCGACGACGACGTCATGGGAACGCGCCTCGGGCAGGAGCTGCAGCACGGCCTCGAGCTCGAGGACGAGGTCGCGGTGGCGGGCCTCGGCGTGCGCCTCGAGCGCGAGCCCTGCGGAGAGCCCGCCCGCGCGATCGACGTCCGGGTGCAGGAACGCGTAGTCGAGGCCGCCCAGGCGGCGCACGATCTCCTCGGCGACGCGACGGTGCGCGGCCAGGTCGTCGCCCTCGAGCGGGACGAGCGCGCGGGCCCCGACCCGCTCCGCGAGGGCGGCCAGCGCGTCGGGATCGCGACCCGACAGCGCGAGGCGCGCGCCGCGGCGGGCGAGCTCGAGCGCCACCCCGCGGCCGAGGCCGTGCGTGGCCCCGGCGACCCAGATGCGGCGCCCCTCGAGGGCGATCGCGGCGCGCGCGCTCTTCACGCCGGCACCTCGCGCGGCGTCGGTCGGCGCAGGAGCGCGTCGGCGATGGCCTCGTCGAGCGCCGGGTACCTGAAGGCGTAGCCGCTCTCGAGCGCCGCCCGCGGCAGCGCGCGCTGGGACTGGAAGACCACGTCGCCGAGCTCGCCGAACGCGAGCTTGAGCGCGAAGCGCGGCACCGGGAGGATCGTGGGGCGGTGCACGGCGCGACCGAGCGCGCGCGTGAAGTCGGCGTTCTGCGCGGGCGCCGGACCGACCACGTTGAGCGCGCCGCGCAGGCCGTCGGACAGCGCGGCGTGGCGCAGCAGGCCGACGACGTCGTTGATGTGGATCCACGGCATCCACTGGCGACCGCTTCCGAGCTTGCCACCGACGCCGAGCTCGAAGGGCCGCCGCATCTCCGCGAGCGGGCCGCCGTCCGCCCCGAGCACGAGGCCGATGCGCGCCCGCACCACGCGCACCCCGAGCCGCTCGGCGCCGAGGGCCGCCTCCTCCCATTCGCGACAGACGTCCGCGAGGAAGCCCTTGCCGGGGACCGAGGACTCGTCGAGCACCTCGTCCCCTCGATCGCCGTAGATGCCGACGGCGGAGCCCGACACGAGGACCTGCGGGCGGCGCGTCGGGGGCAGCGCCTCGAGGGTGCGGACGAGGTTCTGGGTGCCGAGCACGCGGCTCTGGCGGATGCGCGCCTTCTTCTCGGCGGTCCAGCGGCCACCCGCGACCGGCTCGCCGAGCAGGTTGAAGACCGCGTCCACGCCGTCGAAGGCGGCGAGCGGGGCTGGCTCGCGCTCCGGCTGCCACGCGAAGGCGGCCACGCGCAGCGAGGCCCGCGCCTTTTCTGCGTCACGGCTGAGCACGATCGAGCCCTCGAGCGTCGCCACGAGGCGGCGCCCGACGAATCCCGTGGCTCCCGTGACCAGTGCCTTCATCTCTGCAACCTAAGTCCGCGCAAGCCTACCCGCATGGGGTCCGGCTCGAGTTCTCGACTTTCGTCTCGACGGTGGACCTTCGACGCGCGAGCTGGCCCGCAAGATCCTGTACGGACGCCGAGGCCGTCCAGTTACGGGGTCCGGCGGTGCTGGACGAGCTCGAGGCTGTGGCCGTCGGGATCCCGGAAATAGCTGCGCAGGAATGCGGGCTCGTCCACGCGGTCGTAGGGGACGATGCCGCCGACCGCCAGCTCCGCCTCCAGGGCCACGACGTCGGGGTGCGAGAAGCCCACGTGATCGACGGCGATCGACGGCCCAGCGGTGCGGGCGGCCCCCCGTGGTGCCTCGCACAGCGAGAGGTAGCCGACCGGGCCGTCCCCGGGCGGGCCGAGGTGCACCCAGCGGCGGTTCCCGTCCGCGGTGCCCTCCCAGCGCAGCGTCCAGCCGGGCAGGAGGCGCCGGTAGAAGGCGAGCGTGCGATCGAGGTCGGTCACGTAGAGGAAGGCGTGCTCGAGCTGGGCGAGGGCGTTCATCGGTGGCTCCTGCACGGGAGCTTGCCGCGGGGCCGGGCGCATGACGACAGCATTGTCGTCATAACGTCAGACGGCTAGCGTACCGGCATGCCGAGGCCCACGCCCCCCGCCCCCACGAACGCGGCGCTCCCCGAGGAGCAGCTCGCCGCGCACCTCGCGGACAACCTGCGCCACCAGCGGCAGGTGCGGAACCTCACGCAGGAGCGCCTCTCGCGGCTGACGGGCGTGCCGCGCTCGACGCTCGCGCAGATCGAGAGCGGCAGCGCCAACCCCACGCTCGCGGTCCTGGCGCGGCTCGCGCTCGCGCTCCAGGTGTCGATCGAGGAGCTCCTGTCGGCGCCGCGCGCGCGCTGCCAGCTCTACCCGAAGGGGACGCTGCCGCAGGCGAGCCGCGGCGCGGGCGGCAAGGCCCTCGTGCACACGCTCCTTCCGGACGCGGTGCCCGGCATGGAGATCGACCGCATCGAGCTAAAGCCGGGCGCGCGCATGACCGGCGTGCCGCACCGCCCGGGGACGCGCGAGTACCTGGCGTGCGAGGCCGGCCGCATCGTGCTCTGGGCGCGCGGCGAGCGCCTCGAGCTCGGCGTCGGCGACGTGGTCGCCTTCGACGGCGACCAGGCGCACAGCTACCACAACGAGGGCGCCTCGACGGCCGTGGGCTTCTCGGTCGTGGCGCTCGCGCCGCTGCCGGGCGCCGCGGGAGGCCGCGCGGCGCGCTGACGCACGGGGCGCAACCGGCCCGAAACAGACCCGCGCTATGCTGGCGCCGTGCGCGTCCTTGTCCAGCACGAGAGCCGGTACGAATACGACGAGCCCGCGGCGCTGGGGCCCCACCTCGTTCGCCTGCGGCCGGCGCCGCACGCGGAGGCGCGCATCGAGCGGTACGCCCTCACCATCGAGCCCGAGCACACGCTGCGCTGGCAGCAGGATCCCGCGGGGAACTGGGTCGCGCGCGTGTCGTTCCCGTCGAAGAGCCGCGTCCGCGCGCTGGGCATCAAGGTGGAGCTCGCGCTCGACCTCCAGCCGGTCAACCCCTTCGACTTCTTCATCGACGACCGGTGCCGGCAGGTCCCATTCGCCTACCCGGATGGATTGCCGGCGTCGCTCGGACCGTACCTGCGCCTGGACGACCCCGCGCTCGCGACGGGCAAGCGCTTCGAGGCGCTCCTCGCCGAACTCCCCGCCAAGGGGACCACGGTGGACTTCGTCGTCGCCGCGAACTCGACGGTGAACAAGGCTATCCGCTACGTCATCCGCGACGAGGCCGGCGTGTGGACGCCGGAGGAGACGCTCGAGCAGGGGCGCGGGAGCTGCCGCGACTCGGCGATCCTGCTGTGCGCGCTCTTGCGGCGGCGGGGCCTCGCGACGCGGTTCGTGTCGGGCTACCTCGTGCAGGTGGCCGACGAGGGCATGCTGCCCGACGAGCCCAAGGGCATCGGCCGCGACGTCGTGGACCTGCACGCGTGGGCGGAGGTGTTCGTGCCGGGCGCCGGCTGGATCGGCCTCGACGCCACGAGCGGCCTCCTCACCGGCGAGGGGCACCTGCCGCTCGCCTGCACCGCGACGCCGTCGGCGGCCGCGCCCATCGAGGGCACGAGCGATCGCGCGGCGTCCGCGGCGTCGTTCTCGATGCGCATCGGACGCGTGGGGCACGAGCCGCGGCCCACGGCGCCGTACACCGACGAGGCGTGGCGCGCGCTCCTCGCGGCCGCAGACGACGCGGACGCGCGGCTCGCGTCGCTCGGCATCACGCTCACGAGCGGCGGCGAGCCGACGTTCAACTCGCGCGAGCACCCGAACGCGCCCGAGTGGAACGGCGAGGCCCTCGGCGAGACCAAGTGGACGCAGGGCCTGCGTCTGGCCGCGGAGCTGCGGCGCCGGCTCTGCCCGGGCGCGGCGGTGATCGAGCGGCCCGGCAAGCACTACCCGGGCGAGCCGCTGCCGCGCTGGGCGCTCGACCTCATCGCGCGCACCGATGGCACGGCGCTCTGGACCGGCGAGACGCGGCCGTTCGATCGCGAGGGCACCACGGTGGACGACGCACGGCGCGTCGCGGAGTCCATCGCGGGCGCGCTCGGCATCGAGACCGGGCTGCAGCCCGCCTACGAGGATCCCTGGCGCTTCGTGCAGGACGAGCAGAACCTGCCGCTCGGCGTGGACCCGCTCAAGGCGGACCTCGACGATCCCGCGGAGCGGCGCCGCCTCGCGAAGGTGCTCGGGCACGGCCTCGGCCGCGCGGTCGGCTACGTGCTGCCCGTGACGCGCGCAGGGGCGTGGAAGACCGAGCGCTGGACGTTCCGCCGCGGGCACCTCTTCCTCATCCCCGGCGATTCGTCGATCGGCCTGCGCCTGCCGCTCAAGTCCCTGCCCGGCGCGCCGCCACCGCCGCTCGTCGAGCTGTCCGATGCGCGCGACCGCCCGCCCGATCCGCGCCTTCCCGAGGACGCGCAGCTCCGCTGGCCGGGCGCGGCCCCCGTGTGGCTGCCCGCGGGGGCGGTGCGCACGGCCCTGTGCGTCGAGGCGCGCGGCGGCTCCATCCGCGTGTTCCTGCCGCCCGTCGCGACGGCCGAGGACTTCTGCGACCTCGTGCGCACGATCGACGAGGTGCGCGCGCTGACGAAGCTGCCCGTCCTGCTCGAGGGCTACCCGCCGCCACCGTCGCCGCTCCTCCAGCGCTTCGCGGTCACGCCCGACCCGGGCGTGCTCGAGGTCAACGTGCCGCCCTCGTCGTCGAGCCGCGCGCACGCGGAGCTGCTCGAGACGGTGTTCGACGCGGCGCTGCACTCGGGCCTGCAGGGCGAGAAGTACCTGTCCGACGGGCGCCTCGCGGGCTCGGGCGGCGGGCACCACCTCACGATGGGCGGGCCGACGCCGCGGCAGAGCCCGTTCATCGCCAGGCCCGAGCTGCTCGGCAGCCTGCTCACGCTCGTGCAGCACCACCCGTCGCTGTCGTACCTGTTCACGGGTCTCTTCGTCGGGCCGACGTCGCAGGCGCCGCGCGTCGACGAGGCGCGGCACGACTCCCTCTACGAGATGGAGATCGCGCTCTCGCGCCTGTTCCAGGGCGAGGCGAACCCGCCGCCGTGGATCGCGGACTACCTCCTCCGTCACGTGCTCGTCGACGTCGCGGGCAGCACGCACCGCGCCGAGGTCTCGATCGACAAGCTCTGGGACTGGCAGACGCCCTACGGCCGGCAGGGCCTGGTCGAGCTGCGCGCGTTCGAGATGCCGCCGCACCCGCACCTCGCGGCGGCGCAGGCGATCCTGGCCCGCGCGCTCGTATCCGCATTGGCGCATGAGTCCTACCGCGCCCCCCTCGTGCGCTGGGGGCAGACGCTGCACGACCGCTTCCTCCTGCCGCATTACCTCTGGCGCGACTTCGAGGACGTGCTCGGGGCGATGGCCGCGCGCGGCGTGGCCCTCCCGGCGGAGGGCTACCGGCCGTTCCTCGAGCTGCGCTGCCCGATCGCGGGCACGGCGACCGCGGGCGACGTGCTCCTCGAGGTGCGGAACGCCCTCGAGCCGTGGCACGTCCTCGGCGAGGAGGTCGGCGGCGGCGGCACCGCGCGCTACGTGGACTCGTCGCTCGAGCGCGTGCAGGTGCGAGCGGTCGGGCTCATCCCCGAGCGCCACGTGGTGCTCGTCAACGGCCACCAGCTCCCGCTGCGCCAGACGGGGACCGCGCACGAGGCCGTGGGCGGCGTGCGCTTCCGCGCGTGGGCGCCGCCGCACAGCATGCAGCCGCACCTCGGCATCCACCACCCGCTGCGCTTCGACGTCGTGGACACCTGGGCCAAGCGCGCGATGCTCTCGTGCGCGTACCACGTGTGGCACCCCGAGGGCCGCGCCTACGTGACCCCGCCGCTCACGCGCTTCGAGGCCTCCGCGCGGCGCGCGCAGCGCTTCACCATCGTCGGCGAGGGCACGCACTGGCCGGCGGTGCCGCGCCCGGCGCCGCCCCACGCCGACGCGCCGTACACGCTCGACCTGCGCCGCTTCTCGGGGGACCGGCCGGTGCCCGAGTTCGAGGAGGAGTAGCCCGAACCCCCATCGATCCGCGAGAGCGCCGGTGCTTCGATGGCCACCTCGAGCAACTCGTGGCTGAGCTGTGTTTCCCCCCACCCCGGCCTCCGGCCTGCGTGGGGCCCCGTGTCGTCCTCGGCAAAGCCTGCGGCGACACCACGCTCGCTTCGCTCGCGGCACCCTTCCGCAGTCGCCGAGCGAGCTGGTCCGAGCCCACATCGATCCGCGTGGACTCCGGTGCTTCAGCGCTTCTTCGGGCGCTTGCGGGCCGCGGAGGTCTTGGGGCGGGCCCTCGTGGCAGCTCGCACGCCGGATGGCATCGCCGCGACGATGAGGCGCTCGACCGCCGCGGCGCGCTCCGGCTCGTCGAGGGCGGCGGCGAGCTCGCGAACGACTCGACGCACGCGCGTCAGATCCATCGATGCGGCGTGAAGGGCGACGAGGCGCTCGACGTCCTGCTGATCCTGGGGACGCCACGCGATCGCCTTGTAGATGACGAGATCCTCCGGCCGCGCCGCGCGGACCCTCGTCCGTGCGAGGTCGATCGTCTCGGCGCGGGCGAGGGCCTCGAGCTCGAAAGGCAGCCACGCGAGGCTGAGGTCCACGTCCACGCCCGTCGGCTCGTGTCGGAGGAGCAGCACCTGGGTCTCGCGGGCGAACGCGACGGCGTCGTCGATGCGCGGCCGGATTCCCTGCCGCTCCAGCACGGCCAGGAGCGCCGGCAGATCCGTGGCCTCGCCCGCGATGGTGGCATCGACGTCGCGTGTGACGCGAGGAACGCCACGCGCGATGACGGCGATCCCGCCGATGATCATGCTCGGGCGCCCCGAGCGCGCGAGCGCGGTCGAGAGCGCGTGGATGGCGCCCTCGAGCGGATTGCGTGCGCGCGCCATCAGCGGAGCCGCGCGCGCACGCGGGCCCAGGCAGCGCGCGCCGCAGCCTCCTCACGCAAGCGCACGGCGTCCGGGGGCGCAGCGAAGAGGCCCGGGCACAGCTCCATCAGCGCGAAGCTCTGGCGCAGGGCCGCGTCGGGCGTGAGTCGCGGCAGCGCCTGGAGCGAGCGACGCGCGGCTGCCTTCTGCCCTGCGATCCACCGCCGAACGAGCCCGGGATCCACCGGTTCATCTTGCGGCAGGTGCGGCGGGGCTGCAACGCGAGGGTGGCCCTCAGGGGCGCACACAGCGGCTCGTCGCGCGCGGATCGAACCTCACCGCCCCTTCGAGCGCGCGAGCAGCACGACGGTGACGAGCACAAGCAGCAGAGCGGCGCGAGACGCTTCGTGACGCCCGGCGGCCACTCGATGACGCTACCGCGGTACGCTCTCGCCCGGTGTTCGATCCGGTGGAGGAGGCGCTCGAGGACCTGGACGCGCGCGTGCGCGAGCTGGGCGTCGAGATCTGGATCGGCGCGGAGCCGACGTTCACGGATCCGGCGAGCGTGGCGGCGTGCTGGTGGACCGACCCCGAGGGCGGCGACAAGCTCGAGCGGGCGCGGGCCCTGCTCGAGGCCCTGGCCCCGCGGCTGCATCCCGGCGCGTCCACCGCGCGCGCGGAGGGGCGGCAGTATCCCGACGAGGACACCCCGCGCTTCGCGCTCGGCTGCGCGTTCCCGCGAAAGGAGGACAGCGCGCTGCCGCCGTTCTCCGGGCCGCTCGAGGGGCCGCCGATCCCGCCGTTGCCGAACGATCGCGCGATCGCCTTCCTGACCGTGACGCCGGACCCGGGCGTGGTCGAGCTCAACGCGCCGCCTGCGCCGGACCTCGCGACGTTCCTGCGCTGGATGCGCCACTCCTACGAGGCGGCCGCGGCAGCGGGCCTCTCGGCGGTGCGCTACCGGTGGAACGGGCAGGAGGCCGACTCGGGCGGCGGTGGGCAGCTCACGCTCGGCGGGCCGTCCCCCGCGGAGAGCCCCTTCTTCGTGCGGCCGGCGCTCTTGCCGTCGCTCCTGCGCTTCCTCAACCACCACCCTTCCCTGTCCTACTGGCTGGCGCCCGCTTGCGTCGGCTCGGCGAGCCAGGGGCCGCGCCCCGACGAGGACGTGCGCGAGCGCTTCGAGGAGCTCGGCGTCGCGCTCGACCGACTCGGCGTGCGCACGGACCTCGACCCGGAGCTCCTCTGGGGGACGTTCGGGCCGCTCCTCGTGGACGGCTCGGGCAACTCGCACCGCGCGGAGGTCAACGTCGAGAAGCTGTGGAACCCGTACTTCGAGGGGCGCGGCCGCCTCGGCCTCGTGGAGCTGCGGGCGCTCCGCATGCCACCCTCGCCGGAGCACTACGCGGCGGTGGCGGCGCTCTTCGTCGCGCTCGTCGCGCGGCTGGCGAAGGCGCCGTTCGACGCGCCGCTCGTCGACTGGGGCGCCGCGCTGCACGATCGCTTCGCGCTGCCGAGCCTCCTCCGCGCGGACCTCTGCGAGGTGCTCGCGGACCTCGGCGCCCACGGCTTCGGCCTCGGCCCGGCCCTCGCCGCACGGCTCCTCGACGGGCCGGCCCCGCTCGTGCAGACCACGCTCGGGGACGCGACGCTGACGGTGTCGCCGGCGCGCGAGTTCTGGCCGCTCGTGGGCGACGTGGCGTCGCAGGAGCGGCGCGGCGCGCGCCTCGTGGACTCGTCGACCGAGCGCGTCGAGGTGCTGGTCGAGGTGCCCGCCGGGGCGGCGCCGCCGCGCGTGGGGGCGGTCGGCTGGGAGGTGCCGCTCGCGCACCTCGGGGCGGAGGGCGAGCGCGACCGGTGGATCGGCGCGGTGCGGTATCGCGCGTTCGTGCCGCGGCCGGGGCTCCACCCGGACCTCGCCGCGCACGAGCCGCTGCGGCTCTACTTCGAGCGCGGCGGCAAGGCGGTCGAGGTGGTGCTCCACGCGTGGATCCCGGGCGGCGGCGCGTATCCAGGCCTGCCGGCGGACGCGGACGACGCGACGGCCAGGCGGGCGGCGCGCGTGAAGGTGGTGGCGACGAGGCCGATCGCGCTGGCCAAGGCGGCGGGCACCGGGTTCACGGTGGACCTGCGGCGACTGCAGCCGAAGGGATAGACCGAGCCCGCGAGCGTCGGCGCTGGTGGCCCGGGCATTGCTTCCTTCCCATCGTGGAAGGCGTGCAATGCAGTCTCAGCGGAATCGGCCCTGGATCCTCGCCAGTGTACTCGGGTGGTTCGGCGTGGCGGCGGTGATGGGGTGTGGGGCCGACGACCGGGACTCCGAACCCCCCTTGGAACCGCCGGCCCAGGTGGCCGCGCCTGCCGAGCCTCACATCCCGTCCCTTTGCGACATGACGAGCGCGAGCCCGCCCTGCCGGGCCGTCACGCTGCGCGAGGCCTTCGCTGCACTCTGCGGGCGCGGTCGGCTCGACGGGCGCGTGGTCACGGGCGCGCACGACCTCGACGCGGACGAGGCCTCGGTCTACGAGATCGAGGCGGGCCTTCGCGTGACCGACTACCTCGTCGATCGCTGCGGGGCCTCGCGCGACGCGCTGGTCTACGACAGCAGCGTGGCAGACCTCCTCGACCACAACACGATCTTGCTCGGCCGGCGCGAGAGCGACGGCCTGCGGCGGCTGATGCCCGGGTTCGAGAAGCGCTCGTCGGACTTCAGCGGCGGTCGAGCGCTCGCCGCCGAGTACACGACGACGCAGGGCCCCGTGACCGTCGTGCTCCTGACCGGCGCCGACGGATTCGGCGTCTACGACGCGGTCGAGCTGTTCCAGCTCGCGACCACCGCGCGAGCGCAGCCCTGAGCCGGCAACCTCGCGGACTCATCGGGCGGCGCGAGGCTTCGTCGTGGACCGCGAGCGCCCGGGCCGGCTAGGATCGGAGGCCGTGCCTTCTGCGAACGCCCCTCAGCGGGGCGGTCCCCCGATCTTCCAGGGCTACCGTCCGCTCGCCGGGACCTACGACGAGCTCTTCGACGAGAACGGCGCACCACGGCCGGACTTCGAGCGCGCCTGCGCGTCCCTCGGGGCGCTCACGCACGGGGAGTTCGCCCGCGCGCACGCGCTCGCGGAGGTGGCGCTCCTCAACCAGGGCGTGACGTTCAGCGTCTACTCGGACAACCGAGGCAGCGAGAAGATCTTCCCGTTCTGCCTGCTGCCCCGGATGATCTCCGCGCACGACTGGGCGACGCTCGAGCGGGGCCTGCAGCAGCGCATCGCGGCGCTCGAGGCGTTCCTCGGGGACGTCTACGGCGAAAAGCGCATCCTGAAGGAGGGGCGCATCCCGCCGGAGATGGTGCTGCGCGCCAAGCACTACCTGCCGGAGCTCGACGGCGTCGTGCCGCCGGGCGGCGTGCGCATCCACATCGCGGGCATCGACCTCATCCGCGATCCGGCGGGCACCTTCCGCGTGCTCGAGGACAACGTGCGCACGCCGTCGGGCGTCTCGTACGTGGTCGAGAACCGCGTGGTCTCGAAGCGTGTCTTCCCGCAGGTGCTCGACCGGGTCCGCGTGCACACGGTCGACCACTACCCCGCGCGCCTGGCCGAGACGCTGCGCGCGGTCGCGCCGGAGGGCGTCGAGGATCCGAGCTGCGTCGTGCTCACGCCCGGGCCGTACAACTCGGCGTACTTCGAGCACAGCTTCCTCGCGCGCACGATGGGCCTCGAGCTCGTGCAGGCGCCCGACCTCTTCGTCGAGGGCGACCGCGTGTTCGTGCGCACGACGCGCGGCCCGCGGCCGGTGCACGTCATCTACCGGCGCACGGACGAGGGCTTCCTCGATCCCGAGGTCTTCCGGCCGGACTCGCTCATCGGCGTCAAGGGCCTCGTGCGCGCGTACCGCGCGGGCAACGTCACGCTCGTCAACGCCCTCGGCAACGGCGTCGCCGACGACAAGGCGGTCTACCCGTTCGTGCCCGACATGATCCGCTTCTACCTCGGCGAGGAGCCCAAGCTCGAGCAGGTGCCGACGTTCGTGTGCGTGCGCGACGAGGACCGGCGGTTCGTGCTCGAGCACCTCGGCGAGCTCGTGGTCAAGGCGGTCGACGAGGCGGGCGGCTACGGCATGCTGATGGGCCCGCAGTCGACGGCGGCGGAGCGAGAGGAGTTCAAGCGGCGCATCGAGGCCGAGCCGCGCCGGTACATCGCGCAGCGGCGCGTGGAGCTCTCGACGTGTCCGACCTGGATCGGCGGCGGCACGCTGTCGGGCAACCCCGCGGCCGGCCACGTCGCCCCGCGGCGCGTGGACCTGCGGCCGTACATCCTGTCCACGCGCGCCGGCTCGTGGGTGCTGCCGGGGGGCCTGACGCGCGTCGCCCTCGTCGAGGGCAGCTACGTCGTCAACTCGAGCCAGGGCGGCGGCTCGAAGGACACCTGGGTGCTGAAATGATCTCGCGCGTCGCGGACCATTGCTTCTGGCTCGGGCGCTACCTCGAGCGCTCGGAGAGCACGGCGCGCGTGCTCGCCGTGACGAAGAACCTGTCACTCGACGCGGGGCTGCCGCCGGAGCGCTGCTGGCTGCCGGTCGTCATCGTCTCGGGCGAGCAGGAGCGGTTCCCGGCCGACCCCGAGGGCGGCTTCGACGGCGAGGCCGTGCAGCGCTACATGACCTGGGATCGCGAGAACCCGACGTCGATCGCGCGCTCGGTCGGGGCGGTGCGCGACAACGTGCGCTCCATCCGCGAGGTCGTCAGCCGCGAGGCCTGGGAGACCGTCAACGAGCACTGGCTCTGGCTGGAGAGCGACGCCGCGCGACGCGCGTGGGACGAGGACCGCGACGGCTTCTACCGGCGGGTGCGCGACGCGACGCAGCTCTGCCTCGGCGTCGTGGACGGCACGATGCTCCACGACGAGCCGCTCGACTTCATCTGGCTCGGCGTCCTGCTCGAGCGGCTGTCGCAGACGGCGCGCGTGCTCGACGTGCACCACCACGCGGTCAGCGACATTTCATCTGCCTATGCGAATGCATCGACGCAGACGCAGACGCAGAGCCAGGGCGGCTCGTCGCACCAGGTCGTCGAGACCGCCCTGTGGCTGGCGCTCCTGCGCGCGTGCTCGGGCTCCGAGGCCTTCATGAAGCGCCACCAGGGCCGCGTGAGCGCAAACGCCGTCGCCGCCTTCCTCTTCTTCGAGCTCCGCTTCCCCCGCAGCGTCCGCTTCTGCGCCCACGCGGCGCTCACCCGCCTGCAGCGCATCCGCCCGCCGCACGAGCGCGACCTGCCAGGTGGGCGCTCGCTCGAGCGGCTCAAGGCGCTAGAGACGTGGCTCAGCGTGCGCACGTCCGAGACCGCGGACCGAGCCAACCTGCACAGCGCGCTCACCCACGTGGTGGACGAGACCCACGACGTGTGCAACGAGATCTCGCAGGAGCTCCTGGGCGGATAGATGCCGAACGTCCTCGCGATGTCCTTCGAGGGCGAGCTGTCGCCTTCGTTCAACCTGATCTGCCTCGAGCCCGGGCACCGGCCGCCCGACGGGTGGGGCCTCGGCCACTTCCCGCGCGGCGAGCCGTCCGCGTCGGTGTGGAAGGAGCCCGCTCCGGGTACGGCGAGCCTGCGCGCGCAGCTCGTCGCCAACGAGAGCCTCGAGTCGTCCGTGTTCGTCATGCACGTCCGCTCGGCGACGTGGGGCGCGCTCACCGACGCCAACACGCAGCCGTTCTGTCGCAGCCACGGGGCGCGAGACTTCCTGTTCGCGCACTCCGGCTCGCTGCGCTACCACGTGGCGCCGCCGCCGGGCGCCGCGTTCGAGCCCGTGGGATCGACCGACTCGGAGCTCATCTTCTGCGTGCTGCTCGGGCGGATGCACGAGGCCGGCGCGCGCGCCCTCGGCGACGTCGCGCACGAGCGTCTGCGCGAGTGGTTCGACGAGCTCAACGCCTACGGGAGCCTCTCGAACGTCATCACCGACGGCCGCGACCTCGTCGTCTACGCGGACCGGCAGGGCGAGGGCGAGCTCTGGCTGTGGGAGCTCGCGCCGCCGTACGGGCAGCTCGCGTTCGGCGACAGCGAGGTCGAGGTCAACCTCACCAAGCGCGACGTCAAGAGCCGAAAGGGCGTCATCGTGTCGTCGTCGCCGCTCGAGGCGACCGGCGGCGTGGCGAAGTGGCGCAGGCTCGAGCCCGGGGCGCTGCTCGTCGTGCGCCAGGGCGCCATCCGCGCCGAGCTCAAGCCCGTGCCGGCCGCGCGCCACGCCACCATCCGGCCCGAGTCGGGCCTGGTCGCCAGGGCCATCCGGGAGCACCCGCGCGTGCAGCCACCGAAGCGCCTCGAGGTGCAGCACAGCACCGTGTACACGTACGACAAGCCGGTCGAGCGATCGACGCACCTGTTCCGCCTGGTACCCGTACACGACCGGCTGCAGTCGCTCATCGAGCACGACCTCACGATCACGCTCGACCAGAAGCCCTTCACGGGGCGTCAGCAGCGCTTCGAGGACGTGTTCGGCAACCAGACGCTGCGCATCTTCATCGAGACCGCGTTCACCGAGCTGCGCATCGAGGCGCGGTCGGTCGCGCTCGCGCTCGACGGCGACCCGATGGGGCACCCGTCGCACAAGCGCTCGCAGATCCCGCTCGTGTGGATGCCCTGGCAGCGCCAGGCGCTGCAGCCTTTCCTGTTGCCGCCCGAGCTGCCCGAGACGCAACTCGCGGAGCTGACCGAGTACGCGATGAGCTTCGTCGAGCGCAACGACTACGACCTCCTCGACACGCTGGTCGACATCAACGCGACCATCTTCAAGGAGTACCGGTACCAGCAGGGCACGACGTCGCTGTCGACGACGGCGTTCGAGACCTACTGCAACCGGCGCGGCGTCTGCCAGGACTTCACGAACCTCTTCATCTGCCTGGCGCGCCTGCTCGGCGTGCCCGCGCGCTACGTGTGCGGCTACCTCTACACGGGGCCGAAGAACCCAAACCAGGTGCAGTCCGAGGCGTCGCACGCGTGGCTGCAGGTCTACCTGCCCGAGAGCGGATGGAAGGGCTTCGATCCGACGAACGGCATCGTGACCCAGACCGACCACATCCGCGTCGCCGTCGGCAGGAACTACGTCGACGCCACCCCCACGAGCGGCACCATCTACGTCGGCGGCGGCAACGAGACCCTCGAGGTCAAGGTCCGCGTCGACGTCCAGGACTAGGGGCTGTCCCTAGTTCGTGCTCGTGCTCGTGCTCGTGCTCGTGCTCGTGCTCGTCCGGGTCGAAACGCCAACCTGGATCATTTCGATCGGTTAGCGGCGCGCCTCGACAAGAACTTGAGCGCTGGATCGGCGCGTGATCAAAGCTTGGTGTGCATCGACAC
>CAZQJC010000152.1:0-1587 GCA_964593795.1 uncultured Myxococcales bacterium | reverse complement strand
GTGGCGTCGGCGGCGCTGGGAGATACGGCGTCATCGCGCGCGTGGCGCGCCCTCTCGGGCACGGACAGCCTCCTCGCCCTCGATGCCGCCGCGGCTGCCGCTGCCGGCGATCGCCCGCGCGCGGCGCGGCTGTTCGAGCGGGCCTCGCGCGACACGGCATCCGATGCCGACAACCTCTTTGCCCTCGGGGTGACCGCGGAAGCCATCGGCCGGCCGGTGGATGCCCTCAACTATTACGGCCAGCTCGACTCGCTTCACGTGGAGCCGGGCTCGTCCGCCAGCACCGACTGGCTGCTGTTCGTGCGCGCGCTGGCGCGGCGGGGGGCCGTGGCCGCCCAGCTGGGCGACTCGGCGCTCGCGCGGCGCAGTTACGACGAGTTCCTGACGTTGTGGAGCGATCCCGATCCCTCGCTCCGTCCGGAGCGGGATGCGGTCGCGCGCCGGCGGGCCGAACTGGACCAGCCCAGGCGCCAGTAGTGCGGGACTAGAGGAGGGAGACGTCCTTGCCGAAGGTCTCGATCAACTCGTCATCGTAGCGGTCGGCCAGGCGGGCCGTCTGGGTGATGAGTTCGAGGAGCTCCGGTTCCTCGACATCGGCGCAGAACCGGCCCGCGCCGAGCCAGACGCAATCGTTCTCGTCCACGGAAAACGCTGCGTAGTTGCCGAGGTCGTGATTCAGGCTGAGGAGCGTGCGGAGCAGGGCTTCGCGCCCGCGCTGGGGCACCTTGGCCACGCGGAACTTCACGTGCAGGAACGGGTCGGCCTCCGGTTCGTCCGCGCCGAGGATCGCCACATAGCCGGTGACCGAGCCGCGGTGCACCACCCAGGCGTCCTGGCCCAGCGAGAGCCTGGCGCGATCCTCCCCGAGCTCGGCCAGGAGCTCGGGGATCTTGCTGCGAAGGACGTCGACTTCCACTAGACGTCCAGGTTGGTGACGTACCGGGCGTTCCGCTCGATGAAGAGCCGGCGGGGCTCCACCTCGTCGCCCATCAGCTCATCGAACAGCTTCGACGCCTCCACGGCATCCTCCATGGTGACCCGGAGGATCGTGCGGGTGTCGGGGTCCATGGTGGTCTTCCAGAGCTGGCCCGGGTTCATCTCGCCGAGGCCCTTGTAGCGCTGGATGTTCACGTTGGCCTTGCCATCGCTGCTGAGCCGCTTCACGGCCTCCTCCCGCTCCTGCTCGCCGTAGCAGTACACCTCTTCCTTGCCCCGGGCCACGCGGTACAGCGGCGGCTGCGCGATGTAGATGAAGCCCGCCTCGATCAGCTCCTGCATCTGCCGGAAGAAGAACGTGAGCAGCAGCGTGCGAATGTGGGCGCCGTCCACGTCGGCGTCCGTCATGATGATGATCTTGTGGTAGCGCGCATCGGCGAGGGTGAAGTCCTCGCGCACGCCGGTGCCGATGGCGGTGATGATCGCGCGGATCTCCTCGTTGCTCAGGATCTTGTCGATGCGCGCGCGCTCCACGTTGAGGATCTTGCCGCGCAGCGGCAGGATGGCCTGGAACGACCGGTCGCGCCCCTGCTTGGCGCTGCCGCCGGCCGAGTCGCCCTCGACGAGGTAGATCTCGCTGTGCGCCGGGTC
>CAZQJC010000151.1:0-1806 GCA_964593795.1 uncultured Myxococcales bacterium | reverse complement strand
GCCTCGGCGCGCATGCGCTCGGCGAGCATCCGCGCGAGCACGTAGATCATGCCCGCATTCACGCCGAACGCGCCTTCGCGCGCGCGTTCGCGCACCATCTCGACCTGCGCCAGCGTGTAGACGCTATCCGTCGCCACCCCTACCCCCCCCCGGCGAGATGGAGCCTGCTAGAGCAGGCTGAGCTGCCCGCTGCTCGGCTGCGCCTCGTGCTCGTGCTTCGTCGTCGGCAGCGCGAGCTTGCCGCTGACCACGACCTGCGCCGGCTCGCCGATCTTCGTCTCGGTGTCGGGCTTGGCCGGAACGAACGCGATCTTGATCGCGATCGACGCCGGCAGCTCGTACTCGGTCGCGTCGATCGAGGCGTAGAGCGGCGGCATGGACTCCTCGATGATCTGCGCCACGTCCTCCATGATTCGCTCGACCGTCGTCCTCGGCGGGCCGCCCTTCGTCTGCCGCGGCGGGCCGCCCTTCGTCTGCCGCGCGGCGCGCTGCACCTTCTCGGCCGCGCCGAAGAGCTCGTCGCTAGTTATGGTGACAGACGCCATGCCGTCATCAGAGATTGTCACCGTCTCGATTTCTCCCACTGCTCCCCTCCCTCCTCGTGCGCGTGCTCAGGTGAGCCGCGCGTCCTCGATCACCTCTTCGTCCGGCGCGAGCGTCCTCGACTCGCGCCACTTCCCGCCCCGCGCGCGTTCGATTGCGTCGATCTCCTCGACGGTGTCGAGTCCGAGAACATCGGTGCGAAGACGCTCCACGGCCTCCACCCGGCGCCGCATTCTCGCGCTGCGCGAGCGCTCCTCGCGCCTGAACCTCATCCGCCGCGACACGGTGGGTCCTCGATGTTCCGGATCCGATCGCGCACGGCCACCGCCAACTGCCGCAGCGTGCGCTCGATCGGATGCAGCGCACGTCGCTGCCGCTTCGCCTCGCGTGCGTAGCAGAGGCTGTCGATCAGCTCTTCGTAGAGTTCGCGCATCGGATCGCCTTCGAACGGATCGAGCGGCCCGAGCCCGCGGTCAACCCGGCCGCGCCGCCAACGCAGCGCCATCGCCTCGTCGATCGAAAGGTCGACGAGGTCGGGCTCCCGTCTCGGACAGACAGGATCGCTCACGCGGCCCTCCGGTGTGCCAGGCGCGCCGCGTATTCCTGCCCCTCACGCTGGCAGGCCGGGGCCGAGCAGAACGTCGAGATGCGTCGACAACGCGAGCGCTCCGAGGTCGTGGACGCAAAGAAACTGGCAGAATCGCGGGCTGCCGGAACCCCGAAAAGCGAGGAGCCTAAGGTGTACGAGATCCCGTGAGCGGCGACGTCACCCCGCGGCACGTTCGGCCTCGGCCTCCGCCGCGGGCGGCTGTCCCGAGGGCAGCATGTCCTCGATCCGCAGCCCCGTGACGCGCGCCAACCTGAGCAGGTTCCTCGCGCTGGCGCCGTGCCCACGCCGGACCCGGTAAATCACGCTGCGCGCGACTCCCGATTGCCGCGCGAGTTCGGCTTCCTCGACCCGCGCGCGCTCGAGCCACTGGTCCAGCGCTGTACGCATGGCGGCTTTATGCCCGAATCCGGTCCGGCAGTCAAGCCGAAATCGAGCCGGCGCCGCGGAGGACGTAGGAGCCTTTTTGCGACCTGCCCATATTCGGCATTGACGACCTGCCCATATTCGGTCTAGCATGGGTGCCATCCGATCAGGAGGCCCCATGCAACCGCTCCCCGATCTGTGCCAGTACCCCCACGCGACTGGGGTGCTGCGCGACGCGCTGCGCCGGCATCGCACCCCGGAGCAGCGCCGCGCGCTCGCCGCGTCGTACC